>NZ_JAYLVT010000002.1:0-543137 GCF_035818815.1 Cupriavidus sp. SS-3
GAGCATGCCCACCAGCACCCCGCCGGGCTTCATCTGCGCCAGTTCGGCGGCATCGGGTGCGCGCACCTTGAGCACCATCTGTGCGCCGAGCGCGTCGGCGGCGCTGCCGATGGTGGCGCCGACCGCCTCATACGCGCTGTCGGGCTGGCTGGCGCCCAGGCCGGCGCCGGCCTGGATCACCACCTTGTGGCCCTGGGCGACGTATTTCTTGACGGTCTCCGGGGTGGCGGCGACGCGAGTCTCGCCGGCCCGCGTCTCCTGCGGGATGCCGATGTACATCGTCAATTTCTCCTTTAGCTGGCGTCTTGTCTGGTTGGACGGACCGACGTCTGGCCCGTGCGCGCTGCCGGATCGGGTTAAGCCGCAGCGCACAATTTTTCCGCAGCTTACAGGAATCTGACTTGCAATGGTGACCGGCCGGTCGGGTTTTGCCGGGCCTGGAACGCGGGGCGCCGGTGGCTCCCGCGGCGCTGCACGATGGGCCCGCAACCGGTAGAATGCGGGATTGCCTAAAAATTGAGCATCATGTCAAGTGACTGGAATGCCAGCGTGACCGTTGCCGCCGTGATCGAACGCGGCGGCCGGTTCCTGCTGGTGGAAGAGGAAACCGCCGACGGGCTGCGCCTGAACCAGCCCGCGGGGCACCTGGATCCGGGCGAAAGCCTGATCCGCGCCGTGATCCGCGAAACCCTGGAAGAAACCGCCCACACCTTCGAGCCGCGCGCGCTGCTGGGCTGCTACATGGGGCGTTCGCTGTCGTCGCGCACCGGCGGCGACGTGACCTACGTGCGCTTCGCCTTTACCGGCGACCTGGGCTCGCTCGACGCCGGTCGCCAGCTCGACACCGGCATCGTGCGCACCGTGTGGATGGGTGCCGACGAACTGCGCGCGTGCCCGGAGCGGCATCGTTCGCCGCTGGTGATGGCGTGCGTGGACGACTACCTGGCCGGCAAGCGCTTTGCGCTGGACGCGCTGTACACGCACCCGTCGGTGCTGCAAGCGGGGGCGCAGTCGTGAGCGGTGCCGCCAAGCGTGTCGTGGTGGGGATGTCCGGCGGGGTCGATTCGTCGGTCACGGCGTGGCTGCTCAAGCAGCAGGGCTACGAGGTCATCGGCCTGTTCATGAAGAACTGGGAAGACGATGATGACAGCGAATACTGCTCCACGCGCCAGGACTGGCTCGATGTGGTCTCGGTGGCCGACCTGATCGGCGTCGACGTGGAGGCGGTCAACTTCGCCGCCGAATACAAGGACCGTGTCTTCGCCGACTTCCTGCGCGAATACTCGGCCGGCCGCACGCCCAACCCGGATGTGCTGTGCAATGCCGAGATCAAGTTCAAGGCGTTCCTGGACCATGCCATGTCGCTGGGCGCGGAAACCATCGCCACCGGCCACTATGCGCGCGTGCGCCAGAACCCGGCCGGCCGCTTCGAGCTGCTCAAGGCGCTCGACCATACCAAGGACCAGAGCTACTTCCTGCACCGGCTGAACCAGGCGCAGCTGTCGCGCACGCTGTTCCCGCTGGGCGAGATCCCGAAAACGCGCGTGCGCGAGATCGCCGCCGAAATCGGCCTGCCGAACGCGAAGAAAAAGGATTCGACCGGCATCTGCTTTATCGGCGAACGTCCGTTCCGCGACTTCCTGAACCGCTACCTGCCCACCAAACCGGGGCCGATGAAGACGCCCGAGGGCAAGGTGGTCGGCGAGCATATCGGCCTGGCGTTCTACACGCTGGGGCAGCGCAAGGGCATCGGACTGGGCGGCAGCCGCGACGGCAACGGCGACGCCTGGTATGTCGCGCGCAAGGACATGGCCAACAACACGCTTTACGTGGTGCAGGGCCACGACCATCCGTGGCTGCTGACGCCGGTGCTGACCGCGTCGGACCTGTCCTGGGTGGCCGGCGAGCCGCCCGCCGCGGGCGCGGCGATGGCGGCCAAGACCCGCTATCGCCAGAGCGATGCCGCCTGCGCGGTGCAGGCGGTCGACGCCGATGCGCTGACGCTGGCGTTTGCCGAGCCGCAATGGGCGGTCACGCCCGGCCAGTCGGCGGTGCTGTATGACGGGGATATCTGCCTGGGCGGCGGGATCATCCAGTAAGCCTGCGCCACAGACAAAAACACCCGCGCCAGGCGGGTGTTTTCGTCACGAGACAGGCCATCAGCCGCGCGGCGGCTCGGTATCGATGAACGACTGGCGCTTCGACAGCTTTTCTTCCAGCGCCGCCAGGTTCGGATGGCGTTCGCGCCAGGCAATGTCCGGGAAGCGGAAGTCCAGGTAGGACAGCGCGCAGCCCACCGCCACGTCGGCCAGCGAGTAATGCGTGCCGGTGCAGAAGGGGCGGTCGGCCAGGCCGTGCGCCATGGCCACCAGCGCCGCGTCGATCTTGCCGCGCTGGCGCTGCACCCAGCGCTCGCTGCGCTCGTGCGGCTCGCGCTGGGTAGCCTCCAGGCGCACCAGCAGCGCGGCGTCGAGCAGGCCGTCGGCCAGCGCTTCCCAGCAACGCACTTCCAGGCGCTCGCGCCCGCCCTGCGGGATCAGCCGGCTGACCGGCGTCAGCGTGTCGACATACTCGACGATCACGCGCGAGTCGAAGATCGCGCCGCCATCTTCCATCACCAGGCACGGCACCTTGCCCAGCGGGTTGTACTGCCCGATCCGGGTTTCAGGCGACCAGACGTCCTCTTCGATCAGCTGGCACTCGATCTTCTTCTCCGCCATCACCACGCGCACCTTGCGCGCGTACGGGCTGGTCTGGGATGCATACAGCTTCATGTTCTCCCCTTGAGCTTGTTATGAAGTGCATCGTCGCTCGGCGGCAGCGGCGGCGGGGAGGCAGCGATGGCTTGCCCGATGCACTTCATAACAGGCTACTGGAACGGCGTGCGCGAGTATACCCGCGGCGCATGGCGAATGCGGGTTCGCGCACCGATGCCCCGCGGCCGCGCTTTGCCGCCGCCCGGAGCAGGGGCAGGGGTGGTAAAATCGCGCGTTGCGCAGCGCCGGCCGCCCGCCGATGCGGCGTGACGGGCGCATCGCCCGTCCGTGCCCGCCAGCCCCCGTGGCGCCACTTGTTCGCCGCCTTCTTCTTTATTTCCTCCCTTTCCCGGTTTCCAGCATGACCTCCTCCTCGCTTTCGCCGCTCACCGCCCTGTCCCCGATCGATGGCCGTTACGCCGCCAAGGCCGATGCGTTGCGCGAATGGCTGTCCGAGGCGGCCTTCATGCGCAACCGCGTCAAGGTCGAGGTGCACTGGCTGACCGCGCTGGCGCAGGCCGGCCTGCCCGACATGCCGAAGTTCTCGGCCGCGTCCGAGGCCGCGCTGCTGGCGCTGGTCGACAAGTTCAGCGAGGCCGATGCCGCCCGCATCAAGGAAATCGAGGCGGTCACCAACCATGACGTGAAGGCGGTCGAGTACTGGCTCAAGGAGCAGGTCAAGGGCAACGCCGAACTGGAAGCCGCCAGCGAGTTCATCCACTTCGCCTGCACCTCCGAAGACATCAACAACACCTCGCACGGCATGATGCTCAAGGGCGCGCGCGAGGGCGTGGTGGTGCCGGCGCTGAAGCGCGTGCACGCGCGCCTGGTCGAGCTGGCCAGGCTCAATGCCGCCCAGCCGATGCTGTCGCGCACGCATGGCCAGCCGGCCAGCCCGACCACGCTCGGCAAGGAAATGGCCAACGTCGCCGCGCGCCTGGCGCGCGCGATCCAGCGCATCGAGCAGGTCGAGCTGCTGGGCAAGATGAACGGCGCCGTGGGCAACTACAACGCCCACCTGTCGGCCTACCCCACCTTCGACTGGGAGGCGTTTTCGAAGCAGGTCATCGAAACCCGCCTGGGCCTGACCTTCAACCCGTACACCATCCAGATCGAGCCGCACGACTACATGGCCGAGCTGTTCGATGCGATCGCCCGCGCCAACACCATCCTGCTCGACCTGAACCGCGACGTCTGGGGCTATATCTCGCTGGGCTACTTCAAGCAGAAGACCAAGGCCGGCGAAATCGGCTCGTCGACCATGCCGCACAAGGTCAACCCGATCGATTTCGAGAACTCGGAGGGCAACCTCGGCCTGGCCAACGCGGTGCTGCGCCACCTGTCCGAGAAGCTGCCGGTGTCGCGCTGGCAGCGCGACCTGACCGACTCCACCGTGCTGCGCAATATCGGCGTGGCCTTCGGCTACAGCCTGCTGGCCTACGAGGCCTGCCTGCGCGGCCTGGGCAAGCTCGAGACCAACCCGGAGCGGCTGGACGAAGACCTCGACAATTGCTGGGAAGTGCTGGCCGAGCCGGTGCAGACCGTGATGCGCCGTTTCGGCGTGCCCAACCCGTACGAGCAGCTCAAGGAGCTGACCCGCGGCAAGGGCATCTCGCGCGAAGCGCTGCAAACCTTCATCAACGGCCTGGCGATCCCCGACGACGCCAAGAAGCTGCTGCTGGAGATGACGCCCGCCAGCTATATCGGCAAGGCCGTGGTGCTTGCCGAGCGCATCTGACGCCACTTCGCGCCCCTAAAAATGGGGCGGCGCAAACCGAAAGCCATCCCGCGGGATGGCTTTTTGCTTTTCCGACAGGCTGCGCGTGCGCCTGCCGTGCCGTTGTGACGCCTGCGCCGGAATGTCGCTTCAAAGCATTTGAATAACTTAATGAAGGACTGTCCTTCACTGGCGCACATCCGACCGCAATAATGCGAGAATCGTAAGCGCACGGCGGTGGGACCGCGCCGATGCCTTCCCCAAAATTGTGAAACGCCCGTGCCGCGGGCGAGAGGAATCCGATGCGTTCTACCGCCACTGCCCCCGCCGGCTACGGTGCCACCGCGATTGCCCTGCACTGGCTGGTGGCGCTGGCCATATTCGCCGCATTCGGGCTGGGCCTGTACATGACCGGCATTCCCGGGCTGACGCCGACCAAGCTCAAGCTGTACTCCTGGCACAAGTGGCTGGGCGTGACGATCTTCGCCATCGCCGTGCTGCGCGTGCTGTGGCGCGCCACCCACGCCGCGCCGCCGGTCGCGCCCGGCACCCCGGCGTGGCAGGCCAGGGCGGCGGCCGGCGCCCATCATCTGCTGTACCTGCTGATCGTGATCGTGCCGATCAGCGGCTACCTGTACAGCTCGGCCGCGGGCGTGCCGGTGGTCTACCTGGGCCTGTGGAAGATGCCGGCGCTGATCGAGAAAAGCGATGCGCTGAAGGAAGTGCTGAAGTTCACCCATATCTGGCTGAACTACCTGATGGCCGCGGTGGTCGTTGTCCATGCGGCGGCGGCGGTGAAGCACCAGTTTGTCGACCGCGACGGCACGCTGGGCCGGATGCTGCCGTTCCTGCGCTGAACCTCGCGCGCCAATCATTTTCGTTCCGCGGCGCGGCTGCGCCGTCCCTGACAGGAGTTTTCCCAGATGAAACGCAATTCCCGCCGCGGCTCGGCCACTCTCCGTGCCACCCTGGTTGCCGTGCTGGCCGCCACCGGCATCGCCGCCAACCTGGCCTGGGCCCAGGTCGACGCCGCCAAGAGTTCGGTGACCGCGGTGGCGCGCCAGATCGGCGTGCCGATGGAAGGCAAGTTCAAGAAGTTCGACGCCAACGTCAGCTTCGACCCCGCCAAGCTGGCGACATCGACAGCCAAGATCGAGATCGACGTGGCCAGCTTCGAGATCGGCGATGCCGAGACCACCAAGGAAGTGAAGGGCAAGGACTGGTTCGACGCCGCCAGGTACCCCAAGGCGGTGTTCCAGTCGACCAGCATCAAGAACGGCACGCCGGGCAAGTACGATGTGGCCGGCAAGCTGACCATCAAGGGCAAGACCGTGGACGTGGTGGTGCCCGCCACCTACCGCCAGGAGGGCGGCGCGCAGGTGTTCGAGGGCGCGCTGCCGATCAAGCGCACCGCGTTCAATATCGGCGACGGCGAATGGAAGGACACCTCCGTGGTCGCCGACGACGTCCAGATCAAATTCCGTATCGTGCTGGCCAAGAAGTAAGGCCGGCATTCCGCTGACGTACCCCAGGACTTACCTGAACCGCTCCATCCCAACCCTGATTTGTCGGGAGACACCATGAAACTGCGTTCCCTCGTTGCCGCCGTCGCGGCCGTTTCCGCAACCGCCGCCTTCGGCGTGGCTTCGGCCAACACCGTGACGTACAACCTCGATCCGACCCATACCTATCCCAGCTTCGAGGCCGACCACCTGGGCGGCCTGTCGACCTGGCGCGGCAAGTTCGACAAGTCCAGCGGCGTGGTGACGCTGGACCGCGCCGCCAAGGCGGGCTCGGTCGAGGTCAACATCGACCCGGCTTCGATCGATTTCGGCAATGCCAAGCTGAACCAGCACGCCAAGGGCCCTGACATGTTCGACGTGCAAGCCTTCCCCGAGGCCACCTACAAGGGCAAGTTCTCCAAGTTCAAGGGCGACGTGCCGACCGAGGTCGACGGCGTGCTGACGCTGCGCGGCGTATCCAAGCCGGTCAAGCTGGAAATCCGCGAATTCAAGTGCATCCAGCACCCGATGCTCAAGCGCGAAGCCTGCGGCGCCGACGCCGTGGGTCATTTCAACCGGGCCGATTTCGGCCTGGACTATGGCGTCAAGATGGGCTTCAAGCCCGAGGTCAAGCTTGCCATCCAGGTGGAAGGCGTGCGCGCAGACTGAGCGCGCGGCCCGCTGCGGCGGGCAAGACCGTAGTCAAGGCCGGCTCATGCCGGCCTTTTTTTGTTGTATTGCACCATGCGGGGGGGCCGCCACGGCACTTTGTTGTGCGAGTTGCGACGGGCACAGTACAATGGCCCGCGGCAATCCACCATGATCCGGGGTATTGCGACTCCTGCCACGGCGGGGGGCAGCCATGCCCGCAACTGGCCAGAGCGCATCACTATGAGCATTCGCTGCATGTCCCGATACCGGTAGCCGTTCCCGCGACCCCCTCGCCCCTCATGCTGTACCCGGCCGTTCTGCCCTGGCTGTATGGCCCGCAGCGTTTCCCGGTTTTCCCTGGCGCTATACCGTGTACTCCAAAACGCAAATCGATCCGGTAGTTAGTTTCCGCAACTCGCAGGGCGAGCAGGTGCGGGGCACGATCATCAATCTCCAGAGGAAATCTCTGGTGATGGAAATCTACAACCCGTATTCGATCGTGCAGGTCAGCGAGGTGCTGAGCGAGCTCAGCGTCCGCATGGGCGCCAAGAATGCCTATCTCGGCAAGGCCGTGGTGATGAGCCTGGTGAACACCGGCCTGACCGCGGTGGTTTCGCTGACGCTGATCGACGAGTGGCGCGAGCTGTCCGATCTCAACAACGAGCCCAAGTCGGTCGCGCGCGAAGCCGAGCTGTTCGTGCAGGATTGGGACACGCGTTTCAACATCCGGCGCGACTACCAGATCGTGGTCAACGAGATGCGCGCCTTCCTGTCCGAAGTGTCGCGCTGGGTCGAGCAGGTCGACCTGACCGAGTCGCTGCCCAAGACCGAAGGCAAGCTGCGCGAGGACGTCTTCTACGAGCTGGCCACGCCGATCATGGCCAAGACCAAGACCTACCTGGACTGGCTCGAGGGCGAGGCCCAGCGCGTGGACGCCGAAATCGCCCCGGTGCACCGCACCTACGCGCAGTCGGCGCTGCATCCCTTGCTGCTGCGCGCGCCGTTCGTCTACCGCACCTTCACCAAGCCGCTCGGCTATGCCGGCGACTACGAAATGGTGAACCAGATCCTGGGCGATCCGCAACAAGGCCCGACCACCTACTTCCAGATCGTCAATACCGCCTTCCTGAAGGCGGCGGTGGCAACCGCGCACCGCAATCGCATCGACCTGCTGATCGATTTCCTCACGCGCCAGGCCGAACGCGCGCGCGCCGCCGGGCGGCCGTTCCGCGTGCTCAATGTCGGATGCGGCCCGGCCTTCGAAATCCAGCGCTTCGTGCGCGAATACCCGAACCCGGAGCTGCTGTCGTTCCAGCTGGTCGATTTCAGCGAAGAGACGCTGGAATACACGCACAAGTCGATCGAGCGCTCGGCCAGCAGCGTCGGCAACAAGTTTGCCGTCGAGATGGTGCACCAGTCGGTGCACGAACTGCTCAAGCGGCGCATCTCGCCGGACGATGCCGCCGCGCGCGAGTTCGACGCGGTCTATTGCGCCGGCCTGTTCGACTACCTTTCGGACAAGGTCTGCGCCCGGCTGCTGTCGTACTTTGCCTCGCGCTCGCGCCCCGGCGGCCAGATCCTGGTGACCAACGTCCATGCCGACAATCCGGAGAAATTCGGCATGGAGCACCTGCTCGAGTGGTACCTGATCTATCGCGACGATGCGGGCATGGCGCAACTGCTGCCCGAACACTCGCATTCGCACCGCGTCTACGTCGACAGCACCGGGGTCAACGTATTCGCGGAAGCCACCATTGACTGAGGCTGTCCTCGCGGGTCACGCCATGAGCACCAACCAACTCTACGCCGGCTACCAGTCCGAACTGGTCGACTTCCGTCTGGCCTTCAGCCGCGGCGGCGCCTATACCGCGATCGTGCTGGTCCTGCTCGGCGTCGGGCTCGACTACGGACAGTATCCGCAGCAGCAGTTTCCCTTTGCGGTGGCACGCGTAGTGGTGTCGATGCTGATCGCCGGCGTCGTGGTGGTCCTGTACAGTGCCGCCGGCCGCCGCTTCGCGCCCTGGCTGACGCTCACCTGGCTGTTGTTGCCGCAGATCATGATCGCCTGGATGATCTCGCAGACCGAAGGGGTGCATTCGCCGTACTACGTCGGGCTGAACCTGGCCATCTTCGCATCAGGCATCGCGCTGCCGTTCGGGCTGTGGCAGAACCTGGTGTTCGGCGTGCTTTCCTACCTGCTGTATGTGCTCGCCTGCCTGTTTCACCCCGGCGGCATCGAGCCGCTCGGCACCTTTATCGTCAATTCGCTGTTCCTGTTGTTTGCCGCCGCCGCCAGCGCGGTCTACACCTATTTCAACGAGCGCGCGCGCTTTATGCTGTTCCGCCTGAAGGCGGAGGTGGCCGAGAAGAACGCCGAGCTCGAGGTCATCAACCGCAAGCTGGTCGACATCAAGGGCCAGATGCTGCAGCAGGAAAAAATGGCTGCGATCGGTACCCTGGCCGCAGGTCTGTTGCATGAGGTCAACAATCCGGTGAACTTCTGCCTGATGGCGATCGAGGTGGCGATGGAAGAGCCCCAGGCCAAGGAAAGCGAGTCGGTGACCGAATGCCTGGTGGATGCCAAGCAGGGGATGCAGCGCATCCAGCATATCGTCTCCGACCTGAAGACCTTCGCCTACCGCAAGCCGGGCGCGGAGGTGGAAGGCACGCCGTTCATGTTCGAAAAGGCGCTGGATTCCTCGATCCGCCTCACCGCGCATGAATTGCGCGGCGTCAAGGTCACGCGCGAGTTGCCTGCGGATACGCTGGTGCTGGGCGACGAAGCCGCCATCATCGGCGTGCTGATCAACCTGTTCTCCAATGCGGCGCTGGCAATGCGCAAGGCCGGCACCACCGCCCCCGCGATCCATACCACGGTGCGCTGGGCCGAAGGCCGATTGCACGTGACCGTGCGCGACAACGGGCCCGGCATCGCGCCGGAGCACCTGGCGCGGGTGTTCGAGCCGTTCTTCACCACCCGTGAAGTCGGGCAGGGCCTGGGCCTGGGGCTGTCGATCAGCTATGCCGTGATCGAGCGCCACGGCGGCCAGCTGTTTGCCGAAAGCGAGCTCGGCCAGTGGGCTGCGTTCAGCTTCGACCTGCCTCGCGCGGAGTAAGTCGCATGAGCGAACTCCAGCAAGCCCGGCCCAATGTCGTCCTCTATGTCGACGACGAAGACATGGCGCGCAAGTACTTTGCGCGCGCGGTCGGCAGCGAGTATGAGGTCCTGCTTGCCGCCGGCGCCGACGAGGCGATGGCGACACTGCGCGCAGAGGGCGGGCGGATCGCGATCCTGGTCACCGATTTCCGCATGCCCGGCCGCGACGGGGGCGACCTGCTGCGCGAGGTCGCCCAGGCCTATCCGCAGATCGTGCGCATCCTGGTGACGGCCTACGCCGACAAGGACATGCTGTTGCAAACGGTCAACAGCGGCGAAGTCTTCCGCATCCTGGAAAAGCCCCTGAGTGTCGGCGACGTGCGCCAGGTGCTGCACCTGGCCGGCGAGCGCCACCTGGAGCGCGCGTTGCGCCAGCACCGCCTGATGGCGATCGACGAAACCCTGGCCTTCCTGGCGCATGAACTGAACACGCCGCTGGCCGCCATTGCCAACTTCGCGCGCGGCATCGAAAGCCGCGTCCAGGCCGACTACAGCGAGCAGCGGCAAGGCGAGATCGGGCAGGCCGCGGGCGCCATGTACGACAACGCGCAGTATTGCCTGGCGGTGCTGTCGTCGTTCCTGGAGTCGGTGCGCAACAGCGCGGGAGTCAGCAAGACGCCGGCGGCCGACGCCGGCACCGAGGTCAGTGCGGGCGCGCTGGTGGCGTCGCTGCTGGATACGTATCCGTTCTCCGGCGGGCAGCGCCAGTGGGTCGACGTCGACATGCAGGGCGATTTCCCCGTGCAGACGCTGCCCAACTGCGTGGCGCTGGTGCTGTCGTCGGTGATGAGCAACGCGCTGCGCGCGCTCGCGGGCGTGGACCAGCCGTCCCTGCGCTTCGTGGTGACAACCCAGCCCAACCAGGAAATCCGCATCTGCGACAACGGCCCCGGCATCCCGCCAGAGGTGATGGGGCGGCTGCTGGTCGATCCGGTCACTACCCACGCCAGCGCTGGCGGCAGTGGCCTCGGCATGATTTTCTGCAACCGCGTCATGCAGTCCTTCGGCGGCGGCATCCGGATCGCCTCCGCTCCCGGTGCCGGGACCACAGTGACGCTGGACTTTCCAAATTTCAGGAATCGAATGATTAGGAGTGACCGATGAGCGAACCGATTGCCACCCAGGCACCACCCCCGGCGATTCTGTTCGTCGATGACGAGGCGACCGCCGTCAAATACTTCCAGCGGGCCATCGGCGCGCTGGCGCCGGTGGTGACTGGCGGTTCGGTGGAGGAGGGCAAGACGCTGCTGGACGCTCACGCCGACAGCCTGGCCGTGCTGGTCTCGGACCAGCGCATGCCGGGCGAGTACGGCAACGAACTGCTGCGCTATGCACGCGAGCGCTACCCGCATATCGTGCGCATCCTGACCACCGCGTACTCGGAACTCGACCAGACCGTCGAGGCGGTGAACCAGGGGCAGATCCACCGCTATATCAAGAAGCCGTGGGATATCACCGCGCTGCGCATGGAACTCAAGCAGGCGCTGGAAATGTCCGGCCTGCGCAAGGAGCGGGACCAACTGGTGCGCGAGAAGCTGGCGGTGCTGCAGACCCAGACCGTGGCAACCCGCATCGGCATGCTGCACGCGCTGTGCGCGAGCCTGATTGGCCCGGGCCATTTCCAGCCGGTGGAGACTTACCTGGCGGCGGTCGACCTGGCGGGGGCCCGCAACGCCGAGCCGGACTGGCAGCGCATGGACTATGCCGACCTGGTTCGCGCCGAAGCCGAGCGCAGCGGTAGCTTCGGCCATGCCGTGGGCACACGCCTGGCCGGGCTGCGCAGCGCCAATGCGGGCCGGGGCGCTGCCGATGCCGCCGCCGTGGTTGCCGACGCGCTCGGCAGCGAGGTGGTGCGCCGCGACGGCGATACGGTGGTCTGGACCCAGCCGGCCGCGCTGGCCGAGTTCCTGGCCCAGCCCGTGGGCACGACGGTGTCGGCCCAGCATGCCGCCTGGCTGGCCAGCCTGCTGTGGCTGGAAGAAGCGGGCGGCGCGCTGAAGTTCGTCCGCGACGGCGACACCATCGTCTGCCGGGCCGCCCCGCGCAGCGAGGGCTTCGCTTCCGACCGCCTGGCCGCATGGATCGAGCGCTTCTCGATGCCGGCCTGAATGTTGCTGGCCAAGCCATGAAAAACGGCGCCCCGCGGGGCGCCGTTCTTTTTTTCCGGCCGGGCAGGGCTCAGGCCTGCGCGCCGTAGTTGGGGTCGTTGCGGTCGGTCGACTCGCCCTTCTTCTCGCCCTTGACCAGGTCCTCGCGCTTCACGCCCAGCCACATCGCCAGCGCCGCGGCGACGAACACCGACGAGTAGATGCCGAACAGGATGCCCACCGTCAGCGCCAGCGCGAAGTAGTGCAGCGTCGGGCCGCCGAAGAAGAACATCGACAGCACCATCATTTCGGTCGAGCCGTGGGTGATGATGGTGCGCGACATGGTGCTGGTGATGGCGTGGTCGATGACCTCGTGGGTGGTCATCTTGCGGTACTTGCGGAAGGCTTCGCGAATCCGGTCGAAGATCACCACCGATTCGTTCACCGAGTAGCCCAGCACGGCCAGGATCGCCGCCAGCACCGACAGCGAGAACTCCCACTGGAAGAAGGCGAAGAAGCCCAGGATGATGACGATGTCGTGCAGGTTGGCGATGATGCCCGCCACCGCGAACTTCCACTCGAAGCGGAACGACAGGTAGATCACGATGCCGGCCACCACGCACAGCAGCGCCAGCAGGCCGTCGGTGGCCAGCTCCTTGCCCACCTGCGGGCCGACGAACTCGACGCGCTGCAGCTTGACGTCAGGCGACGCCGCGGTGAGCGCGCCCATCACCTGCTCGCTCTGCTGGGCGGACGTCACGGGCTTGCCGTCCGCGCCCTTTTGCAGCGGCAGGCGGATCATCACGTCGCGCGAGGTGCCGAAGTTCTGCACTTGCACGTCGGTATAGCCAAGCTTGCCCACCTGGCCGCGGATCTTTTCCAGGTCGGCCGCCTGCTGGTAGCTGACCTCCATCACCGTGCCGCCGGTGAATTCGATCGACAGGTGCAGGCCCTTTTGCCAGAGGAAGAATACGGCCGCGGCAAACGTCAGGAAGGAGATCACGTTGAAGATCAACGCGTGCTTCATGAACGGAATGTCGCGCCGGATGCGGAAGAATTCCATGTTGAATCCTGTTCTGTACTACGTGTTGTGCCGCGGGCCGCTTACTTGGCGACCGGCGTGTCGGTGGTATTGCCGGGCTTCCAGATCTGGCCGATGGCCACGCTCTGCAGCTTCTTCTTGCGGCCGTACCAGAGGTTGACCAGGCCGCGGTTGAAGAACACCGCCGAGAACATCGAGGTCAGGATGCCCAGGCAGTGCACCACGGCAAAGCCGCGCACCGGGCCCGAACCGAACGCCAGCAGCGCCAGGCCGGCGATCAGCGTGGTCACGTTGGAGTCCAGGATGGTGGCCCAGGCGCGCTCGAAACCGACCGCGATCGCCATCTGCGGCGACGCGCCGGCGCGCAGTTCCTCGCGGATGCGCTCGTTGATCAGCACGTTGGCGTCGATGGCCATGCCCAGCACCAGCGCGATGGCGGCGATGCCCGGCAGCGTCAGCGTGGCCTGCAGCATCGACAGCACCGCGATCAGCAGCAGCAGGTTCACGCCCAGCGCGACCACCGAGAACACGCCGAACAGCATGTAGTACAGGATCATGAACACGCCGATGGCGGCAAAGCCATAGGCAACGGAGTCGAAGCCCTTCTCGATGTTGTCGGCACCCAGCGACGGGCCGATGGTGCGCTCTTCGATGATCTCCATCGGCGCGGCCAGCGAGCCGGCGCGCAGCAGCAGGGCCAGGTCGTTGGCGGCTTCGGTGGAGTAGGAGCCGGTGATCTGGAAGCTCGAGCCCAGTTCGGACTGGATCGTCGCCACCGTCAGCACTTCGCCCTTGCCCTTCTCGAACAGCACGATCGCCATCGGCTTCTTCAGGTTCTCGCGCGAGACATCGCGCAGCACGCGGCCGCCCTGGGCGTCGAGCTTGATGTTGACCGAAGGCTGCTGGTTCTGGTCGAAGCCGGCCGAGGCGCTTTCGATGCGGTCGCCGGTGAAGATGACCTGCTTCTTCAGCACCACCGGGGCGCCGTTGCCTTGCGTGAACAGCTCGCTGCCGAACGGGACCGGGTCGCCCGGGCGCGGGCTGCGCGGCGCGTCGTTGTCGACCAGGCGCGCTTCCAGCGTGGCGGTGCGGCCGATGATGTCCTTGGCCTTGGCGGTGTCCTGCACACCCGGCAGCTGCACCACGATGCGGTCGGCGCCTTGCTGCTGGATCACCGGCTCGGCCACGCCGAGCTCGTTGACGCGGTTATGCAGCGTGGTGATGTTCTGCTTGACCGCGGCGTCCTGCACGGCCCGGCGGGCGGCCTCGGTGAAGGTGCCGACGATGTTGTTGCCGTCCATGGCGAAGGCCACTTCGCGCAGGTTGTCGGCCAGCAGCGCGCGCGCGCGGCTGGCGTCGTCGGCGTTGTTGAAGCGCACCGTCAGGCGCTCGCCGTCGCGGTCGATGCCGCCGTGGCGGATGTTCTTGTCGCGCAGCAGGGTGCGCGCGTCGCCGGCCAGGCTGTCGAGCTTCTTGTCGACGGCACCCTTCATGTCGACCTGCAGCAGGAAGTGCACGCCGCCGCGCAGGTCCAGGCCCAGGTACATCGGCAGCGCGTGCAGCGAGGTCAGCCAGCGCGGCGAGCCCGACAGCAGGTTCAGCGCGACCACGTAGGCGGGATCGGCCGCGTCCGGGTTCAGCGTGCGCGACAGCACGTCCTTGGCCTTGAGCTGCTCGTCGGTGGTGCGGAAGCGCGCCTTGACCGAGCCCGACTGGCCGGAGATGTCGAAGAAGACGCCGTCGGGCTGCAGCTGGTTCTGCGCCAGGATCTCTTCGACCTGCTTCTGCATCGACAGGTCGACCTTGACCGTGGCCTTGCCCGAGGACACCTGCACGGCAGGCGCCTCGCCGAAGAAGTTCGGCAAGGTGTAGATGATGCCGATGGCCAGGGCCACCAGGATCACGAGGTATTTCCAAAGCGGATAACGATTCATCTCGGGCCAGTCATTCAGCGGTTGGCGGGGCCGGCGCAGGCGTGGCGCGCCACGTCGGCGGGGCCGAACCGGTTTGGCAAACAGCCGCCTGGCAGCCGCGGAGCGAAGCCGCGCGGGCTTCGTCGGGCTGGATCAGGCGGCTGCCGGGGCATGCGCGAACGGGCATGCCGGAAAAGACAAAGGCGGGAGTCGCGCGCGCGATCCTGGGATCAGAGCGCCTTCAGCGAGCCCTTGGGCAGCACCGTGGTCACGGCATTCTTCTGCACCGTGATCTCGGTGCCTTCGGCGATTTCCAGGCTGACGTACTGGTCGGTGACCTTGGTCACGCGGCCCAGGATGCCGCCGGCGGTGACGACTTCGTCGTTCTTGGCCAGTGCTTCGAGCATTGCCTTGGCTTCCTTCTGGCGCTTCATCTGCGGGCGGATCATGATGAACCACAGCACACCAAACATCAGGATGATGGGCAGGAAGCTCATCAGGCCGCCAGCCGCGCCGCCGGCACCGGCGGTCTGGGCAAATGCGTTAGAAATCAGCACGTTGATTCTCCGTCACAAAAGTCAGTCAATTAATCGAACATTCTACCATTCGCACCCAGCCCGCCCTTGGCATTCTAGGGCGGAATACGGGTTTGTTCGGGGTGCGTTGGGGGCAACTTGGGCGGCGGACGCCGCGCCTTGACCGGCTATTCGACCGCGGGCGGCGGGAAAGTTCGCGCCGCCCGGGGTTGTCACTGCGTGCCGCGCGCGCGGTCGGCGGCAAACTGGCGGCGGAAGTCGGCAAAGCGGTGCTGCTCGATCGCCTCGCGCACCTCGCGCATCAGCTGCAGGTAGTAGTGCAGGTTGTGGATGGTGTTCAGGCGCGCGCCCAGGATCTCGCCCACGCGGTGCAGGTGGTGCAGGTAGGCGCGCGAGAAATTGCGGCAGGTGTAGCAGGCGCAGCTCTCGTCGAGCGGGCGCGGGTCGTTGCGGTGCGCGGCGTTCTTGATCTTGACGTCGCCGTAGCGGGTGAAGAGCCAGCCGTTGCGCGCGTTGCGGGTCGGCATCACGCAGTCGAACATGTCGACCCCGGCGGCGACGCCGGCGACCAGGTCCTCGGGCGTGCCCACGCCCATCAGGTAGTGCGGCTTGTTGGCCGGCAGGCGCGGCGCCACGTGTTCCAGCACGCGCATCATGTCTTCCTTGGGCTCGCCCACCGACAGCCCGCCGATGGCGAAGCCGTGGAAGTCCAGTTCCGACAGTCCCGCCAGCGACTCGTCGCGCAGGTCTTCGTACATGCCGCCCTGGACGATGCCGAACAGCGCGTTCGGGTTGGCCAGCCGCTCGAACTCGTCGCGCGAGCGCCTGGCCCAGCGCAGGCTCATGCGCATCGACTTGGCGGCTTCCTCGTGCGTGGCGGGGCGGCCGTCGATCTCGTACGGCGTGCATTCGTCGAACTGCATGACGATGTCGGAATTCAGCGTGCGCTGGATCTGCATCGAGATCTCGGGCGACAGGAAGAGCTTGTCGCCGTTGACCGGCGAGGCAAAGGTGACGCCATCTTCGGTGATCTTGCGCAGGTCCCCCAGCGAAAACACCTGGAAGCCGCCGGAGTCGGTCAGGATCGGCTTGTCCCAGCCGATAAAGCGGTGCAGGCCGTCATGGGCGTTGACCACCTCCAGCCCCGGCCGCAGCCACAGGTGGAAAGTGTTGCCCAGGATGATCTGCGCGCCGATCTCGTTCAGTTCCAGCGGCGACATCGCCTTGACCGAGCCATAGGTGCCCACCGGCATGAAGATCGGCGTTTCGACCACGCCGTGGTTCAGCGTGACGCGGCCGCGGCGGGCGTTGCCGTCGGTGGTGATGAGTTCGAAGTTGAGCATGGCGAATAGTCTGAAATCAGGCCGCGGCGGCGGCGTCCGGCTGCCGGGTCAGCAGCATGGCGTCTCCGTAGCTGAAGAATCGGTAGCGCTGCTCGACCGCATGGCGGTAGGCGGCGCGGATGGCCTGCACTCCGGCCAGCGCCGACACCAGCATCAGCAGCGTCGACTTGGGCAGGTGGAAGTTGGTGATCAGTGCGTCGACCAGGCGGAAGCGGTAGCCGGGCGTGATGAAGATATCGGTGTCGCCGCTGCCGGCGGCGAGCGTCCCGCCGGGCTGCGCGGCCGACTCCAGCGCCCGCAGCGAGGTGGTGCCGACCGCGATCACGCGGCCGCCGCGTGCCCGGGTGTCGCGCACCGCCTGTGCCAGGTCTTCGGAGATCGCGTACCACTCCGAATGCATCTTGTGCTCGGCCAGGTTCTCGGTGCGCACCGGCTGGAAGGTGCCGGCACCCACGTGCAGGGTCAGGAAGGCGCGGCGCACGCCGGCGGCATCGAGGCGGGCGAACAGCGCGTCGTCGAAATGCAGCCCGGCGGTGGGCGCGGCAACCGCGCCGGGGCTGCGCGCATAGACGGTCTGGTAGCGGGTCTCGTCGTAGGCGTCGGGGTCGTGCGTGATATACGGCGGCAGCGGCAGGCGGCCGTAGCGTTCGATCAGGTCCAGCGCCGGCTCGGGGAAGCGCAGCGTAAAGAACTGGTCCACCCGCGGGCCCACGGTCACGGCAAAGGCATCATCGGCCAGGTGCAGGGCGCTGCCTTCGGCCGGCGTCTTGGACGCGCGCACCTGGGCCAGCACGGTATGGGTGTCGAGCACGCGTTCCACCAGCACCTCGACCTTGCCGCCGCTGGGCTTGTGGCCGAAGAAACGGGCCTTGATCACGCGGGTGTCGTTGAACACCAGCAGGTCGTCCGGACGCAGGTAGTCGACGATGTCGCTGAAGGCGCGGTCGGCCATGCGCACTGCGTCGGCGGTGTCGCCGGGGGCGAGCCGCTCCACCACCAGCAGCCGGCTGGCGCTGCGGTCGGGCAGCGCGCTCTGGGCGATCAGTTCGGGCGGCAGCGGAAAGTCGAAATCGGAAAGCGTCAACATCGTGGGGGGGGCGGTCTGCGCGGTCTGCAGGCTGTGGCGGAGGCGGGCGCCGGGCACGGCGCGTCACTCCGCTGCCCGGATTGGCAGCCGGCATGGGTACAATCGGCGAATCCGATATTGTAAGGCCACGGGCGCGCTTGCCGCCGCGCCGGGCGTGATACCCGCCATTCGCCGGCGCCGCGCCAGCCAGTACAGAAGCCCGCAGCGACTGCTGCCAACTTATTCGCCGATGCCCGGAACCGCCGCCGAACCGATCCAGGACCCTGCCGACGCCAGCGATGCCAATGGCACGGCGGCGCCCGCGCGCGGCAAGGCGGGCGCGGCCAAGGGCAAGGCCGCGGGCTCGGGCGCATCCACGGCCGCCGCGCGGCTGGCCAAGCTGGGCCTGCGCCGCCCGGTCGACCTGGTGCTGCACCTGCCGATGCGCTACGAGGACGAGACCACGGTGGTGCCGATCGCCGAGGCCATCCAACGTGCCGGGCTCGGGCTGCCGGCCCAGGTGGAAGGCGAAGTCATCTCCAACGAAGTCACGTTCCGGCCGCGCCGCCAGCTGGTGGTGAAGCTTGCCGACGACAGCGGCGAACTGACCCTGCGCTTCCTGAACTTCTACGGCAGCCAGACCAAGCAAATGGCCGAGGGCGTGCGCCTGCGCGTGCGCGGCGAGGTCCGTGGCGGTTTCTTCGGCGCCGAGATGGTCCATCCGACCGTGCGCCCGGTGCTGGCCGGCGAGGCGCTGCCAGACCGCCTGACGCCGGTGTACCCGTCCACCGCCGGCATTCCGCAGGCCTACCTGCGCAAGGCCATCGGCGGCGCGCTCGCGCGCACCCCCTTGCCCGAGACGCTGCCCCAACCGGTGCTGCAGGGGCCGCTGGCGCGCCTGCAGTTGCGTGCGCTGGCCGACTGCCTGCGGCTGCTGCACGCGCCGCCGCCGCAGGAGAGCGAGGCCGCGCTGGCCGACCGCTCGCACCCGGCCTGGCAGCGCGTCAAGTTCGACGAACTGCTGGCGCAGCAGATCTCGCTGCGGCGCGCGCACGCGGCGCGCCGCGACAAGACCGCGCCGACCATGCCGCGCCGCGAGGGCGGGCTGCTGACGCGCTTCCTGGCCGCCTTGCCGTTCCGGCTGACCGGCGCGCAGCAGCGCGTGGTCGGCGAAATCGCCGCCGACATGACCCTGCCGCACCCGATGCACCGGCTGCTGCAGGGCGACGTGGGCAGCGGCAAGACCATCGTCGCCGCGCTGGCCGCGTGCCAGGCCATCGATGCCGGCTTCCAGGCGGCGCTGATGGCGCCGACCGAGATCCTGGCCGAGCAGCATTTCCGCAAGCTGTCGGCGTGGCTGGAGCCGCTGGGTGTGCCGGTGGTGTGGCTGGCCGGCAGCCAGAAGGCGCGCGACAAGCGCGCGGCGGTGGCGCGCGTGGAATCCGGCGAGGCGCAACTGGTGATCGGCACCCATGCGCTGATCCAGGACACTGTGCGTTTTGCCAGGCTGGGGCTGTCGGTGGTCGACGAGCAGCACCGCTTCGGCGTGGCGCAGCGCCTGGCGCTGCGCGGCAAGGCCGGCGCCGCCGAGGCGCCCGCCGCGCCCGGCGGCGCCGAAACCGTGCCGCACCAGTTGATGATGTCGGCCACGCCGATCCCGCGCACGCTGGCCATGACCTACTACGCCGACCTCGACGTCTCGGTGATCGACGAGCTGCCGCCGGGGCGCACGCCCATCGTCACGCGCCTGGTCAACGACGAGCGCCGCGACGAGGTGATCGGGCGCATCCACCATGCCGCGGCCGAAGGCCGCCAGGTCTACTGGGTGTGCCCGCTGATCGAGGAAAGCGAGGCGCTGCAGCTGCAGACCGCGGTCGAGACCTACGAGACCCTGGTAGCGGCGCTGCCCGACCTGCGCGTGGGCCTGGTGCACGGGCGCCTGCCGCCGGCGGAGAAGGCCGCGGTAATGGATGACTTCAGCGCCAATCGCCTGCAGGTGCTGGTGGCCACCACCGTGATCGAGGTGGGCGTGGACGTGCCCAATGCCTCGCTGATGGTGATCGAGCATGCCGAGCGCTTCGGCCTCGCGCAGCTGCACCAGCTGCGCGGCCGGGTCGGGCGCGGCAGCGCCGAATCGGTCTGCCTGCTGATGTACCAGGCGCCGCTGTCGCCCACCGCGCGCGAGCGCCTGGCGACCATGCGCGAGACCACCGACGGCTTCGAGATCGCGCGGCGCGACCTGGAAATCCGCGGCCCGGGCGAATTCCTGGGCGCGCGCCAGTCCGGCGAGGCGATGTTGCGCTTTGCCGACCTGCAGACCGATGCCTGGCTGGTGGAGTACGCCCAGGCGGCGGCCGAGCTGATGCTTGCGCACTATCCGGAAGCGGTCGAAGCGCACCTGTCGCGCTGGCTGGGTGGGCGCGAGCACTACCTGAAGGCCTGATTGAAGTCTTGCTCGGCGGCTTTGTGCCTGAGCCGTCGCATACCGGCTCGCGTGAAGTGGGCACTCTGACAGATCCGGCAATCGAAGGTAAAATCTATCGCCTACCCGGATTTGATAAGTCATGACGCTCACTGAACTCAAGTACATCGTCGCCGTGGCGCGCGAGCGCCATTTCGGCCGGGCCGCGGAAGCCTGCTTCGTGTCGCAGCCGACGCTGTCGGTCGCCATCAAGAAGCTGGAAGACGAACTCAACGTGCAGATCTTCGAGCGCGGCACCTCCGAGGTGTCGGTGACGTCGGTCGGCGAGCAGATCGTGGCGCAGGCCCAGCGTGTGCTGGAGCAGACCATGGCCATCCGCGAGATCGCCAAGCAGGGCAAGGACCCGCTCGCGGGCCCGCTGCGCGTGGGCGTGATCTACACCATCGGGCCGTACCTGCTGCCGTCGCTGGTCAAGCAGATGATCGACACCGTGCCGCAGATGCCGCTGATGCTGCAGGAGAACTACACCCACAAGCTGATCGAGTTGCTCAAGCAGGGCGAGATCGACTGCGCGGTGATGGCCGAGCCGTTTCCCGATTCCGGCCTGACGGTGCGCCCGCTCTATGACGAACCCTTTGTCGTGGCCGTGCCGCGCGGCCACCAGCTGGCGCAGGTGCACGCGGTCGACCCCGAGGAGCTGAAGCAGCAGACCATGCTGCTGCTGGGCAGCGGCCACTGCTTCCGCGACCACGTGCTGGGTGTATGCCCCGAGTTGTCGCGTTTTTCGCAGGCGGCCGACGGCATCCAGAAGACCTTCGAGGGCTCGTCGCTCGAGACCATACGCCATATGGTGGCCAGCGGGGTCGGCATCACCGTGCTGCCGCGCACCTCGGTGCCCGACCTGAAAGCCAAGGGCGACATGCTGTCGTACGTGCCGTTTGCAGACCCCGTGCCCGACCGGCGCGTGGTGCTGGCCTGGCGCAAGAGCTTCACCCGCCTGCCGGCGATGGAAGCGCTGGCCAACGCCGTGGCCGCCTGCGACCTGCCAGGCGTGCGCAAGCTCGACGCCAAGGAACTGGCCGAAGCCGCCTGAACGGTCGCGCCGAAGGAACTGGCCATGCAACGGCCGCAGCGGAGATGCCGCTGCGGCCGTTGTCTTTTCTGCTTCCCTGACCAGTCGTTTCCCCAGGCTGTCTTCGGGTGGTCACCTGTTGCTGGCATAAGTTTCCCTAACCCCGAATAGATTTGACCTAATACATAGGTATAAATAATTAAATTCTCAACTTAATAGATAATTTGTAGACTGGTTCCTGTCGATGCGGATGGCGTCGACGCAAGACAGGAACCGATGATGAGCACCAGCGCCCAGTCACTGATAACGACACCAACCCAGCCCCGTTTTTCCCTCCGCATGGGGCGCTGCCTGCTCGATTGCCTGGCCTGCTATGCCGCTGCGCACTGACGCGGCATTCCCTTTCAGCCGACCCACAAAGAGGAAAAGATGAGCAAGAAGGACACTCTCACCACTGCCGCCGGCGCACCGGTCGCCGATAACCAGAACTCGCAGACCGCCGGCCCGCGCGGCCCGATGCTGCTGCAGGACGTCTGGTTCCTCGAAAAGCTGGCCCACTTCGACCGCGAAGTCATTCCCGAGCGCCGCGTGCACGCCAAGGGCTCCGGCGCCTACGGCACGCTGCGCATCACCCACGACATCACCCAGTACACCAAGGCCTCGGTGTTTGCCGAGGTCGGCAAGGAAACGCCGCTGTTTATCCGCTTCTCCACCGTTGCCGGCGAGCGCGGCGCGGCCGACGCCGAGCGCGACGTGCGCGGCTTCTCGATCAAGTTCTATACCGACGAAGGCAACTGGGACCTGGTCGGCAACAACACGCCGGTGTTCTTCGTGCGCGACCCGCTCAAGTTCCCCGACTTCATCCACACGCAGAAGCGCAACCCGCGCACCAACCTGCGCGACCCGATCGCGGTGTGGGACTTCTGGTCGCGCCACCCGGAATCGCTGCACCAGGTCACCATCCTGATGAGCGACCGCGGCCTGCCGCAGAACTACCGGCAGATGCACGGCTTCGGCTCGCACACGTACTCGTTCATCAACGCCAATAACGAGCGCTTCTACGTCAAGTTCCACTTCAAGTCGCAGCAGGGCGTGGAGAACTGGACCAACCAGGAAGCGGCCAAGGTGGTGGCCAACGACCGCGAGAGCGCCCAGCGCGACCTGTTCGACAATATCGAGCGCGGCAACTTCCCGCGCTGGAACCTGCGCGTTCAGGTCATGCCGGAGGCCGAGGCGGCCAGGTACCACATCAACCCGTTCGACCTGACCAAGGTCTGGCCGCACAAGGACTATCCGCTGATCGACGTGGGCGTGGTCGAGCTCAACCGCAACCCGGACAACTATTTTGCCGAGGTCGAGCAGGTGGCGATGAACCCGGCCAATATCGTGCCCGGCATCGGCTTCTCGCCCGACAAGATGCTGCAGGGGCGGCTGTTTTCGTATGGCGACACGCAGCGCTACCGCCTGGGCATCAACCACGCCCAGATCCCGGTCAATGCGCCGAAATGCCCGTTCCACAACAGCTTCCACCGTGACGGCGCGATGCGCGTGGACGGCAACCAGGGCGGCAAGCTCAACTACGAGCCCAACCGCGAAAGCGCCTACGCCGCCAGCGAGCGCGCAATCGAGCCGCCGCTGGCGCTGGACGGCGCCGCCGACCGCTGGGACCACCGCGTCGACACCGACTACTACAGCCAGCCCGGCGCGCTGTTCCGTCTGTTCGACGAAGGCCAGCGCCAGCGCCTGTTCGCCAATATCGCCGCGGCGATGCAGGGCGTGCCGGAGGCCATCGTGCGCGTGCAGCTGGAACACTTCAGCAAGGCCGACCCGGCCTACGGCGAGGGCGTGAAGCGCGCGCTCAACCTGCAATAAGCGCCCGCCCGGCAACGGCCCCCCGGCGCGGGGTTTGGCCGGGACCGTTGCCCGGTGCAATAATGCGGGGTACCGCGCCGCCCGGCCCCCGAATCGCCACGATTCGGCAAGCCCGGCGGCGCTCCTCGTGGCTATACCAGAACGGAGCGTATCTACCATGGCAAAGAAGAACGAGATGAGCGTGAATATCGGTATTTCCGACAAGGACCGCAAGAAGATCGCGGAAGGTCTGTCCAAGCTGCTGGCGGACACCTATACCCTCTACCTCAAGACCCACAACTTCCACTGGAACGTGACGGGTCCGATGTTCAATACGCTGCATCTGATGTTCGAGACCCAGTACAACGAGCTGGCGCTGGCCGTGGACTCGATCGCCGAGCGTATCCGCGCGCTGGGCTACCCGGCGCCGGGCACCTACAAGGAGTACGCGCGCCTGTCGTCGATCGCCGAGGAAGAGGGCGTGCCCGAGGCCACCGACATGATCCGCAAGCTGGTCGAAGGCCAGGAAGCCGTGGTGCGCACCGCGCGCTCGATCTTCCCGGTGATCGATGCCGCCGGCGATGAGCCCTCGGCCGACCTGCTGACCCAGCGCATGCAGACGCATGAAAAAACCGCGTGGATGCTGCGCTCGATGCTGGCCTGAGGCCTGCCTGGTCTCCTGGCGGCCGCGCCTGCGGCCGCTGGTACAGCGCGTCGCAGCCGTCCGGGCTGCGGCGCGTTTTCATTGAATCGCCCGCCCCGGATCCACGCCGTGCAGACCCTTTCGCCGTTGCCCCCCACCCCCATGCTTGAACGCCTTGCCCTCTACGCGCGCCTGGTGCGCATCGACAAGCCCATTGGCACGCTGCTGCTGTTGTGGCCGACGCTGTGGGCCATGTGGATGGCGGCGGACGGGCCGCCGCGCTGGGCCCTGTTCTGGATCTTCGTCGCGGGCACCTTCCTGATGCGCTCGGCCGGCTGCGCCATCAACGACTGGGCCGACCGCGACTTCGACAAGCACGTCAAGCGCACGCGCGAGCGCCCGCTGACCGCCGGCAAGATCGCCGCATGGGAAGCGCTGGCGGTGGCCGCCGTGCTGGCGCTGGTGGCGTTTGCGCTGGTGCTGCCGCTCAACGCGCTGACCAAATGGCTGGCGGTGGTGGCCGCGGTGGTGGCGGGCACCTACCCGTTCTTCAAGCGCTTCTTTGCGATTCCGCAGGCCTACCTGGGGATCGCGTTCGGCTTCGGCATCCCGATGGCCTTCGCCGCGATCCAGGACCAGGTGCCGCCGGTGGCCTGGCTGATGCTGCTGGCCAATGTGTTCTGGGCGGTCGCGTATGACACCGCCTATGCCATGGTCGATCGAGACGACGACCTGCTGATCGGCATGAAGACCTCGGCCATCACCTTCGGGCGCTTCGATGTGGCGGCGATCATGCTGTGCTACGCCGCGTTCTTTGCGCTGATGGCATGGGCCGGCGTGCTGCTGGGCCTGGGCTGGCCGTACTGGGTGGGGCTGGTTGCGGCGATCGGCTGTGCCGGCTACCACTACACGCTGATCCGCGAGCGCGACCGGATGCGGTGCTTCGCGGCGTTCCGGCACAACAACTGGCTGGGGGCTTGCGTGTTTGCGGGGACGGCGCTGGCGTACGTGGTGCGGTGATTTGTACGCTGGCTGAGGGTTTGATCCCCTCTCCCGCAGGCGGGCGAGGGGAGCTTGCTGCGGGCGTCCTGGTACTTCAATCCTTGCCGAACTCCGCCCCCATTTCCTTGCCGCGCGCCGCGGCCGCGTGCATCGCGCGCACGAAGGCATCGGCGATGCCGGCGGCCTCCATCGAGGTCAGGGCCGCATAGGTGGTGCCCCCCTTCGAGGTCACGCGCTCGCGCAGCGTCGCCACCGGTTCGGGCGACTGCCCCGCCAGCGTGGCCGCGCCGCGGAAGGTCTCCACCGCGAGTTCGCGGCCCTGTTCGGCGCTGAGCCCCAGTTCGGTGGCGGCGCGCTGCATCGCCTCGATGAAATAGAACACATAGGCCGGGCCGCTGCCGGAAATCGCGGTGACGGCGTCGATCTGCTCATCGCCATCGACCCACACGCACTTGCCGACGGCCTCGGCCACGGCGCTGGCAATCGCGCGGTCTTCTGCCGACAGCGCGGCCGGTGCGGCCAGGCCCGTCATGCCCATGCCCGACAGCGCCGGCGTATTCGGCATCGCGCGCACCACGCGGTTGCGCCCGCCGAGCCAGCGCTGCATGTCCTGCAGCCGGATGCCGGCGGCCACGCTGATCACCAGGTTGCCCGGGCCCTCGCCCGGCAGGTGCGGCAGCAGCTGCGCCGCGGCGTCGCGGAACTGCTGCGGCTTGACCGCCAGCACCAGCACATCGCTGGCGCCGAAGGCGGCGTCCGGGGCCGCGGCCGCATGCACGCCGAGGTCGCGCGCCAGGCGCTGCTGCGCTTCCGGAAACGGGTCGACCACGCGGATCGCGCCGGCGGGCACGCCGCGCGCGATCAGGCCGCCGATCAGTGCGGAAGCCATGTTGCCGCCGCCAAGAAAGCCGAAGGTGAGGGTGTCGAGCATAAGGTCTCTGGGGTCTGAAAGATTCCGGTCGGGGCGCGGACGTCAGCCGCGCGCGCCGAAGATGGCGGTGCCGATCCGCACCAGGGTGGCGCCCTCGGCGATGGCGGCCTCCATGTCGCCCGACATGCCCATCGACAGCGTGTCGAGCTGCAAGCCGTCGGCGCGCAGCGCCTGCAGCATGGCGCGCATGGCGGCGAACGGGCGCCGTTGCGCGGCGGGGTCGTGCGCGGGTTCGGGGATTGCCATCAACCCGCGCAGCCGCAGGTTGGGCAAGGCCGCGACCGCATGCGCCAGCGCGGGCACCTCGGCCGGGGCGACGCCGCTCTTGCTGGCTTCGCCGCTGATATTGACCTGGATGCAGACCTGCAACGGCGCCATGCCGGCAGGACGCTGGGCCGACAGCCGCTCGGCGATCCTGAGCCGCTCGATGGAGTGCACCCAGTCGAAATGTTCCGCCACCGGGCGCGTCTTGTTGCTTTGCAGCGGGCCGATGAAATGCCATTGCAGGTGGCCGCGCAGGTCGGCCAGCGCGGCGATCTTGTCGATACCTTCCTGGACGTAGTTCTCGCCGAATTCGCGCTGTCCGGCGGCGTATGCGGCCCTTATGCGGTCGGGGGAAACGGTCTTGGAAACGGCCAGCAGGGCGACGTCCGCGGGTTGCCTGCCGGCCTGTTGTGCTGCCGCCGCAATGCCCTGGCGTACGGCTTGCAAGTTGGCGGCAATCACAGACATAATCCGGCGAACATATATATAAGGTACGTCAAGTACCGATAACAAATCAGGGTGGGGTCATTATAGATGGACATCGCGCAGCTATTGGCTTTCGCCGTCAAGAACAAGGCGTCCGATCTTCATCTGTCCGCGGACATGCCGCCGATGGTGCGTATCCACGGCGACATGCGGCGCATCAACGTCGCCTCGATGACGCACAAGGATGTCCACGCCATGGTGTACGACATCATGAGCGACACCCAGCGCAAGGCCTACGAGGAACGCCTCGAAATCGATTTCTCGTTCGAGATCGCCGGCCTGTCGCGCTTCCGCGTCAATGCCTATAACACCCAGCGCGGCGCCGCCGCGGTGTTCCGTACCATTCCGTCCAAGGTGCTGACGCTGGAAGAGCTGCGCGCGCCGGCGGTGTTCGCCGACCTGTGCATGAAGCCGCGCGGGCTGGTGCTGGTGACGGGCCCCACTGGCTCGGGCAAGTCCACCACGCTGGCGGCGATGGTCGATCATCGCAATGAAAACGACATGGGCCACATCCTCACGGTGGAGGACCCGATCGAATTCGTGCACAGCTCCAAGAAGAGCCTGATCAACCAGCGCGAGCTGGGGCCGCATACGCATTCGTTTGCCAACGCCCTGCGCTCGGCGCTGCGTGAAGATCCGGACGTGATCCTGGTGGGCGAACTGCGCGACCTGGAAACCATCCGCCTGGCGCTGACCGCGGCCGAGACCGGCCATCTGGTCTTCGGCACGCTGCACACCAGCTCTGCGGCCAAGACCATCGACCGCGTGGTCGACGTGTTTCCGCCCGAAGAGAAGGACATGGTGCGCACCATGCTGTCGGAATCGCTCGAAGCGGTGATTTCGCAGACGCTGCTGAAGACCCGCGACGGCAACGGCCGCACCGCCGCGCACGAGATCATGATTGCCACGCCCGCGATCCGCCACCTGATTCGCGAGAACAAGATCGCGCAGATGTACTCGATGATGCAGACCAGCAGCGGGCTGGGCATGCAGACCCTGGACCAGTGCCTGTCGGACCTGATCAAGCGCAGCGTCATCAGCTACAGCGACGCGCGCGCGATTGCCAAGAACCCGGACGCGTTCATGGGCTGAGGCCCACCCTCCGCCGTCGCCCTTTCTCCAGCAGGACACCGCCATGCTCGACCGCGAATCCGCCGCCAAGTACATCAATGACCTGCTCGAGCTGATGGTCAGCAACCGCGGCTCGGACCTGTTCATCACGTCTGACTTCCCGCCGGCGATCAAGGTCGACGGCAAGATCACGCCGGTGTCGCAGCAGCCGCTGAACCCGACCCAGGCGCTGGGCCTGGTGCGCTCGGTGATGAACGAGCGCCAGGTGCAGGACTTCGATACCAGCCGCGAATGCAACTTTGCGATCAGCGCGCCCAAGGCCGGGCGCTTCCGCGTGTCGGCCTTCATCCAGCAGGGCAAGGCCGGCATGGTGGTGCGCACCATCAATACGCGCATTCCGTCGGTGGCCGACCTGGACTTGCCGCAGACGCTGCATGACGTGGTCATGGCCAAGCGCGGGCTGGTGATCGTGACCGGGGCAACCGGCTCGGGCAAGTCGACCACGCTGGCGGCGATGCTGGACCACCGCAATGCGCACTCCTACGGCCACATCATCACCATCGAGGATCCGATCGAGTACGTGCACGCGCACCAGAACTGCATCGTCACGCAGCGCGAGGTCGGCATCGATACCGAGTCCTGGCACGTGGCGCTGAAGAACACGCTGCGCCAGGCCCCCGACGTGATCCTGATCGGCGAGATCCGCGACCGCGAGACCATGGAGTACGCGATGCAGTACGCCGAGACCGGGCACCTCTGCCTGGCCACGCTGCACGCCAACAACGCCAACCAGGCGATCGACCGCGTGGTCAACTTCTTCCCCGAGGAGAAGCGCCAGCAGCTGCTGATCGACCTGTCGCTGAACCTGAAGGCGATGATCTCGCAGCGCCTGCTGCCGCGCGCGGGCCGCAAGGGCCGGGTGCCGGCGGTGGAAATCATGATCGGCACGCCGCTGGTGGCCGACCTGATCTTCAAGGGCGAGATCCACGAGCTCAAGGAAGTCATCAAGAAATCGCGCGAGCAGGGCATGATCTCGTTCGACCAGGCGCTGTTCGACCTGTACGAGCAGGGCAAGATCACCTACGAAGACGCGCTGCGCAACGCCGATTCGCTCAACGACCTGCGCCTGATGATCAAGCTGCACAGCACTCACGCCAAGGACTCGGACCTGGGCGCGGGCACCGAACACCTCAACGTCATCTGATGGCTGCGCCTTGCTGCGCATTGCCGCGCGTGGCGGTATGCTTGGCTATCTACAGGAGTCTGCCATGAGCAATGTCTACCAGTTCGAAGCCAACTCGCTCGCCGGCCAGCCGGTGCCGCTGTCGCAGTTCCAGGGCAAGGTGATGCTGGTGGTCAATACCGCCAGTGAATGCGGCTTTACCCCGCAGTACGAAGGCCTGCAGAAGCTCTATGACGAATACCACGGGCGCGGGCTCGAAGTGCTGGGCTTTCCGTGCAACCAGTTCGGCAAGCAGGAGCCGGGCGATGCGCAGCAGATCGGGCAGTTCTGCGGGACGCGGTTCGCGGTGCGCTTCCCGATGTTCGCCAAGATCGACGTCAACGGCCCCGACGCCCATCCGCTGTACCAGTGGCTGACCACCGAGAAGCGTGGCGTGCTCGGTACCCAGGGCATCAAGTGGAATTTCACCAAGTTCCTGCTGCGCCGCGACGGCACGGTGTTCAAGCGCTACGCGCCGACCACCAAGCCGGACGAGCTGCGCGCCGATATCGAGCGGCTGCTGTCCGACCCCGCCGCCTGAGCCTCAGGCGCCGCTGGCGCGCACCGCGCGCAGGAAGCCGTTGAGCGAGCGGTCCGGGGTTTCGTGGAAGTGGTCGTCGAGCATGCGGATGGCGCGGCAGCGGTCCAGCCGGAAGCTGCGGTAGTCCTCGCGCGTGGTGCACCACGTCGCCAGCAGCCAGGCATTGCCCCAGAAGAACAGCCCGAGCGGCATCACCACGCGTTCGGTGATGCGCTGCTGCACGTCGCAGTAGTCGAGCTGCAGCAGCTTGTGCGCGCCCAGCGCGCCATGCACCACGTCGAAGGCCTCGCGCACATGCGCCTGGTTGACGTACTCTGGCGCAAACACGCGGCTTTGCTGCGCCGCCAGCCGGCGCGGCGGCGGCAGCGCCGCCATCAGCTTCTCCAGCGCGGGATCGGCCGCGGCGGCCAGCGCGCCGCCGCCCCAGGCCTTCAGCAGCCGCAGGCCGGCGACCAGCGCTTCGACTTCCATGGCACTGAACATCAGCGGCGGGACGTCGAAGTCGGCGCGCAGCCGGTAGCCGATGCCGGCCTCGCCCTCGACCGGCACGCCCGACAGCGACAGCGCCTGGATATCACGGTAGACGGTGCGTTCCGAGACCCCGAGCCGCTGCGCCAGCAGCGCCGCCGTGGTCAGGCGGCGGCCGCGCAGCACCTGCACGATCTGGAACAGGCGGTCGGCGCGGCGGCTCATCGGTCGGCGTGGTCCATGGCGGTCATCCGGCCACCGGCTCGTGCAGGCCGATGCGGTTGCCTTCGCTGTCGGTGATATGCGCGATGCGGCCGATTTCGCCCGGCAGGCGCAGCGGTCCGAACACGGTCTTGCCGCCGGCGCGCGCAGCGCGTTCCAGCAGCGCATCGAGTTCCGGCGCGTGCAGGTACGGCACCGTGCCGTAGTAGTTGCTGGGCCGGTAGCCTTCGCCGGCGACCAGCGCGCCGCCGGGATCGGGGTGCGGGAACACGGCCATGTCGACCTGGCTCATGGTCTCGCGGCGCAGCCGGATATCGAAGACCTGCTCGTAGAAGCCGATGGCGCGGGGCATGTCGACGACGGGGATTTCCAGCCAGTTGATCAGACGTTGGCTCATGATGGGCTCCTGGGTTCCATAGGTAGGGGAGTGAGGAGCTCGCATCATGCGCGGGGGCTGCTGACAGCGTGCTGTCAGGAGGATGTCAGGGACGGGAGATCAGTGCGGCATCCACGCCGCCATCACCGGCACCAGGATCGCGGTCAGCACGCCGTTCAGGCCCATGCCGAGCGCGGCGAAGGCGCCGGCCTCCTGGTTGACCTGGAACGCCCGCGCGGTGCCGATGCCGTGCGCCGCCACGCCGGTGGCAAAGCCGCGCACGCTGTAGTCGCGGATGCGCAGCAGGTTCAGCAGCATGGTCGCGCTGACCGCGCCGATGATGCCGGTGCCCATCACCAGCACCGCCGTCAGCGACGGCAGCCCGCCGATCTTCTCGGCCACGCCCATGGCGATCGGGATCGTCACCGACTTGGGCGCGAGCGAGCGCACGGTTTCGGGCGAGGCACCCAGCAGCCAGGCAATGCCCACCGCCGACACCACCGCCACCACCGAGCCCGCCACCAGTCCCGCCAGCAGCGGGAACACATGGGTGCGCAGCTTGGGCAGCTGCAGGTACAGCGGCACCGCCAGCGCCACCGTTGCCGGCCCCAGCAGGAAGTGCACGAACTGCGCGCCGTCGAAGTAGGTCTTGTAGGGCGTGCCGGTGACGGTCAGCACCGTGACCAGCAGCGCCACCGCGATCATGACCGGGTTGGCCAGCGGCGAGAAGCGCGATTTTTCGTAGATGCGGAAGGCGAACACATAGGCCAGCAGCGTCGCGGTCAGGCCCACCAGCGGGCTGGCGGCAAGGTAGACCCAGATCTCGTTCAGGCGCGGCGTCATCATGCCTGTTCTCCCCTGGCGTCGGCGGGCGGCGCGTCGGGCGAGCCGGAACGCTTGCGCATCAGCATGCGCGTGACCACCGCGGTGGTGGCGATGGCCAGCCAGGTGGACACCACCAGCGCGACCAGGATCGGCATCCACTCGCCCTCGATGCGGTTGGCGTGGACCATGATGCCGACGCCGGCCGGCACGAACAGCAGCGACAGGTGCTTGAGCAGCTCGGTGGTGGTGCCCTGGATCACGGGCAGCAGCCGGTCGTCGAAGACGAGCCAGCCGAACAGCAGGATCATGCCGAGCACGGGGCCGGGCACGGGCAGGGTCAGCGCGTAGCTGATCACCTCGCCGACGGACTGGAAAACCAACAGGATGGCAAAGGTCTGGAGCATGGGGCGGTCGTGGTTGTGCATGGCCCTCTCTCCCGCAAGCGGGAGAGAGCGGAGACAACCACGGCCGGGGTGTTATCCCAGCATCCGGTCGACCAGTTCGATCCAGTGCATGACCGGCGTATCGGTGCCGCCCTGCAGGTGCGAGATGCAGCCGATATTGGCGGAGACGATGGCTTCGGGCTGCGTCGCCTGCAGTTTGGCGAGCTTGTCGTCGCGCAGGCGCTGGGACAGTTCCGGCTGCAGCACCGAGTAAGTGCCCGCCGAGCCGCAGCACAGGTGGCTGTCAGCGCAGAGTTTGACTTCCACGCCGAGGCCGGTCAAGAGCGCTTCGACTTTGCCGCGGATCTGCTGGCCGTGCTGCAGCGTGCACGGCGGGTGGTAGGCCACGCGCCGCCCGTCGCGCGGCACCGCGCCGGCGGCGGCATGCAGGTCGTCGGCAAAGTCCGGCAGGATCTCGGACAGGTCGCGCGTCAGCGCCGAGATGCGGCGCGCGCGCTCGGCATAGGCGGGATCGTTGCGCAGCAGGTGGCCGTAGTCCTTGACCATCGCGCCGCAGCCCGATGCGGTCATCACGATGGCTTCGGCGCCGGCTTCGACATGCGGCCACCACGCGTCGATATTGCGGCGCATATTGTCGAGGCCGCCATCGTGGTCGCCGGTGTGGAAGCGGATGGCGCCGCAGCAGCCGGCCTCGCGCGCCACCACCAGTTGTATGCCGACACGGTCGAACACGCGCGCGGTGGCGGCATTGATGTTGGGCGACATCGCCGGCTGCACGCAACCGTCGAGCAACAGCATCTTGCGCGCATGCGTGTTGCGCGGCCACGTGCCCGGCGCGGCGCTGGCCGACAGCGGCGGCACCTTGGCGCGCAGCGTGCCCGGCAGCAGCGGTCGCACCATCTGGCCCAGGCGCAGCGCCGTGCCGAACAGCGCCGGCCGCGTCAGCCCCTCGCGCAACACCCAGCGCGCGATGCGCTGGCTGGCGGGACGCCGCACGCCCTCGGCCTCGAGCTTGTCGTCGACCAGCTGGCGGCCGATGTCGACCAGCCGTCCGTAGCGCACGCCCGACGGGCAGGTCGATTCGCAGTTGCGGCAGGTCAGGCAGCGGTCCAGGTGCAGGCGCGTGCTTTCGGTGATGGCATGGCCTTCGAGTACCTGCTTCATCAGGTAGATGCGCCCGCGCGGCCCGTCCAGTTCATCGCCGAGCAGCTGGTAGGTGGGGCAGGTGGCGGTGCAGAAGCCGCAATGCACGCATTTGCCGACGATGGATTTGGCTTCCTCGCCTTCGGGCGTGTCGCGGAGAAAATCGGCCAGGGTCGTTTGCATGATGTGGGGAAGTTGTGCCTGGGTGTCTGGGCCCGCGGGCTCAGAGCCCGGGGTACATGCGCTGCGGATTGAAGATGCCCGCCGGGTCGAAGGTCTCTTTCAGGCGGCGATGGATCGCGGCCAGCGGCGACGCCAGCGGCGTGAACACGCCCATCGACTTGTCGCCGTGGCGAAACAGCGTGGCATGGCCGCCGGCGGCCTGGGCCACCGCGCGCACGCTTTCGGCGTCGGCCTTGGCGGAGCCCTCTTCGGGCAGCCACCAGCGCTGGCCGCCGCCCCATTCGACCAGCTGTTCGCCGGGCAGCGCCAGCGGCGCGGCCACGGTGGGCACCGCCAGTCGCCACAGCGCGCGGCCCGCGTGGGCCGGGGCAAAGAACGGGTGGGTCTGCTCGCGCAGCGACTGCCACAGCGCGGCGGCGGGCGCCGGCTCCAGGCGTTCGCCGCCCAGCCGTGCGCAGGCCGCGCGCACCGCGGCGCCGGCGCCGGACAGGCGCACGTGCAGCACGCCCGCCTGCCACACCGAAGACGCCAGCGGCAGCGGCTGGCCGCCCCACTGGTTCAGTTGCCGGATGGCTTCGGCCTGTGCCATCTCGAAGCGCAGCGTGGCCTCGTCGAACGGTGCCGGCAGCACCTTGAGCGAGACCTCAAGGATCAGCCCCAGCGTGCCGAGCGAGCCCGCCAGCAACCGCGACACGTCGTAGCCCGCCACGTTCTTCATCACCTGGCCGCCGAAGTCCATCACCTCGCCGCGGCCGTCCATCAGCTGCGCGCCCAGCACGAAGTCGCGCAGCGCGCCCACCGCCTGCCGGCGCGGGCCCGACAAGCCGGCGGCGACGGCACCGCCCAGCGTCGCCACGCTGGGCTGGCCGGGCAGCGCGAAGTGGGGCGGCTCGAACGCGAGGATCTGGCGCTTTTCCGCCAGCGCGGCCTCGACCTCGGCCAGCGGCGTGCCGCAGCGCGCGGTGATCACCAGTTCGGCCGGGTCGTAGTCGACGATGCCGGTGTAGGCGCGCGTGTCCAGCAACTGGCCTTGCGGCGGCTGGCCGTAGAAGTCCTTGCTGCCGCCGCCGCGCAGCCGCAGCGGGGTGCGGGTCTCGGTGGCTTGCCTGACGGCGTCGCGGAAGGCGTCGAGGGTGGCTTGCATAGTCGTGCGAGATGGGGAAGGTGTTATGGCGAGGCCCAGGGTCAGGTCGAGCCGTCGCGGCCGCCCGGGACTTCAGGCCGGTCGTTCTGATAGGCCGGCAGCTGGCTGCCGCAGTGCTTGCAATACTGTGCGTCGGGCTCGTGCCCCTCGGTCAGGCAATGGGTGCAGGTGCGGGTCGTCAGTGGCCGCTTCATGATGCTGGCGGCCAGCTCGGCGCCGACGATGCCGGTGGGAAAGGCGATGATGCCGTAGCCCAGCAGGATCGTCAGCGAGGTGATGAACTGCCCCAGCGGCGTCTTCGGTACCATGTCGCCGAAGCCGGTGGTGGTCAGCGTCACCACGGCCCAGTACATGCTGACCGGGATGCTGTGGAAGCCGTGCTCCGGCCCCTCGACCACGTACATCACGGTGCCGAGGATCACGGTGATGATGAACACCGCGGCCAGGAACACGAAGATCTTGCGCCGGCTGTTGACCAGCGCGCGGTACAGGATCTCGGCTTCCTCGAAGTACACGGTCAGCTTCAGGATCCGGAACACGCGCAGCAGCCGCAGCAGCCGCACGTCGATCAGGAAATGCAGTTCCGGCACGAAGAACGCCAGCCAGGTCGGCATGATCGAGATGAAGTCGATGACGCCGTAGAAGCTCAGCGCATAGCGCCACGGCCGCCGCACCACCAGCAGGCGCATGGCGTACTCGGCCGTGAACAGCAGCGTGAACATCCATTCCAGCGCCGTGAATACCCGGCCCATGCGCTGGTTCACCGCGGGCAGGCTGTCGAGCATCACGATCATCACGCTGGTGACGATGGCCAGCAGCAGCGCGACATCGAACAGGCGGCCCTCGCGCGTATCGGCCTCGAAGATGATGGTGTACCAGCGCTGGCGCCAGCCGGCCTCGGGCTGGCCCAGGCGCTGGCGCGCCACGGCTTCCTGGTGCTGGCGCCGGCGTGGATTCTCTCGCATGGCGTGCTCAGAAGCGAGGCAGTTCGGGATGCGGCAGCAGGCCCTTCTTCACGTGCATCTTGCCGTATTCGGCGCAGCGCGCCAGCGTCGGGATGGCCTTGTCGGGGTTGAGCAGCCGCGCCGGGTCGAAGGCGGCCTTGACACCGAAGAAGGCGTCGCGCTCCGCGGTCGAGAACTGCACGCACATGGAGTTGAGCTTTTCCACGCCCACGCCGTGCTCGCCGGTGACGGTGCCGCCCAGCTCGACGCAGGTTTCCAGGATGTCGGCGCCGAACAGCTCGGCGCGGTGCCACTCGTCCACGTCGCCGCCGTCGAACAGCACCAGCGGGTGCATGTTGCCGTCGCCGGCATGGAACACGTTGATGCAGCGCAGGCCGTACTTCACTTCCATGGCCTCGATGCGCTTGAGCAGCGTGCCGATGTGCTTGCGCGGGATGGTGCCGTCCATGCAGTAATAGTCCGGCGAGATCCGCCCCGCCGCCGGGAAGGCGTTCTTGCGGCCGCTCCAGAAGCGCAGCCGCTCGGCCTCGTTCTGCGAGACCACGATGCGGGTGCAGCCCGATGCCGTCAGCACCGCGCTCATGCGCTCGATCTCCTCGGCCACTTCCTCGGGCGTGCCGTCGGACTCGCACAGCAGGATCGCGGCGGCATCGAGGTCATAGCCCGCATGCACGAACTGCTCGACCGCGGCGGTGGCGGGCTTGTCCATCATCTCCAGCCCGGCCGGGATGATGCCCGCGGCGATCACGTCGGCGACCGCGTTGCCGCCTTTCTCGACATCGTCGAAGCAGGCCATGATCACCTGCGCCAGCTGCGGCTTGGGGATCAGGCGCACGGTGACCTCGGTCACCACCGCCAGCATGCCCTCGGAGCCGATCAGCACGGCCAGCAGGTCCAGCCCGGGCGCGTCGGGAGCCTCGGAGCCGAACACCACCACCTCGCCGGACATCGTCACCGCGCGCACGCGCAGCACGTTGTGCACGGTCAGGCCGTACTTCAGGCAGTGCACGCCGCCGGAGTTCTCGCTGACGTTGCCGCCGATGGTGCAGGCGATCTGCGACGACGGGTCGGGCGCGTAGTACAGGTTGTGCGGCGCGGCGGCGTCCGAGATCGCCAGGTTGCGCACGCCCGGCTGGACCACCGCGGTGCGCGCATACGGATCGACCGACAGGATGCGCTTGAACTTGGCCAGCGACAGCACCAGGCCCTCGGCGATCGGCATGGCGCCGCCCGACAGGCTGGTGCCGGCGCCGCGCGGCACCACCGGCACGCCCAGCTGATGGCACAGCCGCAGGATGGCGCAGACCTGCTCCTCGGTGTCGGGCAGTGCTACCGCCATCGGCACCTGGCGGTACGCGGCCAGGCCGTCGCATTCATAGGGCACGGTGTCTTCCGGCTTCCACAGCACCGCGGCATCGGGCAGGATCTGCGCCAGGCCGGCCAGCAGCGCGTCACGACGGCCGTCGGCCGTGGCCGGAGTGTCGGCGGCGCCGGGAGCGAGGGTTTGGGCTTCGTGCGGGGCATTCATGAACGACTCCTGTGGGGTCTCCTGGGCGGCGGCCTGTAATGATCGTTTGCCGGCCTGCCGGCCGCGGCGGTGCAGTGCCGGCCGCGGGGGACGGGTGACTATAGCGCAGGCCACCGGGCGCGGGCACCACGCCGGACGTGAATTCGGCATGCCGGGCCGATCAATAATGCTCATCATGCCCGGCGGGCACGGGCGCCGGTTTCAGCGTAGCACCGGCGGCCGGCCAGCGGTAAGACGGGACAGGCGGGGGCTGCCTTCAGAGGTCCGGCCGCGCCGGGGCGGCCGGCAGCCGCAGCACCATGTCGAGCTTGTCGTGGAAGTGCGGCGCGACGTACAACGCATCGGGCTCCAGCCCGAAGCGCTCGAAGCCGAGCGATTCGTACAGGCGCACCGCGCCCGCGCTGCCGGCATTGACGCACAGCGTCACCTGGCGCACGCCCGGCATGGCGGCTGCCTGCTGCAGCGCGCGCAGCATCAGCGCGCGGCCGAGCTTGCGCGCGCGCCAGGCCGGCGCCACGTACATGCCGAAGATCGAGGCCTTGTGCCAGTGCTTGCGCCGGGGCTCGCGCATCACGCCAACCACGCCGGCCAGCGCCATGCCGCCGGGGGCGGCCTCGAAGGCGCCAAAGACGGCCTTGTCCGGGTTCGGCGCAAGGCGTTGCGCCACCGACTCCGGCGCCAGCTCCTGTTCTTCTTCCAGGCTGGCGGCAAACGCCTCGGGCGCCTCGGCAAGTCCCTGCAGCCGCAGCGCGTGGAAGGCCGCGGCATCGTCGGGGGTCAGCAGGCGGATTTCCATTGGCGCAGCCTCCTACCAGTCCAGGCTCAGCAGCCAGTCGACGAAATAGCGCGCCTCGGGCTTTAGCGGCGCCTGTTCGCGCTCGACGATGTAGTAGCCGTGCGGCGATACCGATTCCACATCTAGCAGCCGCACCATCTGCCCCAGCGACAGCCAGTGTCGCGCCATGCGCTGGCGCACCAGCGCCACGCCCTGGTTGGAGGCGATCGCCTCCAGCATCAGCCCGATGTCGTTGAACTGCGGGCCGGTCTGGGGCTCGGGCCAGTCCAGCCCGGCGGTCTCGAACCACGGCTTCCACGGCTCCAGCGGGCTGCGCAGCAGCACCAGGCCGTGCAGGTGCTCGGGCCTGGTGATGGCGCGGCCGTTGACGCGCTCGTAGTATTCGCGCCCGCACGCCGGGAACACCGGCTCCACCAGCAGCTTGGTGGTCTTCAGGTCGGGGTAGCGACCGGTGCCGTAGCGGATCTCGACATCGGTGTCCTCGGCCTTGACGTCGAGGAACGGGATCGCCAGGTGCAGCTCGAGGTCGATATGCGGATAGAGCGCGCCGAACTCCGGCAGCCGCGGCACCAAGTGCTGGCGCCCGAAGGTCGGCGGGATCGCCACGCGTAGCCGCGTGCGCAGCTTGTTGTACTCGGGACGGGCCAGCTCGTTGAGCGACTTGAGCGCGTCCTGCACGTTGCGCAGGTAGCGCGTGCCGGCGGCGGTCAGCCGCAGCGCGGCGTTGGCGCGCACGAACAGGTCTTCGCCCCACAGCTCCTCGAGGTTCTTGATCCGGTGCGAGACCGCGCTGGGCGTCACCGACAGTTCCTCGGCCGCGCGCGCGAAGCTGCCCAGGCGCGCGGCGGCCTCGAACGCGATCAGCAGGTGCAGCGGCGGGACGCGGTTGAACATGGAGGCCATCCGGTCGCAAGCTTTACTGCGCGGCGCCGCGCGTGGCGCTGAAGATCTTGCCCGGGTTCAGGATATGGTTGGGATCCAGTGCGTCCTTGATCGCGCGCATCAGGTCGAGCGCGTCCTCGCCGTGCTCGTCCACCAGGAAGCGCTGCTTGTGCAGGCCCACGCCGTGCTCGCCGGTGCAGGTGCCGCCCATCGCCAGCGCGCGTTCGACGATGCGCTGGTTGATGGCCTCGGCCTCGGCCATTTCCTCTGGCTTGTCAGGGTCGACCAGGATCGCCACGTGGAAGTTGCCGTCGCCGACATGGCCGACGATGGGGCAGGGCAGCGCCGAGGCGTTCAGGTCCTTCTCGGTCTCGGTGACGCAGTCGGCCAGGCGCGAGATCGGCACGCACACGTCGGTGGTGACCGACTTGCAGCCCGGCTTGAGCTGCAGCATCGCAAAGTACGCGGTATGGCGCGCATTCCACAGCCGGCTGCGGTCTTCCGGGCGCGTGGCCCACTCGAAGCCCTGGCCGCCGAAGTCGGCGGTGATCTGCTGCACGGTCTCGGCCTGCTCGCGCACGCCGGCCTCGGTGCCGTGGAATTCGAAGAACAGGTGCGGGGTCTCGGGCAGGGTCAGGTTGTCGTGGCGGTTGATGGCGCGGATCGCCAGCGCATCGACGAATTCCACGCGCGCCACCGGCACGCCCAGTTGAATGGTCTGGATCACGGCCTGCACCGCGCTGCCCATGCTGGGGAAGGCGCACACCGCGGCCGAGATCGCCTCGGGCTGCGGGTACAGCCGCACCGTGACCTCGGTGATGATGCCGAGCGTGCCTTCGCTGCCGATGAAGAGCCGGGTCAGATCATAGCCCGCCGACGACTTGCGCGCCTGCGTGCCGGTGCGGATCACGCGGCCGTCGGCGGTCACCACCGTCAGCGCCAGCACGTTCTCGCGCATGGTGCCGTAGCGCACCGCGTTGGTCCCCGACGCGCGCGTGGCGCACATGCCGCCCAGCGACGCGTCGGCGCCGGGGTCGATCGGGAAGAACAGGCCGGTGTCCTTGATCTCCTGGTTGAGCTGCTTGCGCGTGACGCCGGGCTGCACCGTCACGGTCAGGTCCTCGGGCTGCACCGCCAGCACCCGGTTCATCTGCGACAGGTCCAGGCTGATGCCGCCGGCCACCGCCAGCAGGTGGCCTTCCAGCGACGAGCCCGCGCCGTACGGGATCAGCGGCACGCCGTGCTGGTTGCACAGGCGCGCCACCTCGGCTACTTCCTCGGTGCTGTGGGCAAACACCACCGCATCGGGCAGCGCCGGCGGAAACGGCGATTCGTCGCGGCCGTGGTGCTCGCGCACGCCGGCGGAGGTGGTAAAGCGCTCGCCGAAGCGTGCCGCGAGGGCGTCGGCGATGGCGGGCGGCAGCGGACGGCGGGCGAGGGAGGCGGACGGCGTGGGGTGGTTCATGCGGGTCTCCGACGGGTCGGTGCGGCCTCATGGACGGCGAGGACGCCGAGGGTGCCGGCGGCAGGCTGGGGCGCGACCCGGTTATCGAATGGACGGATAACTGCATTCTACGCCGCGCGGCGGCTGGTGCACCTTCTCTCGGCGAGCGCGCGGCCGATAGCCGCACAAGCCGATGGCGACGCCAGCCCGTGCCGACGGACGCAGCGCGCATGGCTAAGTCACCGGCTCTGGCGCGATAATGCGCCATTTCCCAACGACCAACCGCTGACAAGGAGACCGGCATGGGCAACCGCCTGTCGAAGATCGCCACCCGCACCGGCGACGCCGGCACCACCGGCCTGGGCGACGGCAGCCGCACCGGCAAGGACAGCCTGCGCATCGCCGCGATCGGCGATGTCGATGAACTGAACTGCCACGTCGGCGTGCTGCTGACCGAAGACCTGCCCGCCGACGTGCGCGCCGCGCTGCTGCATATCCAGCACGACCTGTTCGACCTGGGCGGGGAGCTGTCCATCCCGGGCTATACGCTGCTCAAGCCCGAGCAGGTGGCGCAGCTCGACACCTGGCTGGCCGACTACAACGCCAACCTGCCGCGCCTGGCCGAATTCATCCTGCCCGGCGGCAGCCGCGCCGCGGCGCAGGCCCACGTCTGCCGCACCGTGTGCCGGCGCGCCGAGCGCGCGCTGGTGGCCCTGGGCGCGGCCGAGGCGCTGAACGAGGCGCCGCGCCAGTACCTGAACCGGCTCTCGGACCTGATGTTCGTGCTGGCGCGGGTGCTGAACCGGGCGGGCGGCGGCTCCGACGTGCTGTGGCAGCGCGATCGCGATGACACGGCCAAGTAATTCAAGAGCCACATAAAGCGTTCTGCCAGCGCTTCCTGCTCAAGCCGCGGCAGCGCCAGCCGTTGAATGAGGGCAGAAACCGAGAAAATTACTCGGATTTGCCGGTTCTGCCCTTGAAAAGCCCCCGGACGGCCACATTTCGGCCTCAGGTTGAATTGCAGCCGCGCGCATAGCGCTGGCTCAAGAGGAGAGAATAATGGGTAAGATCATCGGTATCGACCTCGGTACCACCAATAGCTGCGTCGCGATCATGGAGGGCAACACCCCCAAGGTCATCGAAAACTCGGAAGGCGCACGCACCACCCCGTCGATCATCGCCTACATGGAAGACGGCGAAATCCTGGTCGGCGCGCCCGCCAAGCGGCAGGCCGTGACCAACCCGCGTAACACGCTGTACGCGGTCAAGCGCCTGATCGGCCGCAAGTTCGAAGAGAAGGAAGTCCAGAAGGACATCGGCCTGATGCCGTATTCCATCGTCAAGGCCGACAACGGCGACGCATGGGTGTCGGTGCGCGACCAGAAGCTGGCCCCGCCGCAGGTCTCCGCCGAAGTGCTGCGCAAGATGAAGAAGACCGCCGAGGACTACCTCGGCGAGCCGGTGACCGAAGCCGTGATCACCGTGCCGGCCTACTTCAACGACTCGCAGCGCCAGGCGACCAAGGACGCCGGCCGCATCGCCGGCCTGGATGTCAAGCGCATCATCAACGAGCCGACCGCGGCCGCGCTGGCCTTCGGCCTGGACAAGAACGAGAAGGGCGACCGCAAGATCGCCGTGTATGACCTCGGCGGCGGCACCTTCGACATCTCGATCATCGAGATCGCGGATGTTGACGGCGAGAAGCAGTTCGAAGTGCTGTCGACCAATGGCGACACCTTCCTGGGCGGCGAAGACTTCGACCAGCGCATCATCGACTACATCATCGGCGAGTTCAAGAAGGACCAGGGCGTCGATCTGTCCAAGGACGTGCTCGCGCTGCAGCGCCTGAAGGAAGCCGCTGAAAAGGCCAAGATCGAACTGTCGAGCTCGCAGCAGACCGAGATCAACCTGCCGTACATCACGGCCGATGCCTCGGGTCCGAAGCACCTGAACCTGAAGATGACCCGCGCCAAGCTGGAATCGCTGGTCGAAGAGCTGATCACCCGCACCATCGAGCCGTGCCGCACCGCGATCAAGGATGCCGGCGTCAAGGTCAGCGACATCGACGACGTGATCCTGGTCGGCGGCATGACCCGCATGCCCAAGGTGCAGGAGCAGGTCAAGGAGTTCTTCGGCAAGGAAGCGCGCAAGGACGTGAACCCGGACGAAGCCGTGGCCGTCGGTGCCGCGATCCAGGGTTCGGTGCTGTCGGGCGACCGCAAGGACGTGCTGCTGCTGGACGTGACGCCGCTGTCGCTGGGTATCGAGACCCTGGGTGGCGTGATGACCAAGATGATCACCAAGAACACCACCATCCCGACCAAGCATGCGCAGGTGTTCTCGACCGCCGACGACAACCAGCCGGCCGTGACCATCAAGGTGTACCAGGGCGAGCGCGAGATGGCCACCGGCAACAAGCTGCTGGGCGAGTTCAACCTCGAGGGCATTCCGCCGGCACCGCGCGGCACGCCGCAGATCGAGGTCTCGTTCGACATCGACGCCAACGGCATCCTGCACGTGGGCGCCAAGGACAAGGCCAGCGGCAAGGAAAACCGGATCACCATCAAGGCCAACTCGGGCCTGTCGGAAGACGAGATCCAGCGCATGGTCAAGGACGCCGAGGCCAACGCCGAGGAAGACAAGAAGGCCCGCGAGCTGGCTGATGCCCGCAACCAGGCCGACGCGCTGATCCACTCGACCAAGAAGGCGCTGACCGAGTACGGCGACAAGCTGGACGCGGGCGAGAAGGAAAAGATCGAGGCCGCGATCAAGGAACTGGAAGACGCCGCACGCGGCGGCGACAAGACCGAGATCGACGCCAAGGTCAACGCGCTGTCCGAAGTCAGCCAGAAGCTGGGCGAGAAGGTCTACGCCGACATGCAGGCCAAGGCCGGCGAAGGCGCCGCGGCCGGTGCCGCGGGTGCCGCCGGCGGCCAGCAGCAGGCCCAGCCGCAGGACGACAACGTTGTGGACGCCGAATTCAAGGAAGTCAACGACAAGAAGTAATCGGGATACGCGGGCGGCGGTGCAGGCACTGGCCGGCGCCGCTCCCGCCCCGACGCCGGGCGACGGCCATCAGACCCGCGGGAAACCGCCGTCGGATGCCGCGCTCGGCTTTTTTGCTATTCGCCGGCCCGTGCCGCTTGCACCCGCCGGCCAATGAGGTAATGAGCCACCATGGCAAAACGTGACTATTACGAAGTGCTCGGGGTAGGCAAGAACGCGAGCGAAGACGAAGTCAAGAAGGCTTATCGCAAGCTCGCGATGAAATACCACCCGGACCGCAATCCGGACAGCAAGGAATCCGAGGAAAAGTTCAAGGAGGCCAAGGAGGCCTACGAGATGCTTTCCGACCCGGAGAAGAAGGCCGCGTACGACCAGTACGGCCATGCCGGCGTGGACCCGAACATGGCGGGCGGCTTCGGCGGCGCGCAGGGCTACGGCGGCTTTGCCGAGGCCTTCGGCGACATCTTCGGCGATATCTTCGGCCAGGGCGGCGGCGGCCGTCGCGGCGGCGGTCCGCAGGCCTACCGCGGCGCCGACCTGCGCTACAGCATGGAGATCTCGCTGGAGCAGGCCGCGCACGGCCACGAGGCCCAGATCCGCGTGCCGCACTGGGACGATTGCGACCACTGCCACGGCAACGGCGCCGAGCCCGGCTCCAGCGTCGAAACCTGCCCGACCTGCCACGGTGCGGGCCAGGTGCGCGTGTCGCAGGGCTTCTTCACCATGCAGCAGACCTGCCCGAAGTGCCACGGCAGCGGCAAGTTCATCCCCAAGCCCTGCACCAAGTGCCACGGCCAGGGCAAGCTGAAGTCGCAGAAGACGCTGGAAGTGAAGATCCCGGCCGGCATCGACGAAGGCATGCGTATCCGGTCATCCGGCAACGGCGAGCCGGGCATCAATGGCGGCCCGCCGGGCGACCTGTACGTGGAGGTCCACATCAAGCCGCACGCCGTGTTCGAGCGCGACGGCGACGACCTGCACTGCCAGATGCCGATCTCGTTCGCCACCGCGGCGCTGGGCGGCGACCTGGAAGTGCCGACGCTGAGCGGCAAGGCCACCTTCCCGGTGCCCGAGGCCACCCAGTCCGGCAAGACCTTCCGGCTGCGCGGCAAGGGCATCAAGGGCGTGCGCTCCGGCTACCCCGGCGACCTCTACGTGCATGTGAACGTGGAGACGCCGGTCAAGCTGACCGAGGCGCAGAAGGAAATGCTGCGCCAGTTCGACCGCTCGGTGCACGAGGGCGGCTCGCGCCACAGCCCGCAGGAAACCTCGTGGCTGGACAAGGTGAAGAGCTTCTTCAGCTGATCCGGCTTGGCGGTATGGAACCGGCCACGCGCGAGCGTGGCCGGTTTTGTTTTTTGGCGCATGACGCCGGCGAACCGCGGGTTTGCGCCCCTCACCCGCTTGCGGCAGAGGGGCCGGGGGAGAGGGCAGGCGCGCCCATCGCCCACCAGGCTTGCGCCGCGCGATAATGCATCACTGCTTTCCATGCTGGCGGCGCCGGCAAGCCTGTTTTTCCTGACGATTTCCCGTGGTAGCAAGCATCCAGCCCCCGCCCTCTCCCCCAGCCCCTCTGCCGCAAGCGGGAGAGGGGAGCACGCAAGCGGGCGGTGATGACGTCTTCGTCCTGCTCGACGACGCCACCGCACCCGCCGGGCAACCCGCATCCCGTCTCTACACCAGCTTCGTGCACGAAGACCTGCTGCCCCCCGGCAGCGACATCGCCCGACTCGACGCGATGCTCGCCGAAGGCTGGCGCCAGGGCTGGCACGCCACCGTGTTCGCGCCCTACGAATTCGGCGGCGCGCTGGTCGAGGCGCCGGTGCATACCGGCAACGCCATGCCGTTCCACGACGGTGCGCTGCGCCTGCTGTGGTTCGGCGCGCTGCAACGGCTCGATGCGGCGGCGGTGGCGGCGTGGCTGCAGACCCATGCGGAGGCGAAGCCAGCGGGCCTGATGGATATCGCTTCCGATACTTCGCGCGAAGCCTTCGACGACGCCATCGCGCGCATCCACCAGTGGATCGAAGCCGGCGACACCTACCAGGTCAACTACACCCAGCGCCTGCGCTGCGAGGCCTTCGGCGATCCGGTGGCGCTGTACGCGGCGCTGCGCGCCGCGCAGCCGGTGCCTTATGGCGTGCTGGCGCGGCTGCCGGATGACGCCATGGTGCTGTCGCTGTCGCCCGAGCTGTTCGTGCGCCACGATGGCCGGGGCCACCTGCTGACCCGGCCGATGAAGGGCACCGCGCCGCGCGCCGGCGATGCCGCGCGCGATGCGCAGGCCGCCGCAGCGCTGGCGGCCGATGCCAAGAACCGGGCGGAGAACGTGATGATCGTCGACCTGCTGCGCAACGACCTGGGCCGCATCGCGCAGCCGGGCAGCGTGGCGGTGCCGGAGCGCTTCGCGGTGCAGCCGTTCGGCGCGGTGCTGCAGATGACCTCTACCGTGACGGCGACGGCGCGGCCCGGCACCGGCTTCGGCGCGCTGATGGCGGCGCTGTTCCCGTGCGGCTCGATCACCGGCGCGCCCAAGCGGCGCACCATGCAGATCATTGCCGAGCTGGAGCACGCGCCGCGCGGGCTCTACACCGGCGCAATCGGCTGGATCGAGGCGCCGTCCGGCGCGGCCATGGCCGGTCCGTTCGCGCTGTCGGTGGCGATCCGCACGCTGGTGCTGGCGCCGCCAGCGGCCAGCGGCTTGCGCGCCGGCGAAATGGGAGTGGGCGGCGGCATCGTCCATGACAGCGTGGCGGCGGAGGAATTCGCCGAATGCGGCTGGAAGGCGCGCTTCCTGACCCGCCACGATCCCGGCTTCGCGCTGTTCGAGACCCTGCGCGCGCAAGACGGCGCCTGCCCGCACCTGGCGCGGCACCTGGCGCGCATCGGGGCCTCGGCGCAGGCGTTCGGCTTTGCCTTCGACGCCAACGCCGCGCGCGAGGCGGTGGCCGCGCAGGCGGCAAAACTGGGTGCCGGCAGCTGGCGCCTGCGCCTGAGCGTGGACAAGTCCGGCACGCTGTCGTTCGCCAGCGGCGCGCTGGCGCCGTTGCCGGCGGGGCCGGTCGGTGTCGACCTCGCGCCGGACCCGCTGCCGCCGGCCGACCCGCTGCGCCGCCACAAGACCAGTGCGCGCGCGCTCTTCGATGCCGGCTGGCAGGCCGCCGAGCGCGCCGGCGGCTTCGACCGGCTGTTCTTCAACACGCGCGGCGAACTGCTCGAGGGCGGGCGCAGCTCGGTGTTCGTGCGCATCGATGGCCGCTGGCTGACGCCGCCGCTGTCGGCCGACATCCTGCCGGGCGTGATGCGGGCGGTGGTGCTGGAGGCGGGCGGCGCGGCGCTGGGCGCGCCGGGCGAGCCGGTCGAAGAAGCGGTGGTCCCACGCGCGATGCTGGCGCGCGCCGAGGCCATCGTGCTGGTCAACGCCCTGCGCGGCGCGATGCCGGCGAAGTTGCAGGCCTGAGCCGCTGATTAGGGGTGGTGGGTGTCGAGTACGCCGTCGCCCAGTTTCCAGCGCACCACGCCGGGCAGGTTGATCAGCTCGCGGTCGTGGCAGATCATCACCACGGTGCGGCCTTCGGCGGCAAGGTCGCCGACCAGTGCGATCACCTGCTCGCGCGCGTGCCCGTCCAGGCTGGAGGTGGGTTCGTCGAGCAGCAGCAATTCCGGCTCCAGCACCTTGGCGCGCGCCAGCGCGACGCGCTGGATCTCGCCACCGGACAGGTATTCGGGCGCGGTGTCCTGCAGGTGCGAGACCCCGGCCCAGCCCAGCGCCTCGCCCACGCGCAGGTCGATCTCATGGCGCGGCAGGCCGCGCGCGCGCAGGCCGTAGGCGATGTTCTCGCGCACCGAGGTGCGGAACAGGTAGGGGTGCTGGTGCAGGTAGGCAATGCGCCGGCGCAGCGCGGGCGGCAGCGGTGTCAGCGCCGCGCTGTGGGCGTGGCCCTGCGCATCGGTCCAGTGCGCGACCGCGCCGGGCGCGGGCTCCAGCCCCGCCAGCATGCGCAGCAGCGTGGTCTTGCCGGCGCCGTTCATGCCGGTCATGACGATCGCAGTGGCGCGCGGGATCACCAGCGTGTCGATCGCGAACAGCTTGCGCAGGCCGATGCTGCGCGCCAGCCCGCGCACGATCAGCAGCGGGCCGTCGTCGGCGGCAACGGTCGGTGTCATCGGCGAAAGCCCCCGGCACCCTGCAGCCAGGCCATGCCGATATTGACCAGCAGCGCCAGCGCCACCAGCACCAGGCCCAGCGCAATGCCCTGCGCGAATTCGCCCTTGCTGGTTTCCAGCGCGATGGCGGTGGTGATGGTGCGGGTCGAGCCCTCGATATTGCCGCCGATCATCAGCGCCGAGCCCACTTCGGCAATGACCCGGCCAAAGCCGGCGACCACCGCCGCCATCAGCCCGAAGCGCAGTTCGCGCAGCACCGTGGCGAAGGTGCGCCAGCGGCCGGCGCCCAGCACCCAGGCAGTCTCGCGCAGGCGCACGTCGGCGCCCTGCAGCGTCGACAGCGCAAACGCCAGCACCACCGGGAAGCCGATCACGGCCTGCCCCAGCACCATGCCGGCAGGGGTGAACAGCAGGTGCAGGCTGCCCAGCGGACCCTGGCGCGTCAGCAGCAGGTAGAGGATCAGCCCGACCAGCACGGTCGGGAACGACAGGAAGGCCTGCGCCACCACCACCACGGCGCGGCGGCCCGGGAACTGGCGCGTGGCGATCAGCCACGCCGCGGCGATGGCCGGCACGGTGGCAATCGCCAGCCCCAGCACCGCCACCACCAGCGAGGTCCAGACGATGAACCACAGGCCGGCGTCGCCGCTGGCCAGCAGGCGGAAGGCTTCGGCGGTGGCGCTGCCGATCTCCACCTCGTCAGGCGGAGAAGGTGTGCTCGACGGCGGGGAAGCTGCCGTCCTTGACGGCGGCCACGTAGGCACGCACCGCGGCCTCGATCGACGGCTGGCCGTCCATGAAGTTGCGCACGAACTTGGCCTTGCGGCCCGGATAGATGTTGAGCATGTCCTGCAGCACCAGCACCTGGCCCGAGCAGTCGGCGCCGGCGCCGATGCCGATGGTGGGCACCGCCAGCGACTGCGTGATCTCGCCGGCCAGCGCCGCCGGCACCGCCTCCATCAGCACCACCTGGGCGCCGGCGGCCTGCAGCGCCAGTGCATCGCGCCTGAGCTGGGCCGCGCCGGCGTCGGTCTTGCCCTGCACCTTGAAGCCGCCCAGCGCATGCACCGACTGCGGCGTCAGGCCGATATGCGCGCACACCGGGATGCTGCGCTCGACCAGGAACCTGACGATCGGCGCGAGCCAGTCGCCGCCTTCGAGCTTGACCATCTGCGCGCCCGCCTTCATCAGCGTGACGGCGCTGGCAAACGCGGCTTCCGGCGTCGGATAGGTGCCGAACGGCAGGTCGGTCAGCAGCAGCGCGGTCTGGTTGCCGCGCGCGGCGCATTCGGTGTGGTAGGCCATCTGTTCCAGCGTGACCGGCAGCGTGGTCTGCTGGCCCTGCATCACATTGCCCAGCGAGTCGCCCACCAGGATCATCTCCACGCCGCAGTAGTCGAGCAGCGCGGCGAAGCTGGAGTCGTACGCGGTCAGCATGGCGATTTTCTCGCCGGCGTCACGCATCGCCTGCAGTTTGGGAATCGTGATGGTCTTGCGGGAGGGATCGAGGAGGTAGCTCATGGCAGTGCCCGTGTAGGACGGCCTTGCCGGTGCCGGGAGGGCGGCCCGCACGGCAACGACAGCCGTCGTTATTGTGTTGTGTCTGGCAGGCGAGGATGCCTGTCAGGGCGCGGCGAGATTGAGAAAGGCCTTGCGGCCGCGCATGTTTTCGATGCGCGACAGTAGTGTACGGAAATCGTCGTCATTGTCCACCGGATTGAAGTGGGCGGTGTCGACCACCAGCACCGGGGCGTCGTCGTAGCGGTGGAACAGTTCGCCATAGGCGCCGGCCAGGCGCTGCAGGTAGTGTTCGTCGATGCCGGCCTCGCCGGGCTCGCCACGGCGCACGATGCGCTCGCGCAAGAGCGAGGGGGTTGCCTGCAGCACGATCACCAGGTCGGCGCGTTGCGGCGGCAGCGCCAGCCGCGCGGCGATGCCGTCGTACAGCGCCAGTTCGTCCTCGGACAGCGTCAGCGCGGCATGCAGGCGGTCTTTGGCGATCAGGAAGTTGCTGACCATGCGCTGGCCGGCGGCGACGCCCGCCTGCCACTGCTGCAGCTGCACCGCGCGCTGGGTCAGGCACCACAGCTGCAGCGCCAGCGCATGGCGCGCGGGGTCGCGGTAGAACGGCTCGAGAAACGGGCTGCGGCGCGCGTGGTCAGGCAGTTCCTGCGCCTGCAGCGTGCGCGCCAGACGCTGCGCCAGCGAGGTCTTGCCGGATCCGACGGGGCCTTCGACGACAATGCGGCGCAGGTGATCGAGCATGGCGCTCCGGGCGTCAGTGTGGAGGATGGCAGTGCCGCGGGCGCTGCCGGGCGGGCTCAGCCGGGGGTGCCGCCACGGTCGGGCTCGCCGGCGGCGGCCTGCATGCGCAGGCACTTGCAGGTGGAAACCTTCTCGATGCGCTGCGCGCCCACGCCGGCCAGGTAGTCGGCCGCGCGGCCCCGCCCCGGGATCGCCAGCGCGGCGTCCAGCTCCAGCAGCGGCACCAGCGTGAAGGCACGCTCGGTCAGGCGCGGGTGCGGCACGGTCAGGTGCTCGTGGTCGTGCTGTTCGTCGCCGAACAGCAGCAGGTCCAGGTCCAGCGTGCGCGGCGCGTTGCGGAACGGGCGCTCGCGGCCGAACTGGTCTTCGATGTGGTGGCAGATGCGCAGCAGCTGCGATGCGGTGAACGAGGTCTGCACCTTGACCACCGCGTTGTAGTAGTCGTCGCCGCCGGCATCGACCGGCGCGGTGCGATAGAGCGAGGAACGCGCCAGCACCGTGATGCCGACCTGCTGGGCCAGGCACACGATGGCGTCCTTGATGGCCTGGCGGGCATCGCCAATATTTGCGCCGATGCCGATGAAGGCGAGAGTCATTTACGTTTCCTCCGGCTGGCCGGGGCCGGCATGTGCTGCCTCGCCCGCGTCCGAGTCGCTCCGGGAAGAAACTTTATCCGATTTCCGCGGACCGCGCCGGCGGCGCTTCTTGCGGGCCGGGCCTTCGCCTTCCGCACCCTGCGCGCTACCTTGGCCGCCACCCTGGCCGCGCGCGCTGCGCACCGCGTCGATCAGGTCTTCGCGCTCATGCGGCTCGGCGTTCTGGAAATCATTCCACCAGGCGGCCAGCTCTTCCGGCAGCTCGCCCGACTGGCAGCGCAGCGCCAGGAAATCGTAGCCGGCGCGGAAGCGCGGCGATTCCAGCAGCCGGAACGGCATGCGGCCGACGCGCTTTTCGAAGCGCGGCTGCATGCCCCAGATATCGCGCATGTCGGTGACAAAGCGGCGCTGGATCGCGAGCTGGCCGGTCTGCTTTTCCAGCACCGTGTCCATGGCGGCGTTGAGCGCGGCGATGGCGTGCTCGCCCTCGTCGCGCAGCTTGTTCCAGCGCTGCAGCACGTGGTGCCACAGCAGCGCGGCGAACAGGAAGCCCGGCGACACCGGCTTGCCGGCCTGCACGCGGCGGTCGGTGTTGTCCAGCGCCAGCTGCACGAAGCGCTGGCCCATGGGTTGCTCCAGCGCCACGTCCAGCAGCGGCAGCAGGCCCTTGTGCAGGCCGGCCTTGCGCAGCTCCTGCAGCGAGGCCCAGGCGTGGCCGGACATCAGCAGCTTGAGCATCTCGTCGAACAGGCGCGCGCTGGGCACGTTGTGGATCAGTTCGGCCAGGCCGGCGATCGGCAGGCGCGTGGCCTCGTCGATATCGAAGCCGGTCTTGGCGGCGAAGCGCACCACGCGCAGCATCCGCACCGGATCTTCGCGATAGCGCGTGGCCGGGTCGCCGATCATGCGCAGCAGGCGCGCGCGGATGTCTTCCATGCCGTGATGGTAGTCATGCACGGTCTGCGCGGCCGGGTCGTAGTACATCGCGTTGATGGTGAAGTCGCGGCGTTCCGCGTCTTCGGCCTGCGAGCCCCATACGTTGTCGCGCAGCACGCGGCCCGAGGCGTCGATCGCATGGGTCTTGCTGTCGAGCTCGGCACGCTTCAGGCGGCGGCCTTCGGGCAGGGTCTCGCTGGCGATGGCGTCGACCAGCGCACGGAAGGTCGAGACCTCGATGATTTCCTGCTCGCGCCCGCCGTAGAAGGTCACGTGCACGATCTGGAAGCGCCGGCCGATGATGCGCGAGCGGCGGAACAGCGACTGCACCTGCTCGGGCGTGGCATTGGTGGCGACGTCGAAGTCCTTGGGCTTGATGCCGAGCAGCAGGTCGCGCACGGCGCCGCCGACGATATAGGCCTGGTAGCCGGCCTGCTGCAGCGTGGAGGTGACCTTGACAGCATTGCGCGACAGCAGCGTGGGGTCGATCTGGTGCTCGTCCACGTTGACGATGCGCGGCGTATGGGCGCGGCCGGTACGGCGCTGCTTGGGGCCGGGTTTGCCCAGCAGCCGGGTAATGAGCTTCTTGATCACGTCAGAACAGATCCATGATGCGCCAGCCGGCCGCGGCGGCGTGGTGGCGCAGGCGATCGTCCGGGTTGGTGGCGATCGGCTCGGTGACCTTCTCCAGCAGGGGCAGGTCGTTGGCCGAGTCGCTGTAGAAAGTGGTGGTCTCGAAGTTGTCCCAGCCCGCGCCCTGGGCCTTGAGCCAGGCTTCGACGCGGGTGATCTTGCCTTCGCGGAAGCTGGGCACGCCCTCGACCTCGCCGGTGAACTGGCTCTCGGGCTTGCCATCGACGGTGGCCGGCTCGGTCGCGATCAGGTGCTTGATGCCGAAGGCGGCGGCGATCGGCGCGGTGACGAAGCTGTTGGTGGCGGTGACCACGGCGCACAGGTCGCCGGCTTCGAGGTGCTTGTAGACCAGCGCGCGCGCCTGTGGCGTGATCACCGGGTCGATCACCTCGTGCATGAAGCGCACCCGCATGGCATCGAGCCGGTCGCGCGGATTGGCCGCCAGCGGCGCCAGCGCGAAGCGCAGGAAGGCCTGGATATCGAGCGTGCCGGCCTTGTAGTGGCCGTAGAACTCGTCGTTCTTCTGCCGGTAGATTACCTCGTCGACGACGCCCAGGCGGACCAGGAAGCGGCCCCATTCATGGTCGCTGTCGGTCGGGATCAGGGTGTGGTCGAGGTCAAAGAGTGCCAGATTCATGGGCGGCGATTTTACCTGAAGGCAGGATGGGGGGAGGGGAGCATGCGGTGCCGGGGCCGCCGTCTAATCCCGGAATTCGGCGAACATCTCGCGCAGCAGCGGCAGCGTGACCGGCCGCTTGCGTTCGAGCGAATAGGTGTCGAGCGCATCCAGCAGCGCCATCAGGCTGGGCATGTCGCGGTAGTGCCGCGTCACCAGCCAGTGCGTGATCTCGGGCGACAGCTGCAGGCCGCGCTCGCGTGCCGCATGGAGCACGGCGGCCTTCTTGTCGTCGTCGGACAACGGCGCGACCTGGTACACCAGGCCCCAGCCCAGGCGGGTGCGCAGGTCCTCGCGCACCGGCATCGCGCGCGGCGCCAGGCCGCCCGCCACCACCAGCGCGGTGCGCCCGTGCGCGCGCACCTCGTTGTAGAGCGAGAACACCGCGATCTGGCGCGCTTCGTCGAGCAGCTCGACGTCATCGACGGTGTAGAGCTGGCACCAGGGGTCGAACAGGAAATCGGACAGCGGATGGTGCGGGCTCAGGTAGCGGCAGCGGATGCCGTGCTGCGGCCCGGCCTCGCACACCGCATGCAGCAGATGGGTGCGGCCGCAGCCGACCTCGCCCCACAGGTAGATCAGGCGGTCGCTGGCGTGCTCCTGCGCGAGCGCGGGCGGCAATTCGCGCAGCCGCTGCACCGCCTCGCGGTTGGACGCCACCACGAAATTCTCGAAGGTCGAAGGCGGCGGGCTGCCCAGCTCGAGCGACAATTGCTTGGGACGCGGGGACATGACGTATGGCTAACTTCGGCTAGATTCGTGGAGCGGGCAGCAGCGGGTAGCGGGCGCCAGCCGTTATTTTCGATAGAGATCGCTGGCCAGGTAAACCCGCCGCAGCTGGCGCGCCCCCACCAGCAGCACGGCGCAGGTCGGCAGCGCCAGCAGCACGCCGAAGAAGCCGAACAGCTGGCCGAAGGCGAGCAGCGCGAAGATCACCACCAGCGGGTGCAGGCCGATGCGCTCGCCGACCAGCCTTGGCGTCAGGTAGAAGCTCTCGATGAACTGGCCGAAGCCGTAGACCACCGCCACCGCGGCCAGCCCGTACCAGTTGCCGAACTGCAGCAGCGCGGCCAGGACCGCCATGACCAGCCCGACACCAAAGCCAATATACGGGATAAACACCGCCAGCCCGGTGAAGACCCCGACCGGCACGCCGATATCGAAGCCGGCGATGGTCAGCCCGATCGAGTAGATCGCCGCCAGGATCACCATCACCAGGATCTGGCCGCGCAGGTATTGCGACAGCAGTGCGTCGGTCTCGTTGGTCAGCTCGCGCACCTTGGGCACCCAGCGGCGCGGTACCACGCCCTCGATGCGGCGCATCACCATGTGCCAGTCCATCATCAGGTAGAACATGACGATGGGCACGATGAAGACGATGCCCGCCACCGCGATCAGCGCCGAACCCGACATCTTGACGTAGTTCAGCAGCACCACCAGCAGGTCTTCCGGGCTGGCCGCGAAGCGGTCCGACATCATGTTGCGCAGGCCGGGGAAGTCGAAGCGTACGCGCACGCCGAACTCGGCCAGCCGCGGCGACACCACCGAATTGAGCTTCTTCAGCAGGATCGGCAACTGCTCGCGCACCTGCGGGATCTCGCGCTGGAGCACCGCGATCAGCAGCAGCACCAGCATCACGCAGACCACCGTCAGCAGCAGGATCATCAGCGTCACGCCGATCGCGCGCGGCACCCGGCGGCGCTGCAGCCAGTCGACGCCGGGGTTCAGGATATAGGCGAAGATGAATGCGAACAGGAACGGCGTCAGCACCGGCGCCAGCGCGAGGATGGCGGCGAACAGCGCCACGGCCACGACGATCCACAGCAGGATGCGCTTGGCCTCTTGGTTCAACAGCGGGGCATTCATCAAGGGTTGGGAGGGGGCGGCAGCGCCGTTTGCGGCGCGATCTCGCCGGAAACTGGAAGCGGGGGGCCTCTATCCGTTAAAATTGCGATTCTACTGGACTCGCGCCCGCCTTCCGATGCCAAGCGACGGAGGCGACGGTGGCCCGAGAGCCGAATTCCTCACTTTATTTCCTCCAGGACAAGCAGGTTCCCATGAGCGCATCCCCGACCGCCGGCCAGGCAGGCCTTTCCTACCGCGACGCCGGTGTTGACATCGATGCCGGCGACGCGCTGGTCGACCGCATCAAGCCGTTCGCCAAGCGCACCATGCGCGAGGGCGTGATGGCGGGCATCGGCGGGTTCGGTGCGCTGTTCGAGCTGTCGAAGAAGTTCCAGGAGCCGGTGCTGGTGTCGGGCACCGATGGCGTGGGCACCAAGCTCAAGCTGGCGTTCCAGCTGAACCGCCATGACACCGTGGGCCAGGACCTGGTCGCCATGAGCGTCAACGACATCCTGGTGCAGGGCGCCGAGCCGCTGTTCTTCCTCGACTATTTCGCCTGCGGCAAGCTGGACGTCGACACCGCCGCCACCGTGATCCAGGGCATTGCCCGCGGCTGCGAACTGGCCGGCTGCGCGCTGATCGGCGGCGAGACCGCCGAAATGCCGAGCATGTACCCGGACGGCGAATACGACCTGGCCGGCTTTGCCGTCGGCGCGGTCGAGAAGAAGAAGATCATCGACGGCAGCACCATTACCCCGGGCGACGTGGTGCTGGGCCTGGCCTCGTCGGGCGCGCATTCCAACGGTTACTCGCTGGTGCGCAAGATCATCGAGGTGGCCAGGCCGGACCTGAACGCCGACTTCCACGGCCAGCGCCTGCAGGACGCGATCATGGCGCCGACGCGGATCTACGTGAAGCCGCTGCTGTCGCTGATCGAAACCCTGCCGGTCAAGGGCATGGCCCACATCACCGGCGGCGGCCTGACCGAAAACGTGCCGCGCGTGCTGGCGCAGAACGTGACGGCCGTGCTGCATCGCGATGCCTGGACCCTGCCGCCGCTGTTCCAGTGGCTGCAGGCGCAGGGCCGCGTGGCCGACGACGAAATGCACCGCGTCTTCAACTGCGGCATCGGCATGGTGGTGATCGTGGCCAAGGAAGACGCCGAACGCGCCATCCGCCACCTGCAGGCCGCCGGCGAAGCCGTGTGGCAGATCGGCGAGATCCGCGAACGCGCCGAGGGCGAGGCCCAGACCATCGTGATCTGACGCGAACTCAGCGTTTCACACATACAGAAAACGGCGCATGCCTTCGGGCATGCGCCGTTTTTTTCGTCCGCACGCGCTGGCGGATAGCGGGTTAGGTGTTTACCCGAACTCGGTGCCGCCATGTGGTGGACGGTGCCGCTTTAGTGCATCGCACCAAATTCCAGCATGCATATGCACCATTTCTGACAAACAATATTTCTCTTGATTGTATGGCGGTTTATGGCCTAATGTACTGAGCAAAGACGAGGCACACGCATGCCCGTCCGGAGACAACCCAGCGCGCATCCGGCGACCGGTGCGCAGCGGGCAGGCCAGGGACCATTGGAGGACCACCATGCAAGCAGTCAGCATCGACGCGGCGGAAAAAGGCACGTCGGCCAGCAAACAGTCAGTCGCGCGCGTCGCCGGGGCCAGCCTGGCCGGCACCACGCTCGAGTTCTACGACCATTTCATCTACGGATCGGCCGCCGCGCTGGTCTTCCCCAAGCTGTTCTTCCCGCAGAGCGATCCGCTGACCGCGACGCTGCTGTCCTTCGCCAGCTATGGCGTGGCGTTCGTGGCGCGGCCGCTGGGCGCGGCCATCTTCGGCCACTACGGCGACAAGATGGGCCGCAAGTCGATCCTGATCATCACGCTGCTGATGATGGGCCTGGCCACCTTCGGCATCGGCCTGCTGCCGACCTATGCCGCGGCCGGCGCGCTGGCGCCGCTGCTGCTGGTGCTGCTGCGCGTGGTGCAGGGCCTGGCGCTGGGCGGCGAGTGGGGCGGGGCCGCGATCATGGTCAACGAACTCGATCCCGAAGGTAAGCGGCGCGGCATGCTCGGCAGCCTGGTGCAGCTGGCGGCGCCGATCGGCCTGCTGCTGGCCAACGGCATCTTTGCGCTGGTGACGTGGCAGGTATCCGAAGAAGCCTTCCTCAGCTGGGGCTGGCGCGTGCCGTTCCTGCTGTCGGCGCTGCTGGTCGGCGTCGGGCTGTATATCCGTTCCAACGTGCGCGAATCCGGCATGTTCGAGAAGCTGGAGGAATCGCATGCCGAAGCGCGCGCACCGATCATGGAAGTGCTGCGCAACTACAAGAAGCAGCTGCTGATCGCGTTCGGCGCGCGGCTGGGCGGCGATATTGCCTTCTACGTGTTCACGCTGTTCCTGCTGTATTTCGTGCCGACCAAGCTGGGCCTGCCCAAGAGCATCGCGCTCAATGCCGTGCTGCTGGGCGCGGTGGCGCAGATCCTGTTCATCCCGATCGCCGGCCTGCTGGCTGACCGTATCGGCCGCCGGCCGGTGCTGATGATCGGCGGCATCGGCGGCGCGGTGTGGGCGTTCGTGTTCTTCGCCATGGTCAAGACCGGCAGCCCGGCGCTGATCATGCTGGCCTCGTTCGTCGGCATGGTGCTGGTGTCGTTCATGTTCTCGCCGCTGGCCTCGTTCCTGCCCGAGCTGTTCGCCACCCGGGTGCGCGTCACCGGTGCCTCGCTCGGCTTCCAGTTCGCCGGCGTGTTCGGCGGCGCGCTCGCTCCGCTGATCGCCGTGGGCCTGCTCGACCGCTTCGGCAACACCATGCCGGTGGCGCTCTACCTGGCAGCGGTGTGCGCGCTGATCGCGGTGGCGGCGTTCGCGGCGCGTGAAACCGCGCGCATGCACCTGTCCGACGCCGACCGCTGAAGCGCGGCCGCTCTCCTTGTCCTCACAACCAAACCGTACCGTGAAACAGTTCGACGTCATCATCCGCAACGGCACCGTCGTCACCGCCAGCGACACCATGCAATGCGATATCGGCATCGCCGGCGGCCGCATCGTGCAGCTCGGCCTTGACCTGGGCGAGGCCGCGCAGGTGATCGACGCCGGCGGCAAGCTGGTGCTGCCCGGCGGCGTCGATGCGCACTGCCACCTGGACCAGCCGATGCCGGACGGGCTGCGCATGGCGGATGACTTCCGCACCGGCTCGGTCTCGGCGGCGTGCGGCGGCACCACCACCGTGATTCCCTTCGCCGCGCAGGAGAAGGGCCATTCGCTGCGCGCCGCGGTGGCCGACTACCATCGCCGCGCCGGCGGCAAGTCGGTGGTCGACTACGCCTTCCACCTGATCGTGGCCGACCCGACGGAGGCGGTGCTGAACGACGAGCTGCCGGGCCTGATCCGCGAAGGCTATTCGTCGTTCAAGATCTACATGACCTACGACGACCTCAAGCTGAACGACCGCGAGATCCTCGAGGTACTGTCGGTGGCGCGCCAGGAAGGCGCGCTGGTGATGGTGCATGCCGAAAACTCCGACTGCATCGCCTGGCTCACCGACAAGCTCGGGGCGGCCGGCAATACCGCGCCGAAGTTCCACGCGCTGGCGCGGCCGATGGCGATCGAGCGCGAGGCCACGCACCGCGCCATCACGTTCTCCGAGCTGGTCGACGTGCCGATCCTGATCGTCCATGTCTCGGGCAAGGAGGCGGTCGAGCAGATTCGCTGGGCGCGCAACCGCGGCATGAAGATCTTTGCCGAGACCTGCCCGCAGTACCTGTTCCTGACCGCCGAAGACCTCGACCAGCCCGGCTACCACGGTGCCAAGTGCGTGTGCAGCCCGCCGCCGCGCGACCGCAGCAACCAGCAGGTGATCTGGGACGGCCTGGCCGACGGCCTCTTCACCATCTTCTCGTCCGACCATGCACCGTTCCGCTACGAAGACGCGCAGGGCAAGAAGCCCGGCGGCCAGGAAGTCCCGTTCCAGTACATCCCCAACGGCATCCCCGGACTCGAGACGCGGCTGCCGCTGCTGTTCTCGGCAGGCGTGGTGGGCGGCCGCATCTCGGTCAACCAGTTCGTCGCGCTGACCTCGACCAACCCGGCCAAGCTCTACGGCCTGCATCCGCGCAAGGGCACCATCGCCATCGGCGCCGATGCCGACCTGGCGATCTGGGACCCGCAGCGCGAAGTGACGATCCGCAATGAGGGGCTGCACCATGCCGTCGACTACACCCCCTACGAGGGCCTGCGCGTGACCGGCTGGCCGGTGACCACGCTGGTGCGCGGCAAGGTGGTGGCGCACGAGGGCGAGGTCATGGCCGAGGCCGGCCACGGCGAGTTCCTGCCATGCGGCCTGCCCGAAATGGCGCGGCCGCGCTACCGCACTTCGGGCGGCAGCCTGTGAACGCCGCCTTGCGTGATCGATAGCTTGACCGACACTGTAGACATGGAACTGACCAATCGCCTCGACGCCGCCACCATCGCGGCCCGCGTCGCCGCCGGGCGCCTCGACCCCGCCGAGGTGGCGGCGGCCTTCCAGGCCCGCATCGCGGCGCGCAACGACCAGCTCAACGCCGTCTTCGAACAACGCCAGGAACTGGTCGATGCCGACCTGGCGCAACTGCGCGCGCGCCTGGCGCAGGGCGAGCGCCCGCTGCTGGCGGGCGTGCCGGTGATCGTCAAGGACGTGATCTGGAGCCAGGGCCGGCGCGTGACGCAGGGCTCGCAGCTGTACCGCGACTTCATCGCACCCGCCGACGCGATCGCGGTCGAGCGCCTGCGCCGCGCCGGCGCGATCGTGCTCGGCATGGGCAACACCTCGGAGTTCGCCTGCAAGGGGCTGACCACCAACAAGGTCTACGGCCTGACGCGCCATCCGCTCGACCCCACGCTGACCGCGGGCGGCTCGTCGGGCGGTTGCGCGGTGGCGGTGGCGGCCGGGATGGCGCCGCTGGCGCTGGGTACCGATGGCGGCGGCTCCAGCCGGCGTCCGCCCGCGCACGCCGGCGTGGTCGGCTTCAAGCCCTCTTACGGCGCGATTCCGGACTCGGTCGGCTTCGCCCATGCCTTCAACGGCATCCAGGTGATTGCGCCGATCACGCGCACCGTGGCCGATGCCGAGCTGATGTTCGAGGCGCTGGCCGGCGCCGATCCGCGCGACCCCGACACCCTCGGCTTCTCGCTGGGCGCGGCGCGGCCGCTGCATACGCTGAAGATCGCGGTCAGCCCGCGCCTGGGCCTGGACACGCCGGTCGACGACGATGTCGCGCAGGCTTTCGACCAGGCCGTGGCCCGCCTGCAGGCCGCGGGGCTGAGTATCGAGCGCGCCGACCCGGCGTGGCCGCAGGGCGCCGACGAGGCCGCGCTGATGCCGCTGCAGCATGTCGGCCTGGCCCATCTCTATGGCGATGCCTGGCGCCGCGACCCCGAGGTATTCGATGCCGACGTCGCGCGCCAGATCGAGCGCGGGCTGGCCTGGACCGGCGCCGAGGTGGCGCGCGCGCGCGAAGCCAGCCGCCAGATCGCGCTGGCGGTGGCCGCCTTCTTTACCCGCTACGACCTGCTGCTGTGCCCTACCACGCCGTGCGTGGCCTGGCGCAACGACCGCCTCGGGCCGGAGCGCATCGGCGGCGTGGCGGTGGAGCCGCGCGCCCACGCGGTATTCACGCCCTTCTTCAACCATGCGCTGGCGCCGGCGATCTCGGTGCCTTGCGGCAGCGGCCGCGACGGCCTGCCGGTGGGCCTGCAGATCGCCGGCCCGCGCGGTGCCGACCGCAGCGTGCTGGCCGCTGCGAAGCTGGCCGAAAACGTGCTGGCGTCCTTAGTCAACCCTGCCTGATCCCCTGACATGCGAATCCTTGTTCTGAACCCCAACACCAGCGAAGGCATCACCGCGCGCCTGATGGCCGCCGCGAACGAGGCCGCCGCGCCCGGCACCGAGCTGGTGCCGCTGACCGCGAGCCGCGGCGTGCCGTATATCGCCACCCGCGCCGAAGCGCAGATCGGCGGCGCCATCGCGCTGGAAATGCTGGCCGAGCATCACGACCAGTTCGACGCGGCGGTCATCGCCGCCTTCGGCGATCCGGGCCTGATGGGGGCGCGCGAGCTGTTCGACCTGCCCGTGGTGGGCATGGCCGAGGCGGCGATGCTGTCGGCGTGCATGCTCGGGCGGCGCTTTGCCATCGTCACCTTTGCGCGCGCGCTGGGCCCCTGGTACGAGGAGTGCGTCGACATGCACGGGCTGCGCGGCCGGCTGGCCGGCATCCGCATGCTCGACGGCAGCTTTGCCTCGGTGTCGGACGTGCAGGAAGAGAAGGAAGCCGTGCTGGTGGAACTGGCCAACCGCGCCGTGGTGGAAGACGAGGCCGACGTGGTGATCCTGGCCGGCGCGCCGCTGGCCGGCCTCGCCGCGCGCGTGCGCGACCGCATTCCGGTGCCGGTGGTCGACCAGATGGCCGCCGCCGTCAAGCAGGCCGAGGCGCTGGTTGCGCTGCAGCCCCGCAAGGCCACCGCGGGCACCTTCCGCCGCCCCGACGCCAAGCCCACGCTGGGTTTGCCGGCGGCGCTGGCGGCGCGCATCGAGCACCGCTAAGCCGCGCCGCGGCTTGCTTTCAGGTGAACGCCGCGGTTCAGACCGCGGCGAACACCGCTTCCAGGTCCACCTTTTCTTCGGCGGGCAACTCCAGGCGCAGCGTGCTTTCGACGTGGCCGAGGTGCTCGCTCATCAGCCGCGCGGCGCGTTCGCCGTCGCCGGCTTCCAGCGCATCGACGATATCGTCGTGCTCGTGATGCGGGCACGACGGCACGCCCGGCGCGTCATACAGCGCAATGATCAGGCAGGTCAGCGAGCACAGCTCGCGCATGTACTTGCCCAGGTACTGGTTGCCCGTCATTTCCGCCAGCTTGCAGTGGAACTCGCCCGACAGCCGGATGATGGCGCGGCGGTCGTTGCTGTCTCGTGCCTGCGCTTCCTGGCGCGTGGTCTCGCGCAACGCGCGCACGCCCCCGGCGCTGATCGCGCCGGCCAGGTCGCGCACCAGCGCGGGCTCCAGCAGGTGGCGGGAATGCAGCACCTGGCGCGCTTCGGCCACGCTCGGGCTGGAGACGAAGGTGCCACGGTTGGGATGCACGGTCAGCACACCCTCGTGCGCCAGCTTGGCGAAGGCCAGCCGCACCTTGGTGCGGCTGACGCCGAATACCCCGCCCAGCTTTTCCTCGACCAGTTTCGTGCCCGGCGGCAGGCGGTGCTCCCAGATCGCGGTCAGGATTCGGTCCGCGATTTCCTCGACCGATGCGCCGCGCGCACCGTCCGCGTCGGTCTCAGGGAGTCCTTCGGTGGGCCTGGCGGCCGGTTCGGCTTTGGTGCGTGGCATGGCGGTTGGCGCGGTCCGGAAAAAAGACAGTTGTTGCTGTCATTGTATGGCGGTTTCGGATCAAGTGTATAACACCGCTGGTGGACCGGTTGCCGCCTTACTTCCCGCCGAGCTGCTCCAGGGCCGTGCCGGTCACGCGGCAGATGCGCCAGTCAGGGAGCACGTCGGCGCCCATGGCCTGGTAGAAGTCGATCGACGGCTGGTTCCAGTCCAGCACCGACCATTCGAAGCGGCCGCAGCCGCGCTCGAGCGCGAGCGCGGCCAGATGCTTGAGCAGGGCCTTGCCCAGGCCGTGCCCACGCCACGCCGGATCGACATACAGGTCTTCCAGGTAAAGACCGGGCTTGGCCAGGAAGGTAGAGAAGTTGTGGAAGAAGAGGGCAAAGCCGACCGCCTTGCGGCCCGCCTTGCCGTCGACATCGGTGTCGACCTCCACCAGCACGGCCTCGGCATGCGGCGTGGCGCCGAACAGCGCCGCCTCGATCTTCCGCGGCGTGGCTTCGACCAGATGGGTCAGCTTTTCGTATTCGGCCAGCGCCAGGATCAGGTTGAACAGCGTTTCGCTGTCGGCGGCGGTGGCGGGGCGCAGCGTGAAGTTGGGCTTGGACATGCGGGTCGGCCTTGCGAGGTCAGGGATCGGCAATTATCGCCTGTCCGTCACTCGCCACGCCAGCCGGCATGTCGCCGGATCAGTGGCCGAAATCCGCCAGCCTGCGCACCTGGTCGACATAATCGGGCGCCAGGCAATCGACCACCAGCCGCTCGGGCGTGCTGCGCAGCCACGTCAGCTGGCGCTTGCACAGCTGGCGCGTGGCGGCGATGCCGCGCTCGCGCATGGTGGCAAAGTCGGCCTCGCCATCCAGGTATTCCCACACCTGCCGGTAACCGACGCAGCGGATCGACGGCAGCCCCGGATGCAGGTCGCCGCGCGCGCGCAGACGCTCGACCTCCCCGATAAAGCCTTGCGCCAGCATGGCGTCATAGCGCCGGGCGATGCGGTCATGCAGCGCCAGCCGGTCCGACGGCTCGAGCGCGATCACGCGGTAGCGCTGGTCGGCCGCGCCGGCAAAGGTGCGGCCCTCGGCCTGGCGCGCCAGCAGCGCCGACATCGGCTGGCCCGACAGCCGGTGGATCTCCAGTGCGCGCTGGATGCGCTGCGCATCATTGGGTGCGAGCCGCGCCGCGGTGACCGGGTCGACCTCGGCCAGCATCGCATGCAGGGCCGGCCAGCCGCGCTCGGCGGCGAGCTGGTCCAGCTCGGCGCGCAGCGCGGCGTCGGCCTGCGGCAGGTCGTTGAGACCCTGCGTCAGCGCCTTGTAATAGAGCATGGTGCCGCCGACGATCAGCGGCACGTGGCCGCGCGCGCGGATCTGCGCGACCAGGCGCTCGGCGTCGGCGACAAACTGCGCGGCCGAGTAGCTGTCGGCCGGGTCGATGATGTCGATCAGGTGATGCGGCGCCGCGGCCAGTTCGTCGCGCGTGGGCTTGGCGGTGCCGATATCCATCTCGCGGTACACCAGCGCCGAGTCCAGGCTGATGATCTCCACCGGTGCGTCGGCCGCCAGCGCCAGCGCGGCGGCGGTCTTGCCCGACGCGGTAGGGCCGAGCAGGCAGACCACGGGCGGGTGCGAGGCGGAATCGTGGGGTACGGCGGACATCGAAAACCTTGGATCAAAAGATGCGAGCGCGCTTATTGCCCGCGCAGGAACAGCCGGTCGAGCTCGGTCACGGTCAGCTGCACCCAGGTGGGCCGGCCGTGGTTGCACTGGTCGGCGCGCTCGGTCTGCTCCATCTGGCGCAGCAGCGCGTTCATTTCCTCGACCGTGAGCTTGCGGTTGGCGCGCACCGCGCTGTGGCAGGCCAGGGTCGCAAGCAGTTCGTTGCGGCGCTCGGCCAGCACGCGCGAGCCACCGTAGGCGTGCAGGTCGCGCAGCACGTCGCGCGCCAGCGCCTCGGCATCGGCCTGCTGCAGCAGCGCCGGCACCGCGCGCACCGCCAGCGTGGTGGGCGACACCGGGGCGATATCGAAGCCCAGCAGCGTCAGCGTTTCCTGGTGTTCTTCGGCGACGCCGATCTCGACCGGGCTGGCGGGCAGCGTGACCGGGAGCAGCAGCGGCTGCACCGCCAGCTCGCGCGCGTCCAGGGCGGCCTTGATCTGCTCGTAGAGGATGCGCTCGTGCGCCGCGTGCATGTCGACCAGCACCAGCCCGCGCGCATTCTGCGCCAGCACGTAGATGCCGTGCAGCTGGGCGATGGCATAGCCGAGCGGGTGTTCGTCGGCAGTGCCGATGTGGTCGGACGCCGTTGCAGCCGGCAGCCGGTCCAGCAGGCCGGGCGGATCGCCGGCGCGCGCCGCCTCGACGTCGGCCAGCCATGCCGGCGGTTGCGGCGACGCGCCGGCCCAGCCGCCGGAGGGCGTGGCGGGCGCGCCGTATGGGCGTGCCACCGGCGCGGTGGCCTCGCGCACCATGCCCAGGTAGGCCTGGCGCGGCTGGGCGATGCCCAGCTCGGTCTGGCGGGCCGCGGAATAATTGATCCATTGGCCCGGGCCGCCAGCGCCAGGCCGCGCTGCGGCCGCTGGCGGTACGGCGCCCGGCGGCAGCGTGAGCTCGCCGTCGGCATCGGTATGCAGGCTGTCGCCGTTGGCGCCGGCCTGGCGTGCCAGGCAGCGCTGCACCGCGTGGTAGACAAACTGGTGCACGGCGCGCGATTCGCGGAAGCGCACTTCGATCTTGGACGGATGCACGTTGACGTCGACCATCTCGGGCGGCAGGTCCAGGCACAGCACGTACGACGGGAAGCGGTCGCCGTGCAGCACGTCCTGGTAAGCGCTGCGCACAGCATGGTTGAGCAGCTTGTCGCGCACGAAGCGGCCGTTGACAAAGAAGTACTGCTGGTCCGGCCGCCCGCGCGAGGCGGTGGGCAGACCGGCAAAGCCGTACAGGCTCAGGGTATCGGCGTGCTCGTCCAGCGCCAGCCGGGCGCGGGCGAAGTCGCTGCCCAGCACCTGCGCCGTGCGCGTGGCGACGTCGCCGGCATTCCAGTGCTCCAGCGGCTTGCCGTTGTGGTGGACCGAGATGGTCACGTCCGGCCGTGCCAGCGCCACGCGCCGGACCATCTCCAGGCAGTGGCCCAGCTCGGTTTGTTCCGTCTTGAGGAACTTTCTGCGCGCCGGCGTGTTGAAGTAGAGGTGCTGCACGTCGACGGTGGTGCCTACACCGCCGGAAGCGGGTTGCAGCGCGCCGGAGTCGGCGCTGACCTGGGTGGCATGGGCATCCGCCGCGGTGCGGCTGGTCAGCGACATCTGCGACACGGATGCGATCGAGGCCAGCGCCTCGCCGCGGAAACCGAGGGTCAGCACCGATTCGAGTTCGTCGAGCGAGGCGATCTTGCTGGTGGCGTGCCGCATCAGCGCCACCGGCAGCTCGGCGGCGGGAATGCCGCAGCCGTTGTCGGTGATGACGATGCGCCGCACGCCGCCTTCCTCCAGCCGGATGCCGAGCTGCGTGGCGCCGGCATCGAGCGCGTTTTCCAGCAGTTCCTTGACCACGGACGCCGGGCGTTCGACCACTTCGCCGGCGGCGATCTGGCTGATGAGCTGGTCCGGCAGCGGCCGGATCGGGCGCGGCTGCTGGGTGGTGCGCAAGGCAGTGCTGGAAGGGGAGGCTGGCATCCGGCGATTATACGTGGACGTTCCCCCACGCAGACGGGTTGCCGAGGTGGGGGAAAGGCGCCGCCGCTCTTGTATGATTCAGGCGATGGCGGCGCGGATCCGAGATCGGCGCCGCATGGGAATAAACCGTCAAACCACCACACGGGGAACGACTTGGATCTCGCTTTGCAGCTCATCGACATGCTGGTGCATGTCGACAAATACCTCGGCACGGTCATCGACCAGTACGGCCACTGGGTCTATGCCATCCTGTTCCTGATCGTTTTTGCCGAGACCGGGCTGGTGGTGCTGCCGTTCCTGCCGGGCGACTCGCTGCTGTTTATCGCCGGCGCCTTCTGCGCGACCGGAGCCATGAACGAATGGGTGCTGATCGGCCTGCTGCTGGTGGCGGCCATTTCCGGCAATACCGTCAACTATATGGTGGGCAACTGGATCGGGCCAAAGGTGTTCGACCACCAGTGGCGCTTCCTGGACCAGGATGCCTTGCGCCGCACCCATGACTTCTATGAGCGGCACGGCGGCAAGACGCTGGTGATGGCGCGCTTCGTGCCGATCGTGCGCACCTTCGCGCCGTTCGTGGCTGGTGTGTCGCAGATGACCTTCGCGCGCTTCCAGATGTTCAACGTGATCGGCGCCGTGGCATGGGTGGTCGGCCTGGTGTTTGCCGGCTACTTCTTCGGCAACCTGCCGTTCATCCGCCAGTACCTGAACCTGATTGTGCTGGCCGGCATCGGCGCGGCCGTAGTGCCGCTGGTGCTGGGGGGGCTGTGGAAGCTGGTGCGCGGCAACCGCCGCCGGCCTACGCGCGTCGAGCGCTGAGCCGCCCCGGTTGAGCAGCCTCAGCTGAGGCTGCGGCTCATCATCCGCAGCGCGGGCATGCGCTCGCGGATCTGGCCGATATCGGCGGCGTCCGGGCGGGCCTGGACATAGGCTTCCAGGTCGGCGAGCGCGGGGCGGAAGCACTCCAGGTTGGCATAGGCCAGGCCCCGGTCGCGCACTTCCTCGATGGATCCCGGCAGCAGGATCACCAGCCGGTTCTGCACCGCCAGCAGCCGCTGCCAGCGCGATTCCTGCAGATAGATCGCCTTCAGGTTGCGCAGCATGCGCGCGATGATCTCGCGGTGGCTGGCCGCGCGCAGGAACAGGCCCAGCGGCACCTGGCTGGCATCGCTGATGCCCTCGCGCTCCAGGTATGGGTCCAGCATCTCCTGCAACTGTTCCTTCGACAGGGTCTCGCCGGTGAGCGGGTCCAGTATCACCTCGCCGGCCGGGATCGTCATGCGCAGCAGGAAATGGTTGGGAAACGACACCCCCTTGAGCGGCAGGCCGATCTGCTGGCCCAGTTCCATATGCAGCACCGCGAGCGAGATCGGGATGCCGCGGCGCTGGCGCAGCACCACGTTCAGGTACGAGTTGTCGGGGTCGTAGTAGTCGTTCGCGTTGGCGCCGAAGCCCAGATCGCGATAGAAGAAATGGTTCAGCAGGCGCAGCCGCTGGATCGCGGGGGTGCCTTCGGCAATCCGGCGCTTCAGCCGCAGCGCCAGCACGTCCAGCGCCGCCAGTTCGCCCTGCAGGTCCAGGTCGGGATAGGCGTCCTGCGCGATGGAGAGCGCGGTCTCGGTCAGCGGGATGCCGTTTTCGTCGGCCACGAGGCTGGCGAAATAATCCAGGACTTTGGTCGATGTCATGTCGGTTTCCCGGTGCAGCCGCCGGCACCGCGCGCAGCGTGGGTCACCAATGCCAGGCGCTCAGCCGGCAATGGCAGTTGCCGCTGACCCATCAGCCGGCCCGGCGCCTGAAGGCAGAGTAGCGCAGTCCCATGAGCCACAGTGTACCGAAGTAGACCACCGCTGCAAGTACCAGGCACGAAGCCAGCAGCGCGATGCGCAGCAGCGGCGTCGCCCCCAGGCCGATCCAGTCGAAGTTGCGCGCGAACCAGAGCAGCATGCCCGACAGCAGCAGCACCGAAGCGCTCAGCTGCGCGAGGAACAGCCACCAGCCCGGCGCCGGGCGGTACAGGCCGCGCCGGCGCAAGCCGTAGAACAGCAGCAGCGCGTTGAGCGTGGCCCCGGCGCTGATCGACAGCGCCAGCCCGGCATGGCCGATCCAGGGCACGAAGGCCACGTTGCAGGCCTGCGTGATCACCAGCACCAGCAGCGCGATCTTGACCGGCGTGCGGATATCCTGCCGCGCATAGAAGCCCGGCGCGAGGATCTTGATCGAAATCAGCCCCATCAGGCCCACGCCGTAAGAGACCAGCGCCTGGCGCGTCATCTCGACCGCATGGGCGTCGAACTTGCCGTAGTTGAACAGCACCGCGGTCAGCGGCGCGCCGAACACGAACAGCCCGACCGCGCACGGCACGGCCAGCAGGAACGTCAGGCGCAAGCCCCAGTCGAGCAGGCTCGAATACTCGGCGTGGTCGCCCGAGGCGTTGGCCCTGGACAGGCTGGGCAGCAGGATCGTCCCCAGCGCCACGCCCAGCAGCGCGGTCGGGAATTCCATCAGGCGGTCGGCATAGGTCAGGTACGAAACGCTGCCCGCCGCCAGCCGCGAGGCGATATTGGTGTTGATGATCTGGCTGACCTGCGCCACCGACACTGCCAGCAGCGCCGGCCCCATCTGGCGCAGGATGCGGCGCACGCCCGGGTCAGACCACGCCGCGCGCAGGTTGAAGCGGATGCGCGGCATCACCCCCAGGCGCCGCAGCGCCGGCACCTGGATCGCCAGCTGCAGCACGCCGCCGATCAGCACGCCCCAGGCCTGCGCGTAGATCGGCTGCTCCATGTGGGGGCCGACGAACAGCGCCGCCACGATCAGGCACAGGTTGAGCAGCACCGGCGTAAAGGCCGGCACCGCGAACTTGCGCCAGGTATTGAGGATGCCCGACGCCAGCGCCACCAGCGAGATCAGCCCGATATACGGGAACATCACCCGCGTCATGAACACGGCCGCGGTATAGGTATCGGCCTGCCCGCGAAAACCCGTGGCGACCACCGTCATCACCAGCGGCGCACCGATCACGCCCAGCAGCGACACGGCCATCAGCACCCAGGTCATCACGGTGGCGACGGCATCGATCAGGGCCTTGGTCGGGGCATCGCCGCGCTTGGCGTGGTATTCGCCCAGGATCGGCACGAAGGCCTGTGAAAACGCGCCTTCGCCGAAAATGCGGCGCAGCAGGTTGGGGATGCGGAAGGCCACGTTGAACGCGTCGGTCATGTCCGACGCGCCGAAGGCGCGGGCGATCAGGATCTCGCGCACCAGGCCGGTGACGCGCGAGAGCATCGTCAGGCTGCTGATGGTGGCGAGCGCTTTGAGCAGGTTCAAGGTGCGGACGGGTGCGGGACGGGTGGGCCGGTGCCAGGGGCGCCGCGGGCTCTTTGAGACGCGGTCCGGGCAGTAAAGTTGCCGGCGCGCCACGTGGCCCGGCACAATGTGGCGCTTATTATACGGATCACGCTGCGTGGCCCGGCCTGCGCCGGCAAAGTCCCGGCGGTCTTGTCACATGCTCCGGCATCTGTGTATAATTGCCGATTCACAAGGACAGTTGCGTTCCGGATTCGTGTGTCAGTGCATCCCGGGTCGCTCGATATGACTTAATTGTTGTGTCCCCCGCGGCACGCATCTGAATTCAGGATATTTTTTACATGGCAAATTCCGCACAAGCCCGCAAGCGCGCCCGCCAGGCCGTTGCCCAGAACGCTCACAACTCCAGCCTGCGTTCGCGTCTGCGCACCGCCGTCAAGGCCGTCCGCAAGGCCATCGACGCTGGCGACAAGGCCGCTGCCGCCGAGATCTTCAAGAACTCGCAAGCTGTGATCGACAGCATCGCCGACAAGAAGATCGTGCACAAGAACAAGGCTGCACGTCACAAGTCGCGCCTGTCGGCCGCCATCAAGGCCATGGCTGCCTGATAGCTGGCCGGGCCGCCGCGGCGGCCCAGCAGAGGCGGGTGCCCCCGGGCATGCCGCCAACAACAAAAAAGCTCGTCACCCGACGAGCTTTTTTGCTTTCCGGCGCCGCGCCGCCGGGTTATTCGAGCGAGCAGGCTTCCACCAGCTGCAGGTTGTTGTCCCGGGCGAAATTCAGCACGAAGTCCAGTGCCTTGGGTTCGATATCACGCAGGCGCACGTCCACCACCACGCATTTGACATTGCCGGCAAAGATCGGCCGCACGTAGGGGGAGTAGGTCAGGCGGGGGTCGCCGCTGTCGCCCTCGGGGCGGAACTGCGCCATCACGCCGCACAGTCGTTCAGCCCAGTCGCTCGGGCGGAAGGTCTTGCCTTCCTTGGTAATGCCTTGGATAAAGTATTCGCGAACGTTGGGGTTCATGAGGCTGGACACTGCGGGTGAGGCGGATGACTCGACAGTAAGCCCGCTGGACGGGGGCGCCCGTTTGACGCGGCCGGGACGCGATTGGTTCGCGCTGGTTCCAGCCGGAAGGCGGGGCGTCGGTGTCCTGCAGGGGCACTTTTGATGCCGGCGGCGGGCACTGGCATGGGTATGCCGGGCCCCGCGTGAATCAGCCAGTATTATATCTTATATAAGAGTTGCGCATAAGGACGAAATCCTGTCGGGAAGCTGTCAGCGCAACCGTGCGGCAGGCCGCGGCCGGGTTGATCCGGGCTCGCCAAAGCAGAAATAATCCCTTATGATCCTTGCAGTTAAATTGCGTATGCGACGCGAAAGGCGGCTCCGCGACGCGCTTCGGTCATGAACAGTTTGCAAGAACAGTTCGTGACGGCGTGTCCCCACCGAGCCGCCTTCTTTGTTTTATGAGCTCAACCCCGATCAAGCATTACCTCCAGTTCAGCGACTTCACTCCCGACGAGTACGAGTACCTGCTGGACCGCGCGCGGATCCTGAAGGCCAAGTTCAAGAACTACGAGACCTGGCACCCGCTGCATGACCGCACGCTGGCCATGATCTTCGAGAAGAATTCCACGCGTACGCGCCTGTCGTTCGAAGCCGGCATCCACCAGTTGGGCGGCCACGCGGTGTTCCTGAACACGCGCGACTCGCAGCTGGGCCGCGGCGAGCCGATCGAGGATGCGGCGCAGGTGATCTCGCGCATGGTCGACATCATCATGATCCGCACCTTCGGCCAGGACATCATCGACCGCTTCGCCGCGCATTCGCGGGTGCCGGTGATCAACGGCCTGACCAACGAATACCACCCGTGCCAGGTGCTGGCCGACGTCTTCACCTATATCGAGCAGCGCGGCAGCATCCGCGGCAAGACGGTGGCGTGGATCGGCGACGCCAATAACATGGCGTACACCTGGATCCAGGCCGCCGAGCGCCTGGGCTTTACCTTCCATTTCTCGGCGCCGCCGGGTTACCAGCTGGATCCGGCCATGGTGCCGGCGTCCGCCGCCGGGCTGGTCAAGGTCTTCGACGACCCGCTCGCGGCCTGCCAGGGCGCCAGCCTCGTCACCACCGACGTGTGGACCAGCATGGGCTTCGAGGCCGAGAACGACGCCCGCAAGCGCGCCTTCAAGGACTGGATGGTCACCACCGCGATGATGGACCGCGCCGAGCCCGACGCGCTGTTCATGCATTGCCTGCCGGCGCACCGCGGCGAGGAAGTCGAGGCCGCCGTGATCGACGGCCCCAAGAGCGTGGTCTGGGACGAGGCAGAGAACCGCCTGCACGTGCAGAAGGCGCTGATGGAATACCTGCTCTGCGGCCGCTACTGAGCGCGCCCGGGGTGAACAGGAGAGGGGCCGTTGCGGCCCCTCTTTTTACGTCATTCGCAAGACACCCAAGGAGATGGAAGTGAGCCAGTTCGACAACGTATCGGTCGTCAAGAAAGCCAACCTGTATTTCGACGGCAAGTGCGTGAGCCACACCGTGCTGTTCCCGGACGGCTCCCGCAAGACGCTGGGCGTGATTTTCCCGGCGTCGCTGACCTTCAACACCGGCGCGCCGGAAATCATGGAGATCAACGCGGGCAGCTGCCGCGTGCGCCTGGCCGGATCGGAAGACTGGCAGACCTACGGCGCCGGCCAGCAGTTCAGCGTGCCGGGCAACAGCAGCTTCGATATCGAAGTGCAGGAGACGCTGGACTACGTCTGTCACTTCGAGTGACAGGCTGTGGGCCAGCCGGGCTGGCCCGCAGCGTTACAGCACCACCGGTTCGGGCTCGATGCGCACGCCGTAGCGCGCCTGCACTGTATCTGCGATACGGTTGGCCAGCGCCAGCAGCATCGCGCCGGTGCCGCCGCCGTGGTGCACCAGCACCAGGGCCTGCTTGCCATAGACTCCCACCGGGCCGTCGCTCAGGCCCTTGAAGCCGCAGCGGTCGATCAGCCAGCCGGCCGCCAGCTTGTACGTGCCGTCTGGCTGCGCATAGCTGACCAGGTCAGGATGCGCCTGCAACAAGGCGTCGCGCTGCGTGGCGCTGACCAGCGGATTCTTGAAGAAGCTGCCGGCATTACCCAGCTGCGCTGGATCGGGCAGCTTGCGCGAGCGGATCGCGACCACGGCGTCGCGGATGGCGGCTGCGTCCGGCGCGGCCTGCCCATCCAGTTCGCGCGCCAGTTCGCCGTAGGACAGCACCGGTTGCCATGCCCTGGGCAGGCGCAGCGTGACCGCGGTAATGATGTAGCGCCCTGCGCCGGCACCCTTGAACACGCTGTCGCGGTAGCCGAACTCGCAGGCTTGCTGATCCAGCCAGACGAAGGTGCCGGCCTGCCGGTCATAGGCACGCACGCCGGCAAAACGCTCGCGCAGTTCCACGCCATAGGCGCCGATGTTCTGGATCGGGGCTGCACCGGCGGTGCCCGGGATCAGCGCCAGGTTTTCCAGCCCGGGCATGCCGTCGGCGATGGTGCGGTTGACCAGCGCGTTCCAGTTCTCGCCCGCGCCGGCGGTCACCAGCCACGCTTCGCCGCCCGCGCTGGTGGCTTCGACCTGGTAGCCGGGGATTTCCATCAGCAGCACCAGCGCGTCGAGATCGCCGGTCAGCACGACATTGCTGCCACCACCCAGCACCACCAGCGGCAGGCCTTCGGCGCGCGGGTCGGCCAGGGCCGTGATCAGGTCGGCCTCGCTGCGCACGGGCACGGCAAAGCGCGCGCGCGCATCGAATCCGAATGTATTGTGGCGACGCAGGGGATAGAATTCGTGGAAATCTGCCATGCAAGGGAAAGGTGACGCGGCCGCCGCTGGTGTGCGCGACCCGGAACTGCGAGGTAGGCTGGATTATACGGAAGGCGCCGTGCGCGGCTGGCTTCCGGGCATACGGATCACAAGGAGAATGCAATGCCGTCGTTTGACGTAGTGTGCGAAGCGAATATGGTCGAGGTGAAGAACGCCGTCGAGCAAGCCAACAAGGAAATCTCGACGCGCTTCGATTTCAAGGGCTCCGACGCCCGGGTCGAGCACAAGGAAAACGAGCTGACCGCCTTTGCCGACGATGATTTCAAGCTGGACCAGGTCAAGGACGTGCTGATCAGCAAGATGGCCAAGCGCAATGTCGACGTGCGCTTCCTGGATTACGGCAAGACCGAGAAAATCAGCGGCGACAAGGTCAAGCAGGTGATCACCATCAAGAAGGGCGTGACCGGCGACCTGTCCAAGAAGATCGTGCGCATGATCAAGGACAGCAAGATCAAGGTTCAGGCCAGCATCCAGGGCGACACGGTGCGGGTGTCGGGCACCAAGCGCGACGACCTGCAGAACGTGATCGCCATGCTGCGCAAGGATGTGTCCGAGGCACCGCTGGACTTCAACAACTTCCGCGACTGAGCAGCCTCCGCGCCGGCTTTCGTGCCGGCTTTCGTGCCGGCTTCCGTGCCGGCGCCGCGCGCAGCCGCCCCTCAGCGCGGCTGCGGCAATCCCCCGATCTTCGCACCGGCCTTGATGCCCTTCTGCGCGAACCAGCCCTGGTTCATTTCCAGCGCATAGCGGACGGCCGCCTTGGGGCAATGGTTGTTTTCGGTGCGCGGCGCCATGTCTTCGATATTGACGATGGTGCCGTCGTCGGCGAGGAACGCAATCGACAGTGGCAGCTCGGTATTGCGCATCCAGAAGCAGTGGCCCGCCTTCTGCTCGAACACGAACAGCATGCCGGAATTCGGCGCCATCGATTTCCGGTACATCAGGCCTTGCTCGCGGGCCGCGGGGGTGGCGGCGACTTCGGCCTGGATCGCATACATGCCCGCGGTGAGCGGCGCCACCGGCAGCGCGCCTTGGGCGTTGGCAACGCCGGCCGCCAGTGTGGCAAGCAGCAAGCAGCAGCGTGAGGTCAGGGTCTTCGACAACAGGGGCATGATGGTCAGTCCGGGAAGGCTCGGCGTCGGGCAGCCGCAAGCATAACGCAGGTTGCACGCGTGGCACGCCGCGCGCGGTGCAACCGGTCCCAAACAAAAAAGGCAGGCGCCCTGGTGGCGGCCTGCCTTTCTTTCTGATGCCGGCGCACGGCCCGGCAGTGGCGCCAGCCGTGGTTACGCGGCCGGGGCTGCGGCAGCAGCGGTTTCCTTCTTCTTGCTGTGCTTCTTGTGGGTGGCCTTCTTCTTGGCGGTCTTCTTCGGGGCTTCCTTGGTGGCCGTGGCCGCGGCCGCGGGCGTGGCCGGCTCGGCAGGCGCAGCGGCCTGGGCGAAGGCGCCGGTGGCGAACAGGCCGACAACCAGTGCAGCGATCAGTTTTTTCATGGCGTATTACCTCGAAGGATAAAAGCAGTCGGGAAAGTGGTGACACGCGTGCTTGGACGTGTCCCCGACAAGAACGAGGCCGCTGCTGCCAGAGTTGACGGTCGATTGTTAGCTTTTGTAACGCAAGCGCCGCTTGGCGTCGTTCGCCTGTCTGGTCTTTGAGACATGAGTGCGCGGGGCCGGCGCCGCGCGTCCCGTGGTTGTCGACAGCGCAATGCCTGACTCCGCGAGCGGCACTTCGCAGCTTTGGCCGGGCGCGAGGCCGAGCGCGCGCAGGTCGAGCGCGCCGATCGCCACGCGGATCAGCCGCAGCGTCGGAAAGCCCACTGCCGCCGTCATGCGCCGGACCTGCCGGTTCTTGCCTTCCCGGATCTTCAGCTCCAGCCACGCCGTCGGGATGGCGGCGCGGAAGCGCACCGGCGGATGGCGCGGCCAGAGCCAGTCGGGGGCTTCGATGGCGCGCACCGCCGCCGGCCGGGTCACGAAATCGCCAAGGTCGACACCGGCGCGCAGGCGGACGAGGGCGCCCGCGTCGGGACTGCCCTCCACCTGCGCCAGGTAGGTCTTTTCCAGCTTGTGGCGCGGGTCGGCGATGCGCGCCTGCAGCGCGCCATCGTCAGTCAGCAGCAGCAAGCCCTCGCTGTCGGCATCGAGCCGGCCGGCCGGATAGACGCCCGGCACCGACACGCACGACGCCAGGGTGGGCCGGGTCGGGTGTTCCGAGAACTGGCTCATGGTGCCAAACGGCTTGTTCAGGGCGATCAGGGTCATGGGGCGCAAGTATGCCGCAGCGGCGCGTGTGCAGGTCGGTCAGGTCGGCCGGATCGGGGTCCGGCCCGATTGGCGGATGATGAAAAATTGCTGCATAATATAAAATTAGTCTTGTGTCTTATATAAGACTGAAGCCGATCAGGCATGGCGCCGGCATGATGCACGGCAGTATGGGCGTGGCATCCAGGCCCGCTACAATGCCAGCGCCATCTCCCCGAATCTCGCCGTCCGGCCACGAACCGGCGGCAGTCACAACCGTTCCGTAACTGGAGACGTCATGTACCAACACATCAAGGTTCCGGCAGGCGAAAAGATCACGGTCAACCAGGACTTTTCGCTCAATGTCCCGGACAACCCGATCATTCCTTATATCGAAGGCGACGGTACGGGCCTCGATATCACCCCGGTGATGATCAAGGTGGTCGACGCGGCCGTGGCCAAGGCCTACGGCGGCAAGCGCAAGATTGCCTGGATGGAGATCTACGCCGGCGAGAAGTCGACCAAGGTCTACGGCCCGGACGTGTGGCTGCCGGATGAAACCCTGGACGTGCTGAAGGAATATGTGGTGTCGATCAAGGGGCCGCTGACCACGCCGGTCGGCGGCGGCATCCGCTCGCTCAACGTGGCGCTGCGCCAGCAGCTGGACCTCTATGTCTGCCTGCGCCCGGTACGCTACTTCAAGGGCGTGCCCTCGCCGGTGCGCGAGCCGGAAAAGACCGATATGGTGATCTTCCGCGAGAACTCGGAAGACATTTACGCCGGCATTGAATGGGCCGCCGAGAGCGACCAGGCCAAGAAGCTGATCGCCTTCCTGCAGAACGAGATGGGCGTGAAGAAGATCCGCTTCCCGGCGACCTCGGGCATCGGCGTCAAGCCGGTGTCGCGCGAGGGCACCGAGCGGCTGGTGCGCAAGGCGATCCAGTACGCGATCGACAACGACAAGCCGTCGGTGACGCTGGTGCACAAGGGCAACATCATGAAGTTCACCGAAGGTGGCTTCCGCGACTGGGGCTACGAGCTGGCACAGAAGGAATTCGGCGCCGAGCTGGTCGACGGCGGCCCGTGGTGCAAGTTCAAGAACCCGAAGACCGGCAAGGACATCGTGGTCAAGGACGCCATCGCCGACGCCTTCCTGCAGCAGATCCTGCTGCGCCCGGCCGAATACTCGGTGATCGCCACGCTGAACCTGAACGGCGACTACGTCTCTGACGCGCTGGCGGCGCAGGTCGGCGGCATCGGCATCGCGCCGGGCGCCAATATGTCGGACTCGGTGGCGATGTTCGAGGCCACCCACGGCACCGCGCCGAAGTACGCCGGCAAGGATTACGTCAATCCGGGCTCGGAAATCCTGTCGGCGGAAATGATGCTGCGCCACATGGGCTGGACCGAAGCCGCCGACCTGATCATCGCGTCGATGGAGAAGTCGATCCTGTCCAAGAAGGTCACCTACGATTTCGCCCGGCTGCTGGAAGGCGCGACCCAGGTCTCGTGCTCGGGCTTTGGTCAGGTGATGATCGACAATATGTAAGCACAGACTCCCGCCAGGACGGGCGAGCTGTCAACAAGACCCCGGTACCGGATCCCCGGAACCGGGGTTTTTTCTTGCCGCTCGCCGTTGCGTTGGCTAGAACGTCAGGACTGACTGACGGGCATCCGGCCCGGGGAGACTGGCATGGACGATCCGTTCCGCCGCACCGCCTTCGGTGCGGCCCTGTTCTACAAGGATCCGCTGGCGGCGCTGGACTGGCTGGAGCGGGCATTCGGGTTCGAGCGGGTCATGGTGATCCGCGACCAGCAAGGGCAGCTGGTGCATTCCGAAATGCGATTCGCCGACAGCTACCTGATGGTGGGCAGCGAGTGGGCCGACTTTACCGCCAGCCCGGCATCGGTCGGGGGCAAGAACACCCAGACCGTGCACGTGCATCTGCCTAACGGGCTCGACCAGCATTGCGAGCGGGCCCGGGCCGCCGGCGCCGTGATCCTGCGCGAGCCGCAGGACGAGTTCTATGGCGACCGCACCTACACCGCCCGCGATGCCGAGGGCCATGTCTGGACCTTCGGCCAGACTGTGCGCAAGGTCACCAAGGAGGAGGCCGAACAGGCCAGCGGCCTGAAGATCGACGGCTGGACCTGAGCCGGCGCGTGCGGGCGTGGCAAGGACGGCCGGCCCAAAAACCAGAAAGCCCGGCGCCAGGCCGGGCTTTCGATGGGGTGTGCGTGCCGCTGATGCGAGCCGGTGCCCGCCGCGCCGCCTCTGGCGGCCAGCGGGGGCGCTGGCATCGGTCCCGTCCCGGGGGCAAATCCCCCACACCCTGGTTGACCGCTCCGGTGGCTCTGCGGCCGGGGATGCGGTCGCGGCGCGCTTTAGCTGGCGTCCTGGATATTGGTGGCCTGCTTGCCCTTAGGGCCCTGGACCACCTCGAACGAGACGCGCTGGCCTTCCTTCAGCGTCTTGAAGCCCGCCATCTGGATAGCCGAAAAGTGCGCAAACAGTTCTTCTTCGCCCTCGTCCGGCTTGATGAACCCGAATCCCTTGGCGTCATTGAACCATTTGACGATACCGCTTGCCATATACTCCCCCAACGAAATAGCAGATTTTCAAGCGGGGAAGCTTGCCAGCCAGACGGCACGGACTGCGGCGCCATGGCTGGCCGCGTGCTGAAATGCGGCCGGCGATGACGCGCGGCGAGGTGCTGTCGCGAGGCGGCCAGTCTGATTGCTGACTCGCCGCCGCGGGCCGTGGGCCTCCCTGCTCACGGATCACCCGCCTTGGCTGTTGCTTTGGCTCGCTGGCCTTCGGTGGGTGTGCAACCGATTTTTCTGGCAAAGGCGGAGACTGTCAAGCTGGCGGATTCCCCACTGCCAGAAGGGTGTGGCAGGAACAGTACGGCGCCTGGTGTTACCGTTGCCATGAATCGGCGGCCGCCGGCCCGGATTTTCGGTCGGTGCGGCGACGTGCCTTGCAAGGCCTTCCGCGGATCTATCCGCTCCCATTCACCACGGAAAACCGGTGGCCGGACTCTTGAATCCACCGCCTTTTCCCCAAATTGCAGAGTTGCGAGTAAGGGTTAGAATAAAGCCATGGCTACACGGCTTGCGAATGTCCCACAACGCGAAGCGGGCACCATCCTGGAGCGCAAAGAGCAGGCGCTGAAACCGCCTGCCATGTTCAAGGTGGTGCTGCTGAACGACGACTACACTCCGATGGAGTTTGTCGTGATGATCCTGCAGCAGTATTTCAGCAGGGACCGGGAAACGGCGACGCAGATCATGCTGACCGTGCACCGGGAAGGAAAGGGCGTCTGTGGTATCTACACCAGGGATATCGCGGCGACTAAGGTCGAGCTGGTGTCAACGCACGCGCGGCAGGCGGGGCACCCCCTGCAGTGCGTGATGGAGGAAGCATGATTGCGCAAGAATTGGAAGTGAGCCTGCATATGGCTTTTGTCGAAGCCCGGCAGGCACGCCACGAGTTCATTACCGTGGAGCACCTGCTGCTGGCATTGCTCGACAATCCCACGGCAGCTGAAGTCTTGCGCGCCTGCGCGGCCAATATCGAGGACCTGCGCACCAGCCTTAAGAACTTCATCGCGGACAACACGCCGGTGGTGCCGGGTACCGACGAGGTCGATACCCAGCCCACGCTGGGTTTCCAGCGCGTGATCCAGCGCGCCATCATGCACGTCCAGTCCACTTCCAACGGCAAGAAGGAAGTCACCGGCGCCAACGTGCTGGTCGCGATTTTCGGCGAGAAGGATTCGCACGCGGTCTATTACCTGCAGCAGCAGGGCGTGACGCGCCTGGACGTGGTCAATTTCATCAGCCACGGCATCCGCAAGGACCAGTCCGAGCCGGCCAAGCACGGCGAGGCGGCTGGCGAGGGCGAGGGCGGCGACGGCAAGGAAAGCCCGCTCGAGCAATACACCCAGAACCTGAACGCGCTGGCCAAGGCCGGCAAGATCGATCCGCTGATCGGCCGCGAGAGCGAAGTCGAGCGCGTGGTCCAGGTGCTGTGCCGCCGGCGCAAGAACAACCCGCTGCTGGTGGGCGAGGCCGGCGTCGGCAAGACCGCGATTGCGGAAGGCCTGGCGTGGCGCATCACCAAGAACGAGGTGCCGGACATCCTGGAGAAGGCGACGGTCTACTCGCTCGACATGGGAGCGCTGCTGGCCGGCACCAAGTACCGCGGCGATTTCGAGCAGCGCCTGAAGGGCGTGCTCAAATCGCTCAAGGACAATCCCAACGCGATCCTGTTCATCGACGAGATCCACACGCTGATCGGCGCGGGCGCCGCCTCTGGCGGGACGCTGGATGCAAGCAACCTGCTCAAGCCGGCGCTGTCGTCGGGCCAGCTCAAGTGCATCGGCGCGACCACCTTCACCGAATACCGCGGCATCTTCGAGAAGGACGCGGCGCTGTCGCGGCGCTTCCAGAAGATCGACGTGGTAGAGCCGTCGGTGGACCAGACCGTGCAGATCCTGCGCGGGCTGAAGTCGCGCTTCGAGGAGCACCATGGCGTCAAGTACGCGTCGTCGGCGCTGACCGCCGCGGCCGAGCTGTCGGCGCGCTTCATCACCGACCGCCACCTGCCGGACAAGGCGATCGACGTGATCGACGAGGCCGGCGCGGCGCAGCGCATCCTGCCGAAGTCCAAGCAGAAGAAGACCATCGGCAAGGGCGAGATCGAGGACATCGTCTCGCGCATCGCGCGTATCCCGCCGCAAAGCGTGAACCAGGACGACCGCAGCAAGCTGCAGACGCTGGAACGCGACCTGAAGTCGGTGGTGTTCGGGCAGGATCCGGCGATCGAGGCGCTGGCCTCGGCGATCAAGATGTCGCGCGCCGGCCTGGGCAAGACCGACAAGCCGATCGGCTCGTTCCTGTTCTCGGGCCCCACCGGCGTGGGCAAGACCGAGGTTGCCAAGCAGCTGGCCTTCATCATGGGCATCGAGCTGCTGCGCTTCGACATGTCCGAATACATGGAGCGCCATGCGGTGAGCCGCCTGATCGGCGCGCCGCCGGGATACGTCGGCTTCGACCAGGGCGGCCTGCTGACCGAGGCCGTGACCAAGAAGCCGCACTGCGTGCTGCTGCTGGACGAAATCGAGAAAGCGCATCCGGATATCTTCAATATCCTGCTGCAGGTGATGGACCATGGTTCGCTGACCGACAACAACGGCCGGCGCGCCGACTTCCGCAACGTGATCATCATCATGACCACCAATGCGGGAGCGGAGACCATGAACCGCGCCACCATCGGCTTCACCAGCTCGCGCGAGCAGGGCGACGAGATGGCCGACATCAAGCGCATGTTCACGCCGGAGTTCCGCAACCGGCTGGATGCCACCATCAGCTTCCGCTCGCTCGATGAGGAAATCATCCTGCGCGTGGTCGACAAGTTCCTGATGCAGCTGGAAGAGCAGCTGCACGAGAAGAAGGTGGAAGCCAGCTTCAGCGAGAAGCTGCGCAAGTTCCTGGCCCACAAGGGCTTCGACCCGCTGATGGGCGCGCGTCCGATGCAACGCCTGATCCAGGACATGATCCGCAAGGCGCTGGCCGACGAGTTGCTGTTCGGCCGCCTGGTCTCCGGCGGCAAGGTGGTAGTGGATCTGGACGAACAGGACCAGATCAAGCTCGATTTCTCCGAGATCGAGCCGGAACCGCCCGAGGCGCCCGAGGAACAGCGCGCAGAAGCCTGAGCGATATTCGGCCGCGTTGCCAGCAACGGGGTCGATCATCGGGCAAAATAGCGGGGCGGCCAAGACTGGCCGCCCCGTTCCTTTTTCCCTGCCGCCCCACGCCTCCAGCGCCCCGAAACCGAACACCCCGATGTCCTCTGCCGAACGCACGCGGCGCCGCCGCCTGCTGCTCAAGATCCTGCCGCTGGGCGCCTTGCCGGGCCCGATGCTCCATGCCGCGGTCGCAAGCGCCGCCGATGGCGCTGCCACCAACCGTCCGATCGCACTGGTGCTGCCGTTTCCGCCGGGAGGCAGTGTCGACATCGTCGCGCGCCAGCTGCAGCCCGGGCTGAAGGCAGCATTGGGGCAGACCGTGGTGGTGGACAACAAGCCGGGCGCGGGCGGGCTGATCGCGTCGAGCACCGTGGCGCGCGCCAGGCCTGACGGCAATACGCTGCTGATGGCATTCGACACGCATGCGATCAACCCGTTTGCCTACAAGCAGCTGCCCTACGACACCTTCCGCGATTTCTCGCCGATCTCGCAGCTGGTGCGCTTCCCGCTGGTGATCGCCGCCAATCCGGCGCTGCCGGCGTCGAACGTGCGCGAACTGGTGGCGCTGGCCAGGGCCAGGCATGACGGCGTGCGCTATGCGTCGTCGGGCATCGGCAGCCTGAACCAGCTCGCCGCCGAGGCGCTCGCGACCGAGGCCGGCGTGCATATGCTGCACGTGCCCTACAAGGGCGGCGGCCCGGCGGTGCAGGCGGTGCTGTCCAACGAGGTCGATATCTTCTTCAGCAGCTACGCCGCGGTGCAGGCGCACGTGGCCGCGCGCACGATCAAGGTGCTGGGCGTGACCGGCACCAGCCGCCTGCGCCAGTTGCCGCAGGTGCCCACGGTGGCCGAGCAGGGCCTCAAGGGCTTCGAGGCCTATTCGTGGATCGGCGTGTTCGGTCCGGCCGACCTGCCGGTGGCGACGGTGACGCGCCTGCACGGCGCGCTGGTCGAGTCGCTGCGCCAGCCACGCGTGGTCGATGCGCTCGGCGCGCAAGGCTTCGAAATCGTCGGCGGCAGCCCGGCCGAGCTGGGCCAGCTGGTACGTCGCGAGCATGACAAATGGCAGGCGGTGGCGCGCAGGGCCAATATCCAGTTCGAATAAACCAGTCCGGCGCCACCGTGCGCCACGCGTCCGGGGGGATGCCGATGGCAACGCAAGCAGAAATGTTCGATCACGCCGTGGTGGTGTGCCCAGACCTCGATGCCGGCGCTCAGGCCTGGCAGCGGCTCGGCTTCACGCTGACGCCGCGCGGCTACCACACGCTGGGTTCGCAGAACCACTGCATCATGCTGCAGCGGGACTACCTCGAGCTGCTGCACGTGACCGCGCCCAGCCCCAGCCGGCAGTATTACTGGGACGCCCAGCAACGCGGCGGTGGCTGTGCGGCGATGTCGTGCAAGAGCGCCGATGCCTTCGCCACCGCGGCGCGGCTGCGCGCGGACGGCTGGCACACCTCGGAACCGATCGAATTCTCGCGTCCGGTGCGGCTGGACGATGGCAGCGAGCATCCGGCCACCTTCCGCGTGACCGCGCTCGACGACGCCCCGGGTGCGCGCTATTTCGTCTGCGAGCATCGCACGCCCGAGCTGCTGTGGCGGCCCGAATGGATGCGCCATGCCAACGGCGCGCACAGCATCGCGACCATGTTCCTGGTGGTGGCCCCGGCGCTGGTGGATGCCGCCGCGCGCGCCTATGCCGAGCTGACCGGCGGCGAGCTGACGCAGCTGAGCGAACATGTCAGCAGCCTGGCGGTCGACAATGCCACGCTGGTGCTCAGCACGCCGCAGGCGCTGGCATCGGCCACCGGCAGCGCGCATATCCGTCGCGACGGGCCCGGCTATGCCGCGATCCGCTTGCGCACCAACGACCTTGCGGCCGCCCGCGCCGGCTGGCGCGAGCAGGGCGTGCCGACCCACGACCTGGGCCCGCGCGAAACCCTGGTGCCGGCCGATGTTGCCAGCGGCGTGGCCTTGCTGTTCGAGCAGCGGGGCTGAAATGCAAACTGGCGCCCCGCGGGGCGCCAGTACTTCATGCCGAGGCCGACAACCGGTCAGGCGCCGGCCTTGGCGTGATGCACGCCGGTCGAGCCAAAGCCGCCCGCACCGCGTTCGCTGTCCTGGCTGAACTCTTCGACCGTCGAGAACACCGGCCGCAGCACCGGCACGAACATCATCTGCGCAATGCGCTCGCCCGGCTGGATCAGGATCGGCTCCGTGCCAGGCGCGTTGCGGTTCCACACGCTGACCATGATCTGGCCCTGGTAGTCGGCATCGATCACGCCGATCGAATTGCCCAGCACCAGCCCCTTCTTGTGGCCCAGCCCCGAGCGCGGCACGATGGTCGCGGCCATGTACGGATTGCCCATGTGCACGGCGATGCCGGCCGGCACCAGCTGCGCGGGCGTGCCCGGCGCGATCGCCACGGGCGCGTCGACGCAGGCGTGCAGGTCGATGGCGGCGGCCATCTCGCTCTGGTAGGCGGGCAGGCCCCATTCGTTCAGGCGCGCATCGAGCACCTTGATTTCGACGGTCGGGTTCAGAGGCTGGGTCATAAACAATCTCGGGAATACGTTGCAAAGTCAGGGCCGCGCGCGACCGGGCAGGCGCTGGCCGATGGCCGCGACCAGCTGGCGTGCCAGCGACAGCTTGTCGGCGCGCGGCAGCCGCGTCATGCCGGCGGCGTCGAACAGCACGATTTCGTTGTCGTCCAGGCCGAAGGTGTGGTGGCCGATATTGCCCACCAGCAGCGGTACGCCCTTGCGCTGGCGCTTCTGCTCGCCGTACTGCTCCAGGTTCTCGCTTTCGGCGGCAAAGCCGACGCAGTACGGCGCATCGGCGCGGGCCGCGACCGCGGCCAGGATGTCGGGGTTCTGCACGAACTGCAGCGTGGGCGTATCGGTATCGCTGGCCTTCTTCAGCTTTTGCTGCGCGACCTCGGCCGGGCGCCAGTCCGCCACCGCGGCCACCGCAACAAAGACATCGACGCCGGGCAGCTGCGCCATCACCGCGTCATGCATCTGCTGGGCGCTGCGCACGTCGGTGCGCATCACGCCGCGCGGCGTCGGCAGGCCGGTGGGGCCGGCCACCAGCAGCACTTCGGCGCCGGCCTCGCGCGCCGCGCGCGCGATCGAGAAGCCCATCTTGCCGGACGACAGATTGGTGATGCCGCGCACCGGGTCGATCGCCTCGAAGGTCGGGCCGGCGGTGATCAGCATGCGCTTGCCTTGCAGCGGCTTGGGCTGGAAGAAGGCGATGATGTCTTCGAGCAGTTCCTCGGGCTCCAGCATGCGGCCGTCGCCGACTTCGCCGCAGGCCTGGTCGCCGCTGCCCGGGCCCAGGATCACCACGCCGTCGGCGCGCAGTTGGGCGGCGTTGCGCTGGGTGGCGGGGGCGGCCCACATCTGACGGTTCATCGCCGGCGCCACCAGCAGCGGGCAGTCGCGCGCGATGCACAGCGTGCTCAGCAGGTCGTCGCACAGACCGTTGGCCAGCCGCGCCATGAAGTCGGTGGATGCAGGGGCGATGACAATGGCGTCGGCCTCGCGCGAGAGGTCGATATGCGCCATATTGTTGTCGATGCGCGCATCCCATTGCGACAGGAAGACCGGCCGGCCCGACAGCGCCTGCATCGTCACCGGGGTGATGAAATGCGTCGCCGCCTCGGTCATGGCCACCTGCACGGTGGCGCCGGCCTTGGTCAGCAGCCGGACCAGTTCGGCCGACTTGTAGCAGGCGATGCCGCCGGTCAGGCCGAGAACGATATGCTTGCCGCGCAAATCCATGGTGGGGAACCTGGCTGGGAGGAAAGGGGGATGATACCGGCGCCGCTCAGTGCTTGCGCACCCGCCGCAGCTCGTCGACGATCAGCAGCACCGCGCCCACCGTGATGGCGCAGTCGGCCACGTTGAAGGCCGGCCAGTGGTAGTTGCGCACGTAGAAGTCCAGGAAATCGATCACATGGCCGTAGGCCACGCGGTCGATCACGTTGCCGACCGCGCCGCCCAGGATCAGCGACACCGCGAAGCAGAACAGCCGCTGGCCGGTATGGCGGTACAGCAGCCAGACGATGAACGCGCCGACCACCACGCCCAGGCCGGTGAAGAACCAGCGCTGCCAGCCGCCGGCGTCGGCCAGGAAGCTGAACGCCGCGCCCTTGTTGTAGACCAGCACCAGGTTGAAGAACCCAGTCACCGGGCGCGACTCGCCGTAGCTGAAGCTGCGCACGATCACGATCTTGAAGAACTGGTCGAGCAGCACCACCAGCAGCGCAAAGGCCATCCACAGCAGCGGGGTGGTGCTGCCGGCAGCCTTGTTGCGGCGCGCCGGGCGCGCCGAACGGGACGTGGTCGATGCCATCAGGCGTGGCTCCTGTGTTCACCGGCGCCGAACAGGTTGCTGTCGCAGCGGCCGCAGAGGGTGGGGTGGTCGGGGTTGTGGCCGACGTCGGCGCGATAGTGCCAGCAGCGCTCGCACTTGGCATGCGCCGACGGCGTCACCGTCACCAGCAGGTCGCCAGCCTCGGGCGCGGGCGCGACCTTGGCCGACGAGGTCAGCAGCACGAAGCGCAGGTCGTCGCCCAGGCTCTGCAGCGCCGCCAGCACCGGACCGCCAGCCTGGATGGTCAGCTCGGCCTGCAGCGACGAACCGATCTCGCCTTCCACGCGCACCGCCTCCAGCTGCCGGGTGACCTCGGCGCGCACTTCGCGCAGCGTATGCCATTTCTGCAGCAGGTCGTCGGCATCGTCGACTTCCGGCACGGCGTAATAGGTGCTGGTGAAGATGGTGTCGGTGTGCGCGGTGCCATGGGCGAACACCTGCCATGCTTCCTCGGCGGTGAACGACAGGAACGGCGCCATCCAGTGCAGCATCGCCTGGGTGATGTGGTACAGCGCGTTCTGCGCGGCGCGGCGCGCCTTCGAGTCCGGCGCGGTGGTGTACAGGCGGTCCTTCAGCACGTCGAGGTAGAAGCCGCCCAGGTCCTCGGAGCAGAAGGTCTGCAGCTTGGCTACCACCGGGTGGAATTCATAGGCTTCGTAGTGCGACAGCACTTCCTTCTGCAGTTGCGCGGTCAGCGCCACGGCGTAGCGGTCGATCTCCAGCCATTCGGCGGCCGGCAGCGCATGCTTGCCGTGGTCGTAGTCGGACAGGTTGGACAGCAGGAAGCGCAGCGTATTGCGGATGCGGCGATAGCCTTCCACCACGCGCTTGAGGATCTCGTCGGAGATCGACAGCTCGCCGGAGTAATCGGTCGAGGCCACCCACAGGCGGATGATTTCCGCGCCCATCTTGTTCGCGATGTCCTGCGGCGACACGGTATTGCCGATCGACTTGGACATCTTGCGGCCTTCGCCGTCGACGGTGAAGCCGTGCGTCAGCAGCGCCTTGTAGGGCGGCTTGCCATACAGCATCGAGGCGGTCAGCAGCGACGAGTGGAACCAGCCCCGATGCTGGTCCGAGCCTTCCAGGTACAGGTCGGCCAGGCGCCCGTCGGCCTCGTCGGCGGCCGGGTCGTACAGGTCGTCGCGGTGCGAGCCGCGGATCACGGTCCAGTGCGTGGTGCCGGAATCGAACCAGACGTCGAGCGTGTCGCGGTTCTTCTCATACTGGCTGGCCTCGTCGCCCAGCAGTTCGGCCGGGTCCAGCGTCTGCCAGGCTTCGATGCCGTGCTGCTCGACGCGCTTGGCGATCTGTTCCAGCAGTTCGGGCGTGCGCGGATGCAGCGCGCCGGTTTCCTTGTGCACGAAGAACGCCATCGGCACGCCCCACTGGCGCTGGCGCGACAGGGTCCAGTCCGGGCGGTGGGCGATCATGTTGTGCAGTCGCTGCTTGCCCCACGACGGATAGAACTCGGTCGCCTCGATGCCGGCCAGCGCGGTCTCGCGCAGCGTCGGCACGGGCTTGCCGTTTTCCTCGGCCGGGTCCACGTCCATGCCCGCGAACCACTGCGAGGTGGCGCGGTAGATGATCGGCGTCTTGTGGCGCCAGCAGTGCATGTAGCTATGGGTGTACTTGTGCGAGTTAAACAGGTTGCCCGATTCCTGCAGCGCATCGACGATCTTGGGGTTGGCATCCCAGATCGACAAGCCGCCGAACAGCGGCAGCGTGCCGGCGTAGACGCCGTTGCCCATCACCGGGCTGATGATGTCCGCATCCGGCATGCCGTGCGCCTTGCACGACTGGAAGTCTTCCACGCCATAGGCAGGGGCCGAGTGCACGATGCCCGAGCCGGTGTCGGTGGTGACGTAGTCGCCCAGGTAGATCGGCGACAGGCGGTCATAGCCCGCGTCCATCTTGGCCAGCGGGTGGTGGAAGCGGATTTCCGACAGCGCGGCGCCGGTGGCCGTGGCGACGACCTTGCCTTCCAGGGCGTAGATCTTCAGCTGCTCCTCGACCCGCTCGGTGGCCAGGATCAGGTGGCCGCGCGGGGTGTCGACCAGCGCGTATTCCACCTCGGGGTGCACGTTCAGCGCCTGGTTGCTCGGGATGGTCCACGGCGTGGTGGTCCAGATCACGATCCAGCCCGGCCTGGCGTCGATCTGCTCGACCGGCACCTTGAACGCGTGCGCCAGCTTGTCGGTCTCGGCGAACGGGAAGCCCACGTCGATCGACAGGTCGACCTTGTCCTTGTATTCGACTTCGGCCTCGGCCAGCGCCGAGCCGCAGTCGAAGCACCAGTTCACCGGCTTCAGGCCGCGGAACACATAGCCCTTTTCCATGATCTTGCCGAGCGCGCGCAGTTCGTCCGCCTCGTTGCTGTAGTTCATGGTCAGGTAGGGGTGATCCCAGTCGCCCAGCACGCCCAGACGCTCGAAGTCCGCCATCTGGCGCTTGATCTGCTCGGTGGCGTACGCGCGCGCCTTGGCCTGGACTTCCTGCACCGGCAGGCCCTTGCCGAACTTCTTCTCGATCTGGATCTCGATCGGCATGCCGTGGCAATCCCAGCCCGGCACGTAGACGGCGTCGAGGCCGGTCAGGCCGCGCGCCTTGATGATCATGTCCTTGAGCACCTTGTTGACGGCGTGGCCGATATGGATGTCGCCGTTGGCATACGGCGGGCCGTCGTGCAGAACGAACTTCTTCGCGCCCTTGCGCGCCGCGCGGATCTTCTTGTAGAGCTGCTTTTCCTGCCACTGCTTGACCCATTGCGGCTCGCGCTTGGGCAGGTCGCCACGCATCGGGAAGGGCGTGTCGAGCAGGTTGACGGGATACTTGTTCTTCTCGGGCTTGGCGCGTTTGTCGTCAGACATTTCGATTCTCAGGGCAATTCGGTTGGCGCGCGGCCGGCGCTGGGCCGGCGGGCGCGCGTGAAGACTGGGGCAGGCGGCGTGCGAACCGGGCCCGCGCAGCGGGGCGCGGGGCGCCGGCCGCTACCTAATTCGGTCGGTGGCCGAGGTGGCGAAATCGCGGCCGCCGCTGCCTTCCGCTGCCGCCGCGGCGCCCGGCGCCGTCAGGCCGAAGAAGGCGCGCGCATCGGCGCTGTCCTTGGCGATCGCGGCGGTGAGTTCATCCAGGGAGTCGAAGCGCGCCTCGTCGCGCAGCTTCTTCATGAATTCGACCCGCACCAGCTTGCCGTACAGGCTTTCATTGAAATCGAACAGGTGGACTTCCAGCAGGACCCGGCCGGCGTCCTCGATGGTGGGGCGTACGCCGATGCTGGCCACGCCGGGCAGCGGATGGTCGGCGATGCCGTGCACCTGCACCACGAAGATGCCGCTGACCGCGGGCCGCTTGTGCGAGATGCGCAGGTTCAGCGTCGGGAAGCCGAGGTCGCGGCCCAGCTTGCGGCCGTGGATCACGTGGCCGCTGATGGCGTAGCCATGGCCGAGCAGGCGCCGCGCGTGTTCCAGGTCGCCATCGGCCAGCGCCTGGCGCACCGCCGAGCTGGAGATGCGGATGCCGCCCTCGGACACCGAGCCCATCTGCTCGACATCGAAGCCGTAGCGGCGCCCGGCCTCCTGCAGGTAGGTAAAGTCGCCGGCGCGTTTGGCGCCGAAGCGGAAATCGTCGCCGACCAGCAGCCAGCGGGTATGCAGGCCATGCCAGAGCACGTTCTCGACGAATTCCTGCGGCGACTGGCCGGCAAAGTGGGCGTTGAAGTGTTCCACCACCACGCGGTCGACGCCGTTGCGGCGCAGGCTTTCCAGCTTGTCGCGCAGCAGCGCGATCCGGGTGGGGGCCTTGTCCGGTGTAAAGAATTCGCGCGGATGCGGCTCGAAGGTCATCACGCACAGCGGCAGGCCGCGCGCATCCGCCGCCGCCCGCGCACGCGCGAGCAGCGACTGGTGGCCGCGATGCACACCGTCGAAATTGCCGATGGTGAGCGCGCAGGGCGCCCGGCTCTCGGCGTTGGGCAGGCCGCGGAAGACTTTCACGGGGACGGCGGGAAACGATTCAGGTAAAGCGAGCATTATAAGGCGAATGGGTCGGCTTGCCGCTGCCGCCGCCCCCGGCCGGTCGCCGCGCTGCGGCTTTTGTGCCGCAACCGGCCCTCCCGCCATGGCGCGATGCCGCAAAAGGCGGCATGATAGGCGCCACTTTGGCTCACTACGGGATCGCTACGGGCATCCAGCGCGGTATGCCCGATGTTCGCTCATTCCCCGATTCCCAGTTGAAAGCGCTGACCTATCGGTTCTTTTCCCGGCTCCTGCCCAGGAGCCTGCCTCAGTCGAGCGCCCAGCTCGACGTCGAGACGCGCGCCAAGCTGATGGCGATCGTGCACAAGAATGCGCCGACCGCCATCGTCGCCTCGGTGCTGCTGCCCGCGCTGACCACCATCGGGTTCTGGAACGACGTCAGCCCCGCCGCGCTGCTGGGCTGGTGCGCGGTGATGCTGCTGCTGACGGCCGGCGGGTTGTGGTTCTACATTGGCTACCAACGCGACCACGCCCTGATGAGCCGCTCCGCGCACACGCAGAAATGGTGGAACAACATGCGCGCGGTCGCTTTCCTGACCGGCGTGACCTGGGGCAGCTCGGCGCTGATGCATTTGTATACAGCCTCGCCGGTGTTCTCCAGCGTGCTGTACCTGCTGACCCTCGGCGTGCTTGCCGGCGGCGCGGTGTCGCAGGCGCCCGTGCCGTCGAACCTGGTCTACGCGGGCGTGCCGATCCTGGTACCGAACCTGCTGATGGCGGAATTCGCCTTCCCTGGCCACGGCGTCTATGTGCAGGGCCTGCTGGCAATCTACGCGTTGATGCTGTCGCGCCACGCCTTCAATCTGCAGGTGACGCTGGTGCGCGCGATCCAGCTGGAGGGCGACAGCCGGCGCCTGGCCAAGCAGTTCCAGGACGAGAAGGAGCGGGCGCTGCATGCCAGCGAAGAAAAGTCGCGCTTCCTGGCGGCCGCCAGCCATGACCTGCGCCAGCCGGTGCATGCGCTGGTGATGCTGGTCGAGGCGCTGCGCGCGCGCAACCAGTCGAGCGCGTTGCATCCGCTGGTGGAGCAGGTGGCGGCTGGCACCCAGACCATCGACCTGTTGTTCCGCTCGCTGCTGGACCTGTCCAAGCTGGAAGGGCGCAAGGTCCTGCCGACGCTGGAGCCGTGCGAGCTGGGCGCGCTGATCCGCGACGTGATGAGCCAGTTTGCCGCCGACGCGCGCGAAAGCGGGCTGACCCTGACCCCCCGAGTGCCCGACGAGCTGTACGCGATGGCTGAGCCGGTGCTGCTGCGCCGGGCCTTGTTCAACCTGGTGCAGAACGCGCTGCGCTATACCCAGCGCGGCGGCGTGCTGGTGACCGCGCGCCAGCGCCGCAAGAACGTGCGGCTGGAAGTATGGGACACCGGCGCCGGCGTCACCCCCGAGCACCTGCCGGACATCTTCTCGCCGTACTACCAGGTCCACAACCCGCAGCGTGACCCCTCGCAGGGGCTGGGATTGGGGCTGGCGATCTTCAAGGAATGCGTGCGGCTGATGCGCGGCACCTATGGCGTGCGCTCGGTGCCGGGCAAGGGCTCGGTGTTCTGGTTCGCGCTGGCGCCGGTGCCGGCCGAGACCGTGGCCAGCGTGCGCGAGATGCGCGCCATGGCGCAGGCCGAGGAGGCCAAGCCCGATCGCCTGCAGGGCACGGTGCTGGTGGTCGACGACGACAGCCAGATCCGCAAGGCCTGGATCGCGCTGATGGAGGCGTGGGGCATCCGCGTGGCCTGCGCCGCCCACGGTGCCGAGGCCGACAAGCTGTTTGCCCAGGGCCTGCGCCCGGACATCATCTTCTGCGACCTGCGCCTGCCGGGCAGCGAGAACGGGCTGGACCTGCTCGAGCGCTGGCAGAACACGCAGCCGCAGGCGCGCAGCGCATTGCTGACCGGGGACCTGAAGTCGGCCGCGCTGGCGGCGGCGGAGGAGGCAGGTTATTTCGTGCTGCCCAAGCCGGTGGACCCGGCCTCGCTGCGGATGCTGCTGCGACGCTGGCTGCGGCCCGCCTAGCGACGCGCCGGCGCACCCTGGTGAACGGTAACGGCCGTCGCGCGCCTTACTGGCGCAGCCGGAACCGTTCCATGCGCGACATCACCTGCATGCGGGTGCGCACGCCCAGGCGCTGCAGGATGGCGGACACGTGTTCCTTGACAGTGTTCTCGGTCAGCCCGAGCCGGCGCGCGATCACCTTGTTCGGCAGGCCTTCCAGCACCAGCGCCAGCACCGAACCCTGGCGCGGCGTCAGGCCCAGTTCGGCGGGCGTGACCGGAATGCCGTGAGCCGGGCCGAACGATTGCGCGCGGCCGTTGAGGGCTTCGTCGGTGGGGAAGGCGGTGTCGCCGGCCAGCACCTTGCGCACCGCGGCGGTGAAGGCATTGGCGTCCAGGTGCTTGCCGACGAAGCCGCACGCCGACAGCGCACGGGCGCGGCCGACGATTTCCGGGGTGGCCTCGGCCGACATGAAGATAAAGCGCGCGCCCGGGATGACGGTCTTGAAGGTCTGCATGGCGTCGAAGCCGGTACCGTCATTCAGCCAGATATCGAGCAGCACGATATCGGGGCGCAAGCCTTGCTGCAGGCTGGCCAGGGCCTCGCGGGCACTGCCGGCGGCATGGACTGCCACATCCGGCATGACTTCGGCCAGGAAGGCGGTGGTCCCTGACAAGGCCATAGGATGATCATCGACCACCAACAACGTCGGTGCAGCGTTCGACATGCGAATTCCCGTTCAAATATCCCGTTTCGTCCTTGTTGTCACCTCTCCGGAGAACCTGTGTCATGCACAGGAATGGCGCGTGGACGTAGGGCCCACTCTAGCAGAGGGGGCGAAGCGTCACAATCCATCAATCGGGTTATACGGCTTCGCTACCACAGGCCAGTTAATCGGCGCCTGCCCGGATCTCGTGAATTAAGCACGTACTGGTTTGGCTTTACCGGAGTTTAGCGCCTTGCCTTGGTAGAATTGCGCGATGAAAAAAATTGTCATCTTGATTTCCGGGCGAGGCTCCAATATGGAAGCCATCGTCCGTGCCTGCGCGGACGGCGGCTGGCCCGCCCGCGTGGCGGCGGTGCTGTCGAACCGGCCGGACGCCGCGGGCCTGCAGTTTGCGCGCCAGCAAGGCATTGAAACCGGCGTGGTCGACCATCGCCAGTATCCAGACCGCGCCGCCTTCGACGCGGCGCTGGCCGAGGCCATCGACGCCCATGCCCCCGATCTGGTGGTGCTGGCGGGTTTCATGCGTATACTCACGCCCGGCTTTGTCGACCGCTACGCGGGCCGGCTGCTGAATATCCATCCGTCGCTGCTGCCGTGCTTCCCCGGCCTGAATACCCACCAGCAGGCGCTGGATGCCGGTGTCAAGCTGCATGGCGCGACCGTGCATTTCGTGACCCCGGAGCTGGACCATGGCCCGATCGTGATCCAGGCCGCGCTCGACGTGCTGCCGGCGGACACGCCCGCGACCCTGGCCGAGCGCCTGCTCGCCTGCGAGCACGTGATTTACCCCCGCGCCGTGCAGTGGTTCGTCGAGGACCGGCTGCAGCTCCAGAACGGCGTCGTCAACGTTATCAACCCGGCCGAACCGCAATTGCTGATGGCCATCTCCGCCGCGACCCCGGCGGCAGGAGTCCAGGCATGAGCCGTACCCAGGCAGGAAACCGTTCCCCGCGCGGCGAGGGCCGCGCCCCCGCGCGCAGCAAGGGCAAGAGCAGCCCGATCCGCAAGTCGCCCAATGCCGGTGGCGCCAACGGCGCCCCGGTGCGCACGCATGGCGGCCTGCATGCCACCCATATCCAGCATATCGATCGCCTGCTGGGCAAGGTGATGCTGTTCGCGCGTCCCGCCGATGCGGTGGTCAGCTATTACTTCCGCGAAAACGCCAAACTCGGCCACCGCGAGCGCGGCATCATTGCCGAGGCGATCTACGCGGTGCTGCGCCGGCGCGTCGAATTTGCCCAGTTCGCCGAGAGTGGCACCGGCGCGGCCTCGCGCCGCCTGGCGCTGCTGGGGCTGGCGGCGACGCTGGGCCGCGATGCGCTGTCGCCGTTCCTCTATCCCGATGAAGCCGAGTGGCTGGACCGCCTGACCACCATCGAGCGCTCCAGCCTCGCGCCGCGCGTGCGCGCCAACCTGCCCGAGTGGCTGTACGACGAACTGGTGCGCCAGCATGGCGAGTCCTTTGCCGCGGCCCTGGGCGACGCCTGGCTGCGCCCGGCGCCGCTGGACCTGCGCGTCAACCTGGGCAAGACCAGCCGCGAGGCCGCGCTGGCCGAGCTGCAGGCCGCGGGCCTGGGCGCCGAGCCCACGCCGATGGCGCCGGCCGGCATCCGCATGGCCGGCAAGCCGGCGCTGAACCAACTGCCGATCTTCGTCAACGGGCTGGTCGAGGTGCAGGACGAAGGCAGCCAGCTGCTGTGCAGCCTGGTGGCGCCGCGGCGCGGCGAGATGGTGGTCGACTTCTGCGCCGGCGCCGGCGGCAAGACGCTGGCGCTGGGCGCGGCGATGCGCTCGACCGGCCGGCTCTATGCCTTCGACGTATCGGAGAAGCGCCTGGCCAACCTGAAGCCGCGGCTGGCGCGCAGCGGCCTGTCGAACGTCCATCCGGTGCTGATCGACTCCGAACGCGACGCCAAGATCAAGCGCCTGGCCGGCAAGGCCGACCGCGTGCTGGTGGATGCGCCGTGCAGCGGCCTGGGCACGCTGCGCCGTAACCCTGACCTGAAGTGGCGGCAATCGCCGGAGTCGGTGCTGGAACTGACCGCCAAGCAGACCGCGATCCTGGACTCCGCGGCGCGGCTGGTGAAGGGCGGCGGCCGCGTGGTGTACGCGACCTGCAGCGTGCTCGAAGCCGAGAACGAGCAGATCGTGCGCGATTTCCTCGCCGCGCACCCCAACTTCCGCCTGGTGCCGGCCGCCGAAGTGCTGGCCGAGCAGAAGATCGAAGTGCCGGACCTGCCGGACAACGGCATGTTCGCCTTGTATCCGCACCTGCACCAGACCGATGGCTTCTTTGCCGCGGTGCTGGAGCGCACCAGCTGATCGCGGTTTCCAGCCGCGCCGCCCGCCGCGCGCGGGCGGCCAACTTTGAACCTGCACCATGAACGGTGAAACCCTGTCCGACCTCGGCGGCCTGAAGGACCTGAAAGCCTCGCATTCGATGTTCGGCAAGATGCTGGACGACCTGATCCGCGATGCCGGCGGCCCCGGCTTTTTCTGGCAGTTGCTGGTGCTGGCCGGCTGCTTGCTGGTGGCGTGGCCGCTGGCGCGCTTCGTGGTGCGGCGGCTGGAGGCCCGCTACGAGGCCTCCAGCTTCTCCGTGCGCTTTGCCGCCGCCAGCCTCGAGCGCGCGATGTTTCCGCTGGCCGGCTGGGCGCTGGTGCTGGTGGCCCGCTTTGCGCTGGCGCCGCTGATCCCGGTCAGCGTGCTGCGGCTGGCGCTGGTGCCGCTGTTCGGCATCACCGCGCTGAATTTCACCTTCTACGTGCTGCGCCGCGTCATGTCCGGCAGCGGCCAGCTGCACGGCATGCTGCTGCTGGTCGAGAAGGTGCTGACCACGCTGGTCTGGGTGGGCATGGCCCTGTACGTGCTGGGCGTGCTCGGCGACGTGGTGGGCTGGATGGAGAGCGTGCGCTTCTCGATCGGCGGCAAGCAGAAGATCAGTGTGGCCGAGACCCTGATGGCGGTGGTCTGGATCCTGCTGACGGTGCTGGTGGCACTGTGGTTCGGCTCGTGGCTGGAAGAGCGGCTGATGCGTTCGGCCAACCTCGACGGCAACCTGAAGGTGGTGCTGACGCGGATTTCCAAGGCATTGCTGCTGCTGGTGTCGCTGCTGCTGAGCCTGTCGCTGGTGGGCATCGACCTGACCGTGCTGTCGGTCTTCGGCGGCGCGCTGGGCGTGGGCCTGGGGCTGGGTTTGCAGAAGATCGCCAGCAATTACATCTCGGGCTTCATCATCCTGCTGGACCGCTCGGTCAAGCTGGGCGACCAGATCACGGTGGACAAGTACACCGGCATCGTGTCGCAGATCCGCACCCGCTACACCGTGGTGCGCAACGGCGACGGCGAGACGCTGGTGCCGAACGAGCAGCTGGTGGCGCAGTCGGTGCAGAACCATTCGTTCTCGAACACCAACGTGCGCGTGGCGACACGCGTGCAGGCCGACTACAGCGCCGATCCCGAGACCGTGATCGCGCTGCTGACCGAATGCGTGCGTACACTGCCGCGCGTGCTGCCCGACCCTGAGCCCGCGGCTTTCCTGGTGCTGTTCGCCGACAGTGGCATCGAATACGAAGTCGCGGTGTTCGTGGCCGATCCGCAGAACGGCAAGCTTGGGGTGCAATCGGCGATGAACCGCGCCATCTGGCGTACGCTGCGCGAGCACGGCATCTCTATTCCATACCCGCAGCGCGAACTCCGTGTGATGCATGAGACGCTGCCTGGGGGCCCCGGCGGACCGAAGGCGAGCATTTTGCCAGAGGCTGCAAACGCCTCCTGAACTTCCCGGCAAGGGGCACGCAGAGCGGGCGACGGATGCGCCACCCGTGGAACGAAAACCGTTGCACCCCGTCCAAATCCGGGAAATAGCGTATGCTTGCGCCCTCGGCGATCCGGTAGAATGCCGGGTTGTCGCGGGTTGAGACATCCCGCTCCCACATCAGACAGCCGCCAGATTGCAGCGGCTCGTTCCCGGCTCGCTTCATGAGCCGCTAGCCACGGCCGGCGCCGCGCGTGCTGCCCTGGGGGAGCCCGGAGCGACTTCGGGTCCCGTGGCAAGCGCCAGACAGCTATCGCAATCAATAGATTCGCAGCTATTTTTTCTGCGCGTTGTGTGTACCGGCCCAGCCGGATTGCACGGGAAAGTCCCTGTTTAACCGACGGAGAACAGTTTGTTCGACACTATTCTTGACTGGGCCGCCAACGGCCTTGCCAACTGGACCTGGTGGGAGATCGTCATCTACACGCTGGTGACGACGCATATCACGATCGCCGGCGTCACCATCTTCCTGCATCGCTGCATGGCGCACCGGTCGCTGGACCTGCACCCCATCGCTCAACACTTTTTCCGCTTCTGGCTGTGGCTGACCACGGGCATGGTCACGCGCGAGTGGACCGCGATCCACCGCAAGCACCACGCCAAGTGCGAAACCGAGGACGATCCGCACAGCCCGCAGACCCGCGGCATCCGCAAGGTGCTGCTGGAGGGGGCTGAACTCTATCGCGCCGAGGCCAAGAACAAGGAAACCATCGCCAAGTTCAGCCATGGCTGCCCCAATGACTGGATCGAGCGCAACCTGTACTCGCGCTTCACCTGGCAGGGCGTCGGCCTGATGCTGATCATCGACCTGGCGCTGTTCGGGGTGATCGGCATGACCGTGTGGGCGGTGCAGATGCTGTGGATCCCGATCCATGCCGCGGGCATCATCAATGGCCTGGGCCACTGGTGGGGCTACCGCAACTACGATTGCGAGGACGCATCGACCAACGTGTCGCCGTGGGGCCTGATCATTGGCGGCGAAGAGCTGCACAACAACCACCACACCTACCCGACCTCGGCCAAGTTCTCGATCAAGTGGTATGAGTTCGACGTGGGCTGGGGCTATATCCGCGCGATGCAGGCGGTGGGCCTGGCCAAGGTCAAGAAGATCCCGCCCAAGGCGCGCCTGGTGGAGGCCCGTCCGGTCGACCACAACACGCTGGAAGCCATCATCGCCAACCGCTATGACGTGATGGCGCGCTACGCCAAGGCCGTCAAGGGCGCGTTCCGCCAGGAACTGGAAAAGCTCAAGGAAGGCCGCGTCGCCGAGTACCGCAGCTTCAAGCCCGCCAGCAAGTGGTTCCACCGCGAGGAAACCAAGCTGGCCGCGCAGCAGCGCGAGCAGCTGGCGAGCATCGTCGAGCAGAACAAGGCGCTGCAGACCTTCGTTGAAATGCGCCGTGAACTGGCCGCCATCTGGGGCCGTTCGAACCTGACGCGCGAGCAGCTGCTGCAGCAGCTGCAGGCCTGGTGCCACCGTGCCGAGGCCAGCGGTATCCAGGCGTTGCACGATTTCTCGCTGCGCCTGCGCCGCTACGCCTGATACAATTCGGCCGCGCCGTATGGTTTGACAAAGCCCCGCCCATGGCGGGGCTTTTGTTTTAGATAAACTCCCCCATGTTCTGGCCGGCCGCACCCTGTTGGCGGAGGTCTAGAGGAGTACCCGGAGATGACCCCACAATCGATCAAGACCGTCGAGTTCGAGAAGCCGAACCTGGCGAGTGCCCAAAACGCCGCTGGCGCCAGCTGCGTGGCCCATGCCTGGGCCAAGGTGCCGCCGGTGCTGTCGCCCGATGAGCGGCAGTCGCTGAAGGCGCGTATCCGCCGCTTGCTGAAGGAGCGCAATGCGGTGCTGGTGGCGCATTACTACGTCGACGCCGACCTGCAGGACCTCGCCGAGGAAACCGGCGGCTGTGTCTCCGACTCCCTCGAAATGGCCCGCTTCGGCCGCGACCACGAAGCCAGGACGCTGGTGGTGGCCGGCGTGCGCTTCATGGGCGAGACCGCCAAGATCCTCAGCCCCGAGAAGACCGTGCTGATGCCGGACCTGGACGCGACCTGCTCGCTTGACCTGGGCTGTCCGGCCGACGAGTTCGCCGCCTTCTGCGATGCGCACCCCGACCGCACCGTGGTGGTCTATGCCAACACCAGCGCCGCGGTGAAGGCGCGCGCGGACTGGATGGTGACCTCCAGCATCGGGCTGAAGATCGTCGAGCACCTGCACGCGCAGGGCAAGAAGATCCTGTGGGCACCGGACAAGCACCTGGGCAGCTATATCCAGAAGCAGACCGGCGCCGACATGCTGCTGTGGCAGGGCTCTTGCCTGGTGCACGACGAGTTCAAGGGCATCGAGCTGGACCTGCTGCGCCGCGAATTCCCCAACGCCAAGATCCTGGTGCATCCGGAATCGCCGGAGAACGTGGTGGCGCAGGCCGACGTGGTCGGCTCCACCTCGCAACTGATCGAGGCCGCGCAAAAGCTGGACGCAACCGAATTCATCGTCGCCACCGACAACGGCATCCTGCACAAGATGCGCATGGCCGCGCCCGGCAAGCACTTCATCGAGGCGCCGACCGCCGGCAACAGCGCGACCTGCAAGAGCTGCGCGCACTGCCCGTGGATGGCGATGAACGCGCTGACCAACCTGGCCGAGGTGCTGGAGACTGGCCGCAACGAGATCCATGTCGATCCCGTGATCGGTAGCCAGGCCGTAACCTGCATCAACCGCATGCTGGATTTCGCTGCCGCGCAGAAGCGCAATGTACGTCCGTCGGCTGACCTCGCCAACGAGCAGGCGCTGTTCCAGGGGATCGGCCCGGCATGAGCGTGAATCCGGTTTTCGATAGCTACGGCGCGGCGCTGCAGGCAGCGCTGCAGGCCAATGTCCAGGCAGCCATCGCCGAGGATGTCGGCAGCGGCGACCTGACCGGCCTGCTGGTGCCGGCGGACAAGTCCGCGCATGCGCGCGTGATCGTGCGCGAGTCCGCGGTGCTGTGCGGCCAGCCTTGGTTCGATGCGTGCATGCGCGCGGTCGACCCGGCGCTGGAAGTGCGCTGGCTGCAGCAAGAGGGCGCGCGCATGGGGCCGGATTCCGTGGTGTGCGAGATCGCCGGCCCGGCGCGCTCGCTGCTGACCGCCGAACGTCCGTCGCTGAACTTCCTGCAGCTGCTGTCCGGCGTGGCGACCACCACGCGCCGCTATGCCGACCTGATCGCCGGCACCCGTGCGCGCGTGCTCGATACCCGCAAGACGCTGCCCGGGCTGCGCCTGGCGCAGAAGTACGCGGTACGCATCGGCGGCGGCGAGAACCAGCGCCTGGCGCTGTATGACGGCATCCTGATCAAGGAAAACCATATCGCCGCGGCCGGCAGCATCGGCGCGGCGATGCGGGCGGCGCTGGCGCTCGATACGCAGGCGTCGGTGCAGATCGAGGTCGAGAGCCTGGCCGAACTGGAGGAAGCGCTGGCGGCCGGTGCCACGTCGGTGCTGATCGACAACTTCACCGTGCCGATGATGCAGGACGCCGTGAAGATCAACCAGGGCAGGGCGCTGCTGGAGGTATCGGGTGGCGTCAATGCCGACACCATCCGCACCTTTGCCGAGACCGGGGTGGACCGGATCTCGGTGGGCGCGCTGACCAAGGACGTGCGCGCGACGGATTACTCGCTGCGCATCATCGGCTGAGGGTTGTTCCGGCCAAATGAATAACGGGGTGGGCCATGCGGCGCCACCCCGTTTTGCTTGGCAAACGCGTCGTCAACGCTTGCGGCCGGCAGGCGGCTGCATCACCGTCGGCAGAGCCTTCGGCAATGAATCAGGATAGTCCCGGCTGAAATGCAGCCCGCGGCTTTCATGCCGCGAATAGGCGCTGTCCACGATCAGCGAAGCCACTTCGACCAGGTTGCGCAGTTCCAGCAGGTCGGTGGTGACGCGGAAATTGGCGTAGTACTCGGCAATCTCCTCGCGCAGCAGCACGATGCGGTGCTGCGCGCGTTCCAGGCGCTTGCTGGTGCGCACGATGCCGACGTAGTTCCACATCATGCGGCGCAGCTCGTCCCAGTTGTGCGACACCACGACTTCTTCGTCGGCATCGGAAACACGGCTCTCGTCCCACGCCGGCAGCGCGATATTGGGCGCGCCGGCCTTGTCCTGCGAGGCGATGTCTGCGGCGGCGGCGCGGCCGATCACCATGCATTCGAGCAGCGAGTTCGAAGCCAGCCGATTGGCGCCATGCAGGCCGGTGCAGGCGGTCTCGCCCACGGCGTAGAGACCGCCGATATCGGTGCGGCCCATGGTGTCCGTCACCACGCCGCCGCAGGTGTAGTGCGCGGCCGGCACCACCGGAATCGGCTCGCGCGTGATGTCGATGCCCAGTTCCAGGCAGCGCGCATGGATGGTCGGGAAGTGTTCCTTCAGGAAGGCCTCGGGCTGGTGCGTGATATCGAGATAGACGCAGTCCAGCCCGCGCTTCTTCATTTCGAAGTCGATCGCGCGCGCCACCACGTCGCGCGGCGCCAGTTCGGCGCGTTCGTCGTGTTCGGGCATGAAGCGCGTGCCGTCGGGCAGCTTGAGCAGGCCACCTTCGCCGCGCACCGCTTCGGAGATCAGGAAAGACTTGGCGTAGGGGTGGTACAGGCAAGTGGGGTGGAACTGGATGAATTCCATGTTCGACACCCGGCAGCCCGCGCGCCAGGCCATGGCGATGCCGTCGCCGGTGGCCGTGTCCGGATTGGTGGTGTAGAGGTAGACCTTGCCCGCACCGCCAGCGGCCAGCACGGTGTGCGTGGCGGTGATGGTGTGCACTGCGCCGGTGCGGTCGTCCAGCACGTAGAGGCCGTAGCAGCGGTTGCCCGGCAGCCCCATCTTGCGCGACGTGATCAGGTCGATCGCGAAGTGGTCTTCCAGGATGGTGATGTTCGGGTGCTGCGTGGCCTGCTGCAGCAGCGTGCTGACCACCGCATGGCCGGTGGCGTCGGCGGCGTGGATAATGCGCCGGCGGCTATGGCCGCCTTCGCGGGTCAGGTGGAAGCCCAGTTCGGCCTGCGCGTCGCGGGTGAAGGGTACGCCCCGGTCGATCAGCCACTGGATGGCCTCGCGCCCGTGCTCCACGATAAAGCGCGTGGCCTCTTCATCGCACAGCCCCGCACCTGCAACGAGCGTGTCCTGGGTGTGTTCGTCGTGGCTGTCGCCGGAGTCCAGCACCGCCGCGATGCCGCCTTGCGCCCAGTCGCTGGCGCCCTGGGTCATGGCGCGCTTGCTGAGGATGGCCACCCGGTGGGTGTCGGCCAGTTGCAATGCGACCGTAAGGCCGGCCAGGCCGCTGCCGACGATGGCGACGTCGAAATTCATGGTGCAAGGAGAGCGCGGGCAGGGCGCTTAACAGATTGGGGAAACGGCAAAGTCTACACCCGGCGCGCCATCCCGTGCATCAGTCCGCCGGGCCGATATGCAATTGTGCGCAATATCGACGGGCAACAAAAAGCCCCGCGGCATGGCGGGGCTTTCTGGCGGGATACCGGATCAATTACTTGATCTTGGTTTCCTTGTAAGCGACGTGCTTGCGGGCGACGGGATCGAACTTCATGATCTCCATCTTTTCCGGCATGGTGCGCTTGTTCTTGGTGGTGGTGTAGAAGTGACCGGTACCTGCGGTCGATTCCAGCTTGATCTTGTCGCGGCCGCCCTTGCTTGCCATGATGTACTCCTAATTAGACTTCGCCGCGTGCGCGCAGGTCGGCGAGCACGGAGTCGATGCCTTTCTTGTCGATCAGGCGCAGGCCGGCGTTCGAGACGCGCAGGCTCACCCAGCGGTTTTCGGATTCAACGAAGAAACGACGATTCTGCAGGTTGGGCAGAAAACGGCGCTTGGTCTTGTTGTTTGCGTGGGAAACGTTGTTGCCGACCATCGGCGCTTTCCCGGTCACTTGACAGACGCGTGCCATGAAGCACTCCTAAATCTTCTATTCGTGGACAATGTTCGCAACAGATCAACAAAAGGCGCGCGGGCCCGGACTGCAGCGGTTGAGACTTCAGCAAAACGGGCATTATAGACCGGATTCCTCCAGCGAATCAATGCTTTCTGCGCTCCGGCCCCGGCAGTGTTGCAGCCCTGCTCCTCTGGTGTCGTAGGCGTCACAGCCCGGGCAGGCGCTCGCAGGATTCCGCCAGCGAGCGGATTTCGTGCCCCGCGACGATGAAATGGTCCAGCAGCCGCACGTCGATCAGGTCGAGCGTGCGCGCCAGCTCGCGCGTCAGGTGGATGTCGCTCTGGCTGGGGGCCGTGGTGCCGCGCGGATGGTTGTGGGCGACGATGATGCCGGCCGCGTTATGCGTCAGGGCCTGGCGCGCCACCTCGCGTGGATAGACCGAGGTCCGCGTCAGCGTGCCGCGGAACAGCTCTTCGCTGGCCACCATGCGGTTGCCGGGATCCAGGAACAGGCACATGAAAACTTCGTGCTGCAGCGGTGCGAGGGTCAGGCGCAGGTAGCTGCGCACCGAATCCGGAGAGTCGAAGCCGGCCGGCAGCCGCAGCGACTCGGCCAGCGCGCGTCGCGCCAGCTCGGGGATGGCCTGCAACTGGGCGAACTTGGTCGTGCCCATGCCGCGCACGCCGGCGAGCGCCTCGCCCTCGGCCGCAAACAGCGCGGTCAGCGAGCCGAAGCGGTGCAGCAGCTCGCGTGCCAGGTCCACGGCACTTTTGCCGGCGGCGCCCACGCGCAGCAGGACGGCCAGCAGTTCGGCATCAGACAGGGCGGCAGCGCCGCTTTCCAGCAGTTTCTCGCGGGGCCGCTCGCAGGCGGGCCATTTGGCAATGGTCATGGGCATCCAGAAGTAGTCGCGTCGGGAACAGGGCCTGAGGCGCTGGGGCGGCGGGCCAGGGGCCAGTCGAATACAATACGGGTTGTTCCCTGGTTGATCACCCATGAATTTGCAAACTTTCGCGTCGGAAGCCGACGGCGGCACGGCTGGCCGCAAGACTGTCCAGGCCGACTCCTTCCTGACCCTGCACTACAGCATCGCGCTCGACAACGGCACCGAGGTCGTCAGCACGTTCGAGGAAAAGCCCGCCACGCTGCTGCTGGGCCAGGGCCAGTTCGCGCCGACGCTCGAGCAGGCGCTGCTGGGCATGCCCGAAGGCGAGCGCATGACCTATCGCCTGGCGCCCGAGCAGGCCTTCGGTCCGCGCAACGCCGAGCTGCTGCAGTGGGTGTCGCTGGCCACGCTGCGCGAGAACAGTTCGTTCGAAGAGGACTACAGCCCGGGTGACCTGGTCGAGTTCAACGCGCCCGGCGGCGGCAAGTACGCCGGCGTGCTCAAGGAGATCGGCGAGACCGCCGCGTTGTTCGACTTCAACCATCCGCTGGCTGGGCAGACCATCCTGTTCGACGTGCAGCTGATCGGCATTCTCTGAACGTCGCCACGCCGAACCTGTCCGGATACCGCAGCATGCCCGACCTGACCCCCGCCCCCGACGCAGAAATCCTGATGGCCCAGCCGCGCGGCTTCTGTGCCGGCGTGGACCGCGCCATCGAAATCGTCGAGCGCGCGCTCGAGCGCTTCGGCGCCCCCATCTACGTCCGCCACGAGATCGTCCACAACGCCTATGTGGTGGCCGACCTGCGCCGTAAGGGCGCGGTGTTCGTAGGCGAGCTTGACGAGGTGCCCGCCGGCGCCACCGTCATCTTCAGTGCCCATGGCGTGTCGCGCGAGGTGCGCGAAGACGCGGCCCGGCGCGGCCTGCACGTGTTCGACGCGACCTGCCCGCTGGTGACCAAGGTGCATGTCGAAGTCAGCAAGCTGCGCGCGCAGGGCTGCGAGATCGTGATGATCGGCCATCGCGGCCACCCCGAGGTCGAAGGCACCATGGGCCAGGCCAACGGCGGCATGGTGCTGGTCGAGTCGGTCGCCGATGTCGCGGCGCTGCAGATCGCCGATCCGTCGCGGCTGGCCTACGTCACCCAGACCACGCTGTCGGTGGACGAGACCCGCGAGATCGTGGCTGCGCTCAAGGCCCGCTTCCCCGAGATCCGCGAGCCCAAGAAGCAGGACATCTGCTATGCCACGCAGAACCGCCAGGACGCGGTGAAGTTCATGGCGCCGCAGGTGGAGGTGGTGATCGTGGTCGGCAGTCCCAACAGTTCCAACTCGAACCGCCTGCGCGAGCTGGCCGAGCGCCTGGGCGTGCCGGCCTATATGGTGGACGCGCCCGAGCAGGTGCGGCCGGAGTGGGTCGCCGGCAAGCGCCGCATCGGCCTGACCGCCGGGGCCTCGGCGCCGGAAGCGCTGGCCCAGTCCATCGTCGAGCGCCTGCGCGAACTGGGTGCGCGCCAGGTGCGTCCGCTCGACGGCATCGAGGAAAACATGGCGTTCCCGCTGCCGCGCGGGCTGCTGCCCACCAGCGCAGCCGCCTGAGTGTGGCGCGGGCATGCCCGCCTGAATGCCTGGCCTGATAAAGGGGCGCCGCGGTTGCGGCGCCTTTTTTGTTTCTGGCCTGTGCCGGACCGGGAATAATGCCCGCTGCCGGTGCCAGGGGTGCCCGCCATTCGTGCCTGGCGCTAATCAGGGTAATCCCCGAAGCTGGGGTTTTCCCTATTATGGTGCGGCGCTACATTCTGCACATTAGAGAGAAGCACCACGCAATGTAAATGAAACGCCTAATTAATAATGGTGCATTATAGGTGGTGCCGGCGCTGCTTCCTGGCCGCCTGGGGCGCCGCAGGCACGGTTCTTGTAAGAAGGAGGGGCGGCCGCGTCATGTGAGCGGGAATTGCCGCAATCTGTGCATTGGGGAAATTCCCTAGCTCAAATGCGCGGTAAATGGTCAAGGATGTTGCGTCGCGTATTGCATCGACTAAGAAAGGGGATACAATGCGCGCGTTTCAAATTGAAACTAAACAACGGCGGTCCAGGGAAACGTCCGGGAGGCGTTGCAAATCCCTGTTTTTGTGAATCCTAGGAGATCACTCATGCAAATCACGTTTGCCAAGATTCTGCCGATCGCGGCCGCAGTGGCGCTGGTCGCAGCTTGCGGCAAGAAGGAAGACAAGCCGGCGGATCCGGCCTCTTCGGCGCCGGCAGCCGCGGCTCCCGCAGCGCCTGCGGCCGGTGGTGGCGAGGTCGTCGTCAAGATCGGCCACGCGGCCCCGCTGACCGGCGGCATCGCGCACCTTGGCAAGGACAACGAAAACGGCGCCCGCCTGGCCGTGGAAGAAGTCAACAAGTCCGGCCTGGAAGTCGGTGGCAAGAAGGTCAAGCTGGAACTGGTCGGTGAAGACGATGCCGGCGATCCCAAGACCGGCACCGCCGTGGCGCAAAAGCTCGTCGACGCCAAGGTGGCGGCCGTGGTCGGCCACCTGAACTCGGGCGTGTCGATCCCTGCGTCCAAGATCTACAGCGACGCCGGCATCGTGCAGATCTCGCCGTCGTCGACCAACCCGGACTACACCAAGCAGGGCTTCAAGACCACCTACCGCGTGGTCGCCACCGATGCCCAGCAGGGCCCGGCGCTGGCCAACTATGCCGCCAAGACCCTGAATGCCAAGAGCGTGGCGATCGTCGACGATGCCACCGCCTACGGCAAGGGCCTGGCCGACGAGTTCGAGAAGACCGCCAAGGCGGCCGGCGTGAACGTGGTGGCGCGTGAAGCTACCAACGACAAGGCCACCGACTTCAAGGCCATCCTGACCAAGATCAAGGGCAAGAAGCCGGACGTGATCATGTACGGCGGCATGGACGCCACCGGCGGCCCGTTCGCCAAGCAGGCCCGTGAACTGGGCATCCCCGCCAAGATCGTCGGCGGCGACGGTGTCTGTACCGACAAGGTGGCCGAACTGGCCGGCGAGGCCGTGACCAACATCATCTGCTCCGAGGCCGGCCTGGCCCTGTCGCGCATGGAGAAGGGCGCGGATTTCGACAAGCGCTACCAGGCCCGCTTCAACGCACCGGTGCAGATCTACGCGCCGTTCACGTATGACGCCGTGATGGTTGTCGTCGATGCCATGAAGCGCGCCAACTCGACCGAACCGGCCGCCATCCTGGCCGAAATGCCCAAGACCAACTACAAGGGCGTGATCGGCAACATCGCCTTTGACGAGAAGGGCGACATGAAGGAAGGCACCATCACGCTGTACGAGTACAAGGACAAGAAGAAGTCCGTCCTCGACGTCGTGAAGATGTAATCTGGGCTTACCGGCCCAACCGAACGGCACCGTGAGTATTTTGCGGTGCCGTTCTTTTTAGCCTCGCCTAATGTAGAAGCATCCTTACCATGGATGGAGCAGGGCAGGCCGCTCACCAGCAAAGCAACCACCGCAACGTTACCCATCACACACCAGGGTCCCCCCGGCATCCACACCATGCCGTAAGGTCAGGGACTGAAGCAGGAGTTTTCATGGATATCTTTATCCAGCAGATCGTGAACGGTCTGGTGCTTGGCAGCATTTATGCGCTGATCGCACTGGGCTACACCATGGTCTACGGCATTCTCGGCATCATCAACTTCGCCCACGGCGACGTGCTGATGATCGGCGCGCTGACCGCCCTGTCAGCCATCCTCGGATTGCAGAAGTTCGCCCCCGGCCTGCCTGAATGGCTGACGCTGGTGATCGCCACGCTGGTCGCCATGCCGGTCTGCGCGATCCTGTCCTATTCGATCGAGCGGGTCGCCTACCGGCCCTTGCGCAATGCGCCACGGCTGGCCCCGCTGATCACCGCGATCGGGGTTTCCATCATCCTGCAGACGGCGGGCATGCTGATCTGGTCGCGCAACCCGCTGACCTTCCCGCAACTGCTGCCCTCGGAACCCATCGACATCGGCGCCACCGGCGCCACCATCACCGGCAAGGAGATGGTCATCATCGGCATGGCCGTGATGGTGATGTCCGGCCTGCTGGCCCTGGTCAACCGCACCAAGCTCGGCCGCGCCATGCGCGCCACCGCCGAGAACCAGAAGGTGGCCGGCCTGATGGGCGTGAACCCCAATTTCGTCATTTCCGCCACCTTCATGATCGGTGCCACGCTGGCCGCGCTGGCCGGCGTGATGATGGCCACCAACTACGGCAACGCCCACTTCTACATGGGCTTCATTCCCGGCCTGAAGGCGTTTACCGCCGCGGTGCTGGGCGGCATCGGCAACCTCGCGGGCGCCATGGTCGGCGGCATGCTGCTGGGCCTGATCGAGGCGCTCGGCGCCGGCTATATCGGCGACCTGACCAATGGCGTGTTCGGCTCGAACTACCAGGACGTCTTTGCCTTCATCGTACTGATCACCGTGCTCGTCTTCCGTCCGTCCGGCATCATGGGCGAACGCGTGGCGGATCGCGCCTGAGGAGAGCGAATCCATGAATACCCCGATTCCATCCACGGCCGCTGTCGCGGCGCCGACCAAGGTGCCGGCCAAGACCCTGGCCGCACTGATTGGCTTCCTGGTGGTGGCGCTGTGCGCACCGTTCATCGTCCAGACCCTGGGCGGCAACTACTGGGTCCGCGTGCTGGACTTTGCGCTGCTGTACATCATGCTGGCGCTGGGCCTGAACATCGTGGTCGGCTTTGCCGGGCTGCTTGACCTGGGCTATATCGCGTTCTACGCGGTGGGCGCCTACATGATGGCGCTGCTCGGCTCGCCGCACCTGGCGAACCAGTTCGAGTGGATCCAGCAGCTGTTCCCGACCGGCATCCATCTGTCGATGTGGTTCGTGCTGCCACTGGCGATTCTGGTGGCCGCTACCTTCGGCGTGCTGCTGGGCGCGCCGACACTCAAGCTGCGCGGCGACTACCTGGCCATCGTCACGCTGGGCTTCGGCGAGATCATCCGTATCTTCATGAACAACCTGGACCGCCCGGTGAACATCACCAACGGTCCCAAGGGCATCACCGCGGTCGACCCCGTGCATATCTTCGGCTTCGACTTCTCGAAGTCGCACGAGATCTTCGGGCTCAAGTTCTCGCCGGTGTTCATGTACTACTACCTGCTGGTGTTCCTGGTCATCGTGATCGTGTTCGTGTGCCTGCGCCTGCAGACCTCGCGCATCGGCCGCGCCTGGGTTGCCATCCGCGAAGACGAGATCGCCGCCAAGGCGATGGGCATCAACACCCGCAACATCAAGCTGCTGGCGTTCGCCATGGGCGCGTCGTTCGGCGGCGCCTCGGGCGCGGTGTTCGGCGCGTTCCAGGGCTTCGTCTCGCCGGAATCGTTCACGCTGTGGGAATCGATCTACGTGCTGGCGATCGTGGTGCTGGGCGGCATGGGCCATATCCCGGGCGTGATCCTGGGCGGCGTGCTGCTGGTGGGCTTCCAGGAACTGCTGCGCGTGGTCGCCGAGCCGATCCAGACCGGCCTGTTCGGCCACGTGATCGTCGATGCCGAGGTGCTGCGCCAGCTGCTGTTCGGCCTGGCCCTGGTCGGCGTGATGCTGTACCGCCCGGCCGGCATCTGGCCGTCGCCGCGCAAGGAAGACCGCCCGGTGGTGCGCCGCGCGGGCAATATCGGCCGTCTGTAAACCGGAGGAAGACATGAGCAACAACGATTTCCTCCTGTCGGTGCAGGGGGTCAACAAGCGTTTCGGCGGCCTGCAGGCCCTGTCCGACGTGGGCCTGCAGATCAAGCCGGGCGAGATCTACGGGCTGATCGGCCCCAACGGCGCCGGCAAGACCACGTTCTTCAACGTGATCACCGGCCTCTACACGCCGGATTCGGGCGAATTCGTGCTGGGCGGCAAGCCCTACCAGCCGACCGCCGTGCATGAGGTGGCCAAGGCCGGCATTGCGCGCACGTTCCAGAACATCCGCCTGTTCGGCGACATGACCGCGCTCGAGAACGTGATGGTCGGCCGCCACGTGCGCTCCAAGGCCGGCGTGTTCGGCGCGATCTTCCGCCCGCCCTCGGTGCGGCGCGAAGAAGAGGGCATCGAAGACATGGCGCATGACCTGCTCGACTACGTCGGCATCGGCAAGTACGCCAACTTCACCGCGCGCAACCTCTCGTACGGCCACCAGCGCCGGCTGGAGATCGCGCGCGCGCTGGCGACCGAGCCCAAGCTGCTGGCGCTGGACGAGCCCGCCGCCGGCATGAACGCGACCGAGAAGGTGGAGCTGCGCGGCCTGCTCGACAAGATCAAGAACGATGGCAAGACCATCCTGCTGATCGAGCACGACGTGAAGCTGGTGATGGGCCTGTGCAACCGCCTGACGGTGCTGGACTACGGCAAGGTGATTGCCCAGGGCCTGCCGCACGAGGTGCAGAACAACCCCGCGGTGATCGAGGCCTACCTCGGCACCTCGGCGCACTGATGGCGGGAGCGGACGTAATGAATCAGCCTGCAATGAAACAGACAGTACTGAAGATCTCCGGCCTGAAGGTTGCCTACGGCGGCATCCAGGCCGTCAAGGGCATCGACCTGGAAATCCGCGACGGCGAGCTGGTCACGCTGATCGGCGCCAACGGCGCCGGCAAGACCACCACCATGAAGGCCATCACCGGCCTGCAGGGCTGGGTCGGCGGCGACGTGGAATATATGGGCAAGTCGATCAAGGGCGTGCCCAGCTACGCGCTGCTCAAGCAAGGCCTGGCGATGGTGCCGGAAGGCCGCGGCGTGTTCGCGCGCATGACCATCACCGAGAACCTGCAGATGGGCGCCTACACGCGCAACGACGAAGCCGGCATCAAGGCCGACGTCGAGCGCATGTTCGGCATCTTCCCGCGCCTGAAGGAGCGCGCCAACCAGCTGGCGGGCACCATGTCGGGCGGCGAACAGCAGATGCTGGCGATGGCGCGCGCGCTGATGAGCCAGCCCAAGGTGCTGCTGCTGGACGAGCCGTCGATGGGCCTGTCGCCGATCATGGTGGAGAAGATCTTCGAGGTGGTGCGCGACATCTCGGCGCAGGGCGTGACCGTGCTGCTGGTCGAGCAGAACGCGCGCCTGGCGCTGCAGGCCGCGCACCGCGGCTACGTGATGGAATCCGGCCTGATCACCATGAGCGGTGATGCCAGCCAGATGCTGGACGATCCCAAGGTGCGGGCCGCCTACCTGGGCGAGTAAGCGGCGCGCCGCCGCCCCGGCTCCGACACCCCGCTGCCGCAAGAGGGGTGAGGGAGAGGGCGGGCGCCCGCAGGCGCAAGGCCTTTCCACTTGCCGCGGGGCCCCGCGCGGGCCGGCTCGGCCGGTGTGCGCGGGTTCTGCGGTGCTGGCCCTCTCCCTCACTCCTCTGCGGCGCCGTCCCGGCTGCAAAGCAAAAAGCCTCGCGTAATGCGAGGCTTTTTTTGTCTGCAGCTACCTGGAGGATCAGGCCAGCTTCTTCAGCAGCGTGCGCAGCATGCCGATCATCTGGTCGATCTCTTCGCGCGTGACGTTCAGCGCCGGCATGAAGCGCAGCAGGTTGGCGCGCGGCGCGTTCAGCAGCAGGCCTTGCGGGGCCATGTCGCGCGCTTCTTCGACCAGTTGCGGGCCGATGTCCTTGCCCAGCAGCAGCGCGCGCAGCAGGCCTTCGCCACGTTCGCCGCCCAGGCCGAACTCGGCCGACAGCGCCAGCAGCTGCTCCTTCAGGTATTCGCCCTTGGCCTTGACGTCGTCCAGGAAACCCGGGGCGGTCAGCTGCTCGATCACGGCGCTGCCGACCGCGGTCATCAGCGGGTTGCCGTTGTAGGTGCCGCCCTGGTCGCCGGCCTCGAAGCTGGCGACCTCGGCCTTGCACAGCAGCGCCGACAGCGGCACGCCGCCGCCGATGCCCTTGCCCAGCGTCATGATGTCCGGCTCGACGCCCGACAGCTCGTACGCGAACAGCGTGCCGCAGCGGCCGCAGCCGGACTGCACTTCATCGACGATGAACAGCAGCTTGTGCTTGTCGGCCAGTGCGCGCAGGCCCTGCATGAACTCGCGCGTGGCGGGGATCACGCCGCCTTCGCCCTGCACCGGTTCCAGCATGATGCCGACGGTCTTGTCGGTGATCAGCTTCTCGACCGAGGCCAGGTCGTTCAGCTCGGCCTTGGGGAAGCCCGGCACCTGCGGCGCGAAGATGGTGTCCCAGCCGGCCTTGCCCGACGCGCTCATGGTGGCGAGCGTGCGGCCATGGAAGCTGTGGTCCATGGTGATGATCTCGTAGGCGCCATCCTTGTGCTTGCGGCCCCATTTGCGCGCCAGCTTGATCGCGCCTTCGTTGGCTTCGGCGCCGCTGTTGGCGAAGAAGACCTTGTCGAAGCAGCTGTTATCGGTCAGCTGCCTGGCCAGGCGCAGCATCGGCTCGTTGTAGAAGGCCGGGCTCGGGTTGATGATCTTCTTCGACTGTTCGACCAGCGCGTCGATCATGCCCTGGTTGGAATGGCCCAGGCAGTTGACCGCCCAGCCTTGCACGAAGTCCAGGTATCGCTTGCCGTTGTGGTCCGTCAGCCAGGAGCCCTTGCCCTCGGTGAACACGAGCTCGGGCCGGTTGGTGATGTACATCAGGGATTGGACGGGAAAATCAGCAAATGCCATGGCGGACTCCAGGGGTCGGCTTTAAACGATGGACGGACAAGCAGGTAAGACGCGGGAAAACAAAAAGCCACGGGGGTTGCCCGTGGCTCGTTGACATGAACAGACGCAGTCGACGGTCAGCCGCGCGGCACCCCAGCGGGGAGCGACGTACGGAAGCTGCGGCGTCGGTTGAAGGTCGTGTGCATGCGGGCAAATATAAGGCGCACGGGCCCGGGTGTCAAAACCAATTTTGGCGAGCCCGGGCATTGTTGCGTTGGCGGAACGGCGCGCGGGCGGCCCTCAGGCCGCCGGCGGGGCCGCGTGCAGGTCGGCCTCGGAGGTGAACGAGTCGGCGAAGAACGCGTCTTCGTGCAGCTTGCACTGGCGCGTGAAGTCGCCGCGCGCGGCGTTGATCATCACCGGCGCGCCGCAGGCGTAGACCTCGTGGCCCGACAGGTCGGGGAAGTCTGCCATCACCGCCTGGTGGACGAAGCCGGTGCGGCCCTGCCAGTTGTCTTCCGGCAGCGCGTCGGAAACCACCGGCACGTACTTGAAGTTAGGCAGGTCGCGCGCCCACTGCTCGCACAGCGCGTGCATGTACAGGTCCTTGGGCCGGCGGCCGCCCCAGTACAGCGTCATCGGGCGCGTGATGCCGGTGTAGGCGGCATGCTCGACGATGGCCTTGATGGGAGCGAAGCCGGTGCCGGAAGCCAGCAGGATGATCGGCGCGTCCGATTCCTCGCGCAGGAAGAAGCTGCCCAGCGGGCCCTCGAAGCGCAGGATGTCGCGCTCCTTCATCGCCGGCTGGCCTTCCTTGGCGCCGAACACGTAGTCGGTGAAGGCGCCGCCCGGCATATGGCGGATATGCAGTTCGATCGGACCGTCCTCGTGCGGCGGCGTGGCGATCGAATAGCTGCGGCGCTTGCCGTCGCGCAGCAGGAATTCGACGTACTGGCCAGCCAGGTACTGCATGCGCTCGGTCGCCGGCAGCTGCAGCTTGATCGCGATCACGTCCTCGGCCAGGCGCTCCAGCGTGGTCACGCGGCACGGCACCTTCTTGATCGGGATGTCGCCGGCGCCGTGGACCTCGCGGCATTCGATGGTGATGTCCGAGCTGGCATTGGCGCAGCAGAACAGCGCGCGGCCCTCGGTTTTTTCCTGCGCGGTCAGCGCTGACGGGGCATGGTCGCCCTGCACGATGCTGCCTTCGAGCACGCGGCCCTTGCACGAACCGCAGGCGCCGTTCTTGCAGCCGTAGGGCAGCCCGATGCTGTGGCGCAGGGCCGCGCCGAGGATGGTTTCGTCCGCGGCCACTTCAAACTTGTGGCCGCTGGGCATGACGGTTACTTGATAAGCCATAATCGGTTTATGAGCCAAATTCTGTCGAAGCTGCAGGCCCCGCGCCTTTCCCAACCGCCGCAACTGCCGGCGCCATCGCGCCGGCTGGGCCGCCCGCGCCTGCTGATCGTCGGCTGCGGGGATGTGGGGACGCGCTGCCTGCGAATCCTGTCGTCGCGCATGCGTGTCTTCGCCGTGACCTCGCAGCCGGCACGCCGCGCCGAACTGCGTGCCGCCGGCGCGGTGCCGCTGGTGGCGGACCTGGACCGGCCGGCCACGCTGGCACGGCTGCGCGGGCTGGCCACGCGGGTGCTGGACCTGGCGCCGCCACCCGGGCAGGGTGATGGCGATCCGCGCACGCGTGCGCTGCTCGCCGCATTGCGCCGGACCGCATGGCGCCGGACTGCGGGGCGCCGCACCAGGACGGCTGCCGGCATGCTGCCCGGCGAGCCCGCCATTCTACCCGACCGTACCCGGCCCCGCGCTGCGTTTGTCTACGCCAGTACTACCGGCGTCTACGGCGACCGCCAGGGCGCGCGCGTGGCCGAATTCCATGCGGTGCGGCCGCAGACCGCCCGCGCGCGCCGCCGCGTCGCCGCCGAGCAGGCGGTGCGCGCCTTCGGCCGCGACGCCGGCTGGCGCGCCAGCGTGGTGCGCATCCCCGGCATCTACGCCGAGGACCGGCTGCCGGTAGCGCGCCTCAAGCGCGGCACGCCGGCGCTGGTGCCGCAGGACGACGTCTACACCAGCCACATCCATGCCGACGACCTCGCCCGCATCATGGTGGCGGCGCTGTTCCGCGGCCGCCCGCAGCGCGTGGTCCACGCCAGCGACGATACCGAGCTGCGCATGGCCGACTACTTCGACCTCGTGGCCGAGCGCCGCGGTTTGCCGCGTCCGCCGCGCATCACGCGCGGCGAGGCGCTCCAGGTGATCGACAAGACCTTGCTGAGCTTCATGAGCGAGTCGCGCCGGCTCGACAACCGCCGGCTCAAGCGCGAACTGCGCCTGCGGCTGCGCTATCCCACCGTCGCCGACTTCTTCGGCGCCTGAGACCTCCACCCGGCTCCTCGTGCCGCTGGCACGGGGCTTGCTGCCCCACAGCGTCGTCTCGATCCTGTCTATACAGCAACACTTTCCACGCGCCTGACTGGTGCCGGCACTTGCGGCCGGATCCAGGACGGTGCAGCGCCTGGTTGCGGGTTCCGCGCCAGAATGCGCTTTTTAAGGCGATTATCCGCCTGGTTGCTTGGTGGAAGCCCTACGTTGACTTGTATATACAGGCATTGTTTAATGCCCGAAAACGAGCACGGCCACACGCATGGCCTGCCGTCGACGGACACACCAAAGGAGCGTACAGATGAGGAATCCAAGCAGGTTTCGCGGTCGGGTGGCAGGGCAGGTGGCGGTGCTGGCTGCGGCCCTGGCAGCCGGCGCGGCGCAGGCGCAGAACACGCCGGTGACGCTGGGCATGAGCGGCTGGACCGGTTTTGCGCCGCTGACGCTGGCCGACAAGGCCGGCATCTTCAAGAAGAACGGCGTCGACGTCGAGATCAAGATGATCCCGCAGAAGGACCGCCACCTGGCGCTGGCCTCCGGCGCGATCCAGTGCGCGGCCACCACCGTGGAAACCCACGTGGCCTGGAATGCCAATGGCGTGCCCATCACCCAGATCGTGCAGCTCGACAAGTCCTACGGCGCCGACGGCCTGGCCGTGCGCGCCGACGTGAAGAGCTTTGCCGACCTCAAGGGCAAGACCATCGGCGTCGATGCGCCGGGCACCGCGCCGTACTTCGGCCTGGCCTGGATGCTCAAGAAGAACGGCATGTCGCTCAAGGACGTCAAGACCACCACGCTGTCGCCGCAGGCGGCGGCGCAGGCCTTCGTCGCGGGCCAGAACGATGGCGCCATGACTTATGAGCCGTATCTGTCGACGGTGCGCCAGAACCCGGACAAGGGCAAGATCCTGGCCACCACGCTCGACTATCCGATGGTGACCGACACGCTCGGCTGCGCCCCCAAGTGGCTCAAGGACAATCCCAAGGCCGCGCAGGCGCTGGTCGACAGCTACTTCGAGGCGCTCGAGATGATCCGCAAGGAGCCGGCCAAGGCCAACGACATCATGGGCGCGGCGGTCAAGCAGACCGGCGAGCAGTTCGCCAAGTCGTCCGCCTACCTGCGCTGGCAGGACCGCGAGGCCAACAAGAAATTCTTCGAGGGCGAGCTCGCCAGCTTCAGCAAGGAAGCCGCCGCGGTGCTGCTGGACATCGGCGTGATCCGCCAGGTGCCGGACGTGACCAAGCTGTACGACGCGCGTTTCCTCAAGTAACCCGGCAGCTTTCAGGAGGCGTGACGTCATGACGCAAGCCCGTATTGGTTCACCCGCCCCGGCTGCCGCCGTGGCGGCCCCCGCTACCGGGGAAGCGCCGCTGCGCCGGCGCCATCCGTGGCTGGCACCGCTGGTGCCGGTGGCGCCCAACACCCGCTGGATGCTGGGCCTGTCCTTCTTCGTGCTGTTCTTCGGCGTGTGGGCCGTGGTGACGCTGGGCGGCTTCGTGCCGCGCACGTTCCTGGCCGATCCGCTGACGATGGCCAGGGAGGGCATGATCCTGTTCACCGAGCACAACTTCATCGGCGACATCGGCATGACGGTGTGGCGGGTGGTCGGCGGCTTCGTGCTGGCGGCGGTGATCGCGGTGCCGCTGGGCATCTTCATGGGCGCGTACAAGGCGGCCGAGGCGTTCTTCGAGCCGTTCGTGTCGTTCTGCCGCTACCTGCCCGCGTCGGCCTTCATCCCGCTGCTGATTCTGTGGGCCGGCATCGGCGAGACCCAGAAGCTGCTGGTGATCTTCATCGGCTCGTTCTTCCAGATCGTGCTGATGGTGGCGGTGGCGGTCGGCGGCGCGCGCAAGGACCTGGTCGAGGCGGCCTACACGCTGGGCGCCAACAGCGCCGGCATCGTGCGCCGCGTGCTGATCCCGGGCGCGGCGCCGGAAATCGCCGAGATCCTGCGGCTGGTGCTGGGCTGGGCCTGGACCTACGTGATCGTGGCGGAGCTGATCGGCTCGTCGTCGGGCATCGGGCACATGATCACCGACAGCCAGGCGCTGCTCAATACCGGGCAGATCATCTTCGGCATCATCGTGATCGGCTGCATCGGCCTGGTCTCGGACCTTGTCTTCAAGCGCGCCAACCAGCGCCTGTTCCCGTGGAGTTCGATCCAATGAGCGCACTGTCCATCCAGCAGGTCTCGCGGACCTTCTCCAACCCGCGCGGCGGCCAGACCCTGGCGCTGCAGCCGGTCGATTTCGAGGTGCGCGACAACGACTTCGTCACCATCCTGGGCCCGTCGGGCTGCGGCAAGTCCACGCTGCTGCGCATCGTCGCGGGGCTGGATACCCCGACCAGCGGGCGCGTGCTGCTCGACGGCCAGCCGGTGTTCGCGCCCGGCGCGGACCGCGGCATGGTGTTCCAGTCATACACGCTGTTCCCGTGGCTGACGATCGAGCAGAACGTGCGCTTCGGCCTGCGCGAGCGCGGCATGAGCGCGGCCGAGCAGAAGGAGCGCAGCGACTTCTTCATCCAGCGCGTGGGGCTGCGCGGCTTCGAGCACCATTTCCCCAAGCAGCTGTCCGGCGGCATGCAGCAGCGCACCGCAATTGCGCGCGCGCTGGCCAACGATCCCAAGATCCTGCTGCTCGACGAACCCTTCGGCGCGCTCGACAACCAGACCCGCGTGCTGATGCAGGAGCTGCTGCTGGGCATCTGGGAGGCGTCGCGCAAGACGGTATTATTCGTGACCCACGATATCGACGAGGCCATCTTCATGGCCAACCGGGTGGCGGTGTTTTCCGCCAGGCCGGGTCGGATCAAGAGCGAGATCGCGGTCGATTTTCCGCATCCGCGCCATTACACGATCAAGACCACGCCGGAGTTCTCCGCGCTCAAGGCGCGGCTGACCGAGGAAATCCGCGCCGAGGCCATGGCCGCGGCCGAGCACTAAGACCTTATGAACCACGCCGCCGGTACCCCGACATCCGCTTCTGCCTCTCCCACCGCGCTTTACCAGCAGGTGAAGGAGTACATCGCCCGCCAGATCCAGAGCGGCGCGTGGCAGCCGGGTGACCGGGTGCCGTCGGAGCAGGAGCTGGTGAACCGCTTCGGGGTCTCGCGCATGACCGTCAACCGGGCGCTGCGCGAACTGCAGGAGCAGGGCAGGGTAGTGCGCGTGGCCGGCGTGGGCACCTTCGTCGCCGAGCACAAGCCGCAGTCGACGCTGCTGTCGGTGGTCAACCTGCAGGACGAGATCCGCATGCGCGGGCACGACTACGCCTGCGACGTGATCCTGGTGGAGCGTGTCTCGGCATCGATCGAGGTGGCCGCGGCGCTGGAGCTGCGCACCGGTGAGTCGGTGTTTCACTCGGTCTGCGTGCACCGCGAGGACGGCGTGCCGGTGCAGCTCGAGGACCGCTACGTGAACCCGCGCGTGGCGCCCGATTTCATCACGCAGGATTTCAGCGCGACCCAGCCTGGCGAATACCTGCTGCGCCACGTGCCCTACGACCAGGTCGAGCATGTGGTCGACGCCATCGCCGCCACGCCGGAGCAGGCCGCGCAGCTGGAAATGCCGCCTACGCAGGCCTGCCTGATGCTGACCCGCCGCACCTGGACCAACGGCGTGCCGGTGACCTTCGTGCGTTGCCTGCATCCGGGCAACCGCTATCGCCTCGGCAGCCGCTTCCGCGCCGACGGCAACCCCGCTTTCGGCTGATTCCACAAGAATCCGCCTGCTACCTCAAATTTTTACCTAAGCTGTATAGACAGGAACATACAAATGACTGCCAGCCCACATGACCAAGCCTCCCGTCCGCTGCTGACCCTGCAGCCGGGCCAAGTCACCCTGGCCGACCTGCGCCGTGTCTACCGCGGCGAGGTGCGCCTGGCCATGGCCGATTCCGCCTGGGCCGGCGTGCGCGCCGCGCAGGCCACGGTGCAGGACATCATCGACGCCGACGCCGTGGTGTACGGCATCAACACCGGCTTCGGCAAGCTGGCGCAGACCCGCATCCCCAACGACAAGCTGGCGCAGCTGCAGCGCAATCTGGTGCTGTCGCACAGCGTCGGCACCGGCCCGGACCTGGCCGAGGACACGGTGCGGCTGATCCTGGCGACCAAGGCGGTCAGCCTGGCGCGCGGCCATTCCGGCGTGCGTCCGGAACTGATCGAGGCCTTGCTGGCGCTGGTCAACCACGGCGTGACCCCGTGCATCCCGGCCAAGGGCTCGGTCGGCGCCTCGGGTGACCTGGCGCCGCTGGCGCATATGTCGTGCACGCTGATCGGCGTGGGCGAGGTGATGGTCGGCGGCAAGCGCGTGCCGGCCGCCGAAGGCCTGGCCCATGCCGGCCTGAAGGCGTTCGAACTGGGCCCGAAGGAAGGCCTGGCGCTGCTCAATGGCACCCAGGTGTCGACCGCGCTGGCGCTGGCCGGCCTGTTCGCCGCCGAGGACGCGTTCGCGGCAGGCCTGGTCGCCGGCGCGCTGTCGCTGGAGGCGATCAAGGGCTCGGTCAAGCCGTTCGATGCCCGCATCCATGCAGCACGCGGCCAGGCTGGCCAGATCGCCGTGGCCGGCGCCGTGCGCGCCATGCTCGATGGCAGCGAGATCGTCGATTCGCACAAGGCCTGCGGCCGCGTGCAGGACCCGTATTCGATCCGCTGCCAGCCGCAGGTGATGGGCGCTTGCCTGGACAACCTGCAGCACGCCGCGCGCATCCTGCAGATCGAGGCCAATGCCGCGTCGGACAACCCGCTGGTGTTTTCCGCGCAGGGCGACGTGGTCTCCGGCGGCAACTTCCACGCCGAGCCGGTGGCCTTTGCCGCCGACATCATTGCGCTGGCGATCGCCGAGATCGGTGCGATTTCCGAGCGCCGGCTCGCGCTGCTGCTCGATACCGGCCTGTCCGGCCTGCCGCCGTTCCTGGTGCGCGATGGCGGCCTGAACTCGGGCTTCATGATCGCGCAGGTGACCGCGGCCGCGCTGGCCTCGGAGAACAAGTCGCTCGCGCATCCGTCCAGCGTCGACAGCCTGCCGACCTCGGCCAACCAGGAAGACCATGTGTCGATGGCCACCTACGGCGCGCGCCGGCTGGGCGAGATGGCGGCCAACACCGCGGTGGTGGTCGGCATCGAGGCCATGGCCGCGGCACAGGGCATCGAGTTCCACCGCCCGCTGAAGTCGTCGCCGCTGGTGGAACAGGAGCTGGCACGTATCCGTGCGCGGGTGGATTTTGTCGAGGCCGACCGCTATCTGGCGCCGGATATCGAGGCGATGAAACAGTGGGTGGTGCAGGGCGATGCGGGGGCGGGATGGCCTGCTGCGGTGAGGGCGATTTTGCCGACCAACGCGGGTTGAGCCGGTCCCAGTCACGCACCAAGCGCATCAGAAACCGATCGCGCCACCAGCGCCATCCCATAAGGAGAACAACACATGAACGCTCCCGAATCCCAATCCCTGCAACGCGGCCAGCGCGAGATCCGCGCGCCGCGAGGCACCCAGCTGCACTGCAAGAACTGGCTGATCGAAGCCGCCTACCGCATGATCCAGAATAACCTCGATCCTGACGTAGCCGAGCGCCCGCAGGACCTGGTGGTGTACGGCGGCATCGGCAAGGCCGCGCGCAACTGGGAATGCTTCGACGCGATCCTGGACAGCCTGCGCCGGCTAGGTGAAGACGAGTCGCTGCTGGTGCAGTCGGGCAAGCCGGTCGGCGTGTTCCGCACGCATCCCGATGCGCCGCGCGTGCTGATCGCCAACTCCAACCTGGTGCCGCACTGGGCTACGTGGGACAAGTTCAATGAGCTGGACCGTGCCGGCCTGATGATGTACGGCCAGATGACCGCGGGCTCGTGGATCTACATCGGCACCCAGGGCATTGTGCAGGGCACGTACGAGACCTTTGTCGAAGCGGGCCGCCAGCACTACGACGGCGACCTGTCGGGCAAGTGGATCCTGACTGCGGGCCTCGGCGGCATGGGCGGCGCGCAGCCGCTGGCGGGCGTGCTCGCGGGTGCGTGCGTGCTGGCGATCGAATGCCAGGAATCGCGCATCGACTTCCGCATTCGCACGCGCTACCTCGACAAGAAGGCCACCACGCTCGACGAAGCACTGGCGATGATCGCCGAGGCCACGGCAAAGAAGGAGGCGATCTCGGTCGGCCTGCTCGGCAACGCCGCCGACATCGTGCCGGAGCTGGCAAAGCGCGCGCAGGGCGGCGGCATGCGACCGCATATCGTCACCGACCAGACCTCCGCGCACGACCTGGTCAACGGCTACCTGCCGCAAGGCTGGACCGTCGCGCAGTGGGAGCATGCGCGCCAGCACGATCCCAAGTCGGTGGAAGCCGCCGCGCGTCCGTCGATCGTCAAGCACGTGCAGGCCATGCTCGACTTCCAGAAGATGGGCGTGCCGACGGTCGACTACGGCAACAACATCCGCCAGGTGGCGTTCGACGAAGGCGTGCAGAACGCCTTCGATTTTCCCGGTTTCGTGCCGGCCTATATCCGCCCGCTGTTCTGCCGCGGCAAGGGGCCGTTCCGCTGGGTCGCGCTGTCGGGCGATCCCGAGGATATCTACAAGACCGACGCCAAGATGAAGGAACTGTTCCCCGAGGACAAAGCCCTGCATCGCTGGCTCGACATGGCGCACGACCGCATCGCCTTCCAGGGCCTGCCGGCGCGGATCTGCTGGGTGGGTCTGGACGAGCGCCATCGCGCCGGGCTGGCCTTCAACGAGATGGTGAAGTCGGGCGAACTGAAGGCACCGGTGGTGATCGGGCGCGACCACCTCGACTGCGGCTCGGTGGCGTCGCCGAACCGCGAGACCGAGGCGATGCGCGACGGTTCCGACGCGGTGTCGGACTGGCCGCTGCTGAACGCACTGCTGAACACCGCCGGCGGCGCCACCTGGGTCAGCCTGCACCACGGTGGTGGCGTGGGCATGGGCTTCTCGCAGCATTCCGGCGTGGTGATCGTGTGCGACGGCACAGACGCGGCGGCAAAGCGCATCGAGCGCGTGCTGTGGAACGATCCGGCCACCGGCGTGATGCGCCATGCGGATGCGGGCTATGACCTTGCCATCGCCTGCGCGCACGAGAAGGGCCTGGACCTGCCGATGGTGAAGGGCGTATGAGCCCGGCGCTGTTTGAATCCTTCGCGCTGGCCGAGATCGCGCCCACGCGCTGGAAGAATGGCGGCGGCAACACGCGCGAGATCGCGGTGTGGCCGCCGGGTGCGGGCATGGATGACTTTGTCTGGCGCCTGAGCGTGGCCGATATCGAAAGCGATGGACCGTTCTCGGCGTTCCCAGGCATCGACCGCCAGATCGTGCTGCTCGACGGCGCGGGCGTGACGCTGCGCGCGGACGACGGCAGCTTCAGTCATCGTCTGGCCGGCGTCGGCGAGCCGTTCGCGTTTTCCGGCGATACCAGCTTGCAGGCGACGCTGCTCGACGGCGCCACGCGCGACTTCAACGTGATGACGCGGCGCGGACGCTGCCGTGCGCGCGTCGAAGCGTTCCGCGCAGGATTTGCGGTCAGCACCGGCAGCCACACGCTGTGCTTGCTGGCCGTCAACGGTGCCTGGCAGGCGAAGGACGGCGCCACGCTGCTGCAAGCGGGCGACGGCCTGCTGGCTGGCGCGGCCGCGGCCGCATCGAGCCTTGCGTTTGAACCCGCCGGTGACGCGGCGCTGTGCCTGTGCGTCACCCTGGAAATGGAGCCCGCTCAATGACGCTGACCTATGCATCCGCCGTGCCTAGCGCGGACGGTGTCTGGCACAACTGCCACCTGCTGCCCGACGCCGATCCCGCGCAGGCGATCCGCGATGCCGCGCTGGTGGTCGAGCACGGACGCATCGCCTGGCTTGGCTCGGCAGCGGATTTGCCCGAAGCCTGGCGCGGCGCGCCGCGGCATGATGCCGAGGGAGCCTGGATCACGCCTGGCCTCGTCGATTGCCACACGCACCTGGTCTACGGCGGCCAGCGCGCCGACGAATTCGCCATGCGCCTGGCCGGCGCCGGCTATGAAGAGATCGCGCGCGCCGGCGGCGGCATCGTCTCGACCGTGCGCGCCACGCGCGCCGCCGACGAAGACACGCTGTTCGCGCAGGCCGCGGCGCGCCTGCAGCCGCTGCTGGCCGAGGGCGTCACCGCCATCGAGATCAAGTCCGGCTATGGCCTGAACCTGGAATCCGAACGCAAGCAGTTGCGCGTGGCGCGCCGGCTGGGCGACCATTTCGGCATCTCGGTCTACACCACCTTCCTCGGCGCGCATGCGCTGCCGCCGGAATACGCGGACCGTGCCGACGACTATATCGAGCTGGTCTGCAACACCATGCTGCCGGCGCTGGCCGAAGAGGGCCTGGTCGATGCCGTCGATGCCTTCTGCGAGTCGATCGGTTTCTCGATCGCCCAGACCGAACGCGTGTTCGACGCCGCCGCGCGCCATGGCCTGTGCGTCAAGCTGCATGCGGAGCAACTCAGCAACCTGGGCGGCGCCGCGCTGGCGGCACGCCATCGCGCGCTCTCGGCCGACCATCTCGAGCATCTGGACGAGGCGGGCGTGGCCGCGATGGCCGAAGCCGGCACGGTGGCGGTGCTGCTGCCGGGCGCCTACTACTTCCTGCGCGACACCAACCTGCCGCCGATCGCGCTGCTGCGCCAGTACGGCGTGCCGATGGCGATCTCGACCGACCACAACCCGGGCACCTCGCCGGTGACTTCGCTGCTGCTGATGATGAATATGGCCTGCACGCTGTTCCGGCTGACGGTGCCGGAGGCGCTCGCCGGCGTGACCGCGCACGCGGCGCAAGCGCTGGGCGCCACCGATCGCCATGGGCGGCTGGCAGCGGGCCGGGCTGCCGATTTCGCGCTGTGGCGCATCGATTCGCCCGCCGAGCTAGCGTACTGGTTCGGCCGCAATCCGGTCGCGACGGTGGTGCGCCAGGGTCGGGTCCATGCCTGCGCGGGAGCCACGGCATGAGCGGCACGCAACTGTTCGCGCCGTTTGCGCTGCTGCCGGACGGCTGGGCCCGCGACGTGCTGCTGGCCTGGGACGAGCACGGCCGCTTCACCGCCGTGCAGGCGGGGGCGGCGCCAGCGGCCGGCGTGCCGCGTGCGGCGGGCCCGGTGTTGCCGGGCATGCCCAACCTGCATTCGCATGCATTCCAGCGCGGCTTTGCCGGCCTGACGGAATTCCGCAGCCGCCCGCAGGGCGACGATCCGGCCGGCGCCGATTCGTTCTGGAGCTGGCGCACGCTGATGTACCGCTTCGCGCAGCGGCTCTCGCCCGACACGCTGGAAGCCATCGCCACCCAGCTCTATATCGAGATGCTGCGCGCGGGCTACACCAGCGTGTGCGAGTTCCACTACGTGCATCACGATGAAGGCGGCAGGCCCTATGCCGATGCCGCCGAGATGTCGCTGCGGCTGCTGCGCGCGGCGCAGCACGCCGGCATCGGCATGACGCTGCTGCCGGTGCTGTACCAGAACGCGGGCTTTGGCGGCAAGCCGCCGCTGGAAGGACAGCGGCGCTTTCTGCACGACACCGATGCAATGCTGAGGCTGCTGGAACGGCTGCGCCCCGCGTGCGCGCAATCCGGCGCGCGCCTCGGACTGGCACCGCACTCGCTGCGCGCGGTGCCGGAGGCAAGCCTGCTGCATGCGCTGGCGGGCCTGCGCGCGATCGACGCGCAAGCGCCGGTGCACATCCATATCGCCGAGCAGCAGAAAGAGGTCGACGACTGCATCGCGTGGTCGGGCACGCGGCCGGTGACGTGGCTGTTCGACCATGTCGAAGTCGATGCGCGCTGGTGCCTGGTGCACGCCACCCATATGGACTGGGACGAGCGCCGGCGCCTGGCGCACAGCGGCGCGGTGGCCGGCATCTGCCCGACCACCGAGGCCAACCTGGGCGACGGCGTGTTCGAGGCAGCGCCCTACCTGGCGCAGCAGGGCGCATGGGGCATCGGCTCGGACAGCCATGCCAGCGTCAGCGTGGCGGAGGAGCTGCGGCTGTTCGAATACGGCCAGCGGCTCGGCCTGCAGCGGCGCAACGTGCTGGCATCCGACACGCACGCGCAGGTGTCCGACCGCCTGTACCTGGAAGCGGTGGCCGGCGGCGCACGTGCAGCAGGCCGCGCGGTGGCCGGACTGGCAGCGGGCCAGCAGGCCGACTTCGTCGTGCTGGACGGCGCGCATCCGACCCTGGCGGGGCTCGACGGGCCGCAGGCACTGGCCACGCATGTGTTCGCCTGCCACGGCCATGAGACACTAGCGGAAGTCCGCACTGCCGGCCGCAGCCGCGTGCAGCATGGCGCGCATCCGCTGCAGGCGGAGGCCGGGCGCCTGTTTATCGCGGCGCGCGCCAGCCTGCTGGCCGACTGAAACCGGGCACACGCCCACTGCATCGAACCACCATGTCCTTTTCCACCGATACCCCCGCCTTCACCCTGCACCGGGGCACGCGCCCGCTGCTGGTTTCGATGCCGCATGTCGGCACGCACCTGCCCGCATCGGTCTCGCAGCGCCTGAGCGCCGAGGCCCGCACCGTGCCCGACACCGACTGGCACCTGGAGCGCCTGTACGACTTCGCCCGCGAACTGGGCGCGTCGGTGCTGGCGGCCACGCACTCGCGCTACGTGGTCGACCTGAACCGGCCGCCCGACAACGCCAACCTGTATCCCGGCCAGGACACCACCGGCCTGTGCCCGGTCGATACCTTCGACAAGACGCCGCTCTATGCCGACGGCAACGGTCCCGACGACGCCGAGATCGCCGCGCGCCGCGATGCGATCTGGCGCCCGTACCACCAGGCACTGGCCGAGGAGCTGGCGCGGCTCAAGGCTGCGCATGGCACTGTCGCGCTGTGGGATGCGCATTCGATCCGTTCGGTGCTGCCGCGCTTCTTCGACGGCAAGCTGCCCGACTTCAACCTCGGCACCGCCAACGGCGACAGCTGCGACGCCGCGCTCGCCGGCCAGCTGCTGGAACAGGCCAGCGCGGTACCGGGCCATACCGCGGTGCTCAACGGCCGCTTCAAGGGTGGCTATATCACGCGGCAATACGGCAAGCCGGCCGAGGGCGTGCACGCGGTGCAGCTGGAGCTGTCGCAGTGCGCCTACATGAGCGAGGTGTATCCGTTCGCCTATGACGAGGCGCGTGCCACGGCGCTGCAGCCGGCGCTGCGCGGCATGCTGGCGACGGTGCTGGAGTTTGTGGAAGCGCGGTGAATCTGGCGGGGTGCCGCTGACAGCAAAAGAAAAAGCCCGGCAGTGCCGGGCGTGAACACGTCAACGAAGGCTTATTTCTTCACGACATTCTTGTCGGCCTTGCTCCCCGTCGCCGCGTTGTACTTCTCGACATAGGCCTCGAACAGCTTGCGGATCGAGCGCCCGATCTTGGCGTAGTCGGCTTCGTTCAGGTTAGCCAATGACACCCGCCCCGACGGGTGGCGCGTGCCGAAGCCGCGACCCGGCAGCAGCACCACGCCGGCTTCGTCGGCCAGCTGGAACAGCAGCTCGTTCGGCTCGACCGAGTTCATGATCCACTTGACGAAGTCTGGCCCGATCGCCTTGCCGCCCAGCTGCTCGATGTCCAGCAGGGTGTAGTAGTCGACCGCGTTCGGATCATCGCTTTCCGGCGCGATGCCGATCTCGCGATACAGCGACGCCTTGCGGCTGCGGATCAGCCGCTTCATCGCGTTCTTGTAGTTGTCCGGCGTGTCCATCAGCGAGAACAGCGAGAACAGCACCATCTGCACCTGCTGCGGCGTGGACAGGCCGGCAGTATGGTTCAGCGCCACGGTGCGGCTGTCGGCCACCAGGCGGTCGATGAACCTGAGCTGCTCCGGCTCGGTGGTGATCGAGCTGTAGCGCTGGTTCAGTTCCCGCCGATCCGCGTCCGGCAGCTTGCCGATCTGCAGGTCGAAGATATTGTCGCGATGCGTGGCGATCACGCCCAGGCGCCAGCCGGTAGCGCCGAAGTACTTCGAGAACGAGTACACCAGGATGGTGTTCTTCGGGCACATCGCGAACAGCGAGACAAAGTTGTCGGCAAAGGTGCCGTAGACATCGTCGGTCAGGATGATCAGGTCGGGGCGCTCTTCGATGATCGAGGCCAGGTATTCGAGGCTCTCGTCGCTCATGCGCACCGACGGCGGGTTGCTCGGGTTGACCAGGAAGAAGGCCTTGACCTTGGGGTCGCGCAGCTTGTCGAGCTCCTTTTTCGAATACTGCCAGCGCGAGTCGGGATCGGCGTCGATCGACAGCTCTTCCAGCTGGTAGTCGTTCAGCTCGGGGATCTCGATATACGGCGTGAAGATCGGCATGCCCAGCGCAATGGTGTCGCCGGGCTTGAGCAGGCGGTTCTCGCGGATGGAGTTGAACAGGTAGGTCATGGCCGCGGTGCCGCCCTCGACCGCGAACAGGTCGAACTCGCCGATGAACGGATGGTCGCCGATCATCTCCTTGCGGATGTACTGGCCGACGATCTTCTCCGACAGCTTGAGCATGCGGTCCGGCACCGGATAGTTGCAGGCGAGGATGCCTTCGCACATTTCGTAGAGGAAATCGGTCGCGCTCAGCCCCAGCTGGTCGCGCACGTACGACACCGCGCCGGCCAGGAACTTCACGCCCGGAGTATCGGCGAACTCTCGCGCAAACAGATCGAAGCGCTCCTCGATACCTTCGCGGCGCGGAAAGCCGCCGACGCCCTCCGGCATGTACGAGAACGAGCGCTCCGATTCGCGCATCGCGAACAGGCCGAGTTGCCAGAAGCCGTGGCGCGGCACCGTCGCCAGGAAATTGGGGTTGCCGCGGCCGGCGTTCAGCATGAGACGCTCGGCGTCACTGCTGGCCAGCTTGATCAGTTCATCCTTCAGTTCGAACGGCGAGAGGCTGGACAGCTTGGAGATATCGAACTTGCTCATGGCTTGCTCCTGTGTAGACGCTTGTTGTTGGGTTGGCGGGCCGGCACCGGCGGCACGGGCCCGCGCAGCAGCGGAGAGGGCAAAGGGAAACGCGCTAGACCAGGCCCACCACCAGCGGGCCCAGCAGCGTCAGCAGCACGTTGGCGAGCGCGTAGGTGATGGCGAACGGCACCGTCGGCACCGGGCTTTCGGCCTTGTCGAGGATGCCGCCGAAGGCCGGGTTGGCGCTGCGCGAGCCCGACAGCGCGCCGGCCAGCAGCGCGGCGTTGTCGTACTTCAGCACGTAGCGGCCGAACAGCATGGTCAGGAACAGCGGCAGCAGCGTCACCACCGCGCCCAGGAGGAAGATGGTCAGGCCGCTCTGGCGCAGCGTGGTCACTGCCTGCAGGCCGGAATTGATGCCGACGATGGCGACGAACGCGGCCAGCCCGAAATCCTTCAGCAACTGGCACGCGGCGGTCGGCATGGCGCCGAACATCTTGTGCTTGGACCGTGCCCAGCCGAACACCAGCCCCGACAGCAGCGCGCCGCCGCCCGCGCCCAGGGTCAGCGGGATCGAGCCGACGCGCCAGACCAGCAGGCCGATCAGCAGGCCCACCAGCACGCCGGCGCCGAAGTAGACGAAGTCCGTCTTCTCGCTGGGCACCAGCTCGTAGCCGGCCATCCCCGCCGCGCGCTTGGTATCGGCGGGGGTGCCATACAGCGTCAGGATGTCGCCATGCTGCAGCTTCAACTCGGGCAGCAGCGGCAGCGGGTGATCATAGCGCTCGATGCGCTCGATATAGACGCCATGGCGCATGTCGCGCCCGACCATGTCGACGATCTCGGCGACGGTCTTGTTGTTCATGCCCTTGGCGGTGAACACCACGTTGCGCGATTGCATCACCGCGCCCATGCCATCGGCATCGGCCACTTCCTCGCCGATCTGGGCGGCGGCCGGAACGATGGCATCGCGGCGGCCGACCAGCAGCACCAGGTCGTCGTGCTGCAGCACCAGGTCCTGCGTGACGTCGAGCTGCTTGCCGGCGCGCTGCACCTTTTCCACGGTGACGAGGTCCTCGCCGCTCATCTCGAGCTGCGCGACGGTCTGTCCGGATGCGTCATTCACGCGATACAGCCGGCCGACCAGCCGGGGCAGCGCGCCGCGCTGGCCCGGACCGTACTGGGGCAGGCCACCGTTGAGCTTGGCCTCGACCTTCTTGGCATCCGCCTTCAGGTCCGCCTTCATGAAGCGCGGCAGGATGTTGACGCAGACGATGATCGCGCCGAGCGAGCCGAACACATAGGTCACCGCATAGCCGATCGCGACGTTGGCCTGCAGGGTCTTGACCTGGTCGGGCGGCAGGCCAAGCTTGGTGATGGCATCGCCCGCGGTGCCGATGATCGCCGACTGCGTCATGCCGCCGGCGGCGAGGCCCGCGGCCAGGCCCTTGTCGAGATGGAACAGCTTGGCCAGCACCACCACCGTGACCAGGCCGCACACCGCCATGAACACCGCCATGGCGATCTCGCGCAGCGAGCTGCGGTTCAGCGAGTTGAAGAACTGCGGGCCGCTTTCATAGCCCACCGCGTAGATGAAGACCGCGAACATCACCGCCTTGACGCCGTTGTCGATCTCGACGCCGACCTGGCTGATCACCACCGCGGCCAGCAGCGAGCCGGCGACACCGCCCAGCTGGAAACGCCCGAACGTGATCTTGCCGATCGCGTAGCCAACCGCCAGCGACAGGAACAGCGCGGATTCGGGCGACTTCTGGAAAATCACGTGCAACCAGTCCATCGAGGGCTCCTGAACGAGTGAGGCAGGTTGGGCGAGTTGTGGCATCCGGGTGTGGGGGCGCTTGGGCTCGGCCTCGCAGGCGGCGCGCGCGCAGGTGCCGCGGTGCGTGGCGCGGCATACCGGCCCGGGCGAGGGCGAGCGTGGCGACGCTGGCCGTTTGCGGTGTCGGCACGCAGGCAGCGCGTGCGACGGCATGGCCGTGTCGAGCAGCGAAAGGATTATCTCTGCCGCCCCGGGGTCGGCGTAGTGAAAGCTTTTGTCGGCGAATTAAACGCGGTCAACAATGCGCGCGCGGGGTTGCGCGCCTCGCGGTAGCGGGCTCGATGGCAGCGCGCCAGGGCACGGCGCGCACCCGCCGCAGGGAGGGTGCCGCCTCACCCGGATGGGTGCGGCGGCAGCGAGGAATGCGCCGCGCTCAGCGCCCGCCGGCCAGGCGTGCTTCGATATGCTTGGCGCGCTCGAGCGAACCGGGGTGAGAACTCAGCATGCTCGATTGCCCGCCATCGAGTTGCGACATCTTGCGGAACGCCGATGCCAGCGCCTGGCGGTTGGCGCCGTTCTTCGTCAGCAGGTCGAAGGAGTAATCGTCGGCCGCGGTTTCCTGGCGCTGCGAGAACTGCGCATTGACGAACTGCTCGGCCAGCGCGCCGATCTGCGACGACGACAGCGCCGTAAGCGAAGCGATGCCGGTCGACCCCAGCAAGCCGCGCGCCGCGGCCGCGGTGTAGGCCACCTGCATCGCCGCCTTGGTGTGGCCCAGCGCCACATGGCCGATCTCATGGCCGACCACGCCACGCACCTCGTCGTCGCTGAGCAGGTCCATCAGGCCGCTGTAGACACGCACGCAGCCGTTGGCCATGGCCCAGGCATTGATGTCCTTGGTCACGTAGACCTTGGCGTCGAGCGGCAGCCCGGTATTGCCCAGGCCGCTCATCACGGTGGCCAGCCGACGCGCGTACGTACTGTTCGCCGCCGCGATGGTGTTCTTCTTGTCCATCTCGGCGCAGGACTGGTCCGACAGTGTCTTCACGTTGCTGTCCGACAGCGTGGCCGCGGTGAACAGGCTGCCGCCGGCCTGGGTCAGGCTTTCCATGTTGGCGCCGGCACAGCCGGCCAGCAGCGTGGCGCAGGCGAGGGCGGATAGGGTCAGTCGGCTCATGGTCGCTCCGGGGTTGATGGGAGGGCAATGCCATAGGATAGGAAGCCACGCCCCGGGGCACCAGTGGGCGCTGTCCGACACACCTTGAAACGTCGGTCGGAAGGCATTGCAGGTATAAGCGATGTGACCGAACCGGCTGGTGAGAGGGCGAATTTCCAAAGCGGGCCTCAGCAATGTCGAGTCGGTGGCTTGATCTTTATTCGTTTATAGACGAAAATGAATCTCTACCGAATCGAGCACTACTTGACGCCGGGCGAGCATCAGGATCTCTACCTGGACTGGCTTCGGCGGCTGCGCGACAGCCAGGCCAAGGTGGCGGTGATTCGCCGGGTGGCCCGGGTCGAGCTGGGAAATTTCGGCCATCACAAGTTCTGCCGTGACGGCGTGTGGGAGCTGCGCATCGACGTCGGGCCGGGCTATCGGGTTTATTACTCCGTGTCCGGTCATCGCGTGGTGCTGCTCCTGTGTGGTGGCGACAAGCGGACGCAGGACGCGGATATCGCCCGAGCGGTGGGCTGTTGGCAGGACTGGCAACGGAGATCGGATGATGAGAAGCAGGCCCCATGACGAGGCGATGGCCGAGCTGTACCACAGCGATCCGGCTCTGGCGCTGGAGGTCATCAATGGCATCTTGGCCGATGGTGACCAGTCAGAGTTGCTGGTCGTGCTGCGCCAGATGGCGCAGGCCTTTGGCGGTGTTCAGGCCGTGGCCGAGCGGGCGCACCTGAATCCTACCCAGCTCTATCGCACGCTGTCGCCAAAGGGCAATCCGGCGCTCAGCAGCCTGTCGGCCATTCTCGAGGCGATGGGAATGCGGCTGGCGGTGCAGCCATTGAACACATCTGCTCACGCGACCTGAAGACTGCCACGACGGTACGCCTCGATGACGATGTTCTCGAGGCGTTGAAGGCAAGCGGACCGCGCTGGCAAACGCGGCTCAATGTCCTGGTGCGCGACTGGCTGAAGACGCACAAGCTAGAGGAAACCGAGGTCTGAGCCCGGGCAGGAGCCGGCCTGAGGTGGACGGCTTTTTGGCTGCGAGCTTTGGCAGGGAAGGAATCTGGTGCCCGGGGTCGGACTCGAACCGACACGCCTTGCGGCGGGGGATTTTGAGTCCCCTGCGTCTACCTGTTTCACCACCCGGGCAGGTGTGACGGCATCGGAACCGATGCCGGGCTGAGCCGGGGATTATGCCGGAAATCCGGCCGCCGGACAACCGGCGCCGGGCCGGTCCCGGGCCACGCAAATCCGGTAGCATGGCGTCCAGTCCTGCGCCCGCCAACCGTACCGACTGTGCCGACCCCGACCGCCATGACCGACCCAGACTTGCTTGCGCGCCTTGCCAGCCTGCCTTCGCAGGACCCCGCCTTCTATGACCGCGAGTACAACAACCGCGCCAATGTGCCGGACAACCCGGCGCATCTGGCGCGCTGGGCGCAGTGGTCCGCGCAGGTGCGTGCGCGCGGGGCGTTCCTGGCGGACCTGAGCTATGCCGGCGCGGACTCGCGCCATGCGTCGGGCGAGACCCTGGACTACTTTCCCGCGCAGCGCGCCAACGGGGCCTTGCCGCCGCTGCTGGTGTTCGTGCACGGCGGCTATTACCGCGCGCTGGACAAGCACGACCACAGCTTCGTCGCCGGCGCGCTGCCGGCGCTGGGGGTGTCGGTGGCCGTGGTCAACTACACGCTGGTGCCGGCGGCGACGGTGCCGGAGATCGTGCAGCAGGTGCTGCGCAGCGTGGCCTGGCTGTACCGGCAGGCGGACCGTCTCGGCCATGACCCGCAGCGGCTGTTCGTGGCGGGGCATTCGGTGGGCGGCCACCTGGTGGCGATGCTGATGGCCGCGCGCTGGCCGCAGTTCGGAGCCGACCTGCCTGCAGGGCTGATCCGCGGCGGGCTCTCGGTCAGCGGGCTGTACGACCTGGAGCCGCTGCGGCGCGCAGCCTTCCTGCAGTGCGACCTGAAGTTATCGGCGGCCGATGTCGCGCGGCTGTCGCCCGCGTACATGGCGCCCGCCAGCGATGCGCCACTGGCGATCGCCGTGGGCGAGCTGGAGGCGGCCGAATACCACCGCCAGCATGCGCTGATCCGCGCGGCGTGGCCGGCCAAGGTGGCGCATCCGGCGGCGAGCGACCTGGTGCTGCCGGACTGCCATCATTTCAACGTGCTGGACAGCCTGGCCAGCGCGGACGGCGCGCTGACGCAAGCGGTGCTGCGGCTGGTGGAGCGCTGAGCCCCGGCGCGCGCCGGGCCTCAGTCCTCCAGCACGCGCAGCAGCGACGAGGTATCGTCCTTGCCCCAGCCCCTGGCCATCAGCGCGCGCAGTTGCGCCGAGGTGGCCTGCATCGCCGGCAGTTCCAGGCCGATTTCCTCGGCGATGTCGCGCGCCAGACCGAAGTCTTTGTCGTGCAGCCGCGCCTCGATGCCCGCGGCAAAGTTGCGCGCCACCATCTTGGGGCCCATCAGGTCGAGCATGCGGCTGCCGGCCATGCCGGTCGCCATGGCTTCGAACACGCGGCCGGTATCGACCTGCTGCGCGGCGGCAAAGCGCATCGCCTCGGCAATGCCTTCGATATTCACCACCTGGGCGATCTGGTTGCACAGCTTGGCGACCTGGCCCGCGCCGTGGTCGCCGATATGGGTGATGGTCTTGCCCAGCAGCTCGAGCAGCGGGCGCACGCGTTCCAGCATCTCGGCCTTGCCGCCGACCATGATGGTCAGCGTGCCGGCCTCGGCGCCCATGGTGCCGCCCGAGACCGGGCAGTCCAGCGCCTCGATGCCGCGCGCGGCCAGGGCCGCGGCGATCTCGCGCGTGACGATGGGTGAGATGGTGCTGTGGTCGACGCAGATGGTGCCGGGCGCGGCCCCGTGGATCACGCCCTGCGCGCCCAGCAGCACCTCGCGCACGTCTTCGGACGAGGTCACGTTGGTGAAGACCACGCTGGCGCCGCGGGCCGCCTCGGCGGGCGTGAAGAAGGGCTCTGCCCCCAGCGCGCGCGCGGCCTCGGCTGCTTCCGGGCGGCGCACGAAGGCGCGCACGGTGTGGCCGGCGGCCAGCAGGTGGCGCACCATGTGCGAGCCCATGGCGCCCAGGCCGATAAAGGCGACGGTGACGGGGGTGGGAGTGGTGCTCATGCGATGCTTCCTTTCCTGATGCGTTGTTGCATTGATGCGGCGGGCTACTTGTCGCCCGCGTAGGCGAACTTGCCGTTGCGGATCACCCCCATCACGCGCGAACGCTGGTCGAAGCCCTGGTGGTCCTTCGGGTTCAGGTTCATCACGCCGTTGGGGATGGTGAGATTGGTGGTGGTCTCCAGCGCGTCGCGCATGGCCGCGCGGAACTCGCGCGTGCCGGGCTGGGCGCCGGTCTTCAGCGCGCGGCGGGCGGCGTCGTCGAGCAGCATCCATGCGCCCCACGCATCTCCGGCGAACTGCGTCACGCTGTCGGCGCCGTACTTTGCTTCGTAACGATTGACGAAGTCCAGCGCCACCTTGCGCACTGGGTGGCTCTCGGGCAGCTGGCGCGCCACCACCACCGGCCCGGTCGGGAACAGCGTGCCTTCCACGTCCTTGCCGCCCATGCGCAGGAAGTCCCAGGTGGCGATGCCATGGGTCTGGTAGACCTTGCCCTTGTAGCCGCGCTCGCCCAGCGTCTTCTGCGGCAGCACCGACGGCGTGCCGGCGCCGGCGATCAGGATCGCGTCCGGGTTGGCCGCCATCAGCTTGAGCACCTGCCCGGTGACCGAGGTGTCGTTGCGCGAGAAGCGCTCGTTGGCCACCACCCGGATCTTGCGCAGCTCGGCCAGCTTCGAGAACTCGCGCCACCAGCTTTCGCCATAGGCGTCGGCAAAGCCGATAAAGCCGACCGTGCGCACGCCGTGGTTGCTCATGTACTCGGTCAGCACAGTGGCCATGTGCGAGTCGTTCTGCGGCATCTTGAAGGCCCAGCGGCGCTTGGCGTCGGTCTGCGGCTCGACGATGGCGGCCGAGGCGGCCAGCGCCACCATCGGGGTCTCACCCTCGGCCACGGCGTCGAGCGCGGCGATTGCGGTGGGCGTGATGTTGGGGCCGACGATCACGTCGACCTTTTCCTCGGAGATCAGCTTGCGCACGTTGCGCACCGCGGCGGCCGGGTCGGTGCCGTCGTCGAGGATGATGTAGTGCGCCTTCTGGCCGCCCAGCGTCTGCGGCCACATCAGCACGGTGTTCTTGGACGGGATGCCGATCGAGGCGGCCGGCCCGGTGGTGGACACATCGATGCCGACGCGGATGTCGGCATGCGCGGCGCCGGCGACGAACAGCGCGCCGGCAAGCAGCAGGGGGCGCAGGGGCAGCTTCAGCATGGTCTCCTCCGTTCTTATATGTGACGGGAAAGGATAGCCGAACTCGGCCGGCGGGGCACCGTGGCCCCGCGGCAGCGGCTTTAGCAGCCTTAGCGCACCCCCAGGCGCCAGAGCGAGGTCACTTCGGCCGAGCGCGCCGCGTGCAGCGGGTCGGCCGCATCGGCCGCGCGCGGGTGGCGCGGGCGGATGTCGGAACGGCCCAGCACCTTCAGCCCCGCGGCCTCGATCCAGCCCGTCAGTTCGTCGCGTTGGCGCAGGCCCAGGTGCTCGGCCAGGTCGGACAGCAGCAGCCAGCCCTCGCCGCCGGGTTCCAGGTGCTCGGCCAGCCCTTGCAGGAAGCCGCGCAGCATGGCGCTGTCGGGGTCATAGACGGCGCGCTCGACCGGCGAACTCGGCCGTGCCGGCACCCACGGCGGGTTGCATACCACCAGCGGCGCGCGGCCGGCGGGAAACAGGTCGGCCTCGATCACCTCGACCTGCCCGGTGTAGCCGAGCCTGGCGATGTTCTCGCGCGCGCAGGCCAGCGCGCGCGCGTCCTGGTCGGTGGCCACCACGCGCTGCACGCCGCGGCGGGCCAGCACCGCGGCCAGCACGCCGGTGCCGGTGCCGATATCGAAGGCCAGCGTCGTAGCCGGCAGCGGCTCGGCCGCGACCAGGTCGATGTACTCGCCGCGCACCGGCGAGAACACGCCGTACCACGGGTGGATGCGGTCTTCCAGCGCCGGGATCTCCACGCCCTTCCTGCGCCATTCGAACGCGCCGATCATGCCCAGCAGCTCGCGCAGCGAGGCCACGTAGGGCTCGCCGGCCGGGCCGTAGACCTGTTCGCACGCTTCCTGCACATCGGGCGCGCGGCGCAGCGGGATCTGGTGGCCTGCCTCGAACGGCAGCAGCAGCATGCCCAGCGTGCGCGCGCGCTGCGACTGCGCCAGCCGGTGCAGGTGGAAGGCCTCGGTGGGCGACGCGGCCTGGCTCTTGTCCCGGGCCTTGTGGCCGGGGCGGCTGGCCTTCTTGGGCTTGCGCTCGGTGCGGCGCGCCAGCGCATTCAGCAACTGGCGCGCGTTCTGGAAATCGCCCCGCCACAGCAGCGCGGTGCCTTCGCAGGCAAGCCGGTAGGCGGTATCGGCGCTGGTGGTGTCGTCGGCGACGACCACGCGCCGCGGCGGCGGCAGGCCGGCCTCGGAGCGCCAGGCGGCGCTGTGCTCGACGCCGTTTTCGGTCCAGTGGATGCCGGGCAGGTCGCTCACAGGACCTCCGGACGGCAGGTTGGGATAGGCAGGGCAGGCATCGTGGATTGACTTCTTATTAGAGTGGGGCGGCAGCGGTGGCCGCCTCAGAGTTCGTAGGCTTCGTGTTCGCCGGACATGGCCTGCTCGACCAGCTTGCGGTTGAGCGTCGGCGAGAACAGCTCGATGAAGGTATAGACAAAGCTGCGCAGGTAGGCCCCCTGCTTTACGGCCAGGTGGGTCACGTTGCTGCCGAACAGGTGCCCGGCGGCAATGCCGCGCAGGTTGCGGTCGCGCTCGGCATCATAGGCGACGCCGGCGACGATGCCCACGCCCAGCCCGATCTCCACATAGGTCTTGATCACATCCGCGTCGATGGCCTCGAGCACGATGTCCGGCGCCAGGTGGCGCAGCGCGAAGGCCTTGTCGATCTTGGTGCGCCCGGCGAAGTTGGCATCGTAGGTGATCAGCGGGTATCCCATCAGGTCTTCCAGCGCCAGGTGCTTCTTTTCCAGCAGCGGGTGCTCGGGCGGCGTAATCACCATGTGAGTCCACTGGTAGCCCGGCAGCGACACCAGGTTCTTGTCGCTGGAGATGCCCTCGGTGGCGATGCCGATGTCGGCCTGGTCATGCAGCAGCATGTCGGCGATCTGGGCCGGATTGCCCTGCTGGATCGACAGCCGCACCTTGGGGTAGCGCTTGGTGAACTCGCTGATCACGCGGGGCAGCGCATAGCGCGCCTGGGTATGCGTGGTGGCGATGGTGAAGTTGCCCTGGTCCTGAGCCGCATAGTCCATGCCGACGCGCTTCAGGCTTTCCACCTCCTGCAGGATCTTCTCGACCGAGCTGAGGATGCGGCGGCCGGGCTCGGTCAGGCTGCGGATGCGCTTGCCGTGGCGCGTGAAGATATCGACCCCCAATTCTTCTTCCAGCTCGATGATGGCCTTGGATACGCCGGGTTGTGACGTATAGAGCGCTTTAGCGGCCTCGGTCAGGTTGTAATTCTGCCGGACGGCTTCCCGCACGAAGCGAAACTGGTGCAAGTTCATATATCTGCGTTCGTATAAACAAACAACTTCTTATTAGTTTGAGGTATGAGGCCAGTTTATTACGATTCTCGAACTTTGTTAATGAACGGCCTGCCCTCGGTGCGCCTTCCCGCCGCGGCCAGTTCCACGGCGAGATCCGCGGGCCTCGCCACACCGAGTCCCCCATGTCCCTGGCCTATACCTTTTCCGGTCTGTTCGTAGGCGTCCTCGTCGGACTGACCGGCGTGGGAGGGGGCTCGCTGATGACGCCGCTGCTGACGCTGCTGTTCGGCTTCTCGCCGGCCACCGCGGTCGGCACCGACCTGGCCTTCGCGGCCATCACCAAGGGCTTCGGCACCATCGCGCATCGCGCCCATGGCCACGTGCAGTGGCAGGTGGTGCGGCGCCTGTGCATTGGCAGCCTGCCGGCGGCCGTGGCCGCCATCCTGGTGCTGAAGAGCGCCGGCGAACTCGACGCCCGCTGGCTGCATGCGATCCGCGTGACCATCGGCGTGTCGGTGCTGCTGACGGTGCTGTCGCTGCTGTTCCGCCGCCAGATGCTGGCCTGGCTGGAACGCAACCCGCGCTTCCAGCTGCATGGCCGCAGGCAGGTGGTTGCCACCGTCATCGTCGGCGCGGTGATCGGCGTGCTGGTCACGGTCTCGTCGATCGGTGCCGGCGCGGTCGGCGCCACGCTGATCCTGCTGCTGTATCCCCAAATGAAGCCGGCCGAAGTGGCCGGCACCGACATTGCCTACGCCGTCCCGCTGACGGCGCTGGCCGGGCTGGGCCACGTGTGGCTAGGCACGGTCGACTGGAATTTGCTGCTGGCGCTGCTGGTGGGTTCGATCCCCGGCATCTGGCTGGGCGCGCAACTGTCGCGGGCGCTGCCCGAGCGGCTGGTGCGTGCCGCCCTGGCGACGACGCTGACACTCGTCGCCATCAAGCTCGTTTCCTGAATTCAACGAATACTGAACGGACCCCGCCATGTATCAGTACGACCAATATGACCAGCGTATCGTCGCCGAGCGCGTCGCCCAGTTCCGTGACCAGGTGCGCCGCCGCCTGGCGGACGAGCTGACCGAGGAAGAATTCCTGCCGCTGCGGCTGCAGAACGGCCTGTACATGCAGCGCCACGCCTACATGCTGCGCGTGGCGATCCCGTACGGCCTGCTGTCGTCGAAGCAAATGCGCAAGCTGGCCCATATCGCGCGCGAATACGACCGCGGCTACGGCCACTTCTCGACCCGCCAGAACATCCAGTACAACTGGATGGAGCTGGAGCGCGTGCCCGACGTGCTGGCCGAGCTCGCCAGCGTCGAGATGCACGCGATCCAGACCTCGGGCAACTGCGTGCGCAACATCACCACCGACCACTTCGCCGGCGTGGCGCCGGACGAGTCGGTGGATCCGCGCGTGCTGGCCGAGCTGCTGCGCCAGTGGAGCACGTTCCAGCCGGAATTCGCCTTCCTGCCGCGCAAGTTCAAGATCGCGATCTCGGCGTCGAAGGACGATCGCGCCGTGGTGCAGATGCACGACATCGGCGTCTACGCCTACAAGAATGCCGACGGCGAAACGCGCCTGCGCATCCTCGCCGGCGGCGGCCTGGGCCGTACCCCGATCCTGGGCACGATCATCAAGGACGACCTGCCGTGGCAGCACATGCTGACCTACATCGAGTCGGCCATTCGCGTGTACAACCGCTACGGACGCCGCGACAACAAGTACAAGGCCCGCATCAAGATCCTGGTGAAGGCGATCGGCGCCGACAAGTTCGCCCAGGAAGTCGAGGAAGAATGGCAGCACAGCAAGGACGGTCCGGCCACGCTGACGCAGGTCGAGTTCGACCGCGTGGCGCAGTACTTCACGCCGCCCGCGTATGAAAAGCTGGCCGACACCGACGCTTCGTACGAAAACCACCTGCTGGAAGACAAGGCGTTCGCGCGTTGGGTCAGCCGCAGCGTGCACGGCCACAAGGTGCCGGGCTACGCCGCGGTGACGCTGTCGACCAAGCCCGGCCTGGCCTCGCCCCCGGGCGACGCCACCGACGCGCAGATGGAAACCGTGGCGGACCTGGCCGACCAGTTCGGCTTCGGCGAGCTGCGCGTCGCGCACGAGCAGAACCTGGTGCTGCCGGACGTGAAGAAGCAGGACCTGTACGCGCTGTGGCAGCTGGCGAAGAAGGCCGGCCTGGCCACGCCGAACATCGGCCTGCTGACCGACATCATCGCCTGCCCCGGCGGCGATTTCTGCTCGCTGGCCAACGCCAAGTCTATCCCCATCGCGCAGGCGATCCAGGAGCGTTTCGACGACCTGGACTATGTCTATGACCTGGGCGAGATCTCGCTGAACATCTCGGGCTGCATCAACGCCTGCGGCCACCACCACGTCGGCAATATCGGCGTGCTGGGCGTCGACAAGGATGGTTCGGAGTGGTACCAGGTCACGCTGGGCGGCGCCCAGGGCAACCAGACCGCGCTGGGCAAGGTGATCGGCCCGTCGTTCAGCGCCGAGGAAATGCCCGAGGTGGTGAGCCGCATCATCGACACCTTCGTGGCCAACCGCATCGAAGACGAACGCTTTATCGAAACCCTGTCCCGCATCGGCATCGCCCCGTTCAAGGAGCGCGTTTATGCCGACAAGCAGCCGCGCGAGCGCGCCGAAGCCTGAGGACCGGAGACTGAACATGGCAAAGATCATTCAACTGCAACAGGACGGCGCTACCGTCGCCCCCGTCATCGTCGATGACGCCTGGACCGTGCTGCGCGGCACCGCCGAGCAGCCGCTGACCGACGAGCAGATTGCCGCGGCCGCGCAAAGCCAGGACGCGGTGCTGTTCCCGCTGTCGGTGTGGAAGGCCAACGAAGCGCTGCTGGCCGGCCGCGATGCGGCCCGCACCGGCGTGTGGCTGGCCCCGGAAGACGAGCCGGGCGATGCCGAGGCGTACTTCGCGCGCGTGGCGCTGGTGGCGGTGGACTTCCCGGTGTTCCGCGACGGGCGCGGCTTCTCGACTGCCTACCTGCTGCGCACCCGCTACCACTGGAAGGGCCAGCTGCGCGCCATCGGCGACGTGCTGCGCGACCAGCTCAACTTCATGAAGCGCTGCGGTTTCGACGCCTTCGCGGTGCGCGCCGACAAGAACATCGACGACGCCATCAAGGGCTTCACCGAGTTCACCGTGACCTACCAGGCTTCGGTGGATGAGCCGCTGCCGCTGTTCCGCCGTGCGCGGGCAGAGGTTGGCGCGCAACCGAAGGAAGCGGCATGAGCACGGTGCTGAGCGACATCGCCGTGGTCGACGCCGGTGCGGCGTCGGCGCTGCGTCCGCCTGCGCTGTGGGTTGCGCCGGAATACACCGGCAGCATCGCCGCGCTGGAGCAGAAGGAGCGCGAGCTGGGCGAGCGCCTGGCGGGCATCGCCGCGCGCTTCTTCCGCGCGCGCTTTGCCTCGAGCCTGGCGGCCGAGGACATGGTGCTGACCGACGCGATCCTGCGCGGCACCGAAGCCGTGCGCGCCGGCATCCGCGTGTTCACGCTGCAGACCGGGCGCCTGCACGCCGAGACGCTGGCAGTGCTGGACAAGGTGCAGTCGCACTACGGCTACAGCATCGAGCAGTTCACGCCGGACGCCGAGGCCGTCGAGAACTACCTGAAGAAGAATGGCCTGAACGGCTTCTACGACAGCATCGACCTGCGCAAGGAATGCTGCGGCATCCGCAAGGTCGAGCCGCTCAACCGCGCGCTGTCGCACGCCGACGCCTGGCTGACCGGCCAGCGCCGCGAGCAGGCCGTGACGCGCGCCGAGCTGCCGTTCGAGGAAATGGACGAGGCCCGCGGCATCCCCAAATTCAACCCGCTGGCGGACTGGAGCGAGGCCGAAGTGTGGGCCTACCTGAAGCGCCACAACGTGCCCATCAACGACCTGCACGCCAAGGGCTACCCGAGCATCGGCTGCGAGCCGTGTACGCGTGCCGTGCGCGCGGGCGAGGATGTCCGTGCGGGACGTTGGTGGTGGGAGAGCAAGGACTCGAAAGAGTGCGGGCTTCACGAACAGAACATCAAGCATTGAGGCCGGAAAAAATGGGCATCATGAACGACATCGCAGAAGCCACCAGCAGCGTGGCGCACCTGTTGCAAGTACAGAACGATCACCTCGACCGCCTCGAAGCCGAGTCGATCTACATCATCCGCGAGGTGGTGGCCGAGTGCCGCAACCCGGCGCTGCTGTTCTCCGGCGGCAAGGACTCGATCGTGATGCTGCACCTGGCGCTGAAGGCCTTCCGCCTGGGTGACCGCAAGATCGAGCTGCCGTTCCCGCTGGTGCATATCGACACCGGCCACAACTACCCGGAAGTGATCGCGTTCCGTGACCAGCGCGTGGCCGAACTGGGCGCGCGCCTGGTGGTGGGCCATGTGGAAGACTCGATCAAGCGCGGCACCGTGCGCCTGCGCAAGGAAACCGATTCACGCAACGCCGCGCAGGCCGTGACGCTGCTGGAAACCATCGAGGCGCACAAGTTCGACGCGCTGATGGGCGGTGCCCGCCGCGACGAAGAGAAGGCCCGCGCCAAGGAGCGCATCTTCTCGTTCCGCGACGAGTTCGGCCAGTGGGACCCCAAGGCACAGCGCCCCGAGCTGTGGAGCCTGTACAACGCCCGCATGGCGCAGGGCGAGCAGATGCGCGTGTTCCCGATCTCGAACTGGACCGAACTGGACGTGTGGCAGTACATCGCCCGCGAAAACCTGGCGCTGCCGCCGATCTACTACGCCCACCAGCGCGAAGTGGTGCGCAAGAATGGCCTGCTGGTCCCGGTCACGCCGATCACGCCCAAGCAGGACGGCGACGTCAGCGAAGTGCTGTCGGTCCGCTTCCGCACCGTCGGCGACATCAGCTGCACCTGCCCGGTGGCCAGCGTTGCCGATTCGCCGGAAGCGATCATCGCCGAGACCGCGGTGACCGAGATCACCGAGCGCGGCGCCACCCGCATGGACGACCAGACCAGCGAAGCCTCGATGGAACGCCGCAAGAAGGAAGGCTACTTCTAAGCCGCACGCAGCAAAGGATCCAGACATGACTCACCAAGCAACCCACCAAGGCCTGCTGCGCTTCATCACCGCCGGCTCGGTCGACGACGGCAAGAGCACGCTGATCGGCCGCCTGCTGTACGACAGCAAGGCCGTGCTGTCCGACCAGCTGACCGCGCTGGCCAACGCCAAGAACAAGCGCACCGCCGGCGAGCAGATCGATTTCTCGCTGCTGACCGACGGCCTGGAAGCCGAGCGCGAGCAGGGCATCACCATCGACGTGGCCTACCGTTACTTCTCGACCGCGCGCCGCAAGTTCATCATCGCGGATACGCCGGGCCACGAGCAGTACACCCGCAACATGGTCACCGGTGCGTCGACCGCGCACGCGGCCATCGTGCTGGTCGATGCCACCCGCGTGACCGTCAAGGACGGCCGTGCCGAGCTGCTGGCACAGACCAAGCGCCACTCGGCCATCCTGAAGCTGCTGGAGATCCAGCACGTGATCGTCGCCGTCAACAAGATGGACCTGGTCGACTTCAGCGAGCAGACCTTCAACGAGATCCGCGCCGCCTATGCCGAACTGGCCGAGCAACTGGGCCTGAAGGACGTGCGCTACGTGCCGGTGTCCGCGCTGCGCGGCGACAACATCGTGCATGAGAGCGATGCCATGCCGTGGTACCAGGGCGAGCCGCTGCTGCCGCTGCTGGAAGAGCTGCCGGTGGAAGAAGCCGCGCCCGAGGACGACGCCGCGCTGCGCTTCCCGGTGCAGCTGGTGATCCGCCAGGACGGTTCGCAGTCGGACGACTTCCGCGGTTATGCCGGCCGCGTCGAAGCCGGCACCGTGCGCGTCGGCCAGAAGCTGCGCGTGCTGCCCGCCAACCGCGAAGCGGTGGTGGCCGAAGTGCTGACCCCGAACGGCGCCGCGGAATCGGCCAACGTCGGCGACACGGTCACCGTGCGCCTGGCCGAGGACGTCGATGTATCACGCGGTGACATGTTCGTTGCCGCCGATGCGACCGCGGCTTCCGCCAAGAAGCTGCAGGCCGACCTGTGCTGGTTCGACGACGAGTCGCTGAACCCGTCGCGCAAGTACGTGCTCAAGCACACCACGGCCAGCGTGTTCGCGCGCGTGTCGGCGGTGGACCGCGTGCTGGACGTGCACACGCTGTCGCACGAGACCGGCCGCCACGATATCCGCCTGAACGACATCGGTTCGGTGCAGATTTCGCTGCAGAAGCCGATCGTGTGCGATGCCTACGGCGATAATCCGGCCACGGGCGCCTTCGTGCTGATCGACGAGGCGACCAACCACACGGTGGCCGCAGGCATGATCCGTGCGTTTTCCTGATCGGTAACGAACAGGAACGAGCGGACAAGGGGCAACAGATGGACAAGCAGGCGCAGAAGACCTACGGCAAGGTGTTCCTCATCGGGGCAGGCCCCGGTGCGGCAGACCTCATTACGGTGCGTGGTGCACGGCTTTTGGGCGAAGCCCAGGTGGTGCTGCACGATGCACTGGTGTCCCCGGAGATGCTGGCCTGGTGTCCGCAGGCGGAGCTGGTCGAAGTCGGCAAGCGCTGCGGCCAGCGCTCCACCGCGCAGTTGTTCATCAACCGGCAGATCGTGGATCTGGCCAGCAAGTACGAACGCGTGGTGCGCCTGAAGGGCGGCGACCCGATGCTGTTCGGGCGCGCCGACGAGGAATTGCAGGCGCTGGAAGCGGCCGGCATCGAGTACGAGGTGGTGCCGGGCATCACCGCGGCGCTGGCGGCCGCGTCGGCCATCGGCAAGCCGCTGACCAAGCGCGGCGTGTCGCGCAGCGTGGCGTTTGCCACGCAGGCCAAGGCAGCGGATGGCGAGGGCTCGCCCGATATCGAAGCCGCGGTCAAGGCCGACACGCTGGTCTACTACATGGGCCGGGACCAGGCCGCCTCGATTGCCGCGCAGCTGATCGCGCACGGCAAGCCCGCGTCGACGCCGACCTGGGTGGTGGAAGCTGCCACCACGCCGCGCCAGCGCAGCCGCGAGTTCACGCTCGGCCAGATGGCGGCCGGCGAAGCGGCGGCATGGATCGACCCGGTGCAGCCCAGCCTGCTGATGATCGGCGCCGCGCTGGCCGCGCGCGCGACCGAGGCGCCGCGCGAGGATGCGGGCGTGACTGAAGTGCGCACGCCGCGCGCTGCCTGAGCCGCAAGCGCACGCCAGAACGACAAAGCCCCGTGCCGGTACGCCGGCACGGGGCTTTTTTCATGGCCGGGGCAAGCTGCCGTTCAGGGCTGGGCGCGGTCCGTCCCGGGCAGCGACGCCATGCAATAGGCCGCGATCGCATCCAGCACCGCATCGGACTCGCCGACCGCGGCCGCGCAATGCAGCCGAATGCCGGGATGGGCCTGCCGGCACTGGTCGAGCAAGGCAGGCAAATCGCGCCGGATATGCCCGCCCTGGCCGAAGAACACCGGCACCACGGTAACCTCGGCGACGCCGCCCGCGGCGAGTTCCGCCAGCGTATCGGCCAGCAGCGGCGACATCAGTTCCAGAAATGCCAGCCGCACCTCGCAGCCGGGCAGGGCGGCAACCAGCTTCTGCTGCAGCCGCTCGAACGGCTCGCGCCAGCGCGCATCGCGCGCGCCATGCGCGAACAGGACCAGGGCGCGATCGGAAGCTGCCATGGCCGTCCTCAGTGCCGGTCCACCCAGCGCAGCGCCAGCAGCGCCAACGTCAGGTAAAGCGTGCCTGGCACCAGCGCGGAAATGATCGGCGGCCACGTATGCAGCAGGCCCACGTGCGAGAACAGCGTATTCGACAGGTGGAACGACAGCCCCAGCATGATGCCGCCGAACACCTTGACCCCGACCGCGCCGGCGCGCGCGTGCAGGTAGGCGAAGGGCAGGGCCAGCGCCACCATCACGAACAGCGTCAGCGGGTAGATCACCTTCTTCCAGAACGCGATCTCGTAGCGCTGGGTGTCCTGCTTGTTGTCGCGCAGGTGGCGGATATAGCGGAACAGGTCCAGCGTCGACATCCGCTCCGGCGTCACCAGCAGCACGGACAGGATCTGCGGGGTCAGCTCCGAATGCATGGCCACGCGCGGGAACTTGACCTGCTCGGCGCGGAAGTCCGGCGCGAGCGCGTCGCGTGCCGGCGCGCCGGGCGCGGGTTGAGCGCCCTGGGCCTGCGGCGCCAGTTCGACGAAGCGGGTCTCGCTGACGTTCTGCAGCTCCCACGACTGGCCGCCCTGGTAGCGCCCCTCCTGCGCCACGCGGATCACGCGCAGCCGGTACTGGGGGTCGAACTCGTACATGGTGATGCCGGTGATGGTCTGGTCTGGCCGCAGCCCCGCCACGTTGACGAAGCGGGTGATCTCGCCCTCGCCGGTGGCATCCTTGTCGCGGTCCTTGACCCAGACCCCGGAGCGGAAGCCCGACGACACCGTCGCGCCGATCGCCTCCAGCTTGACCTTCTGCGCATACTGCTCGGCGCGCGGGCCGATGAACTCGCCGAACAGAAAGGTCACGAGCGCCAGCGGCACCGCCAGCTTGAACAGCGAGAACAGCGCCTGGCGGGTGTTCAGGCCGGCCACGCGGAAGATGGTGTACTCGGACTGGCTGGCCAGCTGCGAGAACACATAGATCGCGCTGATCAGCACCGCGATCGGCAGCACCTCGTACACCCGCGTGGGTGCCTGCAGCAGGACGTGGAACAGCGCCACCAGCGAGGTGTACTGGGCGTTGACGTTCTCCAGCTCGTTGAGCATGTCGAAGAACACGAACAGCGACAGCACCGCGAACAGGATGAAGGCGAACACGCCATAGACCAGCCGGCCGAAATAGCGTTCATAGACGCGCAGGACCCTCATGCCCGGCCTCCGGCAGCAGTCGCGGCATCGCGCTTGCGCAGCCCGAACACGGCGCGCCAGCCTCCCAGGCTGCGGTTCTGGCGGTAGCGGAACAGCACCAGCGCGCCCAGGAACACGGCCAGGTGGATCGGCCACCAGGCCAGCCAGAACGGAATCGAGCCGTTGCGCACCCAGGACTGCGACAGGTTGATCAGGTTGCTGTAGGTCAGGTAGATCAGCACCGCGAACACCAGCGGCGTGTAGCGGCCCAGGCGCGGGTTAACGTAGGCCAGCGGGATCGCGATCATGACGAAGTTGAAGGCCAGGATCGGCAGCGAGATGCGCCAGATCAGCTCGCCCAGGTTCTCGCGCGTGGGGTTGCGGATCAGCTCGATGGTGTCGCGGCTCTTGGGCGGCAGCTTGGCCTCGGACTCGGGCGGCTTGTTGTCCACCTTGACCGCATAGCGCTCGAACTCGACGATGCGGTAGTCGATCTGGCCGGGCGTGCCTGAGTAGCGGCGGCCATTCTCCATCACCACCAGCCGGTCGCCGTTGGGCATGGTCTCGAACTGGCCCTGGTGCGCCAGCGCCACGCCGATCTTGTCGGCCTCGGCATTGGCGACGAAGACATTGCGCGCATGCTTCATGTCGGCGTCGATGCCTTCGATGAACAGCACGTAGTTGGCCTTGGCCGGCTCGATGAAGCGGCCGGCGGCGATCATCGACATCACCCCGCGCTGCTCGAAGCGGTCGCGGAACAGCGCACTCTGCTGGTTGGCCCACGGCCACGCGAACAGGCCCAGCAGCAGCGCCAGCACGATGAAGGGCGCGGCGAACTGCAGCACCGGCTTGACCAGGTCGCGCAGCGAGATGCCGGCCGAGAACCACACCACCATTTCCGAATCCTTGTACCAGCGCGTCAGCACGATCAGGGTGGAAATGAACAGCGTCGCCGACAGCAGGATCGACAGGTAGCCGATGGTGGCCAGGCCGATCAGCATCAGCACGTCGTTGGGGCTGGCCTTGCCGTTGGCGGCCATCCCCAGGATGCGGATCACGAGCGAGGTGAGCATGAAGGTCAGCATCACCAGGAACACCGCCCCGGCGGTGTAGGCAAGCTCGCGTCGCAGGGCTTGTTGAAGGATCATGCGGGTTCGGTTCCGGGCTGCCGGCCGGAGCGGGCGATGTGCCGTGCGAGGTGCCTGGCAGAACAGCTGGCTGACGGCACAGCGTGCTGTCAACGTGACCGGGGCGTATCAGCGGCGGCAGGTCGCGGGGTAAAAATCGCGGATAATGGAGGCTTTCGTGTCTAACGAGCCCCTGGAAGGAAGCGCGATGGAATTTAGCACAAAAGCCCTGGATTGGAGCAAAGCCGGCCAAAATGGTTTCCTGGCGACCAAGACCGACTGCCTGGTGGTCGGCCTGTTCGAAGGCCAGAATCTCGGCGGCGTAGCCAAGGCCCTCGATGTGGCCACCAAGGGCTTGGTGGGACGGCTGGTCAAGCAGGGCGACTTCGAGGGCAAGCGCGGCACCCAGCTGATGCTGCACGAAGTGGCCGGCGTGGGCGCCGCGCGCGTGCTGCTGGTGGGCCTGGGCAAGGAAGCCGACTTTACGGACAAGGCCTTCGCCGATGCGGTGCGCACCGCGGTGCGTGCCTTGTCGTCCACGCGTGCGACCTCGGCGCTGTGGTGCCTGGCGCAACAGGCGCCGCAGCAGCGCGACGTATCGTGGGCCGTGATCACCACCATCACGCTGGTGCGCGAAGCCGGCTACCGCCTGCTCGAGCGCCATCCCGGACTGAAGCGCGCCAACGCCCAGAATGCGGCCAGCGGCAAGCCCAACGCCAATGACAAGTCCTCGCTGCGCAAGGTCGTGATCGCGGTCGACAGCGGCGACGCCCGCGCCGCGACCCAGGCCGCGGTGCGCGGCACCGCCATCGCCAACGGCATGGAGCTGACGCGCGACCTCGGCAACCTGCCCTCCAATATCTGCACACCGACCTACCTGGCCAATACCGCGCGCACCATCGCCAAGCGCCACAAGCTCAAGGCCGAGATCCTCGGGCGCAAGCAGATCGAGGCGCTCAACATGGGCGCGTTCCTGGCCGTGACCAAGGGCAGCGAGGAGCCGCCCCAGTTCATCGTGCTGCGCTACGACGGCGCCGGCGCCAAGCAGGCGCCGGTGGTGCTGGTGGGCAAGGGCATCACCTTCGATACCGGCGGCATCTCGCTCAAGCCGGGCGAGGGCATGGACGAGATGAAGTACGACATGTGCGGCGCCGCCTCGGTGCTGGGCACGATCCAGGCCGTGGCCGAGATGGGCCTGAAGCTCAACGTGGTCGCGGTGGTGCCCACCTGCGAGAACATGCCCAGCGGCATCGCCACCAAGCCCGGCGACGTGGTCACCAGCATGTCGGGCCAGACCATCGAGATCCTGAACACCGACGCCGAGGGTCGCCTGATCCTGTGCGATGCGCTGACCTATGTCGAGCGCTTCAAGCCGGCCGCGGTGATCGACGTCGCCACCCTGACCGGCGCCTGCATCATCGCGCTCGGCCATGTCAACAGCGGCCTGTACGCGCGCTCCGACGCGCTCGCCGACGCGCTACTGCAGGCTGGCCGCCGCGCCATGGACAGCGCCTGGCGCATGCCGCTGGACGACGAATACCAGGACCAGCTCAAGTCCAACTTTGCCGACATGGGCAATATCGGCGGCCGCCCGGCCGGCAGCGTCACCGCCGCCTGCTTCCTGGCGCGCTTCACCGAGAAGTACGACTGGGCCCACCTGGACATCGCCGGCACCGCGTGGAAGAGCGGCGCGGCCAAGGGCGCCACCGGCCGTCCGGTGCCGCTGCTGACGCAGTTCCTGATGGACCGCGCGGCCTGAGCGCGGCGCAACGGAGCAGGAGCGGCAACCGTCCATGACGCGCATCGACTTCCATAGCAACGTGCCGGACGTGCTCGGCTATGTCTGCCGGCTGGTCCGCAAGGCCTACGGCGCCGGGCAGAAGGTGGTGATCCACGGCGCCCCGGCGCAGCTGGCTGACCTCGACGCGCGCCTGTGGACCTTCTCCCCGCTGGACTTCCTGCCGCATTGCGGGCTGGAAAGCCCCAACGCGGCGGTCACGCCGATCCTGCTGGCCGCCACCACCGAGGGCGTGCCGCACCACCAGCTGCTGATCAACCTGGCTGACGAAGCCCCGGCGCAGTTCGCCAGCTTCGAGCGGCTGATCGAGGTGGTCGGCGCCGGCGATGCCGCGCGCGAAGCCGGCCGCCAGCGCTACCGCTTCTACCGCGAACGCGGGTATCCGCTGACGCACCACGACATCGGCCAGCCCAAGGGAGACGCCGCATGAGCGAACGCACCACCTCGCGGGTGATCCCGCGGCCGGAACCGCACGACAGCATCCCGCTGCTGACCGAGGTGGTCGACCTGCCGGATGTCGACACCGCAGCCGACACTGAAGCCGACACCGAAGCGCCGGCGCAGGCGGGCGCCGCGGCGGACGACGGCGTGATCGACACCTTCGGCATGGACGATGCCGGCATGGTGATGCAGGTGGGTGACACCGGCGACGCCGCGCTGGACGACGCGATCGTGCCGGCCCAGCCCGCCGTGCAGACGGACGCCGCCACCGGCACCGGCGACGACGACCTGCGCGCGGTGCGCACCGAGCTGCTGAGCCGCGTGATGATGCGCTTTCGCACCGAATGGCCGCAGGTGGTCGCGGCCCACACCGAAGCCACGCTGCAGTCGCGGCTCGCGCCGCTGACGGCGCAGCTGGCCAGCGAGCTGACGCAGTCGCTGGAGGCGCGACTGGTCGAGTGGCTGGACGCGACGCTGGAGGAAATGGAGAAGGCGCCGGGGGAGGATTGAGGGTTTTCTCCCCTCTCCCGCTTGCGGGAGAGGCGGGCGCCTGCCAGGGGCGACGGTACTGCAAGCGCTCTGCAAACGAAAAAGCCTGCGAGGGATCGCAGGCTTTTTGCCATCCAGCGGACCGCTCTCAGTCCGTCACCGCCCCCTTGCTCGCCGTCGATGCCAGCCGCGCGAACTTCGCCAGCACCCCGCGCGTATAGCGCGGCGCCGGTGCCTTCCAGCTGGCGCGGCGCCGGGCCAGTTCTTCGTCCGCTACGTTCAGCTGCAGCAGCAACTGGTGCGCGTCGATGGTGATCGAGTCGCCCTCCTGCACCAGCGCGATGGTGCCGCCGACGTACGCCTCCGGCGCGACGTGGCCGACCACCATGCCCCAGGTGCCGCCCGAGAAGCGGCCGTCGGTGATAAAGCCGACCGACTCGCCCAGGCCCTTGCCGATGATGGCCGAGGTCGGCGCCAGCATTTCCGGCATGCCGGGGCCGCCCTTGGGGCCGAGGTAGCGCAGCACCAGGATGTCGCCGGGGTTGATGCGGTCGGCCAGGATCGCGTCCATCGCGCTCTGCTCGTCCTCGAACACGCGCGCCGGGCCGGTGATGACCGGGTTCTTCAGGCCGGTGATCTTGGCGACCGCGCCTTCCTCGGCGAGGTTGCCCTTGAGGATGGCCAGGTGGCCCTCGGCGTAGAGCGCGCGCTCGATCGGCAGGATCACGTCCTGGTCGGCGCGCGGGGCGTCGGGCACGTGCTCGAGTTCCTCGGCCAGGGTGCGGCCGGTGATGGTGATGCAGTCGCCGTGCAGCAGTCCGGCCTTGAGCAGGATCTTCATCACCTGCGGGATGCCGCCGGCGCGGTGCAGGTCGGTTGCCACGTACTGGCCCGACGGCTTGAGGTTGCAGAGTACCGGCACCTTGCGGCGGATGCGCTCGAAGTCGTCGATGGTCCATTCCACCTCGGCGGCATGCGCGATCGCCAGGTAGTGCAGCACCGCGTTGGTGGAGCCGCCAGTGGCCATGATCAGCGCCACCGCGTTCTCGATCGACTCGCGCGTGATGATGTCGCGCGGCTTGAGGTCGCGCTTGACGGCCTCGACCAGCACGCGCGCCGATTCAGCGGCGCTGTCGACCTTTTCCTGGTCCGGGTTGGCCATGGTCGACGAGTAGAGCAGCGACATGCCCAACGCCTCGAACGAGCTGCTCATGGTGTTGGCGGTGTACATGCCGCCGCACGAGCCGGTGGACGGGCAGGCGTTCCGTTCCACCCCTTCGAAGTCTTCCTCGCTCATGCGCCCGGCGGTGAACTCGCCGACCGCCTCGAACGACGACACGATGGTCAGGTCCTTGCCCTTCCAGTGGCCGGGCTTGATGGTGCCGCCGTAGACGTAGATGCCCGGCACGTTGGTGCGCGCCAGCGCGATCATGCCGCCCGGCATGTTCTTGTCGCAGCCGCCGATCACCACCACGCCGTCCATCCACTGGCCCTGGGCCGCGGTCTCGATGCAGTCGGCGATGACCTCGCGCGAGATCAGCGAGTACTTCATGCCCTCGGTGCCCATCGACATGCCGTCGGAGATGGTCGGGGTGCCGAACACCTGCGGGTTGGCGCCGGCGGCCCGGATCGCGTCGATGGCCGCATCGGCCAGGCGCTGCAGGCCGGCATTGCACGGCGTGATGGTCGAATGCCCGTTGGCGATGCCCACCATCGGCTTGTCGAAGTCCTCCTTCTGGTAGCCGAGCGCGTAGTACATCGAGCGGTTGGGGGAGCGCGCCACGCCTTGCGTGATGTGCCGGGAGCGCTTGTTGAATGCCATGGTTGGGGTCTCCGGAATCCTTGTTCTATGCCGCCGCGCGCGCGCGGCGGGCGCTGTGATGGGGCAAGAATGACGCGTGCGTTTTGGCGTGTCAAATGGATTGTTGGGGCGCCGGAGTGCGCCGCCCGCGGCGTCCGCCTCGCGGGGCGCCGCGGGGATTTGTGACATCATTACGGGCTACGATGCGTGCGCGGGCCACGCGTTGGCATTGCCGTGCAACCTTCGCCGCACCCGCGCGTCATACCTGGCGCCGCACGGCCGGCGCCGCCGCTGCCCCATAACCACCATTCACGCCAACATGCTGATTCATCCCCAGTTCGACCCGGTTGCCATCCACCTGGGCCCGCTTGCGATCCGCTGGTACGGGCTGATGTACCTGGCCGGGTTCGTCATGTTCCTGTGGTTCGGGCGCCTGCGCATCCGCCAGCCGCATATCGCCGCCAAGGGCTGGACCACGCGCGACCTGGACGACATGCTGTTCTTCGGCGTGCTGGGCGTGATCCTGGGCGGGCGACTGGGCTACGTGCTGTTCTACAAGCCGACGTACTACCTGGCGCATCCGATCGAGATCTTCAAGGTGTGGGAGGGCGGCATGGCCTTCCATGGCGGCTTCCTTGGCGTGGTGGTGGCGATGTGGCTGTTCGGCCGGCTGCGCCGGCGCCACTGGATGGAAGTGACCGACTTCATCGCGCCGATGATTCCCTGCGGGCTGGCTGCCGGACGCATTGGCAACTTCATCAACGGCGAGCTGTGGGGGCGCGCCACCGACCTGCCGTGGGGCATGATCTTCCCGCAGGCCGGCGACAACATCCCGCGCCATCCGTCGCAGCTCTACCAGTTTGCCGGCGAGGGCGTGGCGCTGTTCGTCATCCTGTGGCTGTTCGCGCGCAAGCCGCGGCCGATGGGCGCGGTCTCGGGCGTGTTTCTGATCGGCTATGGCGCGTTCCGCTTCGCCGCGGAATTCGCGCGCGAGCCCGACACCTTCCTGGGCCTGCTGGCGCTGAAGCTGTCGATGGGCCAGTGGCTGAGCCTGCCGATGATCCTGGCGGGCATCGCCATGGTGATCTGGGCCTACCGCCGCCAGCCCGGCGCCGGCGCGCCGCAGCCGGCGGCCTGAGCCCCGCCTGCCCAGCGCGCGCTAGCGGCCGGCACGGCGCAGCGCGTCGATGCGCGCCTGCGTGTGCGGGTGCGTCGACAGGAAGTCTTCGCCACGCCCGGCCTGCGCTTCGTCGGGCTTGCCCTCGCGCTGCTCCAGCGCGACCAGCACGTCGGCCAGCGCCGCCGGCGGCAGGCCGTTGCGCTGCATCACGTCGATGGCATAGGCGTCGGCCTCGCGCTCGTGGTCGCGCGAATAGCGCAAGGTCAGCATGGCGGCCGGCACGCCCGCCAGCACCGACGAGATATCGCCGAACAGGTAGGCCGACAGCGCGGCCAGGGCCGAGCCCTGGATCACTTGCTGCAGCCCGTGGCGGCGCGCCACGTGGCCCGCCTCGTGGGCCAGCACGCCCATCAGGCCGGCGCCGCTGCCCGCCAGGCCGACCAGCTCGTCGGTGACGATGATGATGCCCCCCGGCAGGGCCAGCGCATTGGCACCGATTTCGCCGCCCTGGCGGAACACCACCTGGTAGTCGTGCGCGGCGTCGCGCGGGCGCCGCAGCGCCGCGAAGCCGGCACGGATGCGGGCCTGCTCGGCGGCCGGCAACTGCGTCGGCGCGAGCATGCCGTGGTCCAGGCTCTCCAGCGTCAGCTGGCCGAGCCGGGCCTCCAGTTCGGCCGGCACCGCGCGTGCCATCATGCCGGCACCCCACGGCAGCAAGACGTAGTAGCCCAGCACCAGCACCGCCACCAGCGCCGCCACGGCCAGGCCAGCGAGGCGCCAGCTGTTCTGCGCGCGCGTCACCAGGCCGTCGCGGTGGCCGGTGGAGGCCAGCAATCGGTCGAAGGCGGCATGGTCGGTGACCTCGCAGAAGGCGCCGTCGACGAAGGTGACCAGCCGCGGCGCGCGGCGCACGCGCTCCGACACGCGCAGCTGCGACAGCGGCGCGCGCCGCAATTCGGTGCCGTCGGCGTCGCGCAGCACGGCCTGCTGCGCCTCCACGGCCAGCGTGGCAGGATGCGCGCGCGACGAGCGGCCGTCGAAGAAGGTGACCGGGATCATGGCGCGTCAGAGCGCGATGTCGATGTCGTACCAGTCTACCGCCGCGTCGCCCAGCGCGCCCACCTGCTGCGCTTCGCCGGCGACGAAGCTGTCGAGCGGACCGGCCGCGAGCATGGTCACGCATTGCAGCCGGTAGCGCGTGGCGCGCACGCGCGCGAACGGCAGGAACAGGCCGAGCGTCAGGGCGATCGCAATCAGGTTGGTGACAAAGATAAAGACCATGCGCGCGGCGCTGACCTGGCTGCGGAACGCGTGCGGCGCCAGCGTGGTGTGGCTCCACACCACATTCTGCAGCCGCGCCATCAGGTAGGGGCTGACCGACAGCATGCCCAGGTAGAAGCCGGCGATGCCGAAGCCAAGCAGCGCCGCCGCGCCGAAATTGCCGATCCCCGGCGCCATCAGGAAGCCGGCCGCGGCCATCACCAGCGTGCCCGCCAGCACCACGCCGAAGGCGCGCAGGTAGGCCCGGTAGAAATCGCCCGCGCCGGCGTGGAAGCCGAACGGTGCCGTGCCGAAGCGGGTGTGGTTGTGCTGGTAGCGCTTGAAGCGCTGGTGCGCCAGCGGTCCCAGCAAGCCCAGCGTGGCCACCGCGGCCAGCGGCCACAGTACGAACACCCGGTAGGCCTCGGCATCGCCGCCGGTGAAGCCGAAGCGCAGGCCGCGGTAGCTGGAGTTGGCCATGCGGAAGCGCAGCGAACGCACCAGCAGCAACGGAAACACCGCCAGCAGCACCAGCAGCATCGCCAGCGCCAGGAACGGCGAGAAGGTCGACGCGAACTGGAACGCCAGCACCAGCCCGAACACGATGGCCCGGCCTTTCAGGATTGCCGACGGCTTGCCGTGATAGTCGAAGCTGGCGCCGTCCAGCCGCGTATTGCGGTAGAAGTACTGCAGCGTGCGCACCTTGGCCCAGGCGGAATAGATGCCCAGGGTGACGATGGTCAGCAGCGCATTGACGATCCAGATTCGGAAATATTCCGAGCCCGACCCGGTGAAGCTCAGGCCCAGCGGCCGCAGCGCGGCGGCGCCAGGGCTGGCGGGCGATGCCGGTTCGGCCGGGTTGGCGGCCAGGGTGAAATCGCTGCTGCCAGCTTGCATGGCATGACCTCCAGAGTGATGTGTGCGATGGCTACAGGAAACCGGCGGGGGATATCCGCGGCGGCCGGCGCCTGTTTCAAAAACGCAACGATGCCAGGCAAGGCGATTGCGGCGACGGCCTCACATTCTGACATCGATAAATACCGCCGACGGCACAATTTGTATGGCCGCGTGCCGCCAGCCCATGCCGTATCGTCCTCACCATGGAAAACCCTCGTAACACTTTGGAAACATTCTGTTACACTGATCTCATCCTGTAACAAGTTGCGGTTCGGTGCCATCCATAAAATCAAGGGCTTAGCCAGACTGGCACGTAAATCGCTAATATCACTGTTACAAGATGAGCGGCGAGCCACAGCCGCCAACGGCAGTGCCAGGGGGGAGTACGGCTCTTCGGGTCGAGAGTTACGCTAGCCGCGCTGCACGGATCAAAGGGCACGGGAAAATCCACGCGCTTTGGCGCGTTTGCAACAGGGGTGGCGCGGGGCCAGCGCCAGGTCAATCCATGGACCCACGCGACGGATGCATTCGTATCCGCCAGCGATGAATCACGCAGTTCGGCAGTTCTTTTCAGGCGCGGGCGGTTCCTTGCGGGGAGGCAAGGGACGCCCGCCGCACCTCACCACATCATTTCCCGCTGGACCTGCACGCACGACCTTGCGGTGCACCATCGAAAGTCCTTGTATCGTTCGCGCCCTAATCCATAATTATGAATTATGGGATCCGATGCACACGCCATTGGATTCTCCGTGCGATACAGGAGATGGCATGCGCATCGTCCAGCAGGCGCTGTACCTGGAAGTGGCAGACCGGCTGCGCGCCATGATCGACGCGCATACGCTGGTGCCGGGCGCATGGATCGACGAAAGCGCGATGGCCGAAACGCTGGGCATCTCGCGCACGCCGCTGCGCGAGGCGCTCAAGGTGCTTGCCGCCGAAGGCCTGGTGCGGCTGGAGCCGCGCCGTGGCTGTTTCGTCAATGAACTGTCCGAGCAGGACCTCGACGAGATCTTCCCGCTGATGGCGCTGCTCGAAGGGCGTTGCGCCTATGAGGCCGCGCGCAACGCCACCCGCGCCGACCTCGACGCGCTCGACGGCCTGCACGCCGACCTGGCGCGCTATGCCCAGGCCGGCGATATCGACGCCTACTACGAGACCAACGCCCAGATCCATGAAGCGATCCAGCGGCTGGCGGGCAACCGCTGGCTGAGCGGGCTGATCAGCGACCTGCGCAAGGTGCTGCGGCTGTCGCGCCACAAGAGCCTCAAGCTGCCGGGGCGGATCCATGAATCCTGCGCCGAGCACCTGAGCGTGTTTGCCGCGCTCAAGGCGCGCGACCCGGAAGGCGCCGAAGCCATGATGAAGACCCACTTGCTGCGCCAGCGCGGCGCGCTGCAGGCGCTCGATGCCGGCGGCGCCGCGATGACGCAGGACGTCACCGACCTAGCCGAGGTAAAGGCGGCCGTGCGCGCCCCGCCGGCCTTGCGCGTGGCGGGCGCCGAAGACTGACTCCCGCACACCGCCACGCCAGCCACAGTTTCCCCCACGTTCACATCGATGCATCAAAGGCAGGTACCGCATGAACTCCTTCGATACGGGTGACCAGAAGATCAGCGCGCCGCTGGGCGAGAACGAGCCGTCCAGCTCCAATATCCTGTCGCGGCTGGGCCGCTGGTGGGGGCGCAAGGGCGAGGCCGACGCCAAGGCCAATGGCGATGCCAGGGCCGCCACGCCGGCCGATGGCGAGGCGCCGCTGCCGGCGCGGGTGGTGCGCCGCCAGCGCGAGCAACTGCGCCTGTGCTTCGATGCGCGCCTGACCGACGGCGCCGCCAATGCCGCCGCGCAGGCCTGGCAGGCCGAATACGAAGCCGCCGGCGAGGCCACGCGGCGCGGCATGCTGGCGGTGCTGGCCGAAGTGGCCAGCAACGGCAGCGAAGAGGCCGCGGCCGATGGCGACAAGGGCGCGCGCGCGGGCCAGGCCCAGTCCAACGCGCGCATCCGTTTCTTCAAGCGGCTGGCCGCGCTGCATGGCCAGCGCGGCAACAGCGCCTGCGGGTTGCATTTCCTGATCCAGCTGCGCGCCGACATGCTGCGCTGGCAGCGCCGCATGCCCGGGCTGCGCCCGCTCGACGACGACCTCGAGGGCTTGTTCTCCAACTGGTTCGACGTCGGCCTGCTCGAGCTGCAGCCGATCACCTGGGACTCGCCCGCGTCGCTGCTGGAAAAGCTGATCCGCTACGAGGCCGTGCACGAGATCGCCTCGTGGACCGACCTGCGCAACCGGCTCGATTCCGACCGCCGCTGCTACGCCTTCTTCCACCCGCGCATCCCGCGCGAGCCGCTGATCTTCGTCGAGGTGGCCTTTGCCCCCGAGATGGCCGCCGACGTCCATACCCTGCTGGACGAAGCCGCGCCGCTGGAAGACCTGCGCCGCGTCAAGTGGGCGATCTTCTATTCGATCAGCAACACGCAGGCGGGGCTGCGCGGCGTCAGCTTCGGCAACTTCCTGCTCAAGCGCGTGATCGAGGAAGTGCAGCGCGAATTCCCCAAGGTGAAGCAGTTCGCCACGCTGTCGCCGATTCCCGGGTTCGCCGACTGGCTGCGCAAGCAGGACGGCGAGGCCGTGGCGCGCGTGCTGGGCGACAAGCGGCTGGCGCGCTGGAGCGAACGCCACGGCAGCGCGCCCGCCGACGGCGCGGCCTGGCTGGAGGCGCTGGCGCCGGATGCCGCCGATGCCGTGGTGCGCGACACCGCGCTGACCCTGGCCGCGCATTTCCTGGTGCGCGAACGCAACCAGTCGATGCCGGCCGACCCGGTGGCGCGTTTCCACCTCGGCAACGGCGCCTGCGTGGAACGGCTCAACTGGGGCGCCGACCTGTCGCGCAAGGGCCGCAGCCAGAGCTGCGGCATGATGGTCAATTACCTTTACGTACCCGAGGCGCTGGATGACAATCTGGCACGCCTGGGCGCAGGCAACCCGCGCATCAGCCGCAGCGTCGGCAAGCTGCTGTGATCCTGGTCCGGTCACGGGGATTGTCCTTGCCCTTGCACCCGCGGCGCCTGGCGCGCCGCGACGTTTTGTCGGGAGCCATGTCGTAGAAGCAAAGCCAGCCGCGCAGTGCCCATGCGGGCGCGCGCGGCCATCAGATTGACTTTCCAGAAGAGAGAGGAGACAAAGATGAATCGTCGTCAGTTCAGCCTGGCCGCCTGCGCGCGCGCAGCGGGGCTGGTCCTTGGCGTGGCCGGCATCGGTGCCGGCGCCATGCTTGCCGCCCCCGCGCACGCCGATACCTGGCCGTCCAAGCCGGTCACCGTGATCGTGCCGTTCCCCGCCGGCGGCGGCACCGACGCCTTCGCGCGCCCGCTCACCGCGCAGCTGTCCAAGCAGCTGGGCAAGCAGTTCGTGATCGACAACCGCGGCGGCGCCGGCGGCACGGTCGGCGCCAGCCTCGCGTCCAAGGCCGCGCCGGACGGCTACACCGTGTTTATCGGCGGCGCCCACCACGCCATCGCGCCGTCGTTCTACAAGAAGCTGGACTACGACATCGAGAAGGACTTCATTCCGGTCACGGTGATCGCGCAGCCGCCGCAGGTGGTGGTGGTCAATCCCAACCGCGTCAAGGCCAATACGCTGCAGGAGCTGATCGCCTACGCCCGCGCCAACCCCGGCAAGCTCAACTACGGCTCGGCCGGCAACGGCTCGTCGCATCACCTGGCGGGCGAGCTGTTCAAGATCCAGACCAAGACCTTCATCACCCATATCCCGTACAAGGGCGCCGGCCCGGCACTGTCCGACCTGATCGCGGGCCAGGTCGACCTGATGTTCGACGGGCTCGGCTCGTCGGCGCAGCATATCCGCGCGGGCCGCATCAAGGCGCTGGCGGTGGCGTCGAACAAGCGCTCGCCCGCCTTCCCCAACGTGCCGACCGCGGCCGAGGCTGGGGTGCCCAACTACGAGGTATCGACGTGGTACGCGATGTGGGTGCCCAAGGGCACGCCGAAAGACATTGTCGACCGCCTCTACGCCGAGACCGAGAAGGCGCTGAACACGCCGGAGCTGAAGCAGGTCTGGCTGAACAACGGCTCGGAAACGCCGGCGTTCACGCCGGAGCAGTTCGGCCAGTTCCAGCACGCCGAGATCCGCCGCTGGGCCCAGGTGGTGCAGCAGTCCGGCGCCAAGATGGACTGACGCCATGCCCATGCCGATCCGAAGCCGGGGGATGCGCCCATGAGCGGCACCGTGCGATTTGCCGCGCAGGGCACCACCGCCACCGTGACGCTTGCGCACGCGGGCAAGCTCAACGCCATTTCCGCGCAGATGTGGCGCGAGCTGGCGGCGGGGTTTGCGCGCCTGTCGGCGGATAACTCGCTGCGCTGCGTGGTGGTGCGTGGTGCCGACGGCAACTTTGCCGCCGGCGCCGACATTGCCGAGTTTCCCGCCGAGCGCGGCGACGAGGCCGCCGTGCGCCACTACCACATGGCCACCATCGCGCCCGCGCTGGCGGCGGTGGCGCAATGCACGCATCCCACCGTGGCGATGATCGAAGGCGTGTGCGTGGGCGGCGGGCTGGAAATCGCCTGCCATTGCGACCTGCGCATCGCCGCTTCGGACAGCCGCTTCGGCGTGCCGATCAATCGGCTGGGCTTCCCGATGGCGCCTGGCGAGCTGCAAGGCCTGCTGGCGCTGGCGGGTCGCGCCGCGACGCTGGAGATCCTGCTCGAGGGCCGCGTCTTCGATGCCGCGGAGGCGCGCGAAAAAGGCCTGCTGACCCGCGTGGTCGAGCCCGCCGCGCTGGCCGCGGAGGTCGACGCCACGGTGCGCCGCATCGCCGCCGGCGCGCCCGCCGCAGCGCGCATCAACAAGGCCACCATCCACCGGCTGGCGCCGTCGCCGGCGCCGCTGTCGCCGGCCGACCTGGACGCGCATTTCGCCTATGCCGAAGGCGCGGACCACGCCGAAGGCGTCGCTGCCTTCCTGGCGCGCCGGCCACCACATTTTCGCGGGGAGTAGGGCGCGCCGACGGCACTGCTTCCTATCCTCGTTGTCTTTGCTTTCTCAGTCTTTGCTTCGCTCCCTGCCATGAACGCCAACCTGTTCGCCCTGTTCGAATCCCGCTTCCCCGCTGACCGTACCGCCTGCTGCATCGAGACGCACGACGGCCTGTACTACAGCTGGGACGACCTTGACCGCGCCACCGCCAAGCTGGCCACCCTGCTGGCCTCGCTGCACCTGCCCGAAGGCGCGCGCGTGGCGGTGCAGGTAGAAAAATCGCCCGAAGCGCTGTTCCTGTACCTGGCCACGCTGCGCGCCGGCTATGTCTACCTGCCGCTGAACACGGCCTACCAGGAGGCCGAGATCGACTACTTCGTCGGCAATGCCGAGCCGTCGGTGGTGGTCTGCAGCAGCAAGAACTTCGGCTGGGTCTCCAAGGTGGCGTTCCGCCACGGCGTGAACCATGTGTTTACGCTGGACGACGACCGCAGCGGCTCGCTGCTGTCGCGCGCGGCGGGCAAGGCCGACGCCTTCGAGACGGTGGCGCGCGCCGACGATGACCTCGCCGCCATCCTCTATACATCGGGCACCACCGGCCGCAGCAAGGGCGCGATGCTGAGCCATCGCAACCTGGCCTCCAATGCGCAGACGCTGCACGAGTTCTGGGGCTGGCGCAGCGACGACGTGCTGCTGCACATGCTGCCGATCTTCCATGTGCACGGCCTGTTCGTCGCCTCGCATGGCGCGCTGCTGGCCGGCGCCAAGATGATCTGGGCGCCCAGGCTCGACATGGCGCAAGTGCTGAAATTCCTGCCGCGCTGCACCGTGATGATGGGCGTGCCGACCTACTACGTGCGCATGCTGCAGGAGCCGCGCTTCGACGACGACACCTGCCGCCGCATGCGCCTGTTCGTGTCGGGTTCGGCGCCGCTGCTGCTGGAAACCTTCGACGCCTTCCGCGAGCGCACCGGCCATACCATCCTGGAACGCTACGGCATGAGCGAGACCGTGATGCTGGTGTCCAACCCCTATGACCCGGCGCTGGGCGAGCGCATCGGCGGCACCGTCGGCATGCCGTTGCCGGGGGTGTCGGTGCGCGTGGTCGACGGCGACGGCAAGCGCTGCGCGCCAGGGGAGATCGGCAACGTCGAGGTGCAGGGACCGAACGTGTTCCAGGGCTACTGGCGCATGCCGGAAAAGACCCGCGAAGAGTTCACCGACGATGGCTGGTTCAAGACCGGCGACGTCGGCCGCTTCGGCGGCGCCATCGTCAGCCAGGCGGGCGAGCGCGCGGTGCCGGACCACTACCTGACCATCGTCGGCCGCAGCAAGGACCTGATCATCTCGGGCGGCTACAACGTCTACCCGAAGGAAATCGAGAGCTTTATCGACGAGATGCCGGGCGTGGCCGAGAGCGCCGTGATCGGCGTGCCGCACGCGGATTTCGGCGAGGCGGTGGTGGCGGTGGTGGTGCGCAAGCCCGGTGCCGACATCGACGAGGGCGCGCTGATCGGCACGCTCAAGGGCCGCATCGCCAATTTCAAGGTGCCCAAGCGCGTGCACGTGGTGGACGAGCTGCCGCGCAACACCATGGGCAAGGTGCAGAAGAACGTGCTGCGGGAGAAGTTTGCGGCGCTGTGAGGAACCGGCGAAAGCTGGGGGTTTGCTCCCCTCTTCCGCCTGCGGGAGAGGGGAGCCCTTACCAGTGGCGGTGGCAAGCGCCAGCTTACTTCAGCATCTGCACCGACCCGTTCACCGACACCGTGACCTGGGTCTTGCCGCCCTCAACCGGCACCGGTACCGCGGCGTCGGCCATCATGGCCTTGGCGGCGCCGTACATGCGCGGCACCGGCGGCACCATGCCGGTCTCGTTCACGTTCACTTCACGGATGGTGTAGCTGTTGTAGCCGAACAGTTTGGTGGTGGCCTGCGCCTTGTTGCGGAACGAGGCGATGGCCTGCTCGGCGAGCTTGGCCTCGGCGGCCTCGCGTGCTTCGCGCGACAGCGAGAAGGCGATGTTCTGCACCTGCATCTGGCTCGCCAACTCGCCCGCGAGCTTGGACACCGCCGAGAAATCGCGCGACTTCAGGATGACCTCGGAGCGTCCGCGCCAGGTACTGATGCGGCCGTTGCGGTCGGTGCTGGGGTGGATGGTGAAACCGCCGGATTCGGCGGTCACGCCCTGCACGCGGCGCGCCTGCGTGATGACGGCCTGGGTCCGGGTCGACAGGCCCGAGGAGATCGCGGCCGGTTCCGCGCCTTCCTGCTCCGCGGCCAGCGTCAGGTGCACGATATCGGTCGGCACCTCGGTGACGGCCTGCGCGGTCAGCGACAGCACGCCCGACGGTGTTTCCGTGGGACCGCCGTGGGCCGAAGCGACGACGGCGGTGGTGCCGAGCAGGGTGGCGGCGAGCCATTGTTTCATGTGGTTCTCCCAATCAAAACGTGATGGGTATCAGACGTGGCCGCGAGGGCGATCGTTCCGCGATATTGCAAACGATTGTTGCGGTGGCGTCGCGCGAGTGGTCTTGCTTCCCCCGTGCGGGTGACGCGGATCGTCAGAATGCCTGCCAGGCCTTCCACAACATATACGTGGCCAGGCACAGCAGCAGCACGGCGAAGACCTTGCGCAGCTGGCCCACATCCATGCGGTGCGCGGTGCGCGCGCCCAGCGGCGCGGTCAGCACGCTGGCCGCGGCGATCACCAGCAGCGCGGGCAGGTAGAGATAGCCGAGCGAGGCGGGCGGCAGCCCCGGCGCGTGCCAGCCGCTCCAGATGTAGCCCGCCACGCTGGCCGCGGCGATCGGGAAGCCGAGCGCGGCCGAGGTCGCCACCGCGTTGTGGATCGGCACATTGCACCAGGTCATGAACGGCACCGAGACAAAGGCGCCGCCCGCGCCCACCAGGCTAGACAGGAAGCCGATCACGCCGCCCGCGCCGGCCATGCCGGCGAAGCCCGGCAGCTGGCGCCCCGGCTTGGGCCGGCGGTTGCGCAGCATCTGCAGCGCCGAGAAGCCGACGAAGCCCGCGAACGCCAGCGACAGCCAGCTGGTCTTCAGCGCCGCGAAGACCTTGCCGCCGCCGACCATGCCGCCGATCACGATGCCGGGCGCCAGCGCCAGCACGATCGGCCAGCGCACCGCGCCGCGCTTGTGGTGCGCGCGCACGGACGACAGCGAGGTGAACAGGATGGTGCCCATCGAGGTGGCGATCGCCATATGGACGATGGCTTCGCCGGCAAAGCCCAGGCTGGTGAACAGCAGCGTCAGGAACGGCACCATCATCATGCCGCCGCCCACGCCGAGCAGGCCGGCGCAGAAGCCGGTGAATGCGCCCAGTGCGAGCAGGGCGGGGATCAGCACCGGCAGGTTGTCGAACGGCATCGTGTCAGCAAGGTGGTTGTTATTGTCGTCAGCCTTGCCGCGCAAGGCCTGGTGCGGCGTGGCAACGCCAAGCCCGTCAGCCCATCAGCTTGCCGGTGATATAGCGCCATTCCGCAGGCGTCACCGGCGTGATCGAGAGCCGGTTGCCGCGCCGGAGCACCACCATGTCGGCCAGCGCTTCATGCTCGCGCAGCTCGGCCAGCGGGATCAGCCGGCTCTTGCGTTCGAAGCGCACGTCGACCAGCAGCCAGCGCGGCGCCTCCGCCTTGGATGCTGCGTCGAAATACGGGCTCTTGCGGTCGAACTGCGTGGGGTCGGGGTAAGGCGCGGAGCAGACCTCGGCCAGTCCGGCGATGCCGGGCTCGGGGCACGACGAGTGGTAGAACAGCACGCCGTCGCCCACCTGCATGGCGTCGCGCATGAAGTTGCGCGCCTGGTAGTTGCGCACGCCGGTCCACGGCAGCGTCCGTTCCCGGGCCAGGTCGTCGATGCTGGCCTCGTCGGGTTCCGATTTCATCAGCCAGTACTGGCGGGCGCGTTGGTTCTGGTTAGGGCTCACGGCGCTGCTCAGGAAAGGAAGGCCCGAGCGGGAAAACACGGGCAAGCATGCAGGCAAGAAAAAAGGCGATGGTTCAGAAAACCACCGCCTTTTTTAGGGGGTCCCCGCCTCGGCCGCTGGGTCGGCATCCTGAACCCAAGTGAGGTTCAGAGTGGCTGCGGAAGTCGCATTTCGGGTACATCATCCACTCAGGGAGTCCAGGCCAGGCCCGGACTATGAATGCGACGACGCGCTCGCCCACGCGACATAATCCCGCACCATGCAATGCATATCGGTTCAAGGAGTTTATGACCCTCACGAACCAGGCAGGGAAACTGTCAAACGTCTGACTGTCCACGTGCTGGATGTCAGACGTTTGCCGTTTCTAACAAGGATGGGATGAAAACGGCGGCCAGGCGCGATAACCTGACCTGTCAGCTGCACTTCTGTGGTGCCTCGTGCAGTCTGGCTACACTATACACCGCGTTGCAGGCCATACCAAGTGCGCTCGCGCGTGTCGTTACATTTTGCGCGGCAGCGCGGCATCCGCAGCACATCCCACCCGTGCTGCTCAGCCGCGCGTACCGGTGCCCACGTGGGCATATTGCCGCAGCGCTTCGTCGGCGCGATCGTTCAGTTCGCGGATGCGCGCGCGGATGGCGTCGACCGGGATCGCGCCCTCGGCCTGCTGCTTGCGCTGCAGCGACAGCAGGTCCGAGGCGATGCTGATCGCGGCCATCACCGCCACGCGCTCGACACCCTTGGCCGCGCTGCCGCTGCGCAGCTTGTTCATCTGCGTGTCGACCAGGGCCACGGCCTCGAGCAGCGCGGCCTCGTTCTCGGGCGCGATGGCGAAGCGGTAGGCCTGGCCGGCGATGTTGACTTCGACTTGCTTGTTGCTCATGCGTGTTCTCCGGGGGCCTTGTGCGCTTCGGCGCCCTGCGCCACGGCTTCTTCGCCGAGCAGGTCGAGCTGGCGCGTGTCGCTGGCGGTCGGCAGCTTGTCAAGGATGGACTGGATGCGCAGCTGCGCTTCCTCGATCTTGATATTGAGCAGTTCGCGGTCGGCGGCCATGGCCTCGCGCTCGCCGCGCAACTGCGCGGCTTCGCCCTCCAGCCGCGCGATCTCGTCGCGCAGCCGCTGGTTCTCCGCCGCCAGGGTGTCCGCATGGTGCAGCACGCGCCCGATCTTGGCGGCCAGTTGTTCGAGTTCGGTGAGCATAGGGCCTGTCATGATGGGAGTAGTGTCAGGTATCGCGATTCTAGCCGATGCGCCGGCATGCACAATGCGGAGGAAAGGTTTGTGACCGGCCGCCCGCATGGAAGTTGCAGGCTTCTGCACCCAAGACGCCGCGAGAGTGTGACAAAACGCTACCACGCGGCCCATGCGCGCAGTGGGGTTGCCGCGTTGACGCGGGGGGCGAAACGCCATAGACTCGCGCACGTTCCAGGTGCTCGCCCTTTTCGTCCCTGGCGAAGGGGCAGTTCAACGGGAAACAGGGAGCCGGGCCGGCTGCGCGCCGGACAGGCCAACCTGTGCTGCCCCCGCAACGGTAAGCGACCGCGGTGCGCATGCGCCAGCCACATCGCTGGCAAGGCCCGATCCGTCATCGGATGCCAGGCCACATGCCCGCAGGACCGGCCACACGCCACTGAACCGCAGGTTCGGGAAGGCGCCGGTTCCGTGTCGCCAGCCCGGATACCGGCCTGAACGCGGGCTGCCGCCCGTGCGCGGCACGCCTCATCGCCATATGGCCCGCGGGGGAACGGGCCCGGCCGTTCCTATCCAGTCCTGCATCATGCGTTCATCGCTTCACAGGTCGACCCGCCCGGCAAGCCCGGCGGTGCGTCCGTCCGTGCCCGCCATCCTGGCGGCCATGGCCTCGTTCACCCTGGTTCCCGGTACCGCTTCCGCGCAGGCGGCGGACAGCCGCACCGCGCAGCTCGCGCCGGTGGTGGTCACTTCCACCCGCACCGCGCAGTCGATCACCGAGGCGCTGCCGCATACCACGGTGGTCACGCAGCAGGACATCGCCAATGCGCAGGCGCCGGACCTGCGCACGCTGCTGCGCAGCCAGGCCGGCGTCGAGTTCGCGACCAACGGCGGCATGGGCAGCAATACCTCGCTGTTCATGCGCGGCGCCAACTCCAACCAGACCCTGATCCTGATCGACGGCGTACGGGTGTCGTCGGCCAGCAGCGGCACCGCGCAACTGGCCAATATCCTGCCCGACCAGATCGACCGCATCGAGGTGGTGCGCGGCAACGTCTCGGCGCTGTACGGCTCGGACGCGATCGGCGGCGTGGTGCAGATCTTCACCAAGAGCGGTGCAGGCCAGGCGCCGGCGGCCAACGCCGCGGTGGAGTACGGCAGCAACAATACGCGCCAGGGCACGGTCGGCTATGGCGGCCAGGTCGGCGATACCTCGTTCAACCTGACCGGCTCGGCGTTCAAGACCGACGGCTTCTCGTCGATCAATACGAAGCAGGCGCCGCGCGCCAACCCCAACGACAACCCGTACGAGAACCAGAGCGTGTCGGGGCAGGTGAAGCACCGCTTCACGCCCAACTGGGATGCCGGCATCACCGGCTACTACTCGAAGAGCAAGCTGTCGTTCGACAGCGCCTTCGGCCGCCCCACCGACGAGAACCGCACCGACAGCGAGCTGTACACGCTGTCGGCCTTCGTCAACGGCAAGCTGGGCACGGACTGGACCACGCATTTCAAGCTGTCGCAGAGCGAGGACCGCAGCGACACCTTCCTCAACGGCAGGCCCAACGGCACCTTCAATACCCGCAACCGCCAGTTCAACTGGCAGAACGAGTATGCGCTGGCCGCCAACCACACGCTGCTGTTCGGCACCGACTACCTGCAGCAGGAGCTGGACTCGAGCGCCTACGGCGCGCCGACGCGCAATGTGTTCTCGGTGTTCGGCGGCTATGACGGGCGCTTCGGCAAGCACCAGCTGCAGCTCAACGCGCGCAACGACCACTATTCCGACTTCGGCAACCAGGGCAGCTTCTTCGCCGGCTACGGCTACAACCTGACCGACGCCTTCAAGCTGATCGCCAGCGTCAGCAATGCCTTCCGCGCGCCGACCTTCAACGAGCTGTACTACCCCAACTTCGGCCAGCCCAACCTGCAGCCCGAGCGCGCCAAGTCGATCGAGGCCGGCGTGCAGTACACCACCGCCAGCGCCGGCCTGCTGCGCGTGACCGCCTTCGAGACGCGCTACCACGACCTGATCGTGTCGGCACAGCAGCCCAACGGCATGTTCCTGGCGCAGAACGTCAACCAGGCCAAGGTGCAGGGCATCGAGGCATCGTGGCGCGCCACCGTGTATGGCACCGACTTTGGCGCCAGCGTGACCTTCCAGAACCCGGTCGACGAGCAGACCAACACCCAGCTGCTGCGCCGCGCGCGCCGCCATGCCGCGCTGGACGTGGGCCGCGATATCGGCAACTGGCGCTTCGGCGGCGAATGGCTGCTGTCGTCGTCGCGCATGGATGCCGGCTCGCGCCGGCTGGGCGGATACGGTATCGTCAACCTCACCGCCCGCTACAACATCGACAAGCAATGGTTCATCGCCGCCCGCGTCGAAAACCTGTTCGACAAGGACTACCAGCTCGCCTACCCCTACAACACGCAGGGGCGCGCGGGCTTCATCACGCTGGGCTGGCGCCAGCGATGAGCGCGCGGGCGCGCCATGTCTGAATTCCGGCGCGCCCTGGCGATCTGGCTGGCGCTGGCGTTTGCGGCGCTGCTGGCGTTCGCTCTGTCGCTCGCGCTGGGCAGCGTTGCGCTCGATGCGCGCGCGCTGTGGCTGGCGCTGAGCGGCGCCGACACCGGCACCGCCGGCGCCATCGTGCATGAGCTGCGGCTGCCGCGCGCGGCCGCGGCCTTTGCCTGCGGCGGGCTGCTGGCCCTGTCCGGTGCACTGATGCAGGTGCTGCTGCGCAACCCGCTGGCCGAGCCTTACGTGCTGGGCGTATCGGGCGGGGCCTCCACCGCCGCGCTGCTGGCGATGCTGGCGCTGGCGCCGTGGTGGGGCGTGCAGGCGGCCGCCGCGCTCGGCGCCCTGCTGGCGATGGTGCTGGTGGCATCGCTGGCGCGGCGCGACCTGCTGCATCCGCAGGTGCAGGGCGGGCACCGCGAAGCCGGCGCGCGGCTGCTGCTGACCGGCGTGATCCTGGCTGCCGGCTGGGGCGCGGTGATTACGCTGATCCTGTCGGTCGCGCCGGAGTCGCGCCTGCGCGGCATGCTGTTCTGGCTCACCGGCGATCTGGGCGGCACCGCCAGCTACGGCGGCGCGCTGGCCATGCTGGTGGCGGCGCTGCTGCTGGCCATGCCGATGGCGCGCGCGCTCAACGTGATGCTGCTGGGCGAGACCGTGGCGCAGGCGCTGGGCGTGCGCGTCGGGCGCGTGCGGCTGGCGACCTTCATGCTGGCATCGCTGTGCATTGCCGCGGCCATCACCACCGCCGGCTCGATCGGCTTTGTCGGGCTGGTGGTGCCGCACCTGGTGCGGCTGGCCTGGGGCAACGACCAGCGCATGCTGCTGCCGGCCGCGACGCTGTTGGGCGGCGCGCTGCTGATGGCGGCCGACCTGATCGCGCGCACCGTGGTGGCGCCGGCGCAGTTGCCTGTGGGGGTGATCACCGGGCTGCTGGGCGTGCCGACCTTTCTCTACCTGCTATTGCGGAGGCCGCGATGAGCGCCGCCAGGCACTGGTCCTTGCCGCTCACGGCTTGCCCGCGGCTGACGCTGCGCGAGCTGCGGCTGCGCACCAGCCAGCGCGTGCTGGTGGACCGGCTGAGCCTGGCCGTCGGCCCCGGCGAGCTGTGGTGCATCGCCGGCCCCAACGGTGCCGGCAAGTCCACGCTGATGACCGTGCTGGCCGGGTTGCGTCACGCCGACGGCGGCAGCGTCGAGATCGACGGCAACGCGCCGGCGCTGGTCGACCCCGCGCTGCTGGCGCGCCAGCGCGCCTACCTGCCGCAAGCCGTACACGACACCTTCCCGATGCCGGTGCTCGACGCCGTGCGCGTGGGCCGCCATCCGCACCTCTCGGGTTGGGGCTGGACCGGCCGCGAGGACGACCGCATCGTGCAAGACGTGATCCGCGCCATGGATATCGAGGCGCTGGCCGCGCGCGATGTGCTGACGCTGTCCGGCGGCGAGCGCCAGCGTGTCTCGCTGGCCGCGGCACTGGCGCAGCAGGCGCCGCTGCTGTTGCTGGACGAGCCGGTCTCGCACCTGGACCTGCGCCACCAGATCCTGGTGCTGGAGCAGCTGGCCGCGCTGGCCAGGGCCGGGCGCCACGCCATCGTGGTGATCCTGCACGACCTGACGCTGGCGCTGCGCTACGCCACCCATGCCCTGCTGATGGCCGAAGACGGCACCGCGCTGCACGGCCCCGCCGCGCAGGTGCTGACCCCCGAACACTGCTCGCGCGCGCTGCGCACCGCGATCGTCAGCGTCAGCGACGGCGCCCATACCGCGCTGATTCCCGACGGCGCGCGCCCGACTACACCACACTCACACCATGACTGAAAACCACAACCCCGCCGAGCAGAACCCCGACCGCGATGCCCGCCACAAGGCGCGCATGGTGCGCAAGAAGGAAGTCGTCGATGCCAAGATCGCCGCCGCGCAGGACGAGCGCGGCGTGATCGTCATTACCACCGGCAACGGCAAGGGCAAGTCCAGCTCCGGCTTCGGCATGGTGGTGCGCGCGCTCGGCCATGGCATGCGCGCCGGCGTGGTCCAGTTCATCAAGGGCGCGCAGCCGACCGGCGAAGAAATGTTCCTGCGCCGCTTTCCCGACCAATGCGCCTTCCATGTGATGGGCGAGGGCTATACCTGGGAAACCCAGGACCGCGCCCGCGACGTGGCCAAGGCGCAGGCCGCGTGGGAGGTGGCGCGCGCCATGCTGCGCGATCCCGGCATCGGCCTGGTGCTGCTCGACGAACTCAACATCGCGCTCAAGCTGCACTATCTTGATGTGGAGCAGGTCATCGCCGACCTGCGCGCGCGCCCGCCGATGCAGCACGTGGTCATCACCGGCCGCGGCGCGCCGCCGGCGCTGGTGGAGGCGGCCGACACCGTCACCGACATGACCCCGGTCAAGCACGCGTTCCAGCAGGGCATCAAGGCCCAGCGTGGCGTGGAAATGTAGCCCTTTTTTTCTGAGTACCCGATCCAGGCATCATGCAGTTTCCCGAAATCCCTCCACTCGACGAAGCGCTGCGCCCCGTGCTGCAGGCCGCCATCGATGACAAGACCAAGCCGCTCGGCGCGCTCGGCCGGCTTGAAGCGCTGGCCCTGCAGCTGGGCCTGATCCAGGGCACCGCGCGGCCGGTGCTGCGCCGGCCCACGGTGATCGTGTTCGCCGCCGACCATGGCGTGGCCGACGCCGGTGTCAGCGCCTATCCGGCCGAGGTCACGGCGCAGATGGTGCAGAACTTCCTGGCCGGCGGCGCGGCCATCAACGTGTTCTCGCGCCAGCACGGCATTGCGCTGGAAATCGTCGACGCGGGTGTGCGCGTGCCGCTGCCGGCGGCGCCGGGCCTGGTCAACTGCCGCATTGCCGATGGCACCCGCAACTTCGCCGCCGAGCCCGCGATGACGCCGGCACAGGCGGCCGCGGCGATGACCGCCGGCATGGCGCGCGTGCTGCGCCATGCGCAGCAGGGCTGCAACGTAATCGGCTTCGGCGAGATGGGCATCGCCAATACCTCGGCCGCGGCGTGCCTGATGCAGCGGCTGACCGGCCTGCCGCTGGAGGATTGCATCGGGCGCGGCACCGGGCTGGACGACGCCGGCCTGGCGCGCAAGCGCGAGGTGCTGGCCCGCGCGCTGGCGCGGCATGCCGATGCGCAGGCACCGCTGGACGTGCTGGCCACCTTCGGCGGCTTCGAGATCGCGATGATGGCCGGCGCCTTCCTGGCCGCCGCGGCCAGCCGCATGGTGATCATGGTCGACGGCTTTATCGCCACGGCGGCGCTGCTGGTGGCGCAGCGGCTGGACCCCAACGTGCTGCCGTACTGCGTGTTCACGCACTGCTCGCACGAGCGCGGCCACGGCGCGCTGCTGGCGCAGTTCGAGGCCGCGCCGCTGCTGGCGCTGGACCTGCGCCTGGGCGAAGGCACCGGCTGTGCGCTGGCGTGGCCGCTGCTGGCCTCGGCCGCGGCGTTCCTGAACGAGATGGCCACCTTCAGCGGCGCCGGCGTCAGCACCGCATCGCCATGAGCGTGCCGACCGACCCGGTGCCCGTGCCCGAACCCGGACCCCGCAGCCCCGCGGGCGTGGCCGGCGAACTGCGCTATTTCCTGACGGCGCTGGGCTACTTTACGCGCGTGCCGCTGCCGGGCTGGCTGGCGCGCTGGGTCGGCTTCGAACCCCATTACCTGCATGCCGCCGCACGCTATTTCCCGCTGGTCGGGCTGCTGGTGGGCGGCGCGGGCGCGCTGGCCACCTGGGGCGCGGCGCTGTGGTGGCCGCCCGGCGTGGCCGTGCTGCTGGGCATGGCCGCGACGCTGCTGCTCACCGGCGCCTTCCATGAAGACGGGCTGGCCGATTGCGTCGATGCCTTCGGCGGTGCGTGGCAGCGCGAGGACGTGCTGCGCATCATGCACGATTCGCGCATCGGCGCGTTCGGCGCGATCGCGCTGGTGGTGGCGCTGCTGCTGAAGTGGCAACTGCTGGTGGCGATCGCCGGGCGCGGCGGCATCGCGGTGCTGCTTGCCGTGCTGGTCGCCGCGCATGCCGCCAGCCGCGCGATGGCGGTCAGCTACCTAGCCACGCTGACCTACGTGCGCCCCGAGGGCAAGGCCAAGCCGGTGGCGCAGAAGCTGGCCGGCACGGGCCTGGTGTTCGCGCTGCTGTGCGGGCTGGTGCCGCTGTGGCTGGTGTCGCCAGGTTTCTGCGCGGTGGCGGTCGGGATGCTGCTGGTGCTGCGCCTGCTGCTCGGCCGCTACTTCGTGCGCCGCATCGGCGGCTATACCGGGGATTGCCTCGGCATGGCCCAGCAATGCGCCGAGATCGGACTCTACCTGGTGGCCGCCGCATGGACGTGGTCCTGATCCGGCATGCGCAGCCGCAGGTGCCGGCAGGCACCTGCTATGGCTGCCTCGACCTGCCGCTGCTGGCGCCGCTGACGCCGCCCGCGGCGCGTATCGTTGGCGGCCTGCCGGCTCCCGATCGCATCGTGGCCAGCCCGCTGGCGCGCGCGCTCGGCACGGCACAGGCACTGGCCCGGGCATGGCCTGGCGGCGTGCCGGACATCGACACCGAACCTGCGCTGCGCGAAATCGACTTCGGCAGCTGGGAGGGCGTGGCCTGGGATGCGATCGACCGCGGCGCGCTCGACCAGTGGGCGGCCGACCTGCTGCATGCGCGCCCGCACGGCGGCGAATCGCCGGCGCAGGCGATGGCGCGGGTGGTTGGCTGGGCCGCGACGCTGGCCGAAGCTCGCGCGCAATGTCTGTGGGTGGTCGGCCATGCCGGGCCGATGCGCATGCTGGCGGCACACTGGCTGGGCGTGCCGCTGTCGACCACGGTCAGCTGGGAGCTGGGCTTCGGCGCCAGCTGCGGCTTCAGGCTGGGCCAGGGCGGGGCGCGGCTGGGCTGGTGGAACCGCGCCGGCTGATCAGCGCGCCGGCCGGCGGCTACGCGCGGTGTCGAGGTCCTTGCACAGCTGCGCCGCGCCCTGCACCACGCGCGGGCCGGCACGGTTGAGCAGGTCGCCGTCGATCACGAACAGGTTGTTGCGCGCCACCGCCGTGACCTGCTTCCAGCGCCGCCACATCTCGAAATCCGGCAGCGGCTGGTCCGAGCGCGTGGCGCCCATGCCCGCCGTCACCATCGCTTCCGGATTGCCCGCGATCACCGCTTCGACCGACACCGTCGGCACCAGCGGCGTCTCGGCCGCGAACAGGTTGCGGCCGCCGCACAGCACCAGCATGTCGCTGACCAGGTGCTGGCCGTTGAGCGTCATCAGCGGCTGCTGCCAGACCTGGTAGAACACCGTCACCGGCGGGCGTGCCGCATAAGTTTTGCGCAGCGTTTCCACTTGCTGGCGGAAGCCGTCGGCGGCGCGCCGCGCGGTGGCTTCGGTGCCGAGCAGCGTGCCGAGCTTCTCGATGTTGTCCGGGATTGCCGCCAGCCTGCGCGGCTCGCTGTAGAACAGCGGGATGCCGAGCGCGCGCAGGCGGTCGGCCTGCTTCTGCGCATTGCCGTGGCGCCACACCACGATCAGGTCGGGCTTGAGTGCGGCAATGCGCTCCAGGTCCAGCGCCTTGTTGTCGCCCACGCGCGCGATCTCGCGCGCCTGCGGCGGGTAGTCGCTGTAGCTGACGGTGCCGACGATGCGGTCGCCCGCACCAGCGGCGAACAGCATCTCGGTGACGTGCGGCGCCAGCGAGACCACGCGGCGCGCCGGCTGCGCCAGGGTCACGGTCTGGCCGGCGTCGTCGATGGCGGAGACAGTGGCGCTGGCGGGCAGCGCCGCGAGCAGCAGCGCGCAGGCGAGGACAGGAGTCAGGCGATTCGGCATGGCATGGTCAAGGTCAGGCAGCGGCCGCCAGCGCCGCGTCCAGCCGCTGCCAGGCCAGCGGCTGGTCCGGTGGCAGGCCAAGGCGCAGGCTCGGCGGGCAGCCGCCGGCGGCATCGAAATAACGGGTCCAGACGCCGTGCTGCGCCAGCACGTGTTGCAGCTGCGCCGCGTCGCGATGCGGGACCCAGCAGAACAAGGGATGCATCACCGGCGGCAGGCCGTGGTGTTCCAGCACGGCGGCCAGTCGCGCCCCGCACGCTTGCAGCCGTGCCCGCGTGGCGTGCTGCCACGGCTGGTCGGCCAGCGCGCGGCGCGCCACCTCGCGCGCGGGGCCGGCGACGGTCCAGTGGCCCAGGCGCGCGCGCAGCGCGTCCAGCAGCGCCGGCTGTGCCAGCACGAAGCCGCAGCGGATGCCTGCCAGCCCGTAGAACTTGCCGATCGAGCGCAGCACCACCAGCCCGGGGCGTTCGCTGTGCGCGGCGACGGAACCGCCGGGCAGGCAATCGATAAAGGCCTCGTCGACCAGCAGCGTGCCGCCGCGCGCCGCCAGCGCGGCATGCCAGCGCAGCAGCGTGGCGGCGGGCAGCACGCGCGCGGTCGGATTGTTGGGGTTGACCACGACCAGATGATCGAGCGCGTCGGCCAGATCAGGCCGGTTGAAGTCGGCTTCGTCCAGCAGCACCACGGTGTGCCCCGCGGCGGCGAACGCCGGCGCGTATTCGCTGTACCCCAGCGCGGCGACGCCGACCCGTCCCGGGCGCAGCAGCGCCGGCAGCGTACGGATCGCGGCCTGCGAGCCGGCCACCGGCAGCGTATGGGGCGCGCCGCATGCCGCCGCGGCCAGTTCGGCCAGGCCGTCGTCGTCCTGCGGCAACCTTTGCCACACCTGCGGCGGCAGCATCGGCACCGCATAGCCGTCGGGGTTGATGCCGGTGGACAGGTCGAGCCAGTCGTCGGCCGCGCGGCCGTAGCGACGCACCGCGGCAAGCAGGTCGCCGCCATGGCGGATCGGGGGCAGGGCGGCGGTGCTCATGCCGGTGCGGACACCATCAGTGCGGCAAGCGCGCTGGCGGCTGCCAGTGCCAGCCACAGCCATAGCGTGCGTTCGACCAGCCGCAGACAGGCCATCACATGCGCCGCCTGCGGCGCGGTGCCGGTGCCCAGCGGCGGGCGTTGCTCGATTTCACCGTGATAGCGCGCCGGGCCGCCAAGCCGCACGCCGACGGCGCCGGCTCCCGCGGCCATCACCGGGCCGGCATTGGGGCTCGACCACGCCGGCGCCTGCGTGCGCCAGCAGCGCAGCGCCTGCGCGGTGGCGCCGAGCAGCGCATACGACAGCGCGGTAAGCCGCGCCGGTACCAGGTTGAGCGCATCGTCGAGGCGCGCCGCGGCCCAGCCGAAATGCAGCAGCCGGGGCGTGCGGTAGCCCCACATCGCATCGAGCGTATTCGCCAGCCGGAACACGACCACGGCCGGCGCGCCGCCGGCCAGGAACCAGAACAGCGCGCCGAACACCGCGTCATTGCCGTTTTCCAGCGCCGATTCGCAGGCGGCGCGGGCCAGTGCCTCGGCGTCGGCATCGGCGGTGTCGCGCGAGACGATGCGCGCGGTCAGCGCGCGCGCGGCGGGCAGGTCGGCCGCGCCCAGCGCGTCGGCGATCGGGGCGATATGCTGGTGCAGGCTGCGCGCGCCCAGCGCCGCGTACAGCACCAGCGCATGCAGCGCCAGCGCGGCGAGCGGGTGCCAGCGGGCCGCGGCGGCCACCAGCCACCATGTCAGCGCGGCCGGGACCAGCACCAGCGCGCACCACCCGGCAAGTCCGGCAAGGCGCGGGCGCCATGGAGCATTACGTTGCGAGGGAGGGTTGAGGCGTCGTTCCAATGCGGCCGCGATGCGGCCGAAGCCCACCAGCGGATGCCAGCGGCGCGGCTCGCCGAGCCAGCGGTCCAGCAGTGCCCCGATCCATGCCGCTGCCACGCATGCCGGCCAGGCCAGCATCAGCATGCGGGATCGGGCCCCTTTACCGCCACCGGGATGCCCGCCACCAGCAGCCGCACGCAGTCGGCCGCGGCGGCCAGCTTCTGGTTCAGGCGGCCCAGTTCATCGACATAGAAGCGGGTGATGGCGCCCATCGGGATCACGCCGAAGCCGATCTCGTTCGAGACCAGGATCACGTGGCCGGGCAGCGTCGGCAGCGCGTTGAGCAGCGCCTCGATTTCTTCGGTGAAGGCCGCCGGTGGCGTGATCACGCCATGCTCAGGATAGCTGCGGCCATTGGGGAATAGCAGGTTGTTGATCCACAGCGTCATGCAATCGACCAGGATGCAGCCGTCGTGGCGCGCGTTGGCATAGAGCGCGTCGGCCAGGTGCACCGGCTCTTCGACCAGGCGCCAGTCGGCGGGGCGGCGCGCGCGGTGCAGCGCGATGCGCACCTCCAGTTCCTGGTCCGCGTGGGCCGGGTCCTGGTGCGCGGTGGCGATGTAGGTGACCGGCCCGCCGGTAAGGGTGGCGTGGTCGGTGGCGAGCTGTTCGGCAAAATGGCTCTTGCCGGAACGTGCCCCGCCCAGCACCAGGGTCAGCTGGCGGCCGCCGCTCCCGCTGGCGGCAGCGCGCGGCTGTGCGGCAGGGGCGATGCCGGATGCGTTAGCGGGTGCGATGGCCGGGGTTTCCATCCGCGTATTGTAGCCGCCGCATCCGGGCATGGCACGGCCCGCGTGCGGGCCGGTGCGATAATCCGCCGATGCAACCCGACTCTCCGCAATTCCTGCCGCCGGGTGCCCTGCGCGGCACGTTGATGGTCCAGGGCACCACCTCCGATGCCGGCAAGAGCACCATCGTCGCCGGCCTGTGCCGGGTGCTGGCCCGCGCCGGCACGCGCGTGGCGCCGTTCAAGCCGCAGAACATGGCGCTCAACAGCGCCGTCACCGCCGATGGCGGCGAGATCGGCCGGGCGCAGGCGCTGCAGGCGCAGGCCGCGCGGCTGGCGCCGCATACCGACATGAACCCGGTGCTGCTCAAGCCCAGCAGCGACACCGGCGCCCAGGTCATCATCCACGGCCGCGCGCGGCTGGACCTGGACGCGCGCGCCTACCACGCCTACAAGCCGCAGGCGATGCAGGCGGTGCTGGCCTCGCACGCGCGCCTGGCGCAGGCGCACGAGGTGGTGCTGGTGGAGGGCGCTGGCAGCCCGGCCGAGGTCAACCTGCGCGAGCGCGACATCGCCAACATGGGCTTTGCCGAGCAGGTCGACTGCCCGGTGGTGCTGGTCGCTGACATCGACCGCGGCGGCGTGTTCGCGCATCTCGTGGGCACGCTCGACTGCCTGTCCGAGAGCGAGCGCGCGCGCGTGACCGGCTTCATCATCAACCGTTTCCGCGGCGATATCGGGCTGCTGGAGCCGGGACTGGACTGGCTGGTGGCGCGCACCGGCAAGCCGGTGTTCGGCGTGCTGCCGTACCTGCACGGCCTGCACCTCGATGCCGAGGACGCCATCATCGGCGCGCAGGCCGATGCTGGCCAGGCCGCGCGGCGCCTGCGCGTGATCGTGCCGGTGCTGCCGCGCATCGCCAACCATACCGATTTCGACGCACTGCGCGCGCATCCGCAGGTGGACCTGCAGTTTGTCGGCCCCGGCCGGCCCATCCCGCCTGCCGACCTGGTGGTGCTGCCCGGCAGCAAGAACGTGCGCGGCGACCTCGACTTCCTGCGCGCCCAGGGCTGGGACGCGGCGCTGGCGCGGCACCTGCGCTACGGCGGCAAGCTGGTCGGCATCTGCGGCGGCATGCAGATGCTGGGGCGGCAGGTGCACGACCCCGATGGCCGCGAAGGCCCCGCCGGCAGCAGCGCGGGGCTGGGCTGGCTCGATTATGAAACCACGCTGGCCGCCGACAAGCAGTTGCGCCAGGTGCGCGGCCGGCTTGCGCTGGACCCGGCCGACGCGCCGGTGCGCGGCTACGAGATCCACCTCGGCGTCACCACCGGCAAGGGCCTGGAGCAGCCGGCGCTGTGGCTCGACCGCGGCGACGGCACCCTGCGGCCGGACGGGGCGCGCTCGGCCGATGGCCAGGTGCTGGCCACCTATGTGCACGGCCTGTTCGACGATCCCGCCGGCTGCCAGGCGCTGCTGCGCTGGGCCGGGCTGGAACACGCCCAGGCGGTCGATCTCGACGCGCTGCGTGAAGCGTCGATCGAGCGCCTGGCCGACACCCTGGCCGCGCACCTGGACCTGGCGGCACTGCTGGCGCCGTTGCGGCGCTGAGGTCGTGGCGCTGAGGTTGCGACGGGCAGGCGGCGGCAAGCAGCGGCCCTGCTAGAATCGCGAATCCTTCGCATTCGCATCGTGGCATGGAGATGGCTTTTCCGCCATATTCCGCGCCTTGCAGCGTCCGCTCAACGTACTTCACCCCGTCATGGTTACCGGCCGCCTGCGCGTCGTCCTCGTCAAGCTGCATCGTTATATCGGCCTGAGTCTCGGCCTGCTGTTCGTCCTGATGGGGCTGACCGGCATGACCATCGCCTGGCGCGATGAACTCGACGCCTGGCTCAATCCCGACCTGCTGGTGGCGTCCGCGCCGATGACCGCGCCGGTGACTCCGGACACGGTCCAGGCCGTGACCGAGCGGCTGGCGGCGCCGCCCTACGGCAAGCCCAACCTGCTGATGCTGCCGACCCATGCCGACGGGGTCTTTATCGCCTGGTATCCGGTCAAGGGACCCGGCGGCGTGGTGGCGGGGCGCTCGCGCCAGGTGATGGTCGACCCGGTCACGCTGGCGGTGAAGGGCGAGCGCGTCTGGGGCGAGGCGGGGCTGTCGCGCCAGCTGCTGCTGCCCACGCTGTTCCACCTGCACCGCTACCTGCTGTCGGGCGATACCGGCAAGACCATCACCGGCGTCGCCGGCATGCTGCTGTTGCTGACCACGCTGGTGGGGGTGGCGGCATGGTGGCCCAAGATGAAGCTGCGCTCGGTGGTGCAGGCGTTCCGCATTACGCATGGCGGTTCATGGTCGCGCTTCAACTATTCGCTGCACCGCGCCGGCGGCATCCTGGCCGCGCCGGTGCTGGCCGTGATCGCGTTTTCCGGCTGGTACCTGAACCTGCCCAAGTGGGTCACGCCGATCGTGGCGGGCGTGATGACGGTGACGCCACCGGCCAAGCACGTCTCGGCGCCCGCGCCGGCGGGAGCGCGGCCGCTGGAAGCGGGCGAGATCATGGCCGCGGCGCAGGCGCAGTTCCCGCAGGCGCAGGTCACCCGCATCGGCTTTCCGCGCAAGCCCGGCGACGCCTTCGAGATCCGGCTGTGCCAGCCCGGCGAGGTGCGCCAGCACACCGGCGCCACGCGGCTCTGGCTCGATGCCTGGACCGGCGCGCCCCTGGGCGTGCGCGACCCGCACCAGGCGCCCGCCGGCGACACGCTGCTGAACTGGCAGTTTCCGCTGCATACCGGCGAGGCCTTCGGCCTGCCGGGGCGGATCTTCGTCACGCTGTTCGGGCTGGCGCCGCTGGCATTTGCCGTGACCGGCACGCTGATCTGGTGGAAGCGGCGGCGCGGCCACCAGCGCCATGTGGTGAAGAGCGCGCAGCGCGCCGGCATGCGCCGGGCATGAAAAAAGGCAGGCCTGCGGGCCTGCCTTTTTTTGGCGGACGCGGCTGCGCCGCTCAGATTTCCAGGTTGTCGATCAGCCGGGTCGCGCCCAGCCGGGCCGCGGTCAGGATCACCAGCGGCTCGCCGGCGAGGAATTCCTCGCGCGTCGGTGCCTGCAGGTTGACGCGCTTGCGGATCGACACATAGTCCGGCTTCCAGCCACGCTGTTCCAGCGACGCGCGGGCGCTGGCCTCCACCGCCAGCAGGTCGGCCGAGGCGCGGTCGCCGCCGAGCACGGTGTCGCGCACGTCGTGCAGGGTGCGGTACAGCACCGGCGCCTCGGCGCGCTCGTCCGGGCTCAGGTAGCGGTTGCGCGACGACAGCGCCAGGCCGTCTTCGGCGCGCACGGTCTCGGCGGGAATGATGTCGATCGGCAGTGCGAACTGCTGCACCATCTGGCGCACGATCATCAGCTGCTGGTAGTCCTTCTTGCCGAACACCGCCACGCGCGGCTGCGCGCACGAGAACAGCTTCATCACCACCGTGCACACGCCCTTGAAGAAGCCGGGGCGGAACTCGCCTTCGAGGATGTCGCCCAGGTCGTGCGGCGGCTCGACGCGGTATTCCTGCGGCACCGGGTACATGTCGCGCTCGGAGGGCGCGAACAGCACGTAGACGCCTTCGCTCTGCAGTTTTTCGATGTCGTCCTGCAGCGTGCGCGGGTACTTGTCGAAATCCTCGTTCGGGCCGAACTGCAGGCGGTTGACGAAGATGGATGCCACCACCGGGTCGCCGTGCTGGCGCGCCAGGCGCATCAGCGACAGGTGGCCTTCGTGCAGGTTGCCCATGGTGGGGACGAAGGCCGCGCGGTTCTGGCCGCGCAACTGGTCCCGCAGCTCTTGGATGGAGGAAATGACTTTCATCTGCCTTGGTGTGCTGGTCGTGTAGGGGTGACCCGGACGCCGGTCCGCGGCGCGCGGCGGCTGCCGTGCCGGTCTGGGCCGGCTGTCGGCGGATTGTAGATCAACTGGGGCGGGGCTGGCCTCGGCGGTTCGGACGGGTCAGCTGGGGCTGTACGCCAATCGCACATAAATCGGCGCGAACGGCTCGGCCTGGGTGATCTCCACCAGCGATTCGCGCGACAGCTCGAGCATGGCGATGAAGTTCACCACCACCACCGGCACGCCCTTGCCGGAGCGCACCGCGTCCTCGAACAGCTCCGAGAACTCCATGAAGCGCGCATGCTGCAAACGGCGCAGGATCTGGCTCATGTGCTCGCGCACCGACAGCTCCTCGCGCGAGATCTTGTGGTGCTGGTTGAGCTTGGCGCGCTTGAGCACGTCGGCCCAGGCCGCCTGCAGGTCGACGGTTTCCACGTCGGGAAAGCGCGGCGCCAGGCTCTGTTCGATATACACCTGCGAGCGCAGGAAGTCGCGGCCCAGCTGCGGCACCGTATCCAGGCGCTGCGCGGCCAGCTTCATCTGCTCGTATTCCAGCAGGCGGCGCACCAGCTCGGCGCGCGGGTCCTCGGCTTCCTCGTCGCTGTCGGCCTTCTTGACCGGCAGCAGCATGCGCGACTTGATCTCGATCAGCATCGCCGCCATCAGCAGGTATTCCGCCGCCAGCTCAAGGTTGGTCTTGCGGATCTGCTCGATATACGACAGGTACTGCCGCGTGACCTGCGACATCGGGATGTCGAGGACATTGAAGTTCTGCTTGCGGATCAGGTACAGCAGCAGGTCCAGCGGGCCTTCGAAGGCTTCGAGGAAGATCTCGAGCGCGTCCGGCGGGATGTAGAGATCCTGCGGCAGCTTGAACAGCGGCTCGCCGTACAGGCGCGCGAACGCCATCCCGTCGACCATGTCGGCGGGGCCGGCCGGGCCGGCGGCGGCGGGCGCCACGGCGGGCAGCTCCACGGGCAGCGGCAGCTTGTCCTGGTCGGCTGCGCTCATGGTGCGCTCGGCTCGGGGGCGGCGGGGATCAGTTGTCCTGCGAGTAGACGTAGGGCTTCTGCGCCACGCGCGAAGCCTGGGCGCGGGCGCGCTCTTCGAGGTCGATCGGTGCCTTGTCCCACAGCAGGGCGCGGCCGTCGCGCTGCTCGGCCTCCAGCGTCGGGCGCTCTTGCTTGAGCTGCTTCAGGAACTGGGTGATATCGGATTCGTAGAGGGCCATGTTCAACCGGGATGCACCCGTGCGGGCGCCAGATAGGTACAGTGGGCCATGATTTTACAGTATCGGCCCCCCGGGATGCACGCCAGACCGTAGCCGGGGGCCGCGACGGCACCGCAACGCGTGGGAAAGTTCCGGGCGCGCGGCCGGGTGTGGTCAAATACCGACTTTGTATGTGTGGACAATGGGGCGATGCCGCAAGACACCGCTAACACCGCTGACTCGGCTGGCCGTGCCGCCAGGAGCCTGGCCGCGCGCGCACCGGGCGTGCTCGCGGCGCTGGTGCTGGCACTTGCCGCGGGTGCGGTCCAGGCCGCCTACAAGGTCGAGGTCGAAGCGCCCAAGCCGATCCGCGAGATGCTCGAGGAGCACCTCGACCTGGCCCGCTACAAGGATCGCACCGACCTGTCGCAGGACCAGTTCGACTACATGGTCGAGACCGTCGGCGAGCAGGTGCGGGCCTTCACCTCCACCGAAGGCTATTTCGATCCCACCACCACCACCCGCGTCGAGCGCGAGGGCGACCAGCGCGTGGTCCATGTGATGGTCGACCCCGGCGCGCGCACGCTGATCCGCAACGTCGACCTGCAGGTGACCGGCCCGGCGGCGACCCAGTCGCCCGAACAGGTGGCGGAGATGAAGGCCAAGTGGGGCCTGCCCGCGGGCGAGCCGTTTCGCCAGGACGACTGGGACAAGGCCAAGGAAGACGCGCTGGTGACGCTGCAGAGCCATACCTACTACGGCGCGCGGCTGGCCGCGTCGCAGGCGCGGGTCGAGCCGGACGAGCTGCGCGCGGACTTGTCGGCGCACTACGTCAGCGGCCCGGCCTACCGCCTGGGCCCGCTCAAGGTCACGGGCACGCGCCGCTACCCGGAACAGATCATCGTCAACGTCAACCCGCTCAATGAGGGCGAACCGTACCGGGTCGAGCGGCTGCTGGAGCTGCAGCGCGCGATCCAGAACCAGCCGTATTTCTCCAACGTGCAGGTCGACCTGGAGCCGCCGCCGGATGCCGAGCAGGCGCCGGACGGGGTGGTCACCGCGCCGGTGTCGGTGCGCGTGCGCGAATATCCGGTGCACCGGCTCAACAGCGGCGTCGGCTTTACCACCGATACCGGGGCCCAGGTCGAAGGGCGCTATTCCTACTACAACCTGTTCAACCGCGCCTGGACCTTCGATTCGCAGGCGCGCATCGAACAGAAGCGCTCTTACCTGTTCGCCGAGGCGGCGATGCCGCCGTCGCGCGGTGCCTACCGCAACAGCGTCTACAGCAGCTACGAGCGCACCATCGATATCGAGAACACCGACACCACCAGCCTGCGCGCGGGCCTGAAGCGCTCGCGCTCGCGCGAGAAGTACGACGTGACCACGTCGCTGGATTTCTACTACGACAAGCTGCTGCCGGTGGGCCAGGCCAGCCAGATCAGCAAGGCGCTGGTGCCGGCCTTTGCCTGGACCCGGCGCGATGTCGACAACCCGGTATTCCCGCGCCGCGGCAACGTCATCAACACCCAGATCGGGGTGGCCGCCAAGAACCTGCTCAGCGATGCCACCTTCCTGCGGCTGTACGGCCGGATCCGCCAGTACGTCCCGGTGGGCAAGCGCGATCTGGTGGTGGCGCGGCTGGAGCTGGGCGCCAACGTCACCGGCGACAGCGCCAGCCAGATCCCGGCGACGCTGCGCTTCCGCGCCGGCGGCACCGACTCGATCCGCGGCTACAGCTACCAGTCGATCGGCACGCCCAGCGGCGCCAGCATCCTGCCGGCCAAGTACCTGGCCACCGGCAGCCTGGAGTACCAGTACTGGTTCAAGCCGGACTGGGGCGTGGCCGTGTTCTGGGATGCCGGCACCGCCGCCAACGACCTGCGCGGCGTGACCATCTACAACGGCGTGGGCGTCGGCGTGCGCTGGCGCACGCCGGTGGGCCCGCTGCAGCTGGACGTGGGCTATGGCATCCAGGAGCAGCAGTTCCGGCCGCATATCTCGCTGGGGGTGGCGTTCTGATGAACGTGCACGACCTGCCTTCCGTGCCCGGCGGCGGCGACGCCGCGCCGCCGCCGTCCGGTCCGGCACCGCGCAAGCGCCGGCGGCTGTGGCGCGCGCTGGGCTGGCTGGCCGGCATCCTGCTGTTGCTGGTGGTGGTGCTGGCGGCCGCCGGCGTGGCGGCGCTGCGCACCGAAACCGGCACGCGGCACCTGTGGACGCTGGCCACGCGGCTGTCGGCCGGCATGCTCGGCGGCCGCCTGGAAGGCGGCACCGTGGCGCACGGCCTGCGCCTGCGCGACGTGGTGTTCGTGAGCGGCCAGACGCGCGTGACGGTCGACCGCGTCGACGGCAGCTGGAAGCTGAGCTGGCAGCCGCGGCGGCTGCATGTGCAGTGGCTGCGCATCGGCAAGGCCGAAGTTCGGCTCGGGCCGTCCGAGCCCAGCACGGAGCCGATGCGCAAACCCGCTTCGCTCGAACTGCCGCTGGCCGTCGATGTCGATGCGCTGACGCTCGAGCGCCTGGCGCTGGTGCAGGGCCCGGCGCCCACCGCCGAGCCGATGGTGTTCGGCAACCTGTCAGGCGCGCTGCACAGCGACGGCCAGCGCCACCGCGTCAGCGTCGACAAGCTGGAAACGCCCTACGGCAAGCTCGCCGCCAACGCGCAGCTGGGCGCCGCCGCGCCGTTCGCGCTCAGCGCCGAAGCCTTGCTGGAAAGCAGCTGGCAGGACGAGGCCTTTGCCGTCAATGCCACCGCCAACGGCAACCTCGACGCCTTGCGCGCCGAAGTCCAGGCCAGCGGCGACCGCATCCGCCTGCGTGCCGGCGCCGACCTGACGCCGTTCGGCAAGGTCCCGTTCACGCACCTGCTGGTCGACGGCGACCGCATCAACCCGCGCCTGTTCAGCCCGTCGGCGCCGCACGCCAACCTGACCGTGCATGCCGAGCTGCGGCCGGTGGATGGCGTGGCGGCCGGCAGCAACGCGGCGGGTGCTTCGGCGCCTGCGGCTTCCGCGCCGGCCGCCTCCGCGCCATCGCCGGCATCGGCGGCCTCTGCCCCCGCGGCCGCGCCCGCGCCGGCGCCGCTGGCGGTCGCCGGCGAGATCGAGATCCGCAACCTGGAGGCCGGCCCGCTCGACCGCGAGCGGCTGCCGGTGCAGTCGGTGCGCGCCCGGGTCGAACTGAGCGAGGCGGCGCAGACGGTGTCGAACCTGCGCGTGGCGCTGCCCGGCAAGGCCGAGATCGCCGGCAGCGGCTCGCTGCGCGGCGGCCGCGGCGGCTTCGACCTGGACGTGCGCAGGCTGGACCCGGCGGCGCTGCATGGCTCGCTGACCAGCGCCAGCCTGTCAGGCCCGGTGGTGGTCCGCATCGAGCCGGGCCGCCAGAGCGTGGCGCTGGACCTGTCGGGCGGCCAGCTCAAGCTATTTGCCGACGCCAGCATGGACGCCGAGACCGTGACCCTGGCCGCGCTGCGCGCCGTGGTCGGCACCGGCCTGCTGACCGCCGAGGGCAAGCTGGGGCTGAAGGACAAGCAGCCGTACAGCTTCAAGGGCAAGCTGTCGGCGTTCGATCCGTCGCGCCTGGCCAAGGTGGCCGCGGGCCGGATCAATGCGGATTTCACCGCGACCGGCGAACTCGCGCCGCAACTGGGCGTGGCGCTGGACTTCGCCGTGCATGAAAGCGAATACGCGGGCCTGCCGATGACCGGCGGCGGCAAGCTGCGCCTGGCGGGAGAGCGGCTGTTGCCGAGCGAGGCCGCGCTCAGCATGGCCGGCAACCAGGCCAGCCTGCGCGGCAGCTTCGGCGCGCGCGGCGATGCGCTGAAACTGGCGGTCGATGCGCCGCAACTGGAGCGCCTGAAGTTCGGCGTGGCCGGCCAGCTCAAGCTCGACGCCACCATCACCGGCACGCTGAAGAAGCCCGAGGTGGTGGCCGACTACAACGCGCAAACGCTGGAAGTGGGCCCCCACAAGTTGGCCAGCGCCAGCGGCCGCGCCGAGATCCGCGGCGGGCTCGACGGCCCACTGTCGGTGCAACTGGCGGCGCGTGGCTACCGTGGCCCGCATGCCAGCCTCGCCACGCTCGACGCGACCCTCAACGGCACCCAGGCCAACCACGGCTTCGACGTCAAGGCGGCCGGCAGTATGAATCAGCGGCCCCTGCAGCTGGCGCTGGCGGGTCAGGGCGCGTGGCGGGGCAAGGACGGCTGGAACGGCACCATCCGGACGCTGGAAGAGCGCGGCACCGTCAACCTGCGCCTGGCCGCGCCGACGCAGCTGCTGGTGGCCGACCAGCGCGTGCGCCTGGGCGCGACGCGCCTGCTGCTGGACCGCGCCACGCTGGTGATCGACAGCCTGGACTGGGACCACGGCCGCATCCGCAGCGCCGGCAGCCTCGACGGCCTGCAGGTGGCGCGCGTGCTGGAGCTGATGGAAACCATCACCGGCGAGCGCCCGCCGGTGCGTTCCGACCTGGTCATCGACGGCCGCTGGAACCTGGCGCTGGCCGAGACCGCCAGCGGGTTTGCGGAAGTGCGCCGGCGCAGCGGCGACCTGTCGGTCAACGCGGGCCGGGGCTTCACCACGCTCGGCCTGGGCGAGACCAGCCTGCGCGCCGACGCCGGCGGCAACCGCATCGCGCTGCGCGGCGGCATGGTGTCGGGGCGCATCGGCAAGGTGGTGGTCGATGCCTCGGCCGGGCTGGTGCAGGAGCAGGGGCTGCAGACCGTGGGCCCGGCCTCGACGCTGGGCGGAACCGTCACCGTCGACGTGCCGCGGCTGAAGTCGCTGGAAGCGCTGACCGGCCCGCAGTACGCCTTCGACGGCCGCCTGGCCGCGGCGATGCGGCTGGCCGGCACGGTGGCGGCGCCGCTGCTGACCGGCACCATCAATGGCGACGACCTCGCGGTCACGCTGTACGACCAGGGGTTGCGCCTGACCGACGGCACCGTGCGCGTGGTGCTGGACCAGAACACGGTCGAGCTCAGGCAGGTGGAGTTCCATGGCGGCGAGGGCAAGCTCACCGCCACCGGCAATATCAAGCTGGGCGAGGCCGATCCCAACCTGACCGGCCGCATCGTCGCCGACAAGCTGCAGCTGTTCGCCAGCCCGGAACGCACCCTCGTGGTGTCGGGCGATGCCAGCATCGCCAACGAGAACAAGCAGGTGGTGATCCGCGGCAAGTTCCGCGTCGACCGGGGGCTGTTCGACCTGCCCAAGGCCGGTGCCCCGGTGCTGGGCGACGATGTCGTGGTGATCCGGCGCAAGGACCAGCGCGCGGTCAAGACCGCGGCCACGCCGGTGCCGGAAAGCAAGCCCGCCAGCCGCTTCAGCCCGCTGATCGACCTGACCGTCGACCTTGGCAACAACTTCCGCTTCCGCGGTGCCGGCGCCGACCTGCTGCTGGCCGGGCAGATGGGCGTGAAGAGCGAACCGCTGGCGCCGATGAAGGCCACCGGCACGGTGCGCGTCACCGACGGCACCTACGAGGCCTTCGGGCGCAAGCTGGACATCGAACGCGGCATCATCAATTTCAACGGCCCGATCGACAACCCGAACATGAACATCCGCGCCATGCGCCGCAACCAGGAGGTCGAGGCCGGCGTCGAAGTCACCGGCACGGTGCGGCTGCCGCGCGTGCGGCTGGTGTCGGAGCCCAACGTGCCCGACGAGGACAAGCTGTCGTGGCTGATGTTCGGCTACGGCGCGGAAAGCGCGGGCGCCGGCCAGCAGCGCCAGCTGAGCGGCTCGGCACTGGGCGGCGCCGCGCTGGGGCTGATCGGCGGCAAGGCCGGCAAGGGCATCGTCTCGCATTTCGGCATCGACGAATTCTCGATCGGGCCCAGCACCGCGGGCCTGAACGACCAGCAGGTGGTCAGTATGGGCAAGGCCATCACCGACCGCATGTCGGTCGGCTACGAGCAGAGCCTGACCTCGGCCTCGAACGTGGTGAAGCTGAGCTGGCAGTTCTCGCGGCGCTGGTCGCTGATTGCCAAGGGCGGTTCCATCAACGGTTTGTCGGTCTTGTTCAACCGCCGCTTCGATACCTGGGCCAACCTGTTCAGCGGGGCCCCGAATCGCGGCACCAGGAGGAGCCAGCAGGATGAAAGCCAGCCACTCGACCCCCAGGGCGCCGCACAGGCGGCCTCGGCCGTCATCGCCGAGCCGGTGCGCCGATGACTTCCCTTCGACCTTTGCCGCGTCGCCACGACGCCTTGCCGCCATGGGACTGATTGCCTCGATGCTTGCGCTGTTCGGCTGCGACCAGCAGAAGGTCGACGAAGCCATGAAGAAGGCGGGCGAGACCGCGCGCAACACTTGGAACGCGATCAAGCCCGACAGCGAGCTGTTCAAGGGCATCGTGCCGGGCCAGTCGACCGAGGAAGACCTGCGCCGCCAGGCCGGCAAGCCCGAGATCGTCTGGGAAGAGGCCGACGGCGGGCGCCGCCTGGAATACCCGCGCGGCCCCGAGGGCACCACCACGTGGATGGTCACCATCGGCGCCGACGGCAAGGTCGCTAAGATCGAGCAGGTGCTGTCGGCCGAGAATTTTGCGCGCGTGCGCGCCGGCATGAGCAAGGACGATATCCGCCGCCTGCTGGGCAAGCCCACCAAGGTGGAAGCGTTCGCGCTGAAGAAGGAAGAGGTGTGGGGCTACCGCTGGATGGAAACCTCGACCGACAAGGCCTTCTTCAACGTGCATTTCAACAGCGACGGCACGGTCACCACGACCTCGCGCAGCGACGATCCGTCGCGGATGCAGGGCGGCTGAGGCGTACCGCGTCACGGGCGTGCCGCGGGATGCAACCCTCTCCCGCGTGCCGGGAGAGGGTGCAGCGATAAAAGACGATCAGCCGATGCGCATGCCCGGCACCGCGCCGCTGTGCGGCTCCAGGATGTACAGGCCGGGCGCGGCCTTTTCATCCGCGGCCGAGGCCGCCAGTACCATGCCTTCGGAGACACCGAACTTCATCTTGCGCGGCGCCAGGTTCGCCACCACCACGGTCAGCTTGCCGACCAGCTGCTCGGGCGAGTAGGCCGACTGGATGCCGGAGAACACGTTGCGCGTGCGGCCTTCGCCGAGATCCAGCGTCAGCTGCAGCAGCTTGTTCGAGCCCTCCACCTTCTGGCATTCGACGATCCTGGCCACGCGCAGGTCGATCTTGGCGAAGTCGTCGATGGTGATGGTGTCGGCGATCGGCTCGATTGCTGCGTTGCCGCTGGCGGCCGGCGCCGCGGTCGCCTGCAGCGATTCGCGGTTGGCGGCCAGCAGCGCGTCGACCTGCTTGGCGTCGACGCGCGTCATCAGGTGCTGGTAGGGCTGCACCGGGCTGGCGGCCGACAACTGCTGGTCGATCGCGCGCCAGTCCAGCGGCGCGACGTTGAGGAAGCGCTCGACGCCGGCGGCCACGTTGGGCACCACCGGCTTCAGGTAGATGGTCAGCAGGCGGAACGCCTCCAGCGAGACCGAGCACGCCGCATGCAGCGCGGCGCGCTTGCTGTCGTCCTTGGCCAGCTCCCACGGCTTCTCGGTGTCGACGAAGGCGTTGACGGCGTCGGTCAGTTCCATCACCAGGCGCAGCGCCTTGCTGTACTCGCGGCTTTCATACAGGTGCGCCACCTGCGGCGCGGCCTGGCGCAACTGCTCGAGTAGCGGATGGGCGAGGGCGGCCTCATCGACCTTGCCGTCGAAGCGCTTGACCAGGAAGCCCGCGGCGCGGCTGGCGATGTTGACGTACTTGCCGATCAGGTCGCTGTTCACGCGCGCGATGAAGTCGTCGAGGTTCAGGTCGAGGTCTTCCATGCTGGCGTTGAGCTTGGCGGCGAAATAGTAGCGCAGCCACTCCGGGTTCATGCCGGTGTCGATGTAGCTCTGCGCGGTGATGAAGGTGCCGCGCGACTTGCTCATCTTGGCGCCGTCCACGGTCAGGAAGCCATGGGCGAACACATTGGTCGGGGTGCGGTAGCCCGAGAAGCGCAGCATCGCCGGCCAGAACAGCGTGTGGAAATACAGGATGTCCTTGCCGATGAAGTGGTACTGCTCGGCGGTCGAGTGCGGGCCGACCCAGGCATCGAAATCGATGCCGCGCTGCTGCGCCAGGTTCTTGAAGCTGGCGTAGTAGCCGATCGGCGCGTCCAGCCACACGTAGAAGTACTTGCCCGGCGCGCCCGGGATCTCGAAGCCGAAGTAGGGCGCATCGCGCGAGATGTCCCAGTCGGACAGGGTCGAGGCCTCGCCCTCGACGCCCAGCCATTCCTGCATCTTGTTGGCGGCTTCGGGCTGCGCCAGGTCGGCCACCCACTCGCGCAGGAAGCTCTCGCAGCGCGGATCGGACAGCTTGAAGAAGTAGTGGGCCGACGACTTGCGCACCGGCGTCGCGCCCGACACCACCGAGTAGGGGTTCTTCAGGTCGGTCGGCACGTAGGTGGTGCCGCATACCTCGCACGAATCGCCGTACTGGTCCTTGGCGCCGCACTTCGGGCACTCGCCCTTGATGAAGCGGTCGGGCAGGAACATGTTCTTGACCGGGTCGTAGAACTGCTCGACCTCGCGCTCGGCGATCAGGTCCTCGGCCTTCAGGGACAGGTAGATCTTTTCGCACAGCTCGCGGTTTTCCTCGGCGTCGGTGCTGTAGTAGTTGTCGAACGACACCAGGAAGCTGTCGAAATCGCGCTTGTGCTCGGTCCAGACGCGGTCGATCAGCTGCTTCGGGGTGATGCCTTCCTTCTCGGCACGCAGCATGACCGGGGTCCCATGGGTGTCGTCGGCGCCGACGTAGTAGACCTCGTTGCCCATCATGCGCTGGAACCGCACCCAGATATCGGTCTGGATGTACTCCACCAGGTGGCCGATATGGATCTGGCCGTTGGCGTAGGGCAGGGCGGATGTGACGAGGATGCGACGTGCGGTCATAAACAGGAGCCGGTCAGGAGCGGGGAAATCGAGGGGGACGGCGCCAGCCAGGACGGGCGGGCGCGTGCCGGGAAGGGGCTATTTTAACAACTGGCCGGCCGCCGCGCGGCGGTTCCGCATCGCGGAATAGACGGGCCGCCGGACCCGTTCGGGCAAAAAAAAGCGCCGGTCAGTGCCGGCGCAGCTTTCCACAACGGAAAAGGAGGAGAAATCAGGTACCGCCCGGGAGGTCAGCCACCCATCGCGAGCCAGCAACGGTGGCAAGCGGCACCTGTTTCTATGACAGGGTCACCCTTGAATTGGTTTCAAAAAAATTTCGACGCGGCGATTTTGTGCCCGTCCGGCCTCGGTTCCGTTGTCCGCGACTGGCTGGCTTTGGCCGCGGCCTTCGGCGCTCAGCCGGTTGCGTGCGACCCCGCGATCACCCAGGTAACCGGCCACGCTCTGGGCACGGCGCTGCGACAGCTGCATGTTGTAGTTGGGGTTGCCGGTGCTGTCGGTATGGCCCACCACGTTGGCGCTGACGTCCTGGTGCTGGCCCAGGGTCTGCGCGACCTGGTCGAGCACCGAGCGGAACGACGGCTTGATGGAGGCGCTGTCGGTGTCGAAGGTGACCTGGCTCGGGATGTTGACCTTCAGCGAACCGTCCGGCTGCTCGGTGATCTGGGTGCCCGTGCCCGCGGTGTCCTTGTTCAGCTTGCCACGGATCGCGTTCCAGTTGTAACCGGTCGCGCCGCCGATGGCGCCGCCGACGGCCGCGCCCACCAGCGTGCCGGTGGTGTTGCCGCCGATCAGGTTGCCAAGCCCCGCGCCGACCGCGGCGCCGACGCCGGTACCAACCGCCGTGTGGGTTTGCTGTTCGGTGGCGCAGCCAGCGGCCAGCAGCGTGGCGGCGGCGAGCGAAACGGTAACGAGCTTGATCTTCATGCTTTCTCCTTCTGATGTTCCCGTAAATGTTCTTGGTACCGCGTGGCGATGGTAACGCCAAGGCAAGCGGCAGGTAACCCATTGTGCCCGTCGGCCCGGCCGGGCGCGGCACCGCTTGCGGTGTCGGCATGCCGGGCCGTCCAACCGCACTACAATATGGATATGGCGGCGCGCGCACAAGTGCAAGCTTGTGAGAGTTGTAATTGTCTGTAATCCCCCACCCAACAGAGGGGATTGCGCGCGGATTTCCGGCGTTCATGGCCGGTGCTGCATACTTTGATACATTAGGCGCAGGCCATCATGCGCCCATTCCCCACTACCCAAGCGGAGTTTGTCTTGAGCCTCAGCACTGAGCAGGTTACCGAAGCCCTGCGCACCGTCATCGACCCCAATACGGGCAAGGACCTGGTCTCCACCCGCTCGGCCCGGAACATCCGCGTCGATGGCGGCGAGGTTTCGCTCGAGGTCGAACTCGGCTATCCCGCCAAGAGCCAGTTCGATCCGATCCGCAAGCTGGTGGTGGCCGCGGTGCGGCAGCTGCCGGGCGTGACCAATGTCAGCGTGGCCGTCAGCATGAAGATCGTCGCCCACGCGGTGCAGCGCGGCGTCAAGCTGCTGCCGGGCGTGAAGAACGTGATCGCGGTGGCGTCGGGCAAGGGCGGCGTGGGCAAGTCGACCACGGCCGTGAACCTGGCGCTGGCGCTGGCCGCCGAAGGCGCGCGCGTGGGCATGCTCGACGCCGACATCTACGGCCCCAGCCTGCCGATGATGCTGGGCATCGACGGCCGCCCCGAATCCGCCGACGGCCAGACCATGGAGCCGCTGGAGGGCCACGGCCTGCAGGCCAACTCGATCGGCTTCCTGATCGAGCAGGACAATCCCATGGTGTGGCGCGGCCCGATGGTGACCTCGGCGCTGGAGCAGCTGCTGCGCCAGACCAACTGGCGCGACCTCGATTACCTGATCGTCGACATGCCGCCGGGCACCGGCGACGTGCAGCTGACGCTGTCGCAGAAGGTGCCGGTCACCGGCGCGGTGATCGTGACCACGCCGCAGGACATCGCGCTGCTGGACGCCAAGAAGGGCCTGAAGATGTTCGAGAAGGTGGGCATTCCCATCCTCGGCATCGTCGAGAACATGGCGGTCTATTGCTGCCCGAACTGCGGCCATGTCGAGCATATCTTCGGGCACGGCGGCGGCGAGAAGATGTGCGCCGACTACGGCGTCGACCTGCTGGGCAGCCTGCCGCTGAACCTGAGCATCCGCGAGCAGGCCGATTCCGGCCGCCCGACCGTGGTGGCCGAGCCCGACAGCCCGGTGGCCGAGATGTACCGTGCCATCGCGCGCAAGGTGGCGATCAAGGTCGCCGACAAGGCGCGCGACATGACCAGCAAGTTCCCCAGCATCGTCGTGCAGAACACCTGAGCGCCCGCCTGCCGCCATGGACAGCCAGCCCACCGCCAACCTGCCGCCGCCCGGCGCCCGCCCCGCCGTCACCATGGCCGTGGTGATGCGCAAGGTGGCGCTGGCGAATCGCTGGCAGCCCTGGAAATGGCAGCTGGACGCGGTGCTGCCCGACCTGGGCGAGTTCGGCACGCAGCCGGTGTGCCTGGAGCACGATGCCCACGGCGCGCGCTGGCTGTACCCGGGCTACGAGGTCGAGCTGTTCCGTGACCAGGGCGAGGGCTACTACCTGAACCTGACTTCGGCCACGCCGTGCTGGTTCGTGCTGTGGCGCATGCCCGAGGATGAAGGCAAGGGCGACGCAGATGATGCGCATCCGGTGCCGGTCACCGTGGCGCTGTCGTACAACGAGGCCGGCCGCTGGCTCGATGCCGGCGAGACCGTCGAGAACGTGCCGCTGGCGCCCGAGCAGCGCGACTGGCTGCAGGCCTACGTCAACGAACATTACCGGCCCGAGCCCAAGCAGCGGCGCCGGCCCGAATCCTTCAAGGCGCCGGACGAGCGCGCCCGCTACTGATCCGACACCACTGGCAAACGGCCCTGCTCATGAGCGAATCGTCCTTCCTGTCGCGCTGGTCGCGCCGCAAGGCCGCGGTGCGCGAGGGCGTGGCCGTTCCCGCCGAACCGCCGCAGCCGCTACGGACCGAGAGCGAGCCTGTCCCTGCGACCGTCGAAGCCGCTCCCGAGGCGCCGCGGGATCCCCCGCCGACGCTGGCCGATGTCGCGGCGCTGCGGCCCGGTGACGAGATCGCCCGCTTCGTCGCGCGCGGCGTGGACGAATCGGTCAAGCGCGCCGCGCTAAAGACCTTGTTTGCCGATCCGCACTTCAATGTGATGGACGGGCTCGATATCTATATCGACGACTACAGCAAGCCGGACCCGATCCCGCCCGAGATCCTGCGCCAGTTGCGCCAGGCGGAGACCCTGGGCCTGTTCGAGCCGACCGACGAGGAGCGCGCCGCGGCCGAAGCCGCGGCCCGGCTGTCGGAGCCGGAACAGGTACCGCCGGCAGCGCAAACGGAAGCGGAGCAGGCACCGCATCAGACGGGTCCGGCACCAGGCGAAGACGCCGCCGCGCCGCTGGTGCTGGCCGATGCACCGGCAGGCGCCGAAACGCCGCCGACGGATCCCGGTCAAAGCGAACAACGGGGCCAGCAAGACCCGCGGCAAGATCCGCATAAGTGCGCGTAGCCCCAGGGGGCAGCGCAGCCTACAATAGGCATCCCCACAATCCGCCGGCCCGCAGACCCCCGCCAAGAAGGGACGTCCGGACCGGTCAGCCGCACTCGCCATGCCGACGCTGATCTGCAATTGCAACGACACCATGCCGCTGGACGGGGCGGCATTGTCAGACGCAACCCGCGACGCCAGCCAGGGGCCGCTCAAGGTCCATCGACTGCTGTGCCGGCGTGAAATCGGTGACTTCACCGCCGCGCTGGACGGCACCGAGGACGTGATCGTCGCCTGCACCCAGGAGCGCCAGCTGTTCACCGAGGTGGCCGCACAAGCCGCGCAGGGCCGCGATGGCCAGGCGGTGGTGACCGCGCCGGTGCGCTTCGTCAATATTCGCGAAACCGGCGGCTGGTCGCAGGGTGCCCGGCGCGACCCCAGGACCGCCAATGCCAAGATCGCCGCGCTGCTGGCGGTGGCGGCGCTGCCCGAACCCGAACCGGTGCCGGTGGTGGACTACCGCAGCGACGGCGCGGTGCTGGTGCTGGGGCCGGCCGCGCGCGCGCTGCCCTGGGCCGAGCGGCTGGCCGCGATGCAGCTCGAAGTCACGGTGCTGCTGACCGGCGGCGACCCGCGCGACGGGACCGCCGCGCAGCCCGCGGCGCGCGCCTATCCGGTCCACAGCGGCCAGCTGGCCGCGCTGACGGGCTGGCTCGGCGCCTTCGAGGCCAGCTGGGAAACCGGCGCGGGCCGCAGCAACCCGATCGACCTGGACCTGTGCACGCGCTGCAATGCCTGCATCGATGCCTGTCCCGAAGACGCGATCGACTTCAGCTACCAGATCGACCTGTCTCGCTGCCGCGCGCATCGCGATTGCGTGCGCGCCTGCGGCGCCGCCGCGGCGATCGACTTCGACCGTCCGCAGGGCACCGGCGCGGGCCGCTTCGACCTGGTCTTCGACCTGTGCGACACGCCCGCCTTCACCATGCACCAGCCGCCGCAAGGCTACCTGCATGCCGGCGCCGATCCGGCCCGCCAGCAGGCCCAGGCGCTGGCGCTGGCCGGTCTGGTGGGCGAGTTCGAGAAGCCCAAATTCTTCCGCTACAAGGACAGCCTGTGCGCGCACGGCCGCAACCAGACCACCGGCTGCACCGCCTGCATCGATATCTGCTCGACCCAGGCCATCACCTCGCGCTGGCATGACGGCAAGGGCCGCATCGAGGTCACGCCCAACCTTTGCATGGGCTGCGGCGCCTGCACCACGGTCTGCCCCAGCGGTGCCATCAGCTACGGTTACCCCGGCCCCGAGACGACCGGCGCGCGGCTGCGCACGCTGCTGTCCGCGTACCGGCACGCCGGCGCGCGCGATCCGGTGGTGCTGCTGCACGGCGAGGAATCCGGCACGCCCGCGCTGCTGGCGCTGGGCCGCGCCGCCCGTGGTGGCAAGGCGCGCGGCGTGCCCGCGCAGGTCATGCCGCTGTCGCTGTTCCATCCGGCCTCGGTGGGGCTGGAGCTGTGGCTGGCCGCGCTGTGCTGGGGCGCCAGCCGCGTCGCGGTGCTGCTGACCGGCGACGAGGCCCCGCAATACCGCACCGCGCTGCTCGAGCAGATGGCGGTGGGACGCGCGCTGCTGTCGGGCCTGGGTTATGACGACGAGGCGCTGTCGCTGGTCGAGGCCGCAGACACGGAAACACTCGATGCCGGCCTGGCGGCGCTGCGGCCGGCACGCAACGCGCTGCCGCCCGCGCCCTTCGGCCCGGTCGCGGCCAAGCGCGAGCTGCTCGACTTCGCGTTCGACCACCTGGTGCGCCATGCGCCGTCGCCGGCGCAGAGCGTGCCGCTGCCGGCGGGCGCGCCCATCGGCGCCATCGCCGTCGATACCGGCAAGTGCACCTTGTGCCTGGCGTGCGTGGGCGCGTGCCCGTCGCAGGCGCTGCGTGACAACCCCGAGCGCCCGGTGCTCAGCTTTATCGAGCGCAACTGCGTGCAGTGCGGGCTGTGCCAGAAGACCTGCCCGGAAGACGCCGTGACGCTGGTGCCGCGCCTGCTGGCCGGCGACGCGGCCCGGCGCCCGGTCACGCTCAACGAGGCCCAGCCGTTCCATTGCGTGCGCTGCGCCAAGCCGTTCGGCACGGCGCAGATGGTCGAGTCGATGCTGGTGCGCCTGGCCGGCCATCCCGCCTTTGCCGGCGCCGCCGCGGAGCGCCTCAAGATGTGCCCGGACTGCCGCGTGGTTGACATGATGGAACGCGACCCAGGCGCCGTCACCGGCGCCACCCTGCGCTGAGACCCGCCCGGCCCGCCGGGCACAATTCATCACGACATGACAGATTTCCAGCCGATCCAGCTCACCGCCGCGCCGCCCGCCGACCCCGCGGACAGCGAAGACACCGCCCGCGCCGACCTGTACGGTCTGCTCGCGACGCTGTTCTACCGCGCCCCGGACGCGGCCTTGCTGCATCACATCGCGGCCAACCGCGCCGTGGGCGAAGACGCGCAGACCGTGCTGGGCAAGGCGTGGAATGTGTTGTGCGACGCAGCATCCGAGACTACCGCGGCCGAGGCAGAGGAGGAGTACCGGCAACTGTTCGTCGGCGTGGGACGCCAGGACGTGTTCCTCTACGGCTCTTTCTATATGACAGGCTTCCTCAACGAGCGCCCGCTGGTGGCGCTGCGCGAAGACCTGGCCCGCTACGGGCTGGAGCGCCACGAAGGCGTCAGCGAGACCGAGGACCACATCGCCACGCTGTGCGAGGTGATGCGCTTCCTGGTGGCGGGCGACGACCTGTCGGTGTCCAACCTGGGCGAGCAGCAGCGCTTCTATGCGAAGCATATGCAGCCCTGGATCGAGCCCTTGTGCGAGGCGGTGGCGGCGCACCCGCAGGCGCGCTTCTATCGCAGCGTGGCCGGACTGCTGGGCGCCTTCGCCGGGATCGAGGCGGTGGCGCTCGAGATGGCCTGAGCGCGGGACCGATGCGGCGCAAGGCGCAGGTTTCTTAGCTCAAGTTGAAGCAGAAGGTAAGGAAAAACCCGTGCTTGTCATGGTCTTTCCTTCCAGTTGATTCTAGAATATGCATAACAACGCATAACGGCACAACCATCGGGCTTTGACAACCGAGGAGCCCCCACATGAGAGAGAAGCCAACCAGGGTCGCGCGCCGCACGTTTCTCGCGGGCGCCGGAGTTGTAGCCGCCGCCACCGGTGCGGCAGCGCTGAGCGCGCACACACCCGCCATGCCGGGCCAGGCTGCAGCCCTGCCGGAACCCACCGATCCTCCGTCGGACAGCAAGGGTTACCGGGTCTCCGACCACATCCGCAAGTATTACCGGACCACGCTGGTGTAACTGCCAAGGCGGCGTGGTCTGGCGCGCCGCCTGCAACCGGACGCAATCCAGTCGTCCGTTTCTGAGGTGAGACATGATCTTGACCCGCAAACGCGCGGCGCAGGGCGCATCCGCCCGCCTCGCTGACGGCCACGCCAACCGGCCCGACTCCGCCGACGCAAGCTCCGGCCGGCTCTCCCAACGACTCGCGGCCAGCCTGGCCGGCGCCATGCCGACCATGGACCGCCGCGGCTTCCTCAAGCGCTCCGGCATCGGCGTCGGCGCCGGCCTCGCGGCCGGGCAGCTGACGCTGCTGCGCAAGGCCGATGCCGCCGACGACAAGAAGGCCGCCGGCGATGGCAAGACCGGCATCGTGGTCAGGCGCACCGTGTGCGGCCACTGCTCGGTCGGTTGCGCGGTCGACGCGGTGGTGCAGAACGGCGTGTGGATCCGCCAGGAGCCGGTGTTCGATTCGCCCCTGAACATGGGTGCGCACTGTGCCAAGGGCGCGGCGCTGCGCGAGCACGGCCACGGCGAATACCGGCTCAAGTACCCGATGAAGCTGGTCAACGGCAAGTACCAGCGCATCGGCTGGGACCAGGCGCTCGACGAGATCACCGCGAAGATGAAGGAGATCCGCCAGCAGAGCGGCCCGGACTCGATGTTCTTCGTCGGGTCTTCCAAGCACAGCAACGAGCAGGCCTACCTGATGCGCAAATGGGTGTCGTTCTTCGGCACCAACAACACCGACCACCAGGCGCGCATCTGCCACTCCACCACGGTGGCGGGCGTGGCCAACACCTGGGGCTACGGTGCGATGACGAACTCGTACAACGACATGCAGAACTCGAAGGCTGCGTTGTATATCGGTTCGAACGCGGCCGAGGCGCACCCGGTGTCGATGCTGCATCTGCTGCATGCCAAGGAGAACGGCTGCAAGGTGATCGTGGTCGATCCGCGCTTTACGCGCACCGCGGCCAAGGCGCACCACTATGTGCGGATCCGCTCGGGCACCGATATCGCATTCCTGTTCGGGGTGCTGTACCACATCTTCAAGAACGGCTGGGAAGACCAGAAGTACCTGAACGACCGTGTCTACGGCATGGACAAGATCAAGGAAGAGGTGCTCGCCAAGTGGACCCCCGACAAGGTCGAGGAGGTCACCGGCGTGCCCGAGGCGCAGGTCTACCTGGTGGCCGAGACCATGGCCAAGAACCGGCCCAGCACGCTGGTGTGGTGCATGGGCCAGACCCAGCACACCATCGGCAACGCAATGGTGCGCGCCTCGTGCATCGTGCAGCTGGCGCTGGGCAATATCGGCGTCGCGGGCGGCGGCGCCAACATCTTCCGCGGCCACGACAACGTGCAGGGTGCCACCGACGTGGGCCCCAACCCCGATTCGCTGCCGGGCTACTACGGCCTGGCCACCGGCGCGTGGAAGCACTATGCGGCGGTCTGGGGCGTGGACTACGAATGGATCAAGAAACAGTTCGCCTCGCAGGTGATGATGGAGAAGTCCGGCACCACGGTGTCGCGCTGGATCGATATCGTCACCGAGAAGAACGAGCTGATCGACCAGGACAACAACGTGCGCGGCGTGTTCTTCTGGGGCCATGCCCCGAACTCGCAGACGCGCGGCCTGGAAATGAAGAAGGCGCTCGACAAGCTCGACCTGCTGGTGGTGGTGGACCCGTACCCGTCGGCGACCGCGGCCATGGCCAACATGCCGCCGGCCGAGGGCGACAAGGTCAACCCCAACCGCGCGGTGTACCTGCTGCCCGCGGCGACGCAGTTCGAGACCTCGGGCTCGTGCACGGCCTCGAACCGCTCGCTGCAATGGCGGGAGAAGGTGATCGAGCCCCTGTTCGAGTCGATGCCCGACCAGACCATCATGCAGGCGTTCGCCGACAAGCTCGGCTTCGGCAAGGAGCTGTCGAAGAACTACAAGATGATCGAGGTCAAGCGGGCCGGCCGGACCTGGATGGAACCCGAGCCCGAGTCGATCCTGCGCGAGATCAACGCCAGCAACTGGACTATCGGCTACACCGGCCAGTCGCCCGAACGCCTGAAGTCGCACATGCGCAATATGCAGATGTTCGACGTCAAGACGCTGCGCTGCAAGTCGGGCAAGGATCCGGTGACCGGCTATGACCTGACCGGCGACTACTTCGGTCTGCCGTGGCCATGCTATGGCACGCCGGAACTGAAGCATCCGGGCTCGCCCAACCTGTACGACACCACCAAGCACGTGATGGACGGCGGCGGCAACTTCCGCGCCAACTTCGGCGTGGAGCGCGATGGCGTCAACCTGCTGGCCGAGGACGGTTCGCACTCGCTGGGCGCGGAGATCACCACCGGCTATCCCGAGTTCGACCACGTGCTGCTGAAGAAGCTGGGCTGGTGGGACGACCTGACCGATGCCGAGAAGGCCAAGGCCGAGGGCAAGAACTGGAAGACCGACCTGTCCGGCGGCATCCAGCGCGTGGTGCTGAAGAACCATGGCTGCCATCCGTTCGGCAATGCCAAGGCGCGCGCGGTGGTATGGAACTTCCCGGACCCGATCCCGCAGCACCGCGAGCCGCTGTACTCCACGCGTCCCGACATGGTCGCGAAGTACCCGACCCACGACGACAAGATGGCGTTCTGGCGGCTGCCGACGCTGTACAAATCGGTGCAGCAGCGCAACCTCGAGAACAAGGTGGCCGAGAAATTCCCGATCATCCTGACGTCGGGGCGCCTGGTCGAGTACGAGGGCGGGGGCGAGGAAACCCGTTCCAACCCGTGGCTGGCGGAACTGCAGCAGGAGAACTTCGTCGAGATCAACCCGCGCGCCGCATCCGACCGGGGCATCCGCAACGGGGACTACTGCTGGGTCAAGACCCCGACCGGCGCCAGGCTGAAGGTGCGCGCGCTGGTAACCGAGCGGGTCGGGCCCGATACCGCCTTTGTCCCGTTCCACTTCTCGGGCTGGTGGCAGGGCAAGGACCTGAAGGACTACTACCCCGAGGGCGCGATGCCGGTGGTGCGTGGCGAAGCGGTCAACACCGCCACCACGTATGGTTATGACGCGGTGACGATGATGCAGGAAACCAAGACCACCATTTGCCAGATCGAGCGGTTTGCCTAAGCGCAGAGGAACACCATGGCACGCATGAAATTTATCTGTGACGCCGAGCGCTGCATCGAGTGCAACAGCTGCGTCACTGCCTGCAAGAACGAGCACGAGGTGCCCTGGGGGGTGAACCGGCGCCGCGTGGTCACGGTCAACGATGGCATGGTCGGCGCCGAGAAATCGATCTCGGTGGCCTGCATGCACTGCTCGGACGCGCCCTGCATGGCGGTCTGCCCGGTCGACTGCTTCTACCGCACCGAGGACGGCGTGGTGCTGCACGACAAGGACGTCTGCATCGGCTGCGGCTACTGCTCTTATGCTTGTCCGTTCGGCGCGCCGCAGTTTCCGTCGACCGGCACCTTCGGCGTGCGCGGCAAGATGGACAAGTGCACGTTCTGCGCGGGCGGCCCGGAGAAGAACGGCTCGGAAGCCGAGTTCGAGAAGTACGGCCGCAACCGGCTCGCCGAAGGCAAGCTGCCGCTGTGCGCCGAGATGTGCTCGACCAAGGCGCTGCTGGGCGGCGACGGCGACGTGATCGCCGACATCCTGCGCAACCGCGTGATCAAGCGCGGCACCGGCGGCGACGTATTCGGCTGGGGCACGGCCTATGGCAATGCCCAGGCCGGCGCGAAGCCCGCGGCCCCGGCGCAGCAGCCCGCGCCCGCACCGGCCGCGCCCGCCGCGCCGACCGCGCCGGCCGCCACGGCACCTGCAGGAGGGAAAGCGTCATGAATCGCATCCGCGTCGTTGCACTGGTGTCGCTGTGCGGCGTGCTGCTGGCCGCGTGCGGCGAGAAGCCGCAGACCATCGGTCCGTCGCACCGCAAGGCCGACGCCCAGGCGTTCCAGGGCGCCCCGGACGATCCGTTCGTGGCCAAGGGCTGGACCGCGGGCGACCGCAACAGCTGGAACAACCAGATCCGCCAGCGCAACCAGTTGCAGAACGAGTACAACCGGGTGCAATGACCGCGCCGCCGTGTGGACTTCCCGCCAGCCGGGAACTGAAGGAGGGGCTATGACGCCGTCGCACAATCGATGCCGCGCCGGAGGCTGGCGTGGCTGGCGGGGTTGGCTGACCGCCGGCGCGCTGGCGCTGGCCGCGGCCGGCAATGCCGTGGCACAGGCCCCGGCACCCGCGCCCGGGCCGTCGACCGGACCGGCGACCGCATCGGCCAGCGCCGACGCCAACAACCCGGCCACGCATCCCGCCCAGCCGCTGGCCGGCATTGCGTCCGAGAACATTTTCGACATCCCGCCGCGCGACATCGCCGCCGAGGCCAGGTCGCAGCAGCAGCGCAGCGTCACGCAGCCCGGCAACAACGCGCCGATGTGGCGCGAGGTCAATTCCGACCAGCGCCACTACAGCAGCCTGCCCGACAAGGAAGCCGGGGTGCTGATCCAGCGCACCGGCCAGTCGTGGCGGCTGTTCCGCAACGGCGTCATCACGGTCTGGGGCGGCTGGCTGCTGCTGATCGTGCCGGTGGCGATCCTTGGCTTCTTCCTGTGGCGCGGCACCATCCCGCTGCGCACGCCCAAGACCGGTCGCATGATCGAGCGCTTTACCCCGCTCGAGCGCATCGTCCACTGGACCATGGCGATTTCCTTCGTGGTGCTGGCGGTGTCGGGCATCGTGATGCTGCTGGGCAAGCATTTCCTGCTACCGCTGATGGGCCATATGCTGTTCGGCTGGCTCAGCTACATCCTGAAGAACCTGCACAACGTGGTGGGGCCGATCTTCACGCTGTCAGTGATCGTCGCCTTCGTGGTGTTCCTGCGCGACAACCTGCCCAGCCGCGACGACGTCCGCTGGGTCACCAGCCTCGGCGGGCTGGCCTCGGGCAAGCACGTGCCGAGCGGGCGCTTCAACGCCGGCGAGAAGATGTGGTTCTGGGTGGGCGTGTTTGTGTTCGGCCTGGTGCTGTCGGCCTCGGGCTGGGTGCTCGACATGATCGTGCCCGGCATGGACTACTACCGCGCCACCATGCAGATCGCCAACGTGATCCACGGCATCTCGGCGGTGCTGATGACTGCCATGGCGTGCGGCCATATCTATATGGGCACCATCGGCATGGAAGGCGCGTACCGTGCCATGCGCGATGGCTGGGTCGATGAGGCCTGGGCCAAGGAGCACCACGAGCTCTGGTACGACGACATCAAGTCCGGCAAGATCCCGGCCCAGCGTTCGGCCAGCCCGGACGCCGCCGCGGCCCGGCCGGCCCGGCAGAGTCCCGGCGAAGCCTGACGCAGGCCTGGCGAGCGGGTCCCCACGACACAGCAGGAATCCAGAACCATGACACGCATCCTGACGCTGATTGCCGTTGCCGGTGCCGCATGCACGGCCTTCGCCCCGGGCGCGCTGGCCAAGCTGCCCGCGCCGACCGAAGCCCAGCAGGCCAAGACCGCCGAGACCCGGGCGCGCGCCGCCTGGTCCGACAAGGTCGCGGCGTACCAGCTGTGCCGTGCCCAGGACAAGATCGCCGCGCATTACCTGGCCGACCGCAAGGCGCACGGGCAGCAGGCGCGCGAGCCGGTGCAGACCGCCGCCTGCGCCGATCCGGGACCGTTCGTGGCGCCGGCCCCGGCCATCGCCAGCACCGCCGGTGCCCCCGCGGCAGGCGCGGTACAATCGTCCGCAAAGGCGCCATAACTTCTGCCCCCTGCATGCCGCTCGGGGCTTCACCCGCAGCCCCGAGTCCCTCGTCATGACCTTGCGTCCCGAGCTTACCCAGGCAGCCGTTCCCCTGATCGAAGAGGTTGAAGTCGTCGACGAGCAAGGGCGCGTGCGCGCGGCCTACCTGCCGGGCGAGCGGCCGCTGACGGTCTATCTCGACAAGCGCGAGCTGGTCACGCTGATGACGCTGGGCGGCGCGCCCGAGCACCTGGTGCTGGGCTACCTGCGCAACCAGCGCCTGGTGGAATCGATCGAGGATATTGCCGCGGTGCAGGTCGACTGGGAAACCGAATCCGCCGCGGTGACCACCCGCACCGGCGTCGACCGCATCGAGGAGCGCACCGCGCGCCGCGTGGTGACCACGGGCTGCGGCCAGGGCACCGTGTTCGGCTCGCTGCTGGACGAGGTCGACAGCATCCGCCTGCCGCTGGGCCCGACGCTCGACCAGGACACCCTGTACGGCATCATCGACACCATCCGGCTGCAGCAGTCGGTGTACAAGCAGGCCGGCTCGGTGCATGGCTGCGCGCTGTTCCAGGGCACCGAACTGCTGATGTTCATCGAGGACGTTGGCCGCCACAATGCCGTCGACGCGATTGCCGGGCGCATGTGGCTCGAAGGCATGACTGGCGGCGACAAGATCTTCTACACCACCGGGCGCCTCACTTCCGAAATGGTGATCAAGGGCGCGCAGATGGGCATCCCGTTCCTGCTGTCGCGCTCGGGCGTGACGCAGATGGGCTACCAGATGGCCCGGCGCGTCAACCTGACGCTGTTCGCGCGCTGCACCGGCAAGCACTTCCTGCTCTATACCGGGCGCGAGCGCTTCCGCCACCGCCAACCCGAGGATGTAGTGGCGTAGCGGCCACTTGCATGGCCGCTTCGAGGCTTTGGGGGGCGCGCGCCGAATGGTTGTACAATGCGGCGCACTCCGAGCCGTCTATCCTCCCAACCCTATGAGCATCAAATCCGACAAATGGATCCGCCGCATGGCGGAGCAGCACGGCATGATCGAGCCGTTCGAGCCAGGCCAGGTCCGGGAGGCCGACGGCCGCAAGATCGTGTCGTACGGCACCTCGAGCTACGGCTACGACATCCGCTGCGCCGACGAATTCAAGATCTTCACCAATATCAACAGCACCATCGTCGACCCGAAGAACTTCGACGAGAAGTCGTTCGTGGACTTCAAGGGCGAGGTCTGCATCATCCCGCCCAATTCGTTCGCGCTGGCGCGCACGATGGAATATTTCCGCATCCCGCGCAGCGTGCTGACCATCTGCCTGGGCAAGAGCACCTACGCCCGCTGCGGCATCATCGTCAACGTGACGCCGTTCGAGCCGGAATGGGAAGGCTATGTGACGCTGGAGTTTTCGAACACCACGCCGCTGCCGGCCAAGATTTACGCCGGCGAGGGCTGCGCCCAGGTACTGTTCTTCGAGAGCGACGAGATCTGCGAGACCTCGTACGCCGACCGGGGCGGCAAGTACCAGGGCCAGCACGGTGTCACACTGCCGAAGACCTGAGCGCATTACAATCCGGCGTCTGCCGGCACGGCGGGCCCGCCAGGGCCGCCAAATCTGACGTGAGAGCCACATGTCGCCGTCGCGGGGAACCCCTGCCGGCCATGTGGCTCAAGTCCTTTATGTCCCGCTTTCCATCAAGGATGCCCGATGAAATTCCGCTTCCCCGTCATCATCATTGACGAAGACTTCCGCTCCGAGAACATCTCCGGCTCCGGCATCCGCGCGCTGGCCGAGGCGATCGAGAAAGAGGGCATGGAAGTCATGGGGCTGACCAGCTACGGCGACCTGACCTCGTTCGCCCAGCAGGCCAGCCGGGCATCGACCTTCATCGTGTCGATCGACGACGACGAGTTCGCCAGCGACAGCGAGGAACTCGAGGCCGCCGCGATCGAGAAGCTGCGCGCCTTCGTCGCCGAGGTGCGCCGCCGCAATTCCGACCTGCCGATCTTCCTGTACGGCGAGACCCGCACCTCGCGCCATATCCCCAACGATATCCTGCGCGAGCTGCACGGCTTCATCCACATGTTCGAGGACACGCCCGAGTTCGTGGCGCGCCACATCATCCGCGAAGCCAAGGTCTACCTGGACACGCTGGCGCCGCCGTTCTTCAAGGCGCTGATCGACTACGCGCAGGACAGCTCGTATTCGTGGCACTGCCCGGGGCACTCGGGCGGCGTGGCCTTCCTGAAGAGCCCGGTGGGCCAGGTGTTCCACCAGTTCTTCGGCGAAAACATGCTGCGCGCCGACGTCTGCAACGCCGTCGACGAGCTGGGGCAGCTGCTGGACCACACCGGCCCGGTGGCCGCGTCGGAGCGCAATGCCGCGCGCATCTTCAACTCCGACCACATGTATTTCGTCACCAACGGCACCTCCACCTCGAACAAGATGGTGTGGCATGCCAACGTGGCGCCGGGCGACATCGTGGTGGTGGACCGCAACTGCCACAAGTCGATCCTGCACGCGATCATGATGACCGGCGCGATCCCGGTGTTCCTGATGCCGACGCGCAACCACTACGGCATCATCGGCCCGATCCCGAAGAGCGAGTTCGATCCGCAGACGATCAAGAAGAAGATCGCCAGCCACCCGTTCGCCAGCAAGGCGAAGAACCAGAAGCCGCGCATCCTGACCATCACCCAGGGCACCTACGACGGCGTGCTGTACAACGCCGAGCAGATCAAGGAAATGCTGGCGGCCGAAATCGACACGCTGCACTTCGACGAGGCCTGGCTGCCGCACGCGGCCTTCCACGACTTCTATCGCAACATGCACGCGATCGGCAAGGACCGCCCGCGCAGCAAGGACGCGCTGGTGTTCGCCACGCAGTCCACGCACAAGCTGCTGGCCGGCCTGTCGCAGGCCTCGCAGATCCTGGTGCAGGACTCCGAGACGCGCAAGCTGGACCGCTACCGCTTCAATGAGGCGTACCTGATGCACACCTCGACCAGCCCGCAGTACTCGATCATCGCCTCGTGCGACGTGGCCGCGGCGATGATGGAAGCGCCGGGCGGCACCGCGCTGGTGGAGGAGAGCATCCAGGAAGCGATGGACTTCCGCCGCGCCATGCGCAAGGTCGAGGGCGACTACGATGCCGGCAACAACGGCGACTGGTGGTTCAAGGTGTGGGGCCCGGACGCGCTGATCGAAGACGGCATCGGCGACCGCGAGGAATGGATGCTGAAGGCCAACGAGCGCTGGCACGGCTTCGGCGACCTCGCCGACGGCTTCAACCTGCTCGACCCGATCAAGGCCACCATCATCACCCCGGGCCTGGACGTCGACGGCGAGTTCAGCGAGCGCGGCATCCCGGCGGCGATCGTCACCAAGTACCTGGCCGAGCACGGCATCATCATCGAGAAGACCGGGCTGTACTCGTTCTTCATCATGTTCACCATCGGCATCACCAAGGGCCGCTGGAACTCGCTGGTGACCGAGTTGCAGCAGTTCAAGGACGACTACGACCAGAACCAGCCGCTGTGGCGCGTGCTGCCGGAATTCGTCGGCAAGTATCCGCAGTACGAGCGCATGGGCCTGCGTGACCTGTGCGATGCGATCCACAGCGTGTACAAGGCCAACGACGTGGCGCGCGTGACCACCGAGATGTACCTGTCGGACATGGAGCCGGCGATGAAGCCGTCGGACGCGTGGGCCATGATGGCCCACCGCGAGATCGAGCGCGTGCCGGTCGACGACCTGGAAGGCCGCGTCACCGCGATCCTGCTGACGCCGTACCCGCCGGGCATTCCGCTGCTGATCCCGGGCGAACGCTTCAACCGCACCATCGTGCAGTACCTGAAGTTTGCGCGCGAGTTCAACAAGCTGTTCCCGGGCTTCGAGACCGACATCCACGGCCTGGTGGAGGACGAGGTCGACGGCAAGAAGGCGTACTTCGTCGACTGCGTGAAGCAGGGCGCCTGAGCGCCAGCCGGCATCCGTGGATGCAGAAAGGGCCCCGCCAAGGCGGGGCCCTTTCTATTTGTCCTGGCTGAACGGATTCATCACCATCGTGCCGGTGCCGCGGAAGTCCGCGACATTGCGCGTGACGATGGTGAGGCGGTGGATCAGCGCGGTGGCGGCGATGAACTTGTCCAGCGCGTGCTCGGGCCGCCCCGCGCGCAACTGGCCCCAGACCTGCGCGACCTCGGCATCGACCGGCAGCACCTGCCGTCCGAAGTCCTCGAGCACATGGGCCAGCCAGCGCTCCAGCAGCGCCGCCTGCACCGCGTCGCCGCGATGGCGGATCAGTGCCACGCCGCGCTGGAGTTCGCCCACGGTCAGCGCCGACAGGTAGAGCGCGGCCCCGTCGCGCGCCGCCTGCCGGAAGAAGGCGCGGACGCCGGGGTTGGCGCGCTCCCGCTTGCGGGTCTCGCTGATGACGTTGGTATCAATCAAATACACGCGGCGCCTCGCCCGTATCCTGGATGCGCTCGAAGTCGGCGTCCTGGCCGACGTCCGGCATGCCGGCAAGCACCTCGGCAAAAGTGCGCCGGGCCGTGCCGCCCAGCGCCTGCGCCAGGATGGCGCGGTGTTCAGCCTCGGCGCTGCGGCCATTGGCGACGGCCTGCTCGCGCAGGCGCTGGACCAGCGCTTCATCGACGCCACGAACCAGTAGGGTTGCCATCGTGAACTCCTCACCGTTGGATGGTGCGATGATAGCATTGTTATCATTACGGCGGTCACGTATCGATGGCAGGCAGTAAAACGGGGTCGCGGCGAAGTGCCCCGCGCATTTGGTGCTCGGCATGGTGTTCTCCTGGATATGGGCTGAACGCAGGAACCAGTCTGGGCCGTGCCGGCCCGCTGGTCGATGAGCCGATTCGCAATTGCGCGGGTGCCTCGTCGCGACGCCGATGCCTGTCGCGTCAGCGCTGCGCCAGCACTTCCTCCAGCGTCACGTGGCCCTGGAAAGCCCCCGCGCTCTGCGCCGGCGCCTGCCGCTCGATGGCATGGGCAAAGCGCACCGCCGGATCGGCTTCGAGCTGGTTGTAAAGACGCTGCAGGTTCGGGAAGTCCTCGACGTTCAGCACCTTGTGGTACTTCGACCAACGCGCGATGCCGCTGAAGTAGGCGTCGGCCACGGTGCGATGCTCGCCCAGCAGCCAGGGCCGCTCGCCCAGCATGGCTTCGAGTTCCTGGTGCACGTGGCGGACTTGCTCCGTGCCATAGCGCACCAGTGCAGGCCGGTCGGTCTCGTCCACGCCTTCCAATGCATGCCAGAGCGGGGCAAAGGCGCCGAAGTAGCTGGTGTTGAGGTAGGCCAGTTGCTGGTTGAGCCGGTCGAAATCGCGCGTGCCCTGGGCAAAGCCAAGCTTGCGCTCGATGCCGCGCGCGCCGATGTGGTTGAGGATCGCCATGCTTTCGCTGAGGAAATTGCCTTGCGCGTCCATCAGCGTCGGCGTTTCGCCGACCGGGTTGATCTGGCGGTAGGCATCGCTGGTCACGACTTCGGGCATTTCGATGCGGCTCAGGAGATAGGGCTGGCCAAGCCATTCCAGCGCCACGATCGAGCCGAAAGAGCAGCCGGAGGGAACGCCGTAGAAGAGGGTGGGGGTAGTCATGGGTAGTTCTCCTGGATTCGGTTAGGGCCCGCCGATCGGGCACAGGTGAACTGTAGATGCGTGGACTTTGCGTGAGTAGTAGGCAAAAATTCGACCTATCGTCTACACACATAGACTTTGCCTGCGATGATCAATCTCAACGACCTGCGCTTCTTCGTCGTCGCCGTGACCCATGGGGGTTTTGCCGCCGCGGGGCGGGCGCTGGGAGTGCCCAAGTCCACGGTCAGCAAGCGCGTGGCCGAGCTGGAGCAGGCCCTGCAGGCGCGGCTGCTCTACCGCAGTTCGCGCAGCTTCACGCTGACCGATGCCGGCCGCGACTTCTACGATCACGCGCATGCCGCGCTGATCGAAGCCGAGGCCGCGCAAGAGGCGGTGCAGCGGCGCGTGGCCGAGCCCAGCGGCACGGTGCGGATCACCGCCGCGGTGCCCACCGCGCAGCGCTACCTGGCGCCGCACCTGCCGGCGCTGGCGCGCGCCTATCCGCGCCTGCACGTGCAGCTGGAGGTGTCCGACCGCATGGTCGACCTGGTGCAGGAGGGCTTCGATATCGCGGTGCGCAGCCATTTCGCGCCGCTGCCGGACTCCGGCCTGGTGCAACGCCAGCTTGCCGTCGAGGACATCGTGCTGGTGGCGTCGCCCGACTACCTGGCGGGGCGCGGCATGCCGGAAACGCCCGCCGCGCTGTCTGGCCACGACGGTCTGCTGACCGGTGCCACCGCCGGCACATGGCGGCTGTGGGGGGGCCAGGGCGCGCGTGCAGAAGCCACCCCGGTGCCGCGCATGACCGTGAATGAATCCACCGTGCTGCTCGGCGCCGCCGTGGCGGGGCTTGGCATCGTGCCGCTGCCGCACGAGCTGTGCCGCGCGGCGCTGGCGGCCGGGCAACTGGCGCGCGTGCTGCCGCAGTGGACGGCCGGCAGCGTGACCACCACGCTGCTGCTGCCGGCGCGGCGCGGGCAGTTGCCTGCGGTGCGGGCCACTGTCGACTTCCTCGCCCAATGCCTGGCGCCGGGCGGCGCCGGCACTGCCATGCCGCAATAAAAAGGCCCCGCATCGCTGCGGGGCCTGCGGGCGGCGATCAGGCCGCGACCTATTTCTTCTCGAACTCGAACTGCGGCACGGCCGGTTCCGGCGCCGGCGCGGCACCCGGCAGCTCCAGTGAACCCGGCGAGGCCGGCGCCGATGCCGGCTTCTCGGGTTCGCCCAGCGGGATACTGACTTCCGCCGCGTTGCTATGCTTGAGCGAGCCCTTGTCGAGCAGGCCGGTCACCATGCCGGGCCAGAACATCACCAGCAGCACCATGGCCATTTGCAGGCCGACCCAGGGCAGGGCGCCCCAGTAGATGTCCGAACTCCTCACTTCCTTCGGGGCGATGCCGCGCAGGTAGAACAGCGCGAAGCCGAAGGGCGGGTGCATGAAGGAGGTCTGCATGTTCACGCACAGCATCACGCCAAACCACACCAGCGCTGCCGTTGCCGCGGCTTCCGGGTTGCCGCCCATGGAGTCGGCGACCACCGGTGCCAGCACCTTGACCGCCACCGGCGCCAGCATCGGCACCACGATGAAGGCGATCTCGAAGAAGTCCAGGAAGAAGGCCAGGAAGAAGATGAACAGGTTCACCACGATCAGGAACCCGATCCAGCCGCCCGGCAGCGAGGTGAACAGATGCTCGACCCACGCGCCGCCGTCCACGCCCTGGAACACCACCGAGAAGCAGGTGGAGCCGATCAGGATGAATACCACCATCGCGGTGATGCGCGCGGTGGACTGGTAGGCGTCGACGATAAGCAGGCGCAGGTCCGTCATCTGGCCGGCGCGCAGCAGCAGCCAGACGATCACCAGGTACATCACCGCCAGCGGGATGCGGAAGGCGTGCGAGCCGAAGGCGAAGACGCCCACCGCGGCGGCCACCAGCGTGGCGGCGATGCCGACGCGGTAGACCTGGCGGTCGATGCGGGTAAAGGCCTTGTCGCGGATCACGGCCAGCACCAGCGCGCCAACCGCGCCCATGGCACCGGATTCCGTCGGCGTGGCAATGCCTAGCATGATGGTGCCCAGCACCAGGAAGATCAGCACCGCGCACGGGACGATGCCGCGCAGGCATTTGCGCCACAGCGCCCAGCCGCGCAGGGTGCGGGCTTCGGGCGGGACCGGCGGCAGCCAGTCAGGCTTGAAGCGCGTCAGGAAGAAGGTGTAGAGCGCGAACAGCGCGATCTGGATGACCGACGGCCCCCAGGCGCCCAGGTACATGCTGCCCACGTCGGCGCTGCCCATCGGCGTCTTGAGCTGGTCGGCCAGCACGACCAGCACCAGCGAGGGCGGCACCAGCTGCGTGATGGTGCCCGATGCCGCCAGCACGCCGGTGGCGTACTTCATGTTGTAGCGGTAGCGCATCATCACCGGCAGCGAGATCATCGCCATGGCGATCACCTGCGCGGCCACCGTGCCGGTGATGGCGCCCAGGATGAAGCCCACCAGGATCACGGAGTAGCCCAGGCCGCCGCGCACCGGGCCGAACAGCTGGCCCATGGAGTCCAGCATGTCCTCGGCCAGCCCGCACTTCTCCAGGATCGCGCCCATGAAAGTGAAGAACGGGATCGCCAGCAGCAGCTCGTTGCCCAGCACGCTGCCGAAGATGCGGCTCGGGATGGCCTGCAGGAAGCTGAGCGGGAAATAGCCCCATTCGATGGCCAGGAAGCCGAAGGCCAGCCCCACAGCTGACAGCGAGAATGCGACCGGGAAGCCGATCAGCATGAACAGCACCAGGCCGCCGAACATCATCGGCGGCATATATTCCAACGGGATCATTGAACCGGCCTCTCGTACTTGGATTCGATGCGCACCAGGCCCTTGAGGGCGGCGAAGCGCTTGATCAGCTCGGACACGCCTTGCAGGGTCAGCAGGGCGAAGCCGACGGGCACCACCAGCTTGATCGGGTAGCGCGGCAGGCCGCCGGAGTTGCCCGATTGCTCGAGGATGCGCCACGAGGGCAGAAACAACGATTCCCACGACAGCCAGGTGAACAGCACGCACGAGGGCAGCAGGAACACAAGGATGCCGAAGATGTCGATCCAGTGCTGCGCGCGTTCCGAGACGTTGCCGTAGATCAGGTCCACGCGCACGTGTTCATTGCGCTGGAAGGTGTAGGAGGCGCCGAACATCACGGCAATGGCAAACATGTACCACTGCAGTTCGAGTGGCCAGTTGTCGCTCAAGTTGAAGCCATAGCGCAGGAGGGCGTTGCCGGCGCTGATCAGGCACGACAGCAGGATCATGATGTTTGCAAGCCTGCCAGTGTGCTGATTCAACCTGTCGATCTGTCGTGACAGACCAAGCAAGTAATACATGGGTTGTCTCCCCGGTTTTTGCGGCGATTAGTTTATCTGTAACAAAAAGTGGCGGCGCTAGGGGCTACTACCTACGGGCGCGGGCGAGATTGCGCCAAAGCGCGCAGCAACAATGAAAAAAGCCACCGGGCTCGCGCCACGGTGGCTATTTCTTGCTGAGAACTTACGCGAAACTTACAGGGCGCTGCCTGGCTCTTACAGCGCCGCGCGTGCCGCGGCGATGGCCGCGCGCACCTGGTCCGGCGCGGTGCCGCCGACATGGTTGCGCGCCGCGACCGAGCCTTCCAGCGTCAGCACCGCGTGCACGTCGTCGCCGATCAGCGCGGCCTGGTCGCCCAGGCCGGAAACCTCGCGCAGCTCGGCCACGCTCAGGTCGGCCAGGTCGCACTGGCGGCCGTCGCAGGCGCGCACGGCGTGGGCCACGGCTTCATGCGCATCGCGGAAGGGCAGGCCCTTCTTCACCAGGTAGTCGGCCAGGTCGGTGGCGGTGGCGTAGCCCTGCAGCGCGGCGGCGCGCATCGCTTCGGGCTTGACGCTGATGCCCGGCACCATGTCGGCGAAGATGCGCAGCGTGTCGACCACGGTATCGACGGTGTCGAACAGCGGCTCCTTGTCTTCCTGGTTGTCCTTGTTGTACGCCAGCGGCTGGCCCTTCATAAGCGTCAGCAGGCCGATCAGGTGGCCGTTGACACGGCCGGTCTTGCCGCGCGCCAGCTCGGGCACGTCGGGGTTCTTCTTCTGCGGCATGATCGAGCTGCCGGTGCAGAAGCGGTCGGCGATGTCGATAAAGCCCACGCGCGGGCTCATCCACAGCACCAGCTCTTCCGAGAAGCGCGACACGTGCGTCATCACCAGCGCGGCGGCGGCGCAGAATTCGATGGCGAAGTCGCGGTCCGACACGGCATCCAGCGAATTGCGGCAGACGCCGTCGAAGCCCAGCTGCTGCGCGACGAACTCGCGGTCGATCGGGTAGCTGGTGCCGGCCAGCGCGGCGGCACCCAGCGGCAGGCGGTTGACGCGCTTGCGGCAGTCGGCCATGCGCTCGGCATCGCGCGTGAACATCTCGTTGTACGCAAGCAGGTGATGGCCGAAGGTGACCGGCTGCGCCACCTGCAGGTGGGTGAAGCCAGGCAGGATGGTGTCGGCGTGCTGCTCGGCCAGGTCGAGCAGCGAGGTGCGCAGCGCGCCCAGCAGCGCGATGATATTGTCGATCTCGCTGCGCAGCCACAGGCGGATGTCGGTGGCGACCTGGTCGTTGCGCGAGCGGCCGGTGTGCAGCCGCTTGCCGGCATCGCCCACCAGCGCGGTCAGGCGTGCCTCGATGTTCAGGTGGACGTCTTCCAGGTCCAGCTTCCATTCAAAGCTGCCGGCCTCGATCTCGCCACGGATCTGCGCCATGCCGCGTTCGATCTCGGCGCGGTCGGCCTCGGCGATGATGCCCTGCTGTGCCAGCATGGCCGCGTGGGCCAGCGAGCCCTGGATGTCGAACAGGGCCAGGCGCTTGTCGAAGAACACCGAGGCGGTGTAGCGCTTCACCAGGTCGGACATCGGTTCGGAGAAGCGGGCGGACCAGGCTTCGCCTTTCTTGGCAAGTTGGGAGGTGGACATGGACGTCGGCTGCAGTGGCTCGCGCGGCAGGCGGCCGGCGTGCGGACGGCGGCGGGCGCGAAAAATTGGGAAACGGCGATTATATCGCCCGGCGGCACGCTGGCGGTGCGGCCCGCGACGGCGGCGCGCTGCTCAGGGCCGGCTGTGGATCACGGGTCCCTTGAACACCACCGGGCCGCTGGGCCCGTCGGCACGGGGCGAGCCGCCGGCCGGTTCGATGCTGGCGGCCAGCGCGGGCACCGCCGTTGGCCGCTGCGCCAGCGCCAGCCGCGCTTGCGGCACACGGCCGATCAAGCCCAGGGACTGTGGCTTTCCGCCTGCCGGCAGCGCCCACAACTGCAGTACCTGCTGATCGTTCAGCTTCAGGTGATCCAGCCGGCGCACCACAAGGTCGCCGCTGCCTGCATCCCATGACACCAGCATGGCCGGCTGCGCGCGGTCGTCGTTGAGCACGGCGATGACGTCGGCGGGCACCGCCTCGCGCTGCTGTGCCAAGTGCATGCCGATGCCGATGGCCAGCACCGCCACCACCGCCATCGCCGCCGCGGCGCCGCGCCAGAACACCGGCGCCCACCACAGGCGCTGCCACCAGCCGCCGGCGCCGGGCCCAGCGGCGCGGGGTGCGGCGAGCGAACTGCGCTCCTCGGCCGCCTTCCAGCCAAGCCTTTCCTCGATCCCGCACCAGACCTTGTCTACCGGCTCGGCCGCCGCCTGCAATTCGGCCACGCCGGCAAGGCGCGCCTGCCAGCGGTGGATCGCCGTGCGCACCGCCGGTTCTTCATGCGCCAGCCGCTCCAGGCGCCGGCGCGCGCCGCCGCGCAGCACGCCCAGCGCGTACTGGGCTGCGATCCGGTCGAGCAGGTCGGGGTGGCTGGCCAGCTTCATGCCGCGCCCTCCATGCAGTTGCGCAGCCGCTCCAGCCCGCGCCGGATCCAGGACTTGACCGTGCCCAGCGGCGTGCGCAGGCGCTCGGCCAGCTCGGCGTGGCTCAGGTCCTGCAGGTACGCCAGCATGATGGCCTGGCGCTGGGGCTGCTCCAGCCGCTGCAGGCAGCGGTTGAGCGCGCGCGCCTGCTGGCTGGCCTCGGCAAGTTCGGCGGGCCCGGCCGAGTCGTCGGCCAGCCATTCGGCCAGGTCCTGCTCCAGCTCGGCGGTCTGCGGCACGCGCGCGGCCGCCGCCCGGCGCAGGCAGTCGAGCGCGCGGTTGCGCACGATCGCGGTCATCCACGTCATCGGCGCGGCCAGCTGCGGCCGGTAGTCGCCGGCGTGGTGCCAGATGCTGACAAAGCTTTCCTGCACGACATCCTCCGCCCAATCGCGCCTGCCGGTAATACGCAGCGCAAGGCCAAACAGTTTCGTTGCGGTGAGGTCGTAGAGTGCGCGCAGTGCCTGGCGCTCACCCACGGCCACGGCCTGCAGCAGTCCTTCCAGCCGGTCGGGGCTGGCGGGCGTGGCATAGGACGGCTGCGGGGAGGGCGGCACCGGGACGGCTCCTTGCAAGCAAGCTTTGCCGGATTATAGGTAGCGCTGCATCCAAACGCGCATCCAAACGCCCGGCAGCTGCGTAGATGCTGACAGGCGCAAGCCAGGCACCCCGTCCCGGGGGCGCCACGTTGTCATCCCTCACAGGAGCACACCATGGACCGCATGTCACAAAAGCCCGCACGCGAGCCCGGAACCCTCATCACGCCGCCGGACGCGCGCCGGCGCGGGCTGCTCAAGGCGCCCGGCCTGTTCGCGCTGGGCTCGCTGGCCGTCATCACGCTCGGCGAATCGATGCCGGCGTGGGCGCAGACGCAATCGGGCAGCACCAAGGACGACATCAATATCCTCAATACCGCGCTGGGGCTGGAATACCAGGCGATCGCGGCTTACCAGGTCGGCGCCGAAAGCGGGCTGCTGCAGAAGCCGGTGCTGGCCACCGCGGTCAAGTTCCAGGACCACCACAAGGCCCATGCGCAGGTGCTGGCCGGGACGGTGTCGAAGCTCGGCGGCACGCCGGTGACGGCAAAGAAGGCGTCGGCGTATGAGTTTCCGACCGAAAAGCTGAAGACGCAGGCCGACGTGCTGCGCTTTGCCGCGGGGCTGGAGAAGGGCGCCACGTCGGCTTACCTGGGCGTGCTGCCGAACTTTTACAACCGCGAGCTGACGCGCGCGGCCGGCAGCATCCTCGGCGACGAGGCGATGCACTGGGCGGTGCTGCTGCACGCGCTGGGTGAAGATCCGGTGCCGGGGGCGTTTGTGGGGTGAGGCGGTTGAAGCTTGCCGGGTGGGTGCTCCCCTCTCCCGCGCGCGGGAGAGGGGAGCACCTTGCCTGGGCCAGGGCGGGCGGCTTTGGAGCACCAAAACCGCTCTCTTTGGCCGAGGCTTGGGTTGGGCTATCAGCCCGTATTGCGCAACCCCGCCGCCACCCCATTGATAGTCAGGTGGATCCCGCGCCGTACGCGGATATCATCCCCATCCTTGCCGGCCCGGTAGCGCTTGAGCAGTTCCACCTGCAAGTGGTTGAGCGGATCCAGATACGCAAAGCGGTTCTTGATCGAGCGCGCCAGCAGCGGGTTGTCCGCCAGCCGCTCCTGGTGGCCGGTGATCAGCGCCAGCATGTCGCAGGTCAGGTGCCATTCCTTGCTGATGCGGTTGAACACATTGCGGCGCAGCGCGGCGTCGTCGCACAGCTGGGCGTAGCGCGAGGCTACGGCCAGGTCGGTCTTGGCCAGCACCATGTCCATGTTGGACAGCAGCGTCGAGAAGAACGGCCAGGTCTTGACCATGCGCCGCAGCGTGGTGACGGCCTGCTTGCGCGCCTTGTCGTCCGGCGCGCTGTCGAGCAGCGAGCGCACCGCGCTGCCGAAGCCGTACCAGCCCGGCAGCAGCAGGCGGCACTGGCCCCACGAGAAGCCCCACGGGATCGCGCGCAGGTCTTCGATGCGGCGGTTCTTCTTGTCCATCAGCTTGCGCGAGGCCGGGCGCGAACCCAGGTTCAGGTCGGCGATCTCGGTGATCGGCGTGGTGGCGAAGAAGTAGTCCTTGAAGCCGGGGGTTTCGTAGACCAGGTCGCGATAGGCCGTGAAGGCGCGGTCCGACAGCTGCTGCATCACGGCCTCGAAGGTATCCAGGTCCTTCGGCGCGTTCTGCTGTGGCAGCAGCGAAGCTTCCAGCGTCGCGGCGACCACCGTTTCCAGGTTGCGCCGGCCGATCTCGGCATTGGCGAACTTGCTGTTGATGATCTCGCCCTGCTCGGTCAGGCGGATCTGGCCGTTGACCGTGCCCGGCGGCTGCGACAGGATGGCCTGGTAGGTCGGGCCGCCGCCGCGGCCGACGGTGCCGCCGCGACCGTGGAACAGGCGCAGCTTGACGTTGCGCTGCTCGAACAGTTGCACCAGTTCCAGCTCGGCCTTGTACAGCTCCCAGGTCGAGGTCAGGAAGCCGCCGTCCTTGTTCGAATCCGAGTAGCCGAGCATCACCTCCTGCTCGACGCCATGGTGGGCGAGCACCGCATCGAAGCCCGGCAGGTCCAGCAGCGACTGCATGATGCCGGCGGCGTTGCGCAAGTCCTCGATGGTCTCGAACAGCGGGATCACCATCAGCTCCATGCGCGCCGGGTCGGTCTTGCTGCCGAGCGTGCCCTGCAGCATGCCGGATTCCTTCTGCAGCAGCATCACCTCGACCAGATCCGACAGCGTTTCGGTGTGCGAGATGATGTAATTGCGCGCGACGCGCTTGCCATAGCGCGCACGCAGCTCGCGCGCGGCGGCGAAGATCGCCAGTTCCTTGCGGGTCTGCTCCGAGTACTCGTGCCACGGCAGCGTCAGCAGGCGCGGCTGGCGCAGTTCGGCCAGCAGCAGTTCCAGCTTGCGCGCCTCGGGCAGCGCGGCGTAGTCGGGGGCGATGCCGGCCGCGGCGAACAGTTCGGCGATGACCGCCTCGTGCACGTCGGAGACCTGGCGCATGTCGACCGAGGCCAGGTGGAAGCCGAACACGGCGATGGCGCGGGCCAGGGCATCGATGCGGTGGCTGGCCAGGGCCTGGCCGTGGTGCGCGCGCAGCGAATCGATCACGACCTGGATGTCGGCGCCGAAGGCCTCGGCGCTGTCATAGGGCTCGGCCGGCGCCACCGGGCGGCGGGTCGCGGCATGTCCGCTCAGCGCCTTGCAGGTGGCGGCCAGGCGCGCGTAGATACCGATCAGCGCGCGCCGGTAGGGCTCGTCGGCGCGGTGCTCGGAATGGTCGGGCGAGCGCTCGGCCAGCGCCAGCAGTTCCGGGCTGGCGTCGACCATCAGCATCGACATCGACAGCTCGGCGCCGAGCGCGTGCACTTCTTCCAGGTACCAGTCCAGGATCAGCTGCGCCTGCTGGCTGGCGGCGTGCTCCAGGGTCTCGGCGGTCACGTTGGGGTTGCCGTCGCGGTCGCCGCCGATCCAGGAACCCATCTGCAGGAACGGCGCCAGCGGCGCGGCTTGCGTGCCCGAGGCGCCAGCGGCGCCCTTGCGCTTGCGCGTCCCCGGGAACACTGCGGCGATGTCTTCTTCCAGCTCGCTCATCAGCTGCGGGATGCCGCGCAGGAAGGTGGTGCGGTAGTACGACAGCGCGTTCTCGATCTCGTCGGCCACCGTCAGGCGCGCGTCGCGCAGCATGCGGGTCTGCCACAGCGTGGTGACCTTGGCGCGCAGCTGCGCGGTGTTGTGCTCGCGCTCGCGCGCGGTCATCGGCAGGTCGCGCTCGGCCAGCAGGCGGGCGATCTCGCGCTCGGCGTCGAGGATGCTCTTGCGCTGGACTTCGGTCGGGTGCGCGGTCAGCACCGGCACGATCAGCGCCTCGTCGAGGAACTTGCGCAGCTGCTTGCCGGTGACGCCGGCGGCGTCGATCTTTTCCAGCGCGTGCTGCAGGCTGCCGTCCTGCGGCGGCGAGCCGGCCAGCGCATGCACGCGGCGGCGGCGGTTATGGTGCTGGTCCTCGGCGATATTGGCCAGGTGCGAGAAATAGCTGAAGGCGCGCACCACCTGGTTGGTCTGGTCGCGCGACAGGCGCTTGAGCAGCCGGTCCAGCTCGGCGCCGGCGGCGCGGTCGTTCTCGCGGCGGAAGCGCACCGCGGTCTGGCGGATGGTCTCGACCACCTCGAAGGCGGCGTCGCCTTCCTGCTCGCGCAGGCAGTCGCCCAGCAGGCGGCCCAGGAAGCGGATGTCCTCGCGCAGCGGCACGTCCTTGTCAGCGGTGCGGGCGGTGCGGCGGGAGGGGGCGGTGGCGATGGTGGTTCCGTTGCTCGACACGATCGAAAGCGTGGGCTTGGTAGAACGCTTGGCTGCGCGGGGGGCGGAGCGGGGCGGTTTAGCGCTGGTTGCGCCGGTTGCGTCACCTTTCGCGGCGGACGAATCCTTGGCGGCCGCGCCGGTCTTCCGACCGTTGGGCCGCGCAGCATGCTGCGTCATGCAATCTCCTCTTGCTTCTCTAAGCTTATCTAATGGTGCGGAGGGGCGATTGGGGCGCGTGCTACCATTGACGCATGTCGTCCGCCACCCCGTCTTCCGCTACCGCTGTCGTGTCTCGCAACCTTCCGCAAAAGCTCGTCATTGCCTCCCGAGAGAGCCGTCTGGCGCTGTGGCAGGCAGAACATGTGCGTGCTGCATTGCAACAATACTATCCCGCGTGCGACGTGTCCATTCTTGGCATGACCACCCGGGGAGACCAGATTCTAGACCGTACGCTGTCGAAAGTCGGCGGCAAGGGTCTGTTTGTCAAAGAACTGGAGTTCGCGATGGACGAAGGCCGGGCCGACCTCGCGGTGCATTCGCTCAAGGATGTGCCGATGGAGCTGCCCCCGGGCTTCACCCTGGCGGCGGTGATGGAGCGCGAAGATCCGCGCGACGCGCTGGTGTCATCGGCTTATGCATCGCTGGACGAGATGCCGCCCGGCACCGTGGTCGGCACTTCCAGCCTGCGCCGCGAAGCTGCTTTGCGCAGCCGCTACCCGCACCTGGTGATCAAGCCGCTGCGCGGCAACCTCGACACGCGGCTCGGCAAGCTCGATCGCGGCGAATATGGCGCCATCATCCTGGCCGCCGCGGGCCTGAAGCGGCTCGGGCTGGGCGATCGCATCCGCGCGCTGATCACGGTCGAGGCGTCGCTGCCGGCCGCGGGGCAGGGCGCGCTTGGGATCGAGACCCTTTCCACCCGCCCGGAACTGGCCGAGTGGCTGGCGCCGCTGAACCACCAGCCGACCGCGCTGGCCGTGACCGCCGAGCGCGCCGTGTCGCGCCGGCTGGGCGGCTCCTGCCAGGTTCCGCTGGCGGCGCACGCGCGCTGGGACGGTGACCAGTTGCGGCTGGAGGCCTTCGTCGCCTTGCCCGACGGTAGCCGTGCCATCCGCGCCGCGGCGGCGGGGCCCGCCGCCGACCTGGCTGCCGCCGAAGCGCTGGGCCAGGCTTGCGCCAGCGACCTGCTGGCGCAGGGCGCCGAGTCGATCCTCGCCGCGCTGGCCGATTCAGGCGACGCCGCTGCTCCATCTCCTGCCTGAGGCTGCCCGATGCCCCGCCCGACCGTCGTTGTGACACGACCCGCCGGGCAGTCCCGGCAACTGACCGAGGCCCTGCAGGGCGCCGGTCTGGATGTACTCAGCTTCCCGCTGCTGGCGATCGGCCCGGCCGCTGACGACGCGCCGCTGCGCGCGGCGCTGGCGCGGCTGGACACGTTTGCGCTGGTGGTGTTCGTCAGCCCCAATGCCATTGCCTTTGCGCTGGACGCGCTCGCCGGCGTGCAGGGCTCGGCCGTGGCGCGCTGGCCGGCTCAGGTCGCGGTGGCAGTGGTCGGCCCGGCCAGCGTCGCCGCGCTGGCCGAGCGCGGCATCGCCGCACCGGCGTATCGCGTGATTGCGCCCGCGGGTGCCAACGCCAACGGGGCCGGCCATGACGATACGGTGCCCGATGCCGAGGCGTTGCGCTTCGATTCCGAGGCGCTGTGGGCGCAGCTCGATCCCGCCGCACTGGCCGGCAAGCCGGTGCTGATCATCCGCGGCAACGGCGGACGCGACTGGCTCGGCGACCGCCTGCGCGAGGCCGGCGCCCAGGTCGAAGCCGTCGAGGCCTACCAGCGCACGCTGCCCGAACCGACTGCGATGCAATGGCAGGCCGTGCGCGACAACCTGCGTCCCGGCGCCGCACCGCATGCCTGGCTTCTAACCAGTTCCGAGGCGGTGCGCAACCTCGACGTGCTGGCACGGCAGCATCTGTCGCCCCAGGAAGACGCTTCGCTGCGGCAGGTGCAGTGCATCGCGCCCCATGCGAGAATCGCCGAACAGGCGCTGGCGCTAGGCTTCGCCCATATCCAGCGTGCCGCGCCCGGCGATGCCGGCCTGCTGGCGGCGTGCCTGCAGTGGGCCGATGCGTATGCCGGTCCTGCGCCTGCCGGGCCTGCGCCATCGAGCCTGCCAGCGCCGATCGCCCCCGCGGCCGCCAAGCCGGTCGAAGCAACGCCGCCGGCCGCCAGCGCGCCTGCCGCAGTCCCTGCAATGTCAACGAAGGTCGAACGCGTGACGCAAGAAACCACGTCCTCCTCCGCTACGCCGCCGCCTGGCGCGGCCTCTGTCCACCCGGCGCAGTCCGCGCAGGCGGTGCCGCCGCAAGGCGCCGGCGACGGCGGCGCTGCCCGTCCCGCCGCGCGCCGCTCCGCCGCGCTATGGGCGCTGGTCGCCGTGCTGGTGGTGGCGACCGCCGGCGGCTTCTGGTGGCTGCAGCAGCGTGTCGACCACCTGACCGGCGAGCTGGCGCGCCGCCAGCAAAGCAACGACGCGCTGGTGCAGGAGTCGCGCGTGCTGACGCGCAACGCGCAGGACACCGTCAAGGAACTGCAGGCCAAGGTCGGCGCGCTGGAGAACCAGGTGGGCGAGACCCGCGACAAGCAGGTGGCGCTGGAGCAGGTCTACCAGGACCTGATGCGTAATCGTGACGACTGGGAAATCGCCGAGATCCAGCAGTTGCTGACCAGCGCCGGCCAGCAGCTGCAGCTGACCGGCAACGTGCAGGTCGCGCTGGCCGCGCTGCAGAGCGCCGACGCGCGCCTGGCGCGCGCCGACAAGCCGCAATACAACCTGCTGCGCCGGGCCATCGCGCGCGACGTGGCGCGCATGAAGGCGGTGCCCGACACCGACCTGACCGGCGCCGCGATCAAGCTGGACGAAGCCATCAACCAGGTCGATGCGCTGCCGCTGCTGTCGAGCGAGCGCATGCTCGAGCGCAGCGAGGCCGATGCCCGCAAGGGCGCCGCCGCCAACGGTGGCAATGGCGCCAGCGCGCCGGCCGCCGCCAACGGCACCGGCCCGGGCTGGTTCACCCGCTTCTGGGACTACCTGCGCGAAGAACTGGCGCAGGTGATCCGCATCCGCAAGGTCGACGATGCCGAGGCGCTGCTGCTCTCGGGCGACCAGGGCTGGTTCCTGCGCGAGAACGTCAAGCTGCGCCTGCTCAATGCGCGCCTGGCGCTGCTGTCGCGCAACGAGCCCGTGTTCCGCAACGACCTGGCCGCGGCGCAGGCGATGATCGGCCGCTATTTCGATACCAAGTCGCGCCGCGTGCAGGGTGTGCTGACGCTGCTGCGCCAGGCGCAGGCCGGCGCGGTCACGGTGCAGCTGCCGACCATGGCCGAAAGCCTGGGCGCGTTGCAAGCCCTGAAGAAGGAGTAAGCCCATGCGCCTTCTGTTCTGGGTTGCGGTCCTGTTCGGCGGCGCCGTCGGGCTGGCCCTGTTCACGCAGTTCAACCACAGCAATGTGGTGCTGTTCTATCCGCCGTACCGCGTCGAGTTGTCGCTGAACCTGGCGCTGGCGCTGCTGCTGCTGATCTTCTTCGTGGTGTGGACGGTGATGTCCACCATCCGCCATCTGGCCGAGATGCCGCGCCGCGCCGCCGCCTATCGCGAGCGCAGCCGCATGAGCAAGGCCCAGGCGGCTTTGCGCGAGTCGATCGAAAACCTGTTCGCCGGCCGCTTCGCCCGCGCCGAGCGCGCCGCGCGCGAAGCCCAGTCGTGGGACGACCAGGCCCAGACCGCCGCGCTGATCGGCGCGCGCGCCGCCCACCGCATGCAGGAAACCGAGCGGCGCGACGCCTGGATGGCGCAGGTGACCGACCCCGAGCGCGAGCAGGCCCGGCTGGTGTCGATGGCCGAGCTGCTGGTCGATGCCCGCGATGCCGACGGCGCGCTCGAAACCATCGCCCAGCTGCAGTCGCAGGGCGCGCGCCAGATCCATGTGCAGCGCATCGCGCTGCGCGCGCACCAGCACCTGAAGAACTGGTCCGAGGTGCTGCGCCTGGCGCGCTCGCTGGAGAAGCGCAACGCGCTGCATCCGGTGCTGGCGCTGCGGCTCAAGCAGATGGCCGTCGAAGCCATGCTGGAAGAGCGCCGCCACGATGCCGAGGCGCTGTCCGAGTTCTGGCGCTCGCTGTCCGCCGACGAACGCCGCGCCACCCGCATCGCCGAGCCGGCGGCGCGCTACTTCGCGGCGCTGGGTCGGCAGAACGAGGCCCGCCGCATCATCGAAGACGCGCTCAAGGTCAACTGGGACAGCCGCCTGGTGCTGCGCTATGCCGATTGCGCCGTGCCCGGCCATGCGCTGCCGCAGATCCAGCAGGCCGAGAAATGGCTGGCCGCGCATCCCGCGGACGCCGACCTGTACTACACGCTGGGGGTGCTGTGCCTGGGCGAGAAGCTGTGGGGCAAGGCGCAGTCCAGCTTCGAGCGCGCGCTCAAGTATGCCGACCCCGATCAGCAGCGCCGCCTGCGCGTGCGCACGCACCTGGCGCTGGCGCGGCTGTTCGAGGAAACCGAGCGCTTCGAAGACGCGCAGCGCCACTATCGCGAAAGCGCGATGCTGGCCGCCTGAGCGGCACGGCGGCCGGCGCGTTCAGTCCTCCGCGCCGGCGCCCTTCACCTCCGGCTTCACCACCTGCTTCACCACTTCATAGCGCCGCAGCGTTTGCTGGCGCGCCACGTCGTGCTGCACCAGCGGGCGCGGGTAGTTGTCGCCCAGCCGCACGCCGGCCTCGGCCAGCACGGCTTCCGGGGCGGTCCACGGCGCGTGCAGGTACTTGTCCGGCAACGCGGCCAGTTGCGGCAGATATTTGCGGATAAAGCGGCCCTGCGGATCAAACTTCTGCGACTGCGTCACCGGATTGAAGATGCGGAACCACGGCTGCGCATCGCAGCCGGTGGACGCGGCCCATTGCCAGCCGCCGTTGTTGGCGGCCAGGTCGAAATCATTGAGCTGGTCGGCAAAATACTGCTCGCCGCGGCGCCAGTCGACGCCCAGGTCCTTGACCAGGAAGCTGGCCGTGACCATGCGCAGGCGGTTGTGCATATAGCCGCTTTGCCGGATCTGCAGCATCGCCGCGTCGATCAGCGGATAGCCGGTGGCGGCGTCGCGCCAGGCGCGGAAATAGCGCTCGCCGGTGTCGCCGTCCTGCCAGCGGATGGCGTCATAGGCTGGCTGGAACGACGCGCCGGCGGCCACACGCGGATGGTGATGCAGGATCATGAAGTAGAAATCGCGCCAGATCAGTTCCGACAGCCACACCGCCGCGCCCGCGCTGTCGGCGCCGCCGCGCAGCATGACGGCGTGCGCCGTGCGCGCCAGCGTGCGGATCGAGATGGTGCCGAAGCGCAGGTGCACCGACAGGTAGCTGGGGCCGCGCAGGGAAGGGTAGTCGCGCCGCCGGCCGTAGTCGCCCATGCGCCCGCTGAATTCCTCGAACAAGGCCTGGGCACCCGATGCGCCGGTGGGCATTGCGATCTCGGCAAGGTTGCTGGCACCAAAGCCGAGCTGCGCGAGCGTCGGCACCGGCTGGCGGTACGCGGCGGGCACCGGCGCCAGCGCCGGCAGGTACGGTTCGACGGGATAAGGGCGCAGGTCGAACGGCTCCACGCTCCTGAGCCAGGCGTTCTTGTACGGCGTGAACACCGAAAACGGCTTGCCCTGGCCGTTCAGGATCTCGTCGCGCTCGAACACCGCCTGGTCCTTGAAGGTAAAGAGCGCGCAGGACTGTTCCGACAGCGCCTGGCGCACCGCTTCGTCGCGGGCATTGGCAGCGGGCTCGTAGTCGTGGTTGGCGAAGACCGCCTCCACTTCCAGTGCGCGCGCCAGCGCCGGGATGGCGGTCCGCGCGCGGTCGTGCAGTACGATCAGGCCGCCGCCGGCCGCGGCCAGTGTCCCGGCGAGTTCCACCAGTGATTCACGGATGAACTCGACCCGCCGGTCGGCCCGCAGGCCGCGTGCGAGCAGCGGCTCAAGGATGTCGCGGTCGAACACGAACACGCACCACACCTGCGCGCAGTGCCGCAAGGCATAATGCAGCGCCGCGTGATCGGTGGCGCGCAGGTCGCGCCGGAACCAGACCAGTCCGCGCGCAAAGGTCTTGCCGATCCGGTACGGTGGCCGGGACGTAGCCGGGGTGGCTGCTGCCTGCATGTTCGCTTGCCTGTCTGACGGGTTTGCCGGCGCTGAACCTCGTGCAACGCCGGATCGATCGCGCCGATACCCTAACATAGCGGTACAGGAGCCGGCCGCCGGCCGCCATGCCGCCATCCCATTCTCTACAGAAGCTCATGACTCTCGACCGAATTCTTCAATCCCAGGGCTTTGGCACGCGCCGGTACTGCGGCGACCTGATCGCCGCCGGGCTGGTCGAGGTCAACGGCGAACTGTGCGAAGACCCGCGCGCGCAGTTCGACGTGGACGGCCTGCGCCTGACCGTCGACGGCGAGGAGTGGCTGGCCTGCACCAAGGCCTACCTGATGCTGAACAAGCCCGCCGGCTATGAATGCTCGCAGCGCCCGCGCCATCACCCGAGCGTCTACAACCTGCTGCCGGTGCCGCTGCGCCAGCGCGAGGTGCAGGCGGTGGGGCGGCTCGACCACGACACCACCGGACTGCTGCTGCTGACCGACGACGGCCAGTTCATCCACGCCCAGACCTCGCCCAAGCGCAAGGTGCCCAAGATCTATGAAGTGACCACCGCCGAGCCGGTCACGCCGGCCCAGGCCGAGGCGCTGCGCAGCGGCGTGCAGCTGCTGGACGAACCGGCGCCGATCGCCGCGGAAGCCTGCGAGATCACCGGCGAACGCAGCCTGCGGCTGACGCTGGTGCAAGGCAAGTACCATCAGGTCAAGCGCATGGTCGCGGCCGCGGGCAACCACGTCGACGCGCTGCATCGCAGCGCCATCGGTAGCCTGCAGCTGGATCCGGCGCTGGCCGAAGGCGAGTGGCGCTGGCTGACGGCCCAGGAACTGGCCGCGCTGACCGGCAAGGCGTAATCCAGCCCGCGGTCACCGCGCGTGGCGGAGCGCCCCTTGCTGCACTGGAACGCCCGCCAATCTTTTCCGGAAGACCCCCGGCGATTTGATAAAATGCAAGGCATGGCGAAGCCCGAAGCACCCATCAATCTGACCAATCAGTTCCTGATTGCCATGCCCGGCATGGCCGATCCGACCTTTTCGGGTTCCGTCGTCTACATCTGCGAACACAACGAGCGTGGCGCGCTCGGGCTGGTGATCAACCGGCCCATCGACATCGACATGGCCACGCTGTTCGACAAGATCGACCTCAAGCTCGAGATCCAGCCCGTGGCGCACCAGCCGGTCTACTTCGGCGGCCCGGTGCAGACCGAGCGCGGTTTCGTGCTGCACGACCCGGTCGGCGTCTATGTCTCGTCGCTGGCCGTGCCCGGCGGACTGGAGATGACCACCTCCAAGGACGTGCTGGAAGCCGTGGCCAATGGCAGCGGCCCGCACCGCTTCCTGCTGACGCTGGGTTATTCCGGCTGGGGCGCCGGCCAGCTCGAGGAAGAACTCAGCCGCAACGGCTGGCTCACGGTCCAGGCCGATCCCGAAATCATCTTCAGCGTGCCGCCCGACGAGCGCTTTGCCGCCGCCATCCGGCTGCTCGGCATCGACTTCACCATGCTGTCCGGGGAGGCCGGGCATGCCTGATGCCGTGGGGCGTGAACTGCCCCGCGACGGCACGGTCCTGGCATTCGACTACGGCGAAAAAAAGATCGGCGTTGCGCTGGGCAACTTCATCACGCGCGAGGCGCGGGCCCTGACCATTCTTCCCAATATCACCGTCGAAGGCCGCTTCGAGGCCGTGGCCGCGCTAATCCAGGAGTGGAACCCGGTGCAGCTGATCGTCGGCATGCCGGTCAACCCCGAAGGCGGCGAGCAGCCGTCGATGAAGCTGGCGCGGCGCTTCGGCAACCAGCTCAACGGCCGCTTCGGCCTGCCGGTGGAATGGGTGGACGAGCGCTATACCTCGCGCGCCGCGTCGATGGCCGGCGCCCGCCGCGGCGAACTCGATGCCGAGGCCGCCCGCATCATCCTGCAACAGTACTTCGACCAATTCCCGCTATGACGCAGATTTCCGTTCCCGACGCCGAGTCGCTGTACCGCAAGCTGCTGGAGCAGGCGCAGGCACTGATCCCCGAGGCCGAGCGCGCGCGCTGGTCGGTGGCCGGCATCCATTCCGGCGGCGCATGGATCGCCGCGCGCCTGGCGGCGGACCTGCAGTTGCCCGAGCACGGCGTGATCAACGTCGCCTTCCATCGCGACGACTATGCCAAGAAGGGCCTGCATAGCCAGGCCCAGCCAACCACGCTGCCGTTTGCCGTGGACGAGCGCAACATCCTGCTGATCGACGACGTGCTGGCCACCGGCCGCACCATCCGCGCCGCCGTCAACGAGCTGTTCGACTACGGCCGCCCCGCGCGCGTGGCGCTGGGCGTGCTGGTGGACCGCGGCGGGCGCCAGCTGCCGATCGCCGCCGACCTGTGCGCCGGCGAGATGGCGCTGCCGCCCGGCACGACCCTGGTGCTGTCGCGCCAGGGCGAAGGCGCCGCCGCGCAATTCACCTTCGCCACCGAACCCACCGATTCCGCCACCGGCTGAACCGGCACCGCGGGGCGCGCCCGGCGCGCCCGAACGCCGGAAAGCCCGAAAGCCAGCCCCGAGACCAGACCACCTCCCCGTTTTTTGCCCGCGCCCGACCAGCCATGACCAAGACGTTCCGCAACCCGCAGCTCACCAAGAACGGCGAACTGAAGCACCTGCTGTCGATCGAGGGGTTGTCGCGTGACATGATCACGCACATCCTCGACACCGCCAGCCAGTTTGTCTCGCTGTCCGACTCCGACCGCGATGTCAAGAAGGTGCCGCTGCTGCGCGGCAAGAGCGTGTTCAACCTGTTCTTCGAGAACTCCACCCGCACCCGCACCACCTTCGAGATCGCCGCCAAGCGGCTGTCGGCGGACGTGCTGAACCTGAACATCAACGCGTCGTCGACCAGCAAGGGCGAGTCGCTGCTGGACACCATCAACAACCTGTCGGCGATGTCCGCCGACATGTTCGTGGTGCGCCATGCCAGCTCGGGCGCGCCTTACCTGATCGCCGAGCACGTCGCGCCGCACGTGCACGTGATCAACGCCGGCGACGGCCGCCATGCCCACCCGACGCAGGGGCTGCTGGACATGTACACCATCCGGCATTTCAAGAAGGACTTCACCAACCTGACGGTGGCCATCGTCGGCGACATCCTGCACTCGCGCGTGGCGCGCTCCGACATCCATGCGCTGACCACGCTGGGCGTGCCCGAAGTGCGCGCCATCGGCCCGCGCACGCTGCTGCCGTCCGGGCTGGAGCAGATGGGCGTGCGCGTGTTCCACAACATGGAAGAGGGCCTCAAGGGCGTCGACGTGGTCATCATGCTGCGGCTGCAGAACGAGCGCATGAGCGGCGCGCTGCTGCCCTCGGCGCAGGAATACTTCAAGGCCTACGGCCTGACGCCGGAGCGCCTGGCGCTGGCCAGGCCCGACGCCATCGTGATGCACCCGGGGCCGATGAACCGCGGCGTCGAGATCGACTCCGCCGTGGCCGATGGCTCTCAGTCCGTGATCCTGAACCAGGTGACCTTCGGCATCGCCGTGCGCATGGCGGTGATGGGCATCGTTGCCGGGAACAACGACTGATGCCGGCCAGCCCGACCCCGCACGCCAGCCAGAACACACCGAACCAGCCCAGCGACACGACAAGCCAAGCTATGAAGATTCACATCCAGGGTGGCCGCCTGATCGATCCGGCCAGCAACACCGACGCCGCGCAGGACCTCTATATCGCCGCCGGCAAGATCGTCGGCGTCGGCAGCGCCCCGGCAGACTTCACCGCCAACAAGGTCATCGACGCCAAGGGGCTGATCGTGTGCCCGGGCCTGGTCGACCTGTCCGCGCGCCTGCGCGAGCCCGGCTACGAATACAAAGCCACGCTCGAATCCGAGGTCGCGGCCGCCACCGCGGGCGGCGTGACCAGCCTGGTCTGCCCGCCCGACACCGACCCGGTGCTCGACGAGCCCGGCCTGGTCGAAATGCTGAAGTTCCGCGCCCGCACGCTGAACCAGACCCACGTCTACCCGCTGGGCGCGCTGACGCTGGGCCTGAAGGGCGAGACCCTGACCGAGATGGGCCAGCTGACCGAGGCCGGCTGCGTCGGCTTCAGCCAGGCCGAGGCGCCGGTGCGCAACACCCAGGTGCTGCTGCGCGCGCTGCAGTACGCGCAGACCTTCGGCTTCACCGTGTGGCTGCGCCCGGAAGACCCGTTCCTCGGAGGCGGCGTCGCCGCCAGCGGCGCGGTGGCATCGCGCCTGGGCCTGTCGGGCGTGTCGGTGATCGCCGAGACCGTGCGCCTGCACACCATCTTCGAGCTGATGCGCAGCACCGGCGCCCGCGTGCACCTGTGCCGGCTGTCGTCCGCCGCCGGGCTGGAACTGGTGCGCCAGGCCAAGCGCGAAGGCCTGAAGGTGACCTGCGACGTCAATATCCACCACGTCTCGCTGACCGACATGGATATCGGCTACTTCAATTCGCAGATGCGCTTCTCGCCGCCGCTGCGCAGCCCGCGCGACCGCGACGCCATCGTCGCCGCGCTGGCCGACGGCACCATCGACGCGCTGTGCTCGGACCACACGCCGGTCGACGATGACGAAAAGCTGCTGCCCTTCGCCGAGGCCTCGCCGGGCGCAACCGGCCTGGAACTGCTGCTGCCGCTGACCCTGCGCTGGGCCAGCGAGCACAAGGTCCCGCTGGCGCAGGCGCTGGCCCGCATCACCGCCGAGCCCGCCCGCGTGATCGGCCTCAAGGCCGGCACCCTCGCCGTCGGCAGCGCCGCCGACGTGTGCGTGTTCGATCCCAGGCAGGTGTGGAAGGTCGAGCGCCGCTCACTCAAGAGCCAGGGCAAGAACTCGCCGTGGCTCGGCTACGAAATGGAAGGCAAGGTCCGCATGACCCTGGTCAGCGGGCAAGTCGTCTACGGCAACCACGCCCAGGCATGATCTGGCTGCGCAAGACCGCACTGGTCCTGCACCTGCTGCGCGGGTTGCTGACCTGCGCCTTGCTGTTCCCATGGCTGGGCGTGCGCTCGCGCGCATGGCATATCCGGCGCTGGTCGCGCCGCCTGCTGCGGATCTGCGGGGTGGAAGTGGAGGTGGTCGACGCCACCGGCGCCGCGCACACCGGCGCGGCGCGGCAGGGCGCGATGGTGGTGTCCAACCACATCTCGTGGCTGGACATCTACGTCATCCACAGCTGGCAGCCCGTGCGCTTCGTCGCCAAATCCGAGATTCGCAACTGGCCGCTGATCGGGTGGCTGTGCGACAAGACCGGCACCATCTTTATCGAACGGGCGCGCAAGCGTGACGCGCACCGCGTGTTGCATGACATTACGGATGTGATGCTGCAGGGGGACCTGGTCGGGGTGTTTCCGGAAGGGACGACGACGGATGGGACCAGCGTGCTGCCGTTCCATGCCAACCTGATGCAGGCGCCGATCTCAGGCGGGCTGCCGGTGCAGCCATTGGGCCTGAACTACCTCGATGCTGCCACCGGCCAGCCGACGCTGGCCGCCGCCTATATCGGCGACACCACGCTGCTGCAATCGCTGGAGGCGGTCTTGCGTGCGCCGCGGATCAAGGCGCGGCTGGTGGTCGGGCCGGCGCTGGTGCCGGCCTCGGGCGACCGCCGCGAACTGGCGGCTTCTGCAAGGGAAGTCGTCGCCCATCTCAGCCAGGGTGCCGCCGAGCACGCCGCCACGGCAGCCCAACGCCTGAACCAACCGCCCGAGCCCGGCAGCGCACCCCAACCCGCGCCCGCTGCCATCGGCTAGCCGCCCTGTCGTCCCCGCCAACGCAGGATAGCGAGTCACGCCAGCGGATCGCAATATTGCGGGCAATCCACCTGGATCACGGTTCGCTCGGCGGGTTCCGGCGCCAGGCGCGCCGCCGTCAGCTTGCCACCCCAGACGCAACCCGTATCCAGCGCCATCAGGTTCGGGCGCATGACCAGGCCCAGCGTCGACCAGTGCCCGCAGACCACCGTCACCGCCTCGGTGCGCCGCCCCGGTACGTCGAACCATGGCATGAACCCTTCCGGCGCCTTGCCCGGGCCATCCTTGGCCTTGAAGTCCATCACCCCGTCGATCGTGCAGTAGCGCAGGCGGGTGAGAGCATTCACCACCACGCGGAGGCGGTCGATGCCGCGCAGGCCGTCGTGCCAGCGGTCAGGCGTGTTGCCGAAGATGTCGGCGAGGAAGCCTTGCCAGTTGGGGCCCTGGAGTTGTTCTTCGACTTCGTGGGCGAGGTCGATTACCTGTGCAGCGGTCCATTGGGGCAGGACGCCTGCGTGGACCAGCAGGAAGTTGTTATCCAGCAGGGCCAGAGGGCGGTGGCGCAGCCAGGTGAGCAGGTCGTCACGGTCGGAGGCGGCCAAGATGTCGTCCACCGTGTCGTGGCGGCCTTTTTTTCGGACACCGGACGCTACGGCCAGAAGGTGGATGTCGTGGTTGCCGAGGACGGTTTCCGCGCGCTCGCCCATGGCGCGGATGGTGCGCAGGGTTTGAAGAGAGGCAGGGCCCCGGTTGACGAGGTCGCCGACAAGGCGCACCGCGGGTTGCGCCGGCAGGCGAGCCAGCAAGGCGTCCAGGGAGGGTGCGCAGCCTTGCAGGTCACCGATGGCGTAAAGTGATGTATGGGTAACGTTATGGTCGGGCATCGGGTCCAGTCAGAATAAATTCGCTTCTATTTGTAGTTTTGTGACCGATATACCGTGGCACGGTTACATGAGGCAACAAAAAGTGGGAGGCAGCCCGTAAGCTGGTGCATTCAGTCAGATAGAATACCGCCACTTCTGCAGGCACTTAACGCCCCGCCGTCCCGGAAGAGGACAAGGTGGGCGCTCGGCTTTTGTCGGGCCATCGAAACATATCGAGGCAAGGAGCAAGTTTTGTCCCATATTTTGGTCACTGGGGGCGCTGGGTTCATTGGCGCCAATTTCGTTCTGGCATGGCTGGGCGATAAGTCGGCGGATGGGGTCGTCAACGTCGACAAGCTCACTTATGCGGGCAATCGGAAGACCCTCGCAGCGGTCGAGGACGACCCCCGCCACGTGTTTTCGCAAACCGATATTTGCGACCGTGCCGCACTGGACCGGCTCTTCGCCACCTACCAGCCGCGTGCCGTGGTGCACTTCGCCGCCGAGAGCCATGTTGACCGGTCCATCCATGGGCCCGGCGAGTTCATCCAGACCAATATCGTTGGCACGTTTACGCTGCTTGAGGCCGCGCGCGCTTACTGGAGCGGGCTGCAAGAGCCCGCGAAGTCCGAATTCCGCTTCCTGCATGTGTCAACCGACGAGGTGTTCGGCTCGTTGAGCGAAACCGATCCGCAGTTCTCGGAAACCACCCCATACGCACCGAACAGCCCGTACTCGGCGTCGAAGGCCGCATCGGACCACCTGGTGCGCGCGTATCACCATACCTACGGCTTGCCGGTTCTGACGACGAACTGCTCGAACAACTACGGGCCGTATCATTTCCCGGAAAAGCTGATCCCACTGGTGATCGCCAACGCCCTCGCCGGCAAGCCGCTGCCCATCTATGGCGACGGGAAGAACGTGCGTGACTGGCTGTATGTGCGCGACCACTGCTCGGCCATCCGCGAGGTGCTGGCACGCGGCCGCCTGGGCGAAACCTATAACGTGGGCGGCTGGAACGAGAAGACCAACCTGGACGTCGTGCACACCTTGTGCGACCTGCTCGACGAACTGTCGCCCAAGGCTACCGGCTCGTACCGCGACCAGATCACCTTCGTCAAGGATCGCCCCGGTCATGATCGCCGCTATGCGATCGATGCCCGCAAGCTGGAACGCGAACTGGGCTGGAAGCCGGCCGAGACGTTTGAAAGCGGCCTGCGCAAGACGGTCCAGTGGTATCTGGATAACCAAGCTTGGGTGCAGGACGTGATGTCGGGGGAGTATCGGAACTGGGTGGCGAAGCAATATGCCGCTTGAGTACGGCATGTTCCCAAGGATTCTGCTCATCGGCGCCAATGGTCAACTGGGTTTTGAGCTGACACGCAGCCTCGCGCTGCACGGTACCGTGGTGGCCGTGGACCGCCGTCAATGCGATCTGACCGATGCCGACAGTGTGCGAGGTGCTGTCAGGACAGCCCGCCCGGACATCATCGTCAATGCCGCCGCCTACACCGCGGTCGACCTCGCGGAGCGCGAGATCGACCTGGCCAATGCGGTCAATGTGGTTGCGCCGGGGATTCTGGCAGAAGAAGCCGCGAATCTGGGAGCGCTGGTCGTCCACTATTCGACTGACTACGTTTTCGACGGCTTGAAGGCCGGTGCATACGTGGAGACCGACGTGCCCAATCCGTTGTCCGCTTATGGCAAGTCGAAGCTGGGCGGCGAGCGAATGGTGCAGGCTGCGACGGCGAACCACCTGATTTTCCGTACGAGCTGGGTCTACGGCTTGCATGGCGGCAATTTCCTAAAGAGCATCGTTCGTGCCGCTACGACTCGCGAATCGCTGAGCGTGGTGTCCGATCAGTGGGGTGCCCCAACCCCGGCCTCGCTGGTTGCGGACATCACGGCTGTTGCCGTGGGCCGGTACCTGAACCGGGCGAAGCAGGGCTTCGTTCCTGGGGTTTATCACCTTGCTGCGCTGGGCGAGACCAACTGGTGCGAGTATGCAAAACTGATTGTCCGGTATCTAGCGGACAATGGCGTGCCGCTGGCACTTAGCGTGGACAATATCCGCGCGATCACTGCCGAGGAATACGGCAGCCCGGCACCAAGGCCGGCAAACTCTCGCCTCGATACGACAAAGTTGAGGGATGGCTTGGGTGTTGCACTTCCACAATGGCACCGTGACGTGGAACGTACGCTACGCGAATTCATCGATATTGCGGAATTCGCACTGGTAACAGATGCTTGCAAGAACTCTAAAGAGTAGACATGAAACGTAAAGGCATAATTCTGGCTGGTGGCTCCGGCACCCGTCTGTATCCCATCACGCGATCGGTGTCCAAGCAGCTGCTTCCCGTTTACGACAAACCGATGATTTATTACCCGCTGAGCACGCTTATGCTCGCAGGTATTCGTGACATCCTGGTGATTTCGACGCCGCAGGACACCCCGCGCTTTACCGAGATGCTGGGTGATGGCAGTCAGTGGGGCCTGAACCTCGAGTATGCGGTGCAACCCTCCCCGGATGGGCTGGCCCAGGCTTTCGTTATCGGCAAGTCGTTCGTCGGTTCTGATCCCTCAGCGCTGATTCTCGGCGATAACATTTTTCACGGTCACGATCTGGCCAAGCAACTGCAGCGCGCCGCGTCGCGTGAGGCGGGCGCCACCGTCTTTGCCTATCATGTGCACGACCCCGAGCGTTATGGGGTGGTCGAATTCGATGCGAATTTCCGTGCCTTGTCGCTGGAAGAGAAGCCGGCGCAGCCTCGCTCCAACTATGCCGTGACGGGCCTTTATTTCTACGACAATCAGGTTTGCGACATTGCGGCAGATATCAAGCCGTCGGCCCGTGGCGAACTTGAAATCACGGATGTGAACAAGCGCTACCTCGAAGCCGCTCGACTGGAAGTTGAAATCATGGGGCGCGGCTATGCTTGGCTGGACACCGGTACTCACGATTCGCTGCAGGAGGCCGCGACCTTCATCGCGACACTGCAGAAGCGGCAGGGGCTGATGGTGGCGTGTCCGGAAGAGATTGCTTTCCGCAATCAATGGATTTCGGCGGATACGATGCAGAAGATTGCGGCGGAATTGGCAAAGAACGGTTATGGCCAGTACCTCCAGCAGGTATTGAAGGAGTCGATTGCATGAGTATGAATATTGTCAAGACAGCTTTGCCCGAGGTGCTCATCCTCGAACCCAAGGTTTTTGGCGACGACAGGGGGTTTTTCTTTGAAAGCTTCAATGCGCGCCAGTTCGAGGATGCCACGGGACTAAAGCGGGACTTCGTACAGGACAATCATTCTCGCTCTGCGAAGAATGTACTCCGTGGCTTGCACTACCAGATCCAGCAGCCCCAAGGCAAGCTGGTGCGCGTCGTAGCGGGTACTGTGTTCGACGTGGCAGTGGATATCCGCCGCAGCTCGCCGAATTTCGGCAAGTGGGTTGGTGTCGAGCTCTCGGCTGAGAACAAGCGCCAGCTGTGGGTGCCCGAAGGCTTTGCGCATGGCTTTGTGGTGCTGTCCGAGAGCGCAGAATTCCTCTACAAGACCACCGACTACTATGCCCCGCAGTTCGAGCGATCGCTGCGCTGGGACGACCCGGCACTGGCCATCCACTGGCCAATCGACGGCGCACCTGTGCTCTCGAAGAAAGATGAGGACGCGCCGGCTTTCGCAGCTGCTGAATTGTTTGAGTGATTAAATACATATCTGAATTCCTGGGAGAAAAAAATGGCAATCCAATTGTTTGTACCTAATTTCCGTGTCCAAGAATGCCTGAAAGAAATCCAGGAATGTCTGGAAAAAGGCTGGACCGGGCTCGGCTTCAAGACCAACGCAATGGAAGAAGCTTGGAAGTCCTACACCGGCCTGCCGTACGCGCATTTCCTCGGCTCCAATACCGTTGGCCTGCACCTCGCTTTCGAACTGTTCAAGACCAAGTATGGCTGGGCGGACGGCGATGAGGTCATCACCACGCCGCTGACTTTTGTTTCGACCAACCATGCCATCTTGTATTCCGGGCTGACGCCGGTCTTCGCCGATGTCGATGACTCGCTGTGCCTGGACCCGGACAGCATTGCCGAGCGCATCACGGACCGCACTCGTGCTGTCATCTTTGTCGGCCTGGGTGGCAATGTCGGCCAGTACGACAAGGTGGTTGCCCTGTGCAAGGAAAAGGGCATCAAGCTGGTGCTCGACGCGGCCCACATGTCGGGTACGCGCTATCACGGACGCCACGTCGGCCACGATGCCGATGTGACGGTGTTCAGCTTCCAGGCCGTGAAGAACCTGCCCACCGCCGACTCGGGCATGATTTGCTTCCAGGAGGCCGAAGATGACGAGCGCGTGCGCAAGATGACGTGGCTGGGCATTAACAAGGACACCTTTGCACGTACCACGACGCAAGGCGCATACAAGTGGATGTACGACGTGGAAGAGGTCGGCTATAAGTACCACGGCAACTCCATCATGGCAGCGATCGGCCTGGTGCAGTTGAAGTATCTGGACAACGACAACGCCTACCGCCGCCAACTGGCAAACTGGTATGAGGAACTGCTGTCTGGCCATGACAATATCCGCCTGACGACGATTACCGAAGGCTGCGATTCGTCGCGCCACCTGTTCCAGATCCGTGTAAAGAATCGTGACGAACTCATGCTGGCGCTGCACGAGCATGAGGTTTATCCGGGTGTGCACTACCGCGACAATACCGAATACCGGATGTACGCTAGCGGCAAGGGCAAGTGCCCGCGCGCACACGCGGCCAGCAACGAAGTGCTGTCCCTGCCTATGCACATGGGTATCAGCCGCAACGACGTCGAATTCGTCTGCGAACTGGTTCGCAAGTACGCTGCATGAAGCCCATCTTCGAGCCATTCGAAGCCAAGGGGGTGCGTCTGCGCCCCCTTGCGACGGAAGACCTTCCGTTGACGCTGGCCTGGCGCAACCGCGAGGGCGTCAGGCAGCAATTCATTTTTTCCGACCTTCTGACCCTGGAGAGCCATCAGGGCTGGTTTCGAAAGTATTCCGAGAAGCCCGACGATTTTGTCTTCGTAGTGCAGGACCCGGAGACGGGCGCGCTGATTGGCCAGGTCGCGATCTACGACGTCAATGGGTCGACCGGCCGCGCCGAGATCGGCCGCTTTGTCGTGTCGCCGGAGGCAGCCGGGCAAGGGAAGATGCGCCGTGCGATCGAGGCGCTGCTGGTGTTCGCGCGCGACAAGCTTGGTTTGTCCAAGGCTTACCTAGAGGTGCTGGAATCGAATCTCCATGCTGCTCGCATTTACGAGAAGCTGGGCTTCGTGGAAACAGGTCGTCAGGATGGGCGGGTCGCAATGGAGCGTGTACTAGATGACAGTCTATAACAGCAGCCGCAAGCATCCGCTGACGGAGTATGCTGCTGCAGCCAAACTGTGGCGTGTGTGGCTCCATATGGGAGTGCAAGACGTCAAGGGGCGGTTTCGGAATTCGGTGCTGGGACCGCTCTGGATACTGATCAACCTGTCGGCCACGATGGCGGCGGTGGGCATTATCTTCGGGAAGCTCTTCCATCAACCGATGGAAGAGTTTCTACCGTTTCTGACACTTGGCTTGGCCATTTGGGCATTCATGACTTCGGCATTGACGGAGGGCGGTTCCGCCTTCGTCAATGCCGAGGGTTATATCAAGCAGTTTTCCTTCCCGAAAGTCACCTACCTGTATCGGGCTATGGTGCCCTACCTGGTGGTGTTCTGCGTCGGCATGCTGGTTTTCTTTGCAGTGGCCCTGGCCTATGGGCGGAAATTCGATCTCGGTGCGCTGTGGTTCTTGCCCGGCTTCCTGCTGTTCATCGTTATTAATTTCTTCCACCTGGTGATCGTTGCTCACCTTGGCGCAAGGTTCCGCGATCTGCCGCATCTTCTGAGCGGTTTGATCCAGATTGGCTTCTACGTCACACCTGTGATGTACACCGTCACCATGCTCAAGGACCGCGGTCTCGGCTTCATCTATCAATACAATCCGCTGTATTACCTGATCGAGATCGTTAGGTACCCGCTGCTCAATAACGCGTCGCCTCCGGAGGAAGTTTGGATGGTTGCCGTCGGCTACGCCGTCCTGATTGGTATCGCTGCGTTCGCAGTGATGAAGCGCATGTCTCATCGCATTGTGTATGTTCTATGACCTCTGAGCTAAAGATCAGTCTGCGCGATGTGCGCGTGCGTTTTGACGTGTCGATGCGTCAGGACAGCCTAAAAGGCACGGTCTTGAATTTGCTGCGTGGTCAGACGAACGGCAGCCGCGAATATGTCGATGCCCTAAAAGGTATCAACCTGGAAATCAAGCATGGCGAGCGCGTTGGGCTTGTGGGTTTGAATGGCGCTGGCAAGAGTACGATCCTGAAGGTGATGGCGGGTATTTACCCTCCGACCGCAGGTGAAACGGAAATTGTGGGCCATGTATCGCCGATGTTTGAACTTGCGACTGGCTTCGAAATGACGCAGACCGGCTGGGACAACATCCGCATCAGAGCGATGTTGCTAGGTCTGACGCCGGACGAGGTCGAGGAACGTATTCATAGCATCGCCGAGTTTTCCGAGCTCGGACATTTCCTCGACTATCCCGTGAAGACATACTCGGCGGGGATGTTCATCCGGCTGGCCTTTTCCGTCTCGACGGCAATCAACCCTGAAATCCTGCTGCTGGACGAGGTGATGGGTGCCGGTGACCTCGTCTTTGCTGAAAAGGCGAAGCGCCGCATGTATGAATTTATGGAGCAGGGAAAGATCCTCGTCTTTTCAAGCCACTCGCTTCCCCTCGTCGAAGATTTCTGCGAGCGCGCGATCTGGCTGAGGAAAGGCGAGGTCGCCATGGACGGGCCTGTGAAGGACGTTCTCTCAGAGTACACAGCGCATCCTGTGCGATAGCGGAAGCGGCAGAGGGATGATCGTTGGTGAGGGGCCAGGCTTGGTGTCCTGCCTGTGCCAATGCCCAAGATGATTAGAAGACCCTGTAGCAATGGGCTCCAATAATTGGGTTTCTCCGTTAGGGAATAGTGAATGAAAGTCAAAGATCTCGTCAGGGATACCATCTGGATGCCGGGTTCGGATTACTCCGAGCACGCCAAGCCGAAGATTTCTGTGCTACTGCCAACATTTCGGCGCGGCAAGAGCGGGCTGTTCCGCCGCGCGGTGGAAGCCGTCCTCGAGCAGACCCTGACGGATCTTGAACTAATCATCGTCGATGACGCTAGTACCGATGGGACCGCTGACCAGATTGCCGAGTTCATGCGGCGCGACGGCCGGGTGAGTTGTTTGAGGCATCCCAAGAATATCGGGTTGCCCGCTATTTCCGAGTACGAAGCTTATATGCGTGCGCGGGCAGATATGATTGCCTTCGCATTTGATGATGATGCGTTTTACCCGGATGCTCTGGAAGAGCTGTTGAAGCAAGCGGAGAAATGCCCTTGGGCCGTTTGCTATGGCTATGTTGAGTGGACAGTTCGCCATCCCGTATCAGGAGAGACAGCAACAGCAAGACTGGGCGGGGGAAGCTCGCAAGGCGCCCTTAGAGGGGGGAATTTTGTTCCCAACAACGGTGTGTTGCTGCCCCGGCACATAGTAGAGGATGTAGGCTTCTATGATCCCCATGTGGTAATGGCACGCGTTTGCGATTGGGATTTGTGGTGCCGTGTTGCCGATCGCTATGAGCTGCGTTTCGTCGACGTTGCAGTCGCATTGGTTGATGGTCCCTCTACGACCGACAGCCTGGGCAATACTTACCAACTGGACTCATGGGCAGCTGACGAGTGGATGCGCACTGCAAGAAATGATCAGCTAAGGCCAACGTCGTTCCTCGAATATGAGGTGCTTGAGCCAAACCCTCTGCATGGCCATAGCACTCGTGCAGTGTGCAAAAGTCTGGGCGATAAGCATGCCTTGCAGCGGGGTTGGAAAGAGCGGCAAGTATCTCCTGATGCTGGAGACGGATATGCTCTCATAGTGAATATCGACTACAACGCCTCGACGGCGCTGTGCTTCGATATGCTGCCGCAAAAGTATGCCCAACGTGTGCGCGTGCTAACCACTAATGGCGCGTTTGGGATGGAGGAAATGGCGCGCGCTACATGCGTGATTTTTGTGCGGCGCTTGTACCCATTCGATTTTTGGATAGACGCGGCCAGCCGTATGAGTATTCCGGTTTATTTCTATCTGGATGATAATCTTTCGCTCCTGATGGAGCGAAACGAACTTAAAATTCCGGGAGAAGACTATTCGCCGCGAGCCCTGCGAAATGCATTGCGCCGATTTGAGGGGGTCTTGCTCACTTCACAGGCGCTGGTCAAATACTTTGCGGATCGGATTATTCATGATAATTTGATCTATTTTCCGCCGGCATGTGTCGACCAGCGAAATTTCATCGGGAACGCGGAGCCAATTCCGCGCGAGGAAGATTTTGTCGTGGCCTTTGCCGGAGGTTCCCACCGGCATAAAGGCTTATGGGAAGCTGTTGTTCCAGCTCTTCAGAAATTAGCTGATGAAGGTCGAACAATTCACTTTGTTACGACTGAGGTGGATGAAGATGTGTCGAGTGAAGCTGTGGGGCATGAGAATTTCAGGGTTACGTTTCTGCCGTATGACCCAGGTTATGCTTTCGCTGTAAGAAGATATGGACGATACAAGCCAGATTTCGTGGTTCATGGTCCTAGCGAAACTGAAAATAACCAGTACAAAACAAAGAATGTCCTATTGACGGCAAATTTGCTGGGCGCGGTCGCAGTTTTGCCGGATACCGATCCATATCGTGATATAGCGGCGAAAGAAATCGCCGTCGTGGTTGAGGAGCCGTTCCTGACCTCTTATTGGTATCAGGCATTCAAGAAGCTTATGGACGGAGAGGTTGATTGCGAAGGTCTGAAGCGACGGAATGCACAATATTGTGAAGAGCACTTTTCCGGCTCCGAGAATGCGCGAGTGCTCGAGCAAATTTTCACGAAGCACGGCGGTGAGCCGGACGCGATGGAGCAGCAGCGACGTTTGCATAAATTGGCCGGATGGTTACGCGTCTCTACCGCGCACCTTGGGTCCGGGGTTATCGCGATGGGGGGTGCGTCCACCGACGGGACACAGCTTGCGCGGTATCGGAAGATGCATCGTTATTCTTGGCGGCACCGCGTCTTTCGTCGTCCCAGTGATCTGTGGGGGTCATGCGCCCCGGAGTTTTCGTCACTTTGCAAGTACAGTGAATCGGTAGGTTGGCGGGGGCCGAAATCGTCATTGGAGCTAAGCGACTCCCTGCATGACATTGCGTTTCGTGAGTACAAGGTGAAGCTACCTGCAGGCAGGTTGCGTGGCGTGTCTTTCGCCATAGCAGTGGACTGGCTGAAGCAAGGAATGATAGGTGTAGAGGTGGTTGCTCCGAATGACGCAATTGTTGCTCAAGTTGGACATGATCTTGCGTCGCTTGATTTGACGCGCCCGGTGCAGTTTTCCTTCAGCGATTTGCCTGTGTCCGCTGATGAAACCTGGCGGTTCCGCGTTTTCTGCCGTTCGCAGTGTCCGGTCTATGTATATGAATTTATCAATCGCCGTCTCTTTGGGCTGCGGTTTGCAGCTGCGACGCCATTCGCAGAATTTGTAATGGCCGATTAAATGACGAAGGTAGCAACCGTATCATCCTTTCGTGTCGGTGGGAGCAGCACGGCTCGTAAGAATTCCGAGGATGCCGCGTCAGTAAAATTAGTTATTGAAGGCGAGATCCCGACTACGCATATCATTGGCCGACTGGTCCGCGAAGCTATTGGGAAAGAGGGGACGGTCGAGCAGATGCTCGTTCCTGAGTTCTTGCCTTCGCGGCTGGCAGGCAACGCCTTGCCCCTGCTTATCCGAGTGGGGGACCCTGGCAGCCGGCAGATGTTGAAATGGATGATCCGGCGTGGCATCCCGTTTCTGTATTACGTGGATGACAATTTCTGGGAATTGAAGGGGGATAGCCCGCTAGCGCAGTATTACCAGGCTCCGGAAGTCAGGGCGACGCTTGAATTGGCAATACGCAACGCGCACACCGTGATTGTCAATTCGCCATTGTTAGGAGCTTACCTGAGCGAGCATTTCGATGCGAACGTTTGCGTTTTGCATGCGCCTTTCGATTTCAGCATTCTCGGAGATCGGTGTTCGCGCGCCTCGCATCCCGGGGAAGTACGCATCGGTTTTGCGGGGAGTGTGACCCGTGATCGGGATTTCATCGAAATCATTCCGGCGCTACAGCGCATACTCGCTGACTTCAACGAGGTGTCGTTGTATTTCTTCGGGTACTGTCCGCCGGTCTTGCGCGGTGTCGATCGCGTGTATTTCTTCGCGCATGTCGATAGCTATGAGAACTTTATTCGGCTTAAGAATGAGAGCGCGCTCGACATCGGGCTCGCGCCGATGGCCAATACTAGTTCGAACCTCTACAAGACGAACAACAAATACCGCGAGTACGGTGCATTGCATGTTGCAGGCGTCTATTCCGACAGTTCGCCATATCGCGAATCAATCCGGAGCGGCGAAAACGGATTGCTCGTGCCGATGCAAGCAGACAAGTGGTATGACGCGATAGCGCTCTTGGTGCGCGACCCCCAATTGCGGCAGTGCCTTGCCGATGGCGCGTACATGGACGTTCAAGAAAACTACGCCCAGACAGTGGTGGCCGCGCAATGGCGCGAGTTGCTGCTGCAGTTTGCCTTTGAAAGTCCAAAACCAGTACTGTCTCCGGGCGTCGTCGCCGCGGACACGGTCGCAATCCGCATCGGCGGCTGGATTGCCAAAACGCGCCTGCGGGTAACGCTGAAGCTGCTGCGCATCCGTGGATGGGCGAGGCGGTTGATCGGGGGCTCGCATGGTGACTGATCTGCGCGTCGGGAGCGCCGGCGCAGTGGCTCCTGCCCACGAGCCGGGCGGTGGCGTTGCTGCGGTGGTTATCACCTACAACCCGGATGGGGAGGTGTTGCCACGCTTGTTAGACCGTTGCGCTGATCAGGTAGCGCGGATCATTGTGGTTGACAACGGAACGACAGCGGTAGATGTCCCAGCCCTCTGCCGTCCTTTCGAGACCCGATGTCCGGTCACATTCGTGCCACTAGGCACCAACCTCGGCATCGCCGCGGCCCAAAACCGCGGTATCGAAGCCGCAAAGGCCGCTGGTGCCGAATACGTTCTCCTGCTGGACCACGACAGCGTGCCGGCCGACAACATGGTCGCCGCGCTGCGGCAAGCAGACCGGCAGTTGCGCGACGCCGGTGTCGAGGTTGGGGCGGTGGGGGCGGTGGCACACGACCGCCGAACCGGCACGACTTCCAAGGTGGTGCGCATGGTGCGCGGACGCGTGCAGCGGCTTGCCACCGTGACCTCGGAGCCTTATGTCGAGGCCGACTTCTTGATTGCCTCCGGCACCATGATCGCCATCTCGGTCCTCGAACGCTACGGCATGATGAACGAGGGCTATTTTATCGACCACGTCGACACTGAATGGTGCCTGCGCGTAAGGGCGCGGGGCATGCGACTCTTTGCAATACCAGGCGCGCGGCTGGAGCATGCGCTGGGCGACCATGTGGTACGGGTCTGGCTTGGCCGGTGGCGTGAGGTGCCCGTGCATTCTCCTGCGCGCGATTACTACATGTTCCGCAATACCGTGCGCATGCTGCTGACGACGCCGATGAGTCTTGCGTGGCGGATTACCCATGTGTTCCGCCTGTCGCAGTTTGCGGTGTTCTTCGGCCTCGGCATGTCGCCGCGGCTGAAGCGAATCCGATTGATGACCCGAGGCATCATCGACGGCGTAAAGGGCCGCGGTGGTGCGTTGGTGGATGCGAGGCCAGGTCGTGGAAGCAACCGCTAAGCTGTTGACGGTTTCCCTGGTCAGCCACGGCCAGGGGGAATTGATGCGTCCGCTGATCAGGCAATTGTCTGCGATTGCCCATGAAGTCCCCCTGAAAGTCGTAATTACCGAGAACCTGCCCGAACGCCGTGCCGCGGATGACGGCTTCGGCGATCTCGACATCCGGTATATCCAGAATGCCGAGCCCAAGGGGTTCGGGGCAAACCACAACGCAGCCTTCGCTTTTTGCGACACGCCGTATTTTTGCGTGGTCAATCCCGATGTCCGGTTGATCGAAAATCCCTTTCCTGCGCTGTTGGCGCAAGCCCGGGCGCGACCGGGAGTCGTGGCGCCGCGGGTGGTCGCCAACGACGGCGCCGTCGAGGACAGTGCGCGGAAAGTGCCGAGACCATTGGTTTTGCTGCGACGTGCGCTGACCCGGTTGACCAACAACCGCATGCCTCCGGACTACGCCGGCGAAGGCACGGTTCCGGTTGACTGGGCTGCCGGCATGTTTCTGCTTTTTGATGCCAGCGTATTCAAGCGGCTGCGCGGCTTCGACGACCGGTACCATCTCTATTGCGAGGATGTGGACGTTTGCCTGCGTACATGGCTGAATGGAGGGAGCGTCCATCTCGCCAATGATGTCATCGTGATGCACGATGCCCGCCGCGACAGCCACCGCCGTCTTCGCTACCTACGCTGGCATCTGGCAAGCATGATGCGTCTGTTTACGTCTTCCGCCTATTGGCGGTTCCGCTTGCGCCATCTCGCCGCCGGCAATTGAACATTATTAGAACGATTCCATGTTCGATTTCTTCTGGGTTCCAGCTTTTGCCTTCCTGGTCTCCGCGCTGAGCGTTCTGCTGCTGCGGCCAGTTGCCATGGTCGGCGGCCTGCTGGATCGTCCCGACAATCGCAAGCGACACCACGGAGCCGTGCCCCTGGTCGGCGGCATCGCCGTAACGCTGGCGATCTGGGCGGGTTGCCTGCTGTTCATGCGCAACCAGGGTTACTACGTCGCCCTGTTGGGAGGGCTGACTTTGCTGGCCTTTGTCGGCCTGATCGACGACATGCAAGGCATGTCTCCGGTGGCCAAACTGGGCGCACAGATCTTTGCGGCGATCCTGATGACGTCATGGGGTGGTGTCTATCTGACGTCGCTGGGCGACATCTTCGGCCGGCGCGAGATCGAACTGGCAAACTGGGCGATCCCGCTGACGCTTTTTGCCGTAGTCGCCGTCATCAACGCCATGAACATGAGCGACGGGCTCGATGGCCTGGCGGGCGGGCTTTCGCTGATCGTATTCGGCTGGTACGCCTATCTGGCAGGCGAGTTGGGCAATCTCGCTGCGCAGCGCGTATGCGTGATTTTCTGCGGCGCTATTCTCGGCTTTCTGATCTTCAATATGCGCAACCCCTTCCGGGGAAAGTTGCGCGTGTTTCTCGGCGATGCCGGCAGTCTGATGCTCGGATATGGCATCGTCTGGTTTGCGGTGGAGTTGTCGCAGCCAACTTACAACAACGGCCGTCATGTGCCGCCAGTTGTCATGCTCTGGGTGCTGGGTTTTGTGCTGATCGACCTGCTGGTGGTGGTCATTCGTCGCGCATTGAAGCGCCGCAATCCGCTCTCTGCTGACCGCACTCATTTGCACCACGTGTTGCTTCGCCTTGGCCTGAGCCCGGATGCCATTGTCTGGGTCATCCTCGTCAGCAACGCCTTGCTGGGTTTCGTCGGCGTTTACTGCTGGAAGCAAGGGGTCTCGGAGCAGGTGCTATTTCTTTCGTTCCTTGGTGTCACCGGGCTTCATCTGTTGCTTATGCGTAACGCATGGCGCTGCCTGCGCGTTGGCCGCCGAATCGTGCTGCGCGGTAAGCGCAGTTTCAACTCGGGCAATAATGGAGAGTAGGGCCGTCTCGGGGTATTCCGATCTGGTCAGGCGGATATTGCCGCGTTGATAGCGGTGGCGCGGACGCGAAGGATCAGGATCAGCCAAACACCACGGCGACGGCATTGGCGGCCGCATATCCGGCCACGGCGCCGCCGACGCCAAGCTGAGGATTGCAGCCAGGTCGACCAGGACTCCTGCCGGCCGTGGTTCCAGGCTCGGGCACTATGCAAGCCAAATAACAACTTGCCCTTGCCGTACCTCGACCTTTATCGGCCGCCCGATGGCAAATCCGGCCTCCTCCAGCCAGACCCCTTTCAACCGAATCCAAGGCACGGCCCGCAACCCACTAAAGCCGTTATCCTTGGCGCACCGAACCGGAAAGTATGTACGCCCAGTGGTAAGAGTGCGTACCTGAGTGCAAGCAGATTGCTCCGTCATAGCCAACTCCTGTGAGGTTTCACTTCGCCCCTGGTCAAGGGGGCGGCCGGGTACTTTGACCACCGCTCACAGACGGCCCGCATTTTTTCCCCTTTCGGGTCTTGTATCAATGCGCGCTACCCGGCCAAAGCGGAGCTTTGGCTGCTATGTAACTACGACTGCCGAGTGCAACTTAGTCGCCGTGAGAGGTGTGGTCAGCACCACTGGCAACGCTACGCTGCACGGATAGTTGGGGGAATGAGACGACTCTCAGAATTCTGAGAACTGCGCTGGCAGGAATGGTTGGCATGCAAGAAAAGGATTCGCTCAAGCAGAGGCAACAGCAGTCGCAGTCCTAGTGCGAAGCACCAAGGCTAAGCCAAAGACCAATGCTACGGCGTTACCCACCGCATAGCCAAGGACGGCCCCGCGCGTACCAAGACGCGGTACCGCGACGAAATCGACGACAACGGTCGTAACCAGCACCAGCGCCCACTTCACCGCCACCCAGCGCGGCTTACGCAAATACACCGGAAATAAACTCAATCCAACGTCCGCAAAGATCAGCGTCGACGCGAGCGCTGCCAATCGCAGCAGCACGACCGTCTCGCCAAACGCCTGCCCATACAGCAACTGAACCACCCATTCAGCACAAAGTGCCAGGATCGTTGCCCCGCAAAGCCCAACTGCGATCATGCCGCCGGTTACGCGCAGCACATTGCGTCGTGCCGCCCCCACCGATTGCTGACCGAACACATACATCGGCGCGACCCCGGCCGCCAGGATCGTAGCGACAGTCGTAAAGTTATCCAGCACTTGCATCGTCGCCGCATACGCCCCCAGTTCCGCCAGCGGCACAAGCGGCTTGAGAATCAACTGGTCGGCACGCCGCGCGCACACCATCAGCATGAAGCTAACCCAGAACAGCGTCCCATCGCGTACCAGGTCCCGTGTCAGCGACGCGTCGCGGATTGGTACGGTACGCGGCGCGCGCGCCAGGTAGTACCAGGCTAACAACGCAGCGGCAATCAGCGGTTCGATGGCAAAGGCTGTCGCATACGCAGGCACCAAATTGACGCCTGTAAAGAACAGCGCGCCGATCAGAGCGACCTTCGCAGCCATTGCAACGAGGTTGAAGACCACGTTCGGCCGGTTATGCGAACGCGCCTGCATCCATGCAATGACCACGCCGAACGGTTCGCGCAGCATGATGGCTGTGCCGAGGATGGCTGCGGGGATCCATGTGTCCGCCGGCTGTTGTGTGAATGCCAGATAGGCGTTCATCAGTACATAGCCAGCAATGCCTGCGGTCAGGCGGATCGTAAAGGCATGGGTGAGCAGCGCGTGCGTAGCTCCTGGGTCCGGCCGTGCCACCAACCGCGGTACCACGACTTCCGCCGAACAGATCAACGGTATCGACGCCGCAATAAACACCAGCGACTGCGCATACTGGAAATGCGCGAACCCTTCGGTGCCCAGCGCCCGCGCCAGCATGGCCACCACGCCGATGCCCACGACCACCTGCAAGCCACGGTCGGCCAGCAGCCAGAGCAGGTTGCCCGCGACTTTGCGGCGCATCAGGGTTGTTTCCTCAGGCTGCGGTATTGCGCCAGCCATTGCCGCGCCACACCATTCACGTCGAAATGGCCGACGATCCGCTGGCGGCGCCGGTCGCGTTCAGTTTCGGTGCCGGGCAGGCCTGCGATGGCGTTGCGCAAGGCGCTCGACAGGGCTTGTGGATTTCCCGGGGGGGTTAGCGTGGCGGTGTCTGCCGCCAGTTCGGATACACCTGCCGCGGCGGTCGCCACGACCGGCAGACCGCTGGCCAGCGCTTCGCCTACCGCCAGCGGCATGCCTTCGATACGCGAAGACAGCACGAAGACATCGGCGGCGCGTAGCAGCTCCGGGATGTCCTTCCTGGCGCCGGCCAACAGTACGGCATGATTCAGCCCACGCCGGGCGACCCGATGCGCCAGTTCATCGCGCAACGGACCATCTCCGGCAATCATGAGCCGTGCCTTGGGCATGTCGCGGCTGAGCTCGGCGAAGGCCTCGATCAGCATGGCCTGGTCCTTTTCCGGTACCAGCCTGCCGACGTTGAGGACCAGCACGTCGTCGGGGCCCAGGCCGAGGTCGCGTCGGGCCAGTTCGCGCGAAGCCTGGTCCGGGCGAAAGCGGCCGGTATCGATGCCGTTCGGCATCACGATCACACGCCCGTCCGGCACGGCGCCGCTGGCCACCATCGCCAGGCGGCCGGCGTCGCTGACGTGGGTCGTCAGGGCGCACCAGCGGTCCGTGACGCGGTAGGCGAGGGCGCGCAGGCGGCCGCCTTCGCGTGCGCTGTGCGCCGAGCAGATGACTGGCGGCATGCGTCCCGTCCTGGACAGCACCCGTGCGAACAGATTGGCGTGGACCATATGGGCGTGGATAACATCCGGGCGCCATTGCTGCACGAGCAGCCGGGCCTTGCGCAGGGCCGCCAGCATCGACAGCGGGGTCTTGCGCATGTCCAGTTCGGTGACGTGGATGGCGGCAGGCAAGTCGATCTCCTGCCCCTGCGTCAGGCTGAGGATGGCGACCTCGTTGCCCAGTGCCAGGAAGGCGCGCGCCAGCGCCGCGATCTGCTGCTCGGCGCCGCCCAGCTTGAGGCCAGTGGTGATGACAAGGATGCGCAATGGCGCCGGCGCGGCAGTCTCGTCGACGCTGCCCATCAGCGGGCTCCGTAACCGGTCGCGAGGGTCCTGAGCGTCTTCACCCCGATCAGCAAATCCAGTGCCAGCGAACAATGCTTGACGTAGTACAGGTCATAGCTGAGCTTGGTCACAGTCTCTTCATGGCTGCCGGCATAACCTTGCTGCACCTGCGCCCAGCCGGAGAGGCCGGGTCGCACCAGGTGCCGGTACGGGTAATAGGGAATGGTCTCGGAAAACCGGTCGACCATGGGCGCCTGCTCCGGCCGCGGGCCGATCAGGCTCATATGCCCGAGCAGCACGTTCCACAGCTGCGGAATCTCGTCCAGGCGGTACTTGCGGATAATGCGCCCGACCCGCGTCACGCGCGGATCGCGGCGTGCCGCGAACAGGGCGGGCGCGCTGGCGTCGACGCCCATGCTGCGGAACTTGAGCATGACGAAGGGCTTGCCGAACAGGCCCACGCGTTCTTGCCTGAAGATGGCGCCGCCAGGCGTTTCGAGTCGGATGGCGAGCGCGACGGCGAGTCCCAGCGGCACGGCCAGCGGTGCCAGGCAGGTGACGGCCACGATATCGATCGCGCGCTTCAGGTAGCCGTAGAGGTAGTGCGCGGCGTAGTCGTCCAGGAAGTTCTCGTCGATGTGCGCCAGGCCGACGCGGCCGGTCAGCATTTCGCCGACGCGCTCGACCGAGTACATGCGGACATGGCTCATCTTGTAGTGCGCGAGCAGCCGCGTGCGTTCGGGGTCGCCGGTGGCGCTGCGCTCTACCATCAGGCCGTCGAAGTGCCTGGCGTCCTCCAGCGAGCCCACCGGTTCAAAGCGGATGCGCGCCGGCGCCGCGGCGCCGGGCATGGCGAGGATGGCGTCCAGCTGCGCCAGCGTACCCGGATCGGTATAGCCGAACAGCGGCACGTAGTTCTGCACGAAGCGTCGATAGCCGGTCCAGAGCCACGCCAGCGTGATCAGGTAGGACAGCAGCAGCGCGCCGCGCGAGTATTCGATATGGAAGGCGGCAAACACGAAGAGCAGGCCGCAGAACGGCAGCGTCGCGGCAAGTCCGGCCAGGCTGTTGCCTTCCATCGCCGGCAGGTGCAGCGAGCGATGCAGCAGCATGAACGCGACCAGGTACGGCACGACGGACCATAGCAGGGTGCGCGTGAACACGTAGGTCACGATGCCGGCGCGGTGGGCCATTTCGGCGCCGACCGCGCTGAGCGCGAACAGCGCCAGGCCGAGCAACGCCCACGCCACCATCCGGCTCACGCGGCGCACGGTCTCCGAGCCGCCGGTGCGCATGCGCAGGGCGCGGTGCCGCATGCTGTCGGCCTTGATGGTCATGACGTCGGCACCCGCGCGGCGCGGGGCGTTTGGGCGATGGCGTCGCGGTAGACGGACCAGGTGGCGTCGGTCATGCGTTCCAGGCCATAGCATTGCTCCCAGCGCTGGCGCGCGCCATGGCCAAGCGCCACACGCAGGGCGCTGTCGTCGGCAAGGCGGCGCAGCGCTGCGGCGAACGCATGCTCGTCATCCTGATCGACCAGCAGCCCGTACCGGTTGTCTTCGAGCTGCTCGCGGATGCCAGGCAGGTTTGAGGCGACTACCGGCAGTCCGGCACGCATCGCCTCGAGCACGGACAGCGGAAAGCCTTCGTGGTCCGACGCCAGCACAAAGGCCTGCGCCGAAGCCAGCAGCGCCGGTACTTCGGTGACGTTGCCGGGAAACTCCACGCGCCCCGGTGCAAGCTGTTGCGCCAGCTGCTGCATGGCGTGCCGCTGCGGGCCGTCTCCGACCAGGGTCAGTACGCACGACTCCAGCCCTGCGCGCGCGAACGCGCGGATCGCCGCGTCCGGGCGCTTGGGCGCGGCAAAGCGCGCGACCATCACAATCCTTCGCAGGGGGGCTTGCGGGTCGGCGCGATGGGGTGTATCGGGGATGCCGTTGGGAATGACCGAGATGCGTTCGGCGGTAAGCGGAAGCGATCGGGCCAGTTGTCGTTCCGCTTGCGCGACGCAGATTACGCGCGCGGCCAGCGGTGCCAGCAGCCATTCCGCCACGCGCGCGGCCAGGCGCTGGCGGGGTGGGGCTTCGGCCTTGAAGGCAAAGCCGTGGACGGTATATACCACGGGTATGCCGAGTAACAGTCCGGCGATGCGGCCCAGGGCGCCTGCCTTGGCGCTGTGGGCATGGATCAGGTCCGGCGCGGCGTGTTTCAATGCCCCGACCAGTTCACGCAAGGCATGGATGGCGCGCCAGGGCGACAGGGCATTGTCCAGCCGTGTCAGCCGGATGGTCTGCGCGCCGGTGCGTGCGGCGATCTCGAAGAGGGGGCCTTCGCCGCCCGCCAGCAGCACGGTATCCGCCTTGCCGGCCATCGACCGCAGCAGGTCGGCGACATGCGACTGCGCGCCGCCGATCTCCGCATTGGTGATCAGGTAGGCAATGCGAGGTCGGGACGACGGTTGCGCGGATGGCTTCAAGGCTGTGTACGTTTCGTGACGGATCGGGTCCGCCGCGGGTGCCGCGGCAGGACAAAATACCCCTGAGCGCTGGGCAGGGCACCGCCGGATGTAGGACAGACTCCGAAAATTGTGTCCATCCGTGATAATGCGGCGATTATACCGCCCGGGCCCGCCGCAATCCGGCAAAATAGCTGCCTTTGGGGCGCCGCATCGGCCTGCTGGCAAGGTGTGGCGCGGACGACAAGCAACTCAGGACCCTACATGCAAATCGATCCTTCCATCTTCAAAGCCTATGACATTCGCGGCATCGTGGGTAAAACGCTCACCCGCGACGTCGCGCGCCAGATCGGCTTGTCGTTCGGCTCCGCCGCCGTGGAGCTTGGCGAGACTTCCATCGCCGTCGGCCGTGACGGCCGGCTGTCCGGCCCGGACCTGATCGGTGGCCTGGTCGAGGGGCTGCGCGCCACCGGGCTGGACGTGCTGGACCTGGGCATGGTGGCGACGCCGATGGTCTATTTCGCAACCAATATCGAGATCGACGGCGTGCGCCCCACCTCGGGCATCATGGTCACCGGCAGCCATAACCCGCCCGACTACAACGGCTTCAAGATGGTGCTGGCGGGCCGGGCCATCTACGGCGAGCAGATCCAGGACCTGCGCAAGCGCATCGAGGCCGGCGCTTTCACCCAGGGCGCAGGCGCGTACAAGGAAGTCGATGTGCGCGCGAAGTATCTCGATCGCATCCTGGGAGACGTCAAGCTGTCCCGCCCGATGAAGATTGCACTCGATGCCGGCAATGGCGTGGCCGGTGCCTTTGTCGGCGATCTGTTCCGCGGCCTGGGCTGTGAAGTGGTCGAGCTGTTCTGCGAGGTCGACGGCAACTTCCCCAACCACCATCCCGATCCCGCGCATATCGAAAACCTGCAGGACCTGATGAAGACCCTGCGCGAGACCGACTGCGAGCTGGGCCTGGCCTTCGATGGCGACGGCGACCGCCTGGGCGTGGTGACCAAGGACGGACAGGTGATTTTCCCGGACCGCCAACTGATGCTGTTCGCCGAGGAAATCCTGTCGCGCAATCCCGGTGCGCAGGTGATCTACGACGTCAAGTGCACCGGCAAGCTGGCGCCGTGGATCCGACAGCACGGCGGTGAGCCGCTGATGTGGAAGACCGGGCATTCGCTGGTGAAGGCCAAGCTGAAGGAAACCGGCGCGCCGATCGCCGGTGAAATGAGCGGCCATGTCTTCTTCAAGGACCGCTGGTACGGTTTTGACGATGGCCTGTACACCGGCGCGCGGCTGCTGGAAATCCTGTCGCGCCATGCCGATCCCAGCGCGGTGCTGAACGCGCTGCCGAACGCCAACAACACCCCTGAACTGCAGCTGAAGTGCGCCGAGGGCGAGCCCTTCACGCTGCTCGACAAGATCCGCGCCAACGCCAGGTTCGACGGCGCGCGCGAAGTGATCACCATCGACGGCGTGCGGGTGGAATATGCCGACGGCTTTGGCCTGGCGCGTCCGTCCAATACCACGCCGGTGGTGGTGATGCGTTTCGAAGCGGACAACGACGCCGCGCTGGCGCGCATCCAGGCAGAGTTCAAGCGCGTGATCCTCGCCGAGAAGCCGGATGCTCAGCTCCCGTTCTGAGGGCGCGACGGTGCCTGCGGCATCGTCTGACGCGGCCGGTGTGGCACAGCCCATGCCGGCCGCGGTGCCTTTTGCGCTGCCGGAGCGGCCGCGCATCCTGCTGGTCAAGGTATCGTCGCTCGGCGATGTGGTGCACAACATGCCGCTGGTGCACGACTTGCGCGCGCGCTGGCCGGGCGCCGAGATCGACTGGGTTGTCGAAGAAGGCTACGTTGAGCTGGTACGCCTGCTGCCCGAGGTGCGCCGCGTGATCCCGTTTGCGCTGCGGCGCTGGCGCAAGCGCCTGCTGCAGGGCGGCACCTGGCGCGAGATCGGCGCGGTGCGCGACGCCTTGCGCCAGGAACGCTATGACGCCGTGATCGAGAGCCAGGGCTTGCTCAAGACGGCGGTGGTGGCACGCGTCGCCGCGCGCGCGCCGGGCGCGCCCATCATCGGGCTTGGCAACGCCACGCAGGGCTCGGGCTATGAACCGGCGGCACGGCGGCTCTATACCGATCCGGTGTCAGTGCCGCGCCAGACCCATTCGGTGCGGCGCTCGCGCTTGCTGGGCGCAGCGCTGACCGGGACCGCGCCGGCCGAGCCGCCGTTGTTTTTCGGGGAGGGCGCGCGGACGCTGTCTGTCGACGATCCGCTATGGGCGGATTTGCCGGCGCGCTATGCCGTGTGCTTCCATGCGACCGCGGGGGCTCGCAAGAAATGGGCGCTGCAGAACTGGCACGCGCTGGGCAGGCGCCTGGATCAAGCTGGCCTGGTGATGCTGCTGCCATGGGGCAATGACAAGGAGCGCCAGGCCGCCGAAGCCATCGCCGCCGGCGTGCCACGGGCCAGGGTGTTGCCGCGCTTCTCGGTGATGCAGGGCTTTGGCCTGATCAATCGCGCCGAAGTGGTGATCGGCGTGGATACCGGCCTGGTCCATATCGCCGCGGCGCTGTGCCGGCCCACCGTGGAAATCTATACCGCCACCTGGCGCTGGAAGACCGAAGGCTACTGGTCGGAGCGCATTGCCAATGTCGGCGACGACGGCGTGGTGCCGTCGGTCGATGAAGTCTACGAGGCGGCGTGCCGCGTGCGCGGAGTGGCTGCCTGATGTTGCGTCTCCTGTACAGCTTGTTATGGGTGGCGGTGCTGCCGCTGGCGCTGCTGCGCCTGGCCTGGCGCGCGCGCAAGGAGCCGGGCTACCTGCAGCATGTCGGCGAACGCCTCGGGGCCTATGGCGGCCTGCCGAAGCCGGGGCCGTGGCTATGGGTCCACGCCGTGTCGGTGGGCGAGACCCGCGCCGCCCAGCCGCTGGTCGAGGCGCTGCTGGCTGCGCATCCCCATCACCGCCTGCTGCTGACCCACATGACGCCAACCGGCCGCCAGACCGGCGCGCAGTTGTTTGGCAAGGAGCCGCGCGTGGTGCAGTGCTACCTGCCGTACGACCTGCCGTGGCTGGTGCGGCGGTTCATGCGGTATTTCCGGCCGCAGGTGGGCATGCTGATGGAGACCGAGGTGTGGCCGAACCTGGTACATGGCGCGCGCAAGGCGGGCGTGCCGCTGTACCTCGTCAACGCCCGCTTGTCGCCGCGCAGCTACCGGCGCACGGCCCGCTTCGGTCGCGCCGCAACGTCGATGTACCGCGACTTTGCCGGCGTGCTGGCACAGACGGCGGGCGATGCCGAGCGCTTTCGCGCACTGGGCGTGCCGGCGGTGCAGATCACCGGCAACCTCAAGTTCGACATGCAGCCCGCGCCGGCCGGCGTGGCGCTGGGCGGGCAGCTGCGCCAGGCCTTCGGCGCGCGCGCGGTGCTGGCGGCGGCCAGTACCCGCGAGGGCGAAGAGGCGATGCTGCTCGACGCCTTCTCGCGCTGGGAGTCCCTGGCGCCAGGCGTGCCCCGGCCGGCGCTGCTGCTGATTCCGCGCCACCCGCAGCGTTTCGATGAAGTGGCCGCGATGGCGGCGCGGACCGGGTTTTCGGTCGAACGCCGCAGCAATCTGGATCTCGATCGCGTGCGGTCGCCGCTGACGGCCGACATCGTGCTGGGCGATTCGATGGGCGAGATGGCCATGTACTTTGCCGCGTCGGACCTGGCGTTTATCGGTGGCAGCTTGTTGCCACTGGGCGGGCAGAACCTGATCGAAGCCTGCGCCGTCGGCACCCCCGTGCTGATCGGGCCGCACACCTTCAACTTTGCGCAGGCGACCGAGGATGCAATTGCCGCGGGCGCGTGCATGCGTGTCGACAATGCCGACGTGCTGATGCGTACCGCGGCCAGCGTGCTGGCAGATCCGGCGCGCCTGGCTGAGATGCGTGCGCATGCGCAGACTTTTTCGGGCTTGCATCGCGGCGCCACGGTGCGCACCCTGGCGGCCGTTGCACCGACGTTGGAAGGCTGACTGAAGATTAGCTCGGCGCCCTGACCAGGGCGTCCCATTGTTGCGCGATCTGTTCCAGCGCGAACCGGCTGGCTTTCTGGCGGCCGCTGGCGCCGAGCCTTGCTGCCAGTTCCGGTTGGCGGATCACGGCCAGCAGCGCCTGGGCCAAGGCATTGGCGTCGTCGGGGGCAACCACCAGCGCGTCCCGGCCCGGATCCAGCAATTCGCGCGGGCCGGTCTCGCAATCGGTCGCTACGATCGGCAGCCCGAAGGCCATCGCTTCGATCAGCACCAGCCCGAAGCCCTCATAGCGCGAACTCAGGCAGAACACCGAGGCACTGCCATAGGTTTGCACGGGGTCATGGCAGATGCCGGGCAGGCTGGCGCTGTCTGCCAGCCCCAGTTCCCGGATCAATGCCGCCAGGGCGGGGCGCTCCTCGCCTTCGCCATGTATCAGCAACTGCCATTGCGGCGCCTGTGCCGCCACGATCTTCCAGGCGCGCAGCAGCACATCGAAACCCTTGGCCGGGACCAGTCGCCCCATGGCCAGCACCGTCCTTTGCGCGCGTGTCGCCGGCGCATCCGGCAATGCAAACGGCAGCGGGTTCGGCAGGCACACGACCTCGCTGCGCGGCCGCAGGGCTTCCAGCCAGCGGCTGCGGTCGCGCTCCGTCAGTACCACCACCTGGCGGCAGAACCGCGCCGCCAGCCGACGCGCCAGCTTGCGTGCGGGCTTGCCGAGGTCCTGGTCGAAGTGACAGTGCTCCCAGGCGATATGGTGCAGGCCAAGGCCGAGCGTGGCAGGCAGCACGAACAGTTCCAGCATGGGGTCCACCTGCACCAGCACATCGATGCGATGCGCAATGCAGTGCCGGCGGATGCCGGCAACGGTGGCGAAATAGGCGCGCTTGAACGAAGGGCGTTGCGCGAACACCGCTTCATGGCGCACTTCGGGGTGCAATGGAAACTGGCTGGACCTGTCCCAAAGGCTAAGGATGGTGACGCAGTGTCCGAGCGCAGCCAGCGCGTTGGCGATGGTGGCGGTCATCCGCTCCGCGCCGGCCATCGCATTCAGGGTGCCGGTCAGGAAGCAGATATGGCGCCGCGAGTCCGGGTTCAAGGCGTTGCCGGTGCCGGCAGTTTGCTTTGGCGCGCGACGACGTAGGCAAAGCAAAACGCCATGACCAGGCTATAGAAGGCATTGACCAGCGTCGTGGCGAACATGACTTCGGTCAGCCCGAACACCATGAAGCCGCAGCACAGCGCCAGGCCCATGGCGCTGGCGACCCGGGTGCCGCGGTCGGTTCCGCGCAGGTGGCGCAGGAAGAAGACGGCGGGCACAAGGTACAACGCAAGGATCGCCAGCAATCCAGGAATGCCGAGCGTCGCGGCGGCATGCAGCAGTTCATTATGAGAATGCGGCATGGTCGCCGCCAGCGGCGTAATCACATGCTGAGTGGCAAGGGTCTGCAGGGTCGTTTCGAAGTGTTCCGGTCCGACGCCGGTCCAGGGTTGGGCCTGGAACAGTTCAAGCGACGCGCGCCAGAGCTGAAGGCGAACTCCGATCGAAGTGTCCGACGTTACATGCTGAACAAATTGAGACAGTTCCGATACAACCGCAGCCGTCCTCTGCTGCACCATCGCGCTGCTGAACCACCCCAGCGCCATCAGCCCGGCCAGCCCCACCAGCACCCCCGCCTTGTGCAGCCGCGTCAACCGGCGCGAGGCGGCCAATGCGATCAATGCCAACACCGGAATCGCCAGCCATCCGCCCCGCGTACCGCTCATGTATGAGGCATACAGGCCCGCGAAGCCGGCCAGCAGTTTCAGGCCGGCCAGCCAGTGATCGCCGGGGCGGTTCCAACCGATCGAGATCACGGCGAGCATGCCGGTAAGCAGGGCGAGGTTGCCGAAGGGAATGACATTGGAGAAGCCGACATGGCTGGGGCGGCCTGCTGCGGCCACTTCGTGCAGCCACAAGGCGGCTATCAGCGCACAGGCGACGAAGCCCCACTGGATGCTCTGCATGCCGCGCCGGCCCAGGCGCAGCATGCCAGGGACCAGAAGGATGAACAGCGCAAAACGCAGGTAAAGATAGGGCACATGCGGGTCTTCGGCCCCAGTCAGCAGTTGCTGAAGCAGCACGGCCAGCGGCAGCGCCGCCATGGCCAGCATGAAGGGCCAGTAGCGGCTCAGGATCGCGCCGTATTCGGCCAGGGCCGCGCGGCCGCCGGCAGCCAGGGCGATGGCGCTCCACCCCAGCAACAGCCCGAAGCAGGTGTTGCTGAGCGACGGCTTGACGAACATCAGCGCGGGAAACGCAGCCAGGACAACACAGGCGCTCAGGTACAGAGCTTTGTCGATCCCCAACGGTAGGGACCCTTGCAATCTCGTCATCAAGAGCATGGAGAAAGGTTTCCGGAGGAAGGTGGTGCATGGGAGATGCGTGCCGTTCCGTCCGTCTTATTATTGTCGCCGTCTCCTGAGGAGCGGTGCCCGGCGCCGGCATTGCGGCTCGGGGCGAAGCGATTATATCGGATGGCCACGGTGGCATTTCCAGGAGTTCCGCATCCTAGCCGGGTGAGCGTGACTACCCGTTACAGGATGTGTGTGGAGGGTCAGGCGCTTGGTGGAGGCCTTGCCGGATCGGCTTGCTAAACTGAAGGTCCATGGCCGGGGTGCACTTTCCGGCATGCTGCTTGTCACATCCATCGATGACATCGCTACGGGCGCCCCGGGGCAGCCCGCAACAGGAGCTCTTATGGATAGCCGTAATCGCCCGATCCCCTTGGCGGCCGCCGTGCTGGTCGCCGCCGTGCTGGGCGCCTGCACCACCGCGACCGCGCCCAATCTTCCCTCGGCCGGCACCAACCTGAACCAGACCCAGCCGTCCGGACCGAGCCGCTGGGAACTGGTGCGCTGGCAGCAGCCTGACGGCTCGCTGCGCGAGATTCCGCACGGCGACAATGGCCAGCCGATCATTTTCGAGTTCAACGAGGGCATCGATGCCGCGCAGGGCACGGTCAGCGGCACCAGCGGCTGCAATCGCTTTACCGGCAGCTATGGCAAGACCGAAACCGGCATCCGCTTCGATCGCATCGCCGGCACGCGCATGGCTTGCCCGCCGCCGCGCATGGCGCTGGAGTCGGCGCTGCTGAAGGCGATGCAGACGCCGTTTGCCACCGTGGGCACGCAGCCGTCGGCGGCCAGTACCGGCCGGCAGATCATCTGGAAGACCGTGGACGGCGACCTGCTGCAGTTCGTCGAGCGCGAAGGCGTGGGCAAGCGTGGTGCGCGCGTGGAAGCCGCGGGCGTGGAGAAGACCGTCTATATCGACTCGCAGCGTGTGGAGTGCACGGGCGTCGGCAAGATGACGTGCTACCGCTGGCGCGAGTCGCCGGATGCGCCGTGGCAGCTGTGGTATGGGCCGATCGAAGGGCTGGATTTCGAGCCGGGCGTGGCTTACCGGCTGCGCGTGCGCGAATACCAGGTGCCGAACCCGCCGGCGGATGCATCGGCGATCCGCTGGCAGTTGCTCAACGTGGAGTCCCGCACGCGCGCGCAGTAAGGCGCACCAGGCGGAGGATCAGGAGCGCGGCGTGCCCGCGGGCGTGGCTTCGCGCCGCGTGCCGCCGCGCTCGGCCGACGACGCGCGCGGGTTTGCCGGCACCTTCGCGCCCGCCTGTGCCGGCACCGGCAGCTTGTACAGCGCGCCCGGCGACGAGGTCAGCAGGGTGTTGATCTGCACCACGTCCTCTTCCTGCAGTACCCCGGTGGAAGCCTTCAGCCGCAGGCCGTTCATGATGGTGTCGTAGCGCGCCTTGGCCAGGTCGCGGCGGGTGGAGAACAGCTGGGCTTCGGCGTTGAGCACGTCGATATTGATGCGCACGCCCACTTCATAGCCGAGCTGGTTGGATTCCACCGCGCTGGTGGCCGAGCGCTCGGCTGCCTCCAGCGCCTTGACCTGGGCCAGGCCGTTGGAGACGCCGGAGTAGGTCTGGCGCGCGGTCTGGGCGGCGGTGCGGCGGGCGAACTCGAGGTCACTGGCGGCCTTGTCGGCCAGCGCCAGGGTCTCGCGCACGCGCGACTGGATCTGGCCGCCGGCGAAGATCGGCAGGGTCAGCTGCACGCCGATCTGCGACGCGTTGTAGTGCGTCGAGATCGCCTGCGTGGCGCTGCCGGTCTGGTTGTTGAAGCCATACGAGGCCACCAGGTCCACCGACGGCAGGTGCCCGGCCTTGGCCTTGTTGGTCTCGCGCTGCGCGGTCTCGAGGTTGTAGCTGGCCAGGTTGACCTGCAGGTTGCTGGTCTCGGCCTGCGCCGCCCAGGCGTTGACATCGGGCGGCTGGGGTCCGGGGATTGGCGCTTCGGCGCGCAGGCCCATCAGTTCGTCGACGGGCTTGCCGGTGACCTGCTGCAGCGTGGCGCGCTTGATCTCCAGGTCGCTCTGCGCGGCGATCTCGGTTGAGGTCGCCAGGTCGAAGCGGGCCTGGGCGTCGTTGGCGTCGACGATGGTGGCGGTGCCGACCTCGAAATTGCGCCTGGCCTGTTCCAGTTGCTCCGAGATGGCCTTCTTCTGCGCGCGCGCCAGGTAGAGGTTGTCCTGCGCGGCCAGCACGTCGAAGTAGGCCTGCGCACTGCGCGTGATCAGGTCGAGCTCGGCCTGGTGGAAGGTGACTTCGCCCGCCTGCGCGGCCAGCTCGCCCTGCTTGTAGGTTTCCCAGCGGTCCCAGCGGAACAGCGGCTGGCTCAGCTGCAGCTGCCAGTTGTTGTTGTTGAAGAAGCGCGTGCCGGAGGCGCTGGGTGCGCCGCCGATCGGCAGCGACGCGGTCTGGTCCAGCTTGGTGCGGTTGGCGCCCGCGGTACCCACCACTTGCGGCAGCAGGCCGGCGCGGCCCTGGGGCAGCTTCTCGCGCGTGGCCAGCAGCTGGGCGCGCGCGCTGGCGAACTGGGCGTCATTGGCTTGCGCATCGCGGTAGACCTGCAGCAGGTCGGCCGCGCTGGCCGGCGCCGCGGGCATCAGGGCCAGCAGCGGGGCCAGCAGCGGGCCCAGCAGGGAAACCGCGATCGCCAGGCGCGTCCGGATCGCTCCGGGCTGGGCGTTGGGCGCAAACGTCATGACACCTCCAGGTGGGCGCGGCGGGTGCCGCGGCCGACAGTCGTTTCTTCTTCGTGTTGCTGCTGGCTGCCGCGTCAGTACTTCGGCATGGCGGGGTCGACCTGGCTGGCCCAGGCGTCGACGCCGCCGGTCAGGTTGTAGACCTTGCCGAAGCCCTGGCGCTCGAGGTAGGCCGCCACCTGCATGCTGCGTGCGCCGTGATGGCAGATGCAGACGATGTCGGCGTCTTCGTCGAGTTCGGCTGCGCGCGCCGGGATGTCGCGCATCGGGATGTGGGTGATGCCGGGGAGGGCGCAGGTCTGCACCTCCCAGCCTTCACGCACGTCGAGCAGGACCGGCTTGGCGCGCCTGGCGTCGGCCAGCCACTGGGCAAGTTCGGTCGCTTGGATGACCTGCATGGCGGTACGTCCTCAGAACTGGAATTGCGACGGCCGGGCCGCGCCCTGCAGGGGCTTGACCGCGGTCTCGAACAGGTTGACGACCTGGTACTCGGTCTCGGATACGCGCGTGACCAGGCGCGCTTCCATCACCGGCAGTTCGCCGACGAACGCGGCGATGCGCCCGCCCACCTTCACCTGCGCCAGGATCGACGGCGGGATCGCCGGCAGCGAGCCGGAAATGCAGATCACGTCGTAGGGCGCGGCGGCGGCCCAGCCGTCGGCGGCATTGCCTTCGGCGACCTCGACGTTGGTCACGCCGGCGTTGGCCAGGTTGGTGCGGGCCAGTTCGACCAACTCGGGCACGATGTCGACCGTCAGTACGTGGCGGGCACGGTTGGCCAGCAGCGCGGCCATGTAGCCGGAACCGGCGCCGATTTCCAGCACGGTCTCATGCTTGCGCACGGCCAGGTCCTGCAGGATGCGGGCTTCGACGCGCGGCGCCAGCATGTTCTGCCCGGCGGGCAGCGGAATCTCCATGTCGACGAACGCCAGCGAGGCGTACGCGGACGGGACGAACTGCTCCCGCTTGACCACCGCCAGCAGGTCCAGGATTTCCTGGTCCAGCACGTCCCACGGGCGGATTTGCTGTTCGATCATATTGAATCGGGCTTTTTCGAGATCCATCTTGCCATTCCTTACCAATGCCAACCGCTGTCGGTCTGTGCGCCGGCCGCGCGGTGCCACGGCCGGACAGTCTTATCAAACCCGTTATTTTAACCTTGCGGGCGCCTGCGGGCTCATTCCGCGCTGGCCTCCACCGGGGCCGGGCGTTCCGCTGCCGAAGGCCGGCCGGTCCCGGCCTGCGCGGGCGCTGCCGGCTCGGCTGGCGCCGCTGACGCATTACGCGCCTTGCCTTGCCACAGCCGGCGCAGCCACGCGCCGAAATCATCAAGATACGTATAGATCACCGGGACCACCACCAGCGTCAGGATGGACGAAGTGATGATCCCGCCGATCACGGTCTGCCCCATCGGCGCGCGCTGCTCGGCGCCTTCGCCCAGGCTGAAGGCCAGCGGCACCATGCCGAAGATCATCGCCAGCGTCGTCATCAGGATCGGGCGCAGCCGCACGCGCGCGGCTTCCACCAGCGCGGCCTCCCGCGACAGCGGCTCGCGACCGCAGGCGCCGTCAACATGGCCCTGGCGCGCCTGGTTGGCAAAGTCCACCAGCAGGATCGCATTCTTGGTTACCAGCCCCATCAGCATGATGAACCCGATGATCGAGAACATGTTCAGGGTCGAGCCGAACAGCAGCAGCGCCGCGAACACGCCGGCCAGCGTCAGCGGCAGCGAGGTCATGATGGCGATCGGCTGGAAGAAGCTGGCGAACTGCGAGGCCAGGATCATGTAGATGAAGATCACCGCCAGCGCCAGCGCCGACACCGCGTAGCCGAACGACTCGTTCATCGACTTGGTCGAGCCGCCGAAGCGGTACTTGTAGCCGGCCGGCCAGTTGACGCCGTCCAGCGCGGCCTTGATGTCGCGCGCCACCTCGCCGGCCGAGCGGCCGGCCACGTTGGCGGTCAGCTCGACCTCGCGGTTCAGGTCGCGCCGGCTGATCTGGTTGGCGCCGGTGGTGGGCACCAGCTCGGCGATCTGGCGCAGCGGCACCATCTTCGGCGAGCCGTCGGCGTTGGCGTGGCTGCTGGCGATCATCAGCGCGCTGAGGTCGGCCATGCCGGTGCGCGCGTCCTTCGGCAGGCGCACGCGCACGTCATAGTTCTCGTCGTCCGGCGCGCGCCAGGAGCTGATGGCATCGCCGGCCAGCAGCGGACGCAGCGCATTGCCGATCTGTGCCACGCCCACCCCCAGGTCCGAGGCCAGCTCGCGCCGGATACGGACCTCGATGGTGGGGCGGTCGTCCTTCATGCTCGAATCCAGGTCGGTCAGGCCCGGGATCGCCGCCATGCGTGCGCCGGCTTCGCGCGACAGGCGCCGCAGCTCTTCCAGGTCGTCGCCCTGGATCGACACCTGGATCGCCTTTTGCCCGCCGGCGCCGTCGGGCATGCCGACCAGGGTCAGCGTGATGCCGGCAATGCCGGCCAGCCGCTCGCGGATCAACGGGTTGAGCTGCGCGGTGGTCAGGGTGCGCGCGCGCCGCTCGGTCAGGCGCACCGACACCAGCGCGTTGTTGCGCCCCGACGCGTTGCCCGAGTTGATGGTGGCGTAGGTGTAGGCCACTTCGGGGAAGGCCTTCAGCGCGGCTTCCACCTGCCGCACCTTGGCTTCGGTGACGTCGAGCGAGGTGCCGACCGGCGTGGTGAAGCCGACCTGGGTCTCGCCCAGGTCGGCATTGGGCACGAACTCCGTGCCGATCAGCGGCACCAGCGCGAAGCTGCCGAAGAAGGTGGCGGCGGCGATGATGGCGGTGGCCAGGCGGTGCTTCAGCGCCCAGCCCAGCATGCCGGCATAGCCGTCGCCAAGCCGGTCCATCCTGGCCGAGAACCAGTCCAGCAGCCGCCCCACGGTGCGTCCGTACCAGCTGCGCTTGTTGCCGGTGCCGTGCAGGTCGGGATCATGCCAGACCGAGGACAGCATCGGGTCCAGCGTGAACGAGACGAACATCGAGATCAGCACGGCCGCCACCACGGTGATGCCGAACTGGTGGAAGAAGCGCCCGATGATGCCGCCCATGAAGCCCACCGGCAGGAACACCGCGACGATCGAGAAGGTGGTGGCCAGCACCGCCAGCCCGATCTCGTTGGTGCCATCCAGCGCCGCCGTGCGGTGGTCCTTGCCCATCAGGTTGTGACGCACGATGTTATCGCGGACCACGATGGCATCGTCGATCAGCAGGCCCACGCACAGCGACAGCGCCATCAGCGTGATCACGTTGAGCGTGAAGCCGCACAGATACATCACGCCGAAGGTGCCGATCAGCGCGATCGGCAGCGTCAGCCCGGTAATCACCGTGCTGCGCCACGAGCCGAGGAACAGGAACACGATCGCCACGGTCAGGAAGGCGCCTTCCAGCAGCGTCGAACGCACCTCCTTCACGCTGCTGCGGATGCCGCGCGCGGTGTCGTTGACCACGTTGAGCTGCACGCCGGCGGGCACCAGCTTGCGCACCTCGTCGGTCATGCGTACCAGGCCGTCGACGGTATCGACGGTGTTCTGGCCCTGCGCCTTCACCACCGACAGGAAGAGGGCGCGCTTGCCGTCGAGCAGCGCCAGGCTTTCCTGCTCTTCCTCGCCGTCGCGCACGTCGGCGATCTCGCCCAGCGTGACCGGCTGGCCGGCGCGGCGTGCCACGATGATCTGGCGAAACGCATCCGGCGTGGGCACGCGGCCCTTGATCTGCACCACGGTCTCGGTCGCCGAGGAACGCAGTTCGCCCGCGGGCAACTCCTGGTTCTCGTTGCGGATTGCGTTCATCACCTGGTCGACGCCGATGCCCAGCGCTTCCAGCTGCGCGGGACGGATGCGGATCTCGACCTCGCGCTTGGTGCCGCCGACAAGATTGATCGCGCCCACGCCGCGCACGGTTTCCAGCCGCTTGCGCACGATCTGGTCGGCGATGGTGGTCAGCTCGCGCTGGCTGCGGCTGGCGCCCGGCGCGTTGGAGACGGACAGGTAGAAGATCGGCGCGTCGGACGGATCGTAGCGCAGCACGCGCGGTTCCTTGACCTCGTCGCGGAACTGCGGCCGGATCAGCGCGATCTTGTCGCGCACGTCCTGTGCGGCCTGTCCGACATCGACGCTCAGGTCGAACTTGATGACGACGACCGAAGTGCCCTGGTAGGAATGCGAAAAGATCTCGTCGATGCCGGAGATGGTATTGACGATCTCCTCGACCTTGCGCGTGACGTCGGATTCCACCGACTCGGGCGCCGCGCCCGGATATTCCGTCTGCACCACCACCACCGGGAAGGTGATGTCGGGAAACTGGTCGACCGGCAGCCGCTGGTAGGAGAACAGCCCCACCACGATGAACGCCATCATCATCATGGTGGCGAGCACCGGATTGCGGATCGACAGGCGGGTGAACCACATGGCGCGCGTCCTCTGTACCGTCAGGCCTTGACGCGCCTGACCTGGCTGCCGCCGCGCAGCGTGCCCAGGTTGTTGCGCACGATTTCGGCGCCGGCGTCGAGGCCGGCGACGATTTCCACCATGCCGTTGGCTTCGTCGCGCAGGCCGAGTTGCACCGGGCGTTCGGCCAGCGTGTCGCGGTCGATGGCATAGACGAAGGCGCGTTCGCCCTCGGTGCGCACCGCCGACACCGGCACCGCCACCACGGCGGCGCGCTGGCCCAGCACCAGCGCGCCGCGCGCGAACATGCCCGCGCGCAGCACCTGGTCGGCGTTGTCGACGCGGACATAGACCATGATGCTGCGCGTGCCCTCGCTGACGGCCGGGTTGATGCGTACCAGCTTGCCGGCAAAGCGGCCGGCGCCTTCCACTTCCAGCGCCACCGGCTGGCCCACCGCGGCGCGCGCCACGTCGGCCATCGGTACCGGTGCTTCCAGCTCCAGCACGCGCAGGTCGACCACATCGACCAGGCGCGTATCCGGCGACACCTTCTCGCCCGGCTGCACCGCGCGCGCGGCCACCATGCCGTCGAGCGGCGCCTTGACCACGGTGTCGGCCAGCGCCTTCTGCGCCACCGCCAGTCCGCCCTGGGCGGCGTCGAGGTTGGCGCGCGCCACCGCCAGGTCGGACTGGTACTTGTCGAAGGCGGTCTGCGAGATAAAGCCCTTGTCGACCAGCTCGCGGTTGCGCTCCCAGGTCTGGCGCGAGTTCTCGAACTGGCCACGCGCGGCCAGCATCTGGCCGCGCGCCTGCGCGACCCGGGCTTCGTATTCGGTCGCGTCGATGCGCACGATGACCTGGCCGGCGCGCACCGGCTCGCCTTCGCGCACCAGCACCTGCTTCACTTCGCCGGAGACCTTGGCCTTGACCGAGGCCTGGTTCAGCGCGCGCAGGCTGCCCGACAGCGGCAGCGACAGCTGCAGGTCCTGGCGCGCCACGCGTACCAGGTCGGTCTGCAGGAACTCGACGATATTGGCGGCCGGCGCCGCGACTTGCGGCTGCCGCGCGCTGCCGGCCTTGCGCACGGCCACGGTGGCGCTCAGCGCCAGCGCCAGGCAGGCGGCAGTGATCAGCAGGGGCTTTCGTTTCATGTGGAGGTGCCGGGTAGCGGCGCGGAAGCGGCGGGCGTGGCGTCGGCGGCCAGCGCGCCGGCGCGTTGCGCCAGCATGTCGTCGCGGATCACTTCCCAGATATAGGGGCCGTGCTGCGGCGGCAGCGGGCGGTCACGGGCTTCGCCGGCGGTCAGCCCGAACAGCAGCGTATCGAGCAGGCCATCGAGGAAGGCCTCGGGATCGATGTCTTTCTCGGCGGTGGCGCGCAGCGCGCGCTGCCACATCATCAGGAATACCAGCGGCGCGCAGATCAGCGTGGTGGTGGGGTTGGCCGGCAGCGCGCGGAACTCGCCGCGCGCCACGCCGCGTGCCAGCACCTTGGCGAACAGCTCGTCGCCCGGCACCATCACTTCCTGGTTATAGAAGCGCGCGATGTCCGGGAAATTGGCCGACTCCGCCATGATCAGCTTGGTCAGCCCCGCCACCGGCGTGGCGCCGATCAGGCCCCACCAGCCGCGCAGCAGTTCGCGCAGCAACTCGGGCGTGCTGCCCTGGTAGGCATCGACCAGGTCGGCGCCGCGCGCCAGTGCCGGCACCAGGTTCTCGCGCACCACCGACTTGAACAGTTCTTCCTTGTTGGCGAAGTACAGATACACCGTGCCCTTGGAAACGCCGGCCGCGGCGGCCACGTCTTCCAGCCGCGTGGCGGCATAACCGCGCTCGACGAACAGGTCCAGCGCGGCCGCCACCAGTTCCTGCGGCCGCGCCGCCTTGCGCCGGCTCCAGCGCGGGCTGTCGGTGTCCTTGTGCGGATCGGCGGGTGGCTTGGTCACGGCGGGCTTGCGAAGACTTCGGGGCACGAGGGGGCGCGTCGAAAAGTTAATAACTTGTGGGTCAGTAATGTAGATGAGGCCCCCCAGAGGGTCAAGCAGGCCATGCACTATGCTCGGGGCCGCAACCCGTCCCGTCATGTGATCCTAAATGCACGGTTGCTTGTCACCTGCGCCCGCTTACGGCGTTTTCCTTTTCTTACAGGAGACCCGCGGTCCTTCGGGCACAATGTCGCCTTTGTGCTGGCAGCCTCAACGGCCGCCGATCCCGAACCATCGTCATGAGTTGCCGGTCAGACCTTTCCTGTCGCGCGGGCTGCGGCGCGTGCTGTATCGCGCCGTCGATCGCCTCGCCGCTGCCGGGCATGCCGGGCGGCAAGCCGGCGGGCGTGCCGTGCGCGCAGTTGCTGCCGGACATGCGCTGCGCGGTGTTCGGCAGCCCGGACCGGCCCGCGTTCTGCGGTGGCCTGAAGCCGTCGGCCGAGATGTGCGGCGATTCGCGCGAAGCGGCGCTGCACTGGCTGACCCGGCTCGAGATCCTGACCGCGCCGCAAGCGCACGCCTGAGCCGTCCGGTGGCATGCCGCCTGGCATTCATTCCTGATGTTCCGCAATCGGAGGCAATATGATCCGGACTTCCCGACGGCGCTGGTTCGCCGCCGCCGCCGCGGCCACGCTGGCCGTGGGGCTGGCCGCCTGCGGCGCCTTCCGCAGCGAATACACCTTTTCGCAAAGCCAGCTGCAGGCGGCGCTGGAACGCAAGTTCCCGTTCAACAAGCGCTACATGGAGCTGTTCGACATCCAGCTGACCAACCCGCAGCTGACGCTGGATTCCGTGCGCAACCGCGTCAACGTGCAGTTCGACGCGACCATCGACAACAAGCTGTTCTTCAGCCAGGCCCTGAGCGGCCGCTTCGCGCTGGACAGCGGGCTGCGCTATGACGAGCCCACCCGCTCGGTGGTGCTGCAGGATCCGGAGGTGAAGCGCTTCGACGTGCAGGGCATGCCCGCGCAGTTCTCGCGCCAGCTCAATGCGCTGGGCGGCATCCTGGCCGAGCAGCTGCTGCAGGGCTATCCGCTCTATACCTTCCGCGAAGACCAGCTGCGCATTGCCGGCACGCACGTCGAGCCCGGTACAATCACCGTTTTGCCCGACGGCATCAACGTCAAGATCAACCGCCCCTGACCGGGCGCATCGAACAACAATGCAGGCGGTCCGGCACCAGGCCGGACAACGCCCGCGCCTACGTCTCTTTCGTTCCGCATGGAAATCGCACTAGCGCTGAAGGCCGTGATCCTCGGCATCGTCGAAGGCCTGACCGAGTTTCTTCCCATTTCGAGCACGGGCCACCTGATCCTGGCCGGCCAGCTGCTCGACTTCAACGACGAAAAGGGCAAGATCTTCGAGATCGTGATCCAGTTCGGCGCCATCCTGGCGGTGTGCTGGGAGTTCCGCGCGCGCATCGGCAAGGTGGTGCGCGGCCTGCGCGACGACCCGCTGTCGCAGCGCTTTGCCGCCAACGTGGTGATCGCCTCGGTGCCGGCGATCGTGCTGGCGTTTATCTTCGGCAAATGGATCAAGGCCCACCTGTTCAACCCGATCTCGGTGGCGCTGGCCTTTATCGTCGGCGGCGTGGTGATCCTGCTGGCCGAATGGCGCGATGCGCGCCGCGGCACGGTCTCGCATCCGCAGGGCAATGCATTGCTGGAAGCCGCCAAGGCCGGCGCGCCGCGCATCGAGTCGGTCGACGACCTGAACTGGCGCGACGCGCTCAAGGTGGGGCTGGCGCAGTGCTTCGCGCTGGTGCCGGGCACCTCGCGCTCGGGCGCCACCATCATCGGCGGCATGCTGTTCGGGCTGTCGCGGCAGGTCGCCACTGAATTCTCGTTCTTCCTGGCGATCCCGGTGATCTTCGGCGCCACCGTCTACGAACTGTACAAGGCGCGCGCGCTGCTGAACGGCGACGACCTCGGCATCTTCGCGGTCGGCTTCGTCTTTGCCTTCCTGTCCGCCTTCCTGTGCGTGCGCTGGCTGCTGCGCTTCGTCGCCACGCACGACTTCAAGCCGTTCGCGTGGTACCGCATCGCCTTCGGCATCGTGGTGCTGCTGACCGCTTACACCGGGCTGGTGTCCTGGCACGCCTGACCTCGCCGTACCGCGGGCAACAAAAAAAGCGTGGCAAATGCCACGCTTTTTTGTTTGCGCGTTTGCTGCGCTCAGGCGCGCTTGCGGAACACCACGTCCCACACGCCATGCCCGAGCCGCACACCGCGCCGCTCGAACTTGGTCACGGGCCGGTAGTCCGGCCGCTCGGCAAAACCGTCCGGCGCCGCCGCGGTGTTCTCCAGCAGCGGCTCGGCCGACAGCACTTCCACCATCTGGTGCGCGTACTCTTCCCAGTCGGTCGCGCAGTGGATATAGCCGCCCGGCTTCAGGCGCGCGGCCAGCACCTTCACCAGCGGCGGCTGCACCAGCCGGCGCTTGTTGTGGCGCTTCTTGTGCCACGGGTCCGGGAAATAGATGTGCACGCCGTCGAGGCAGTCGTCGGTCAGCATATGCGCGATCACTTCCACCGCGTCATGCTGCAGGATCCGCACATTGGACAGGCCGCGCTCGTCGATCAGCTTGAGCAGCGCGCCCACGCCCGGCTCATGCACCTCGCAGCCCAGGAAATTGTCCTGCGGCCGCAGGCCGGCGATATGCGCCGTGGTCTCGCCCATGCCGAAGCCGATTTCCAGGATCGACGGCGCCTGGCGGCCAAAGGTCGCCTCCCAGTCCAGCGGCTGCGGCGCGTACGGCACCAGCATGCGCGGCCCGACCTCGTCGATGGCGCGCTGCTGCCCGGTCGAAGTCCGGCCCGCGCGGCGCACGAACGAACGGATGCGGCGCGGATGCGCAACGCCTTCAGGATCGGCAGGAGAGGGGGCGGACGCTGGCACGGCGTCGTCGGCCGGCCCGGTGCTGGGGTCTTGGGGAAGCATGGCAACAAAAAAGCCGCCGGGCGGATCACCGTAACGGTGGCAAAGGCGGCTTGTCTCGACTGGAAGTGGAGCGGGCGATGGGAATCGAACCCACGTCTTTAGCTTGGGAAGCTAAGGTAATAGCCATTATACGACGCCCGCGAACCCGCGATTCTATGCGGGATCCCGGGGGGATGCAAGCGAGTGGCCGATGGGGCGCATTCGGCGTCTCAGGCCTTGTACGCGAAGTCCTTGCCGACCTCCTGGCTGATATAGCTGCACAGGCCGCGTCCCGCCGTGGCGAGGCGCTTCATCTGTTCGACATGACGGCGGCCGGGCCTGCGGTAGTCATAGGTGTAGACGTGGCCGTTGTCGAAGCGGGATGTGCTCAGGACCGAGTTCGTAGGCGACCACACCCGATTTGCCGCTGAGATTCCGATAGGGCTGCATAGCTGCCAATGATAGGCCGTGTTTGGACTGACTTGCCGCGGCCGGCGACGCGCGGCGTATAGTGGCTGGCACGCCGGCGCACAGGGCCCCAAGCGCCGGCGCCCTCCCGCAATGTCAGGATACCCCCCACCTTGACCACCGACTTCTTCGCCCGCTTCGAAGCCGAATGCCTGCCGCGCATCGCCGATGCGATCGGCCAGCAGCACCGGCGCTTGCAACTCCAGCCGCTGCCTGCCGATGGTGCCGGGATGCCGCCGCGCCTGCGCATGACGGCAGAAGGCCCGCCGGAGCTGCGGCGCCATCCGTATGCGCTCGATATCACGCTGGCGTGGGACGGGCTGGAGGTGCAGCGGCTGTTCGCCGCGGGCGGCGAGGCGCGCTTTGCCGGCTACCTGGCAGCGCTGCCGTCCAAGCTGCGGGCGTGGCAGGAACCGCGCGGCATCGATTTCCGCTCGCTGTCGCAGGCCGACCCGCGGATCCTGATCGGCGGGCTGGATTTCGAACACTGAGCGGCTGGCAGGAATCAGCCAGTCACACGCAGCCGGCACACCGCGCTTTCCGATTGCCCTGGCTCGATCCAGCGCAATCCCTGGCCGTGGTGGATGGCATCCGGCAGGCCCACCCACGGTTCCACGCAATAGAAGTCCGAGGTCTCGGTCTCGGACCACGTGGTCACCGCGTGCCAGGGCGCACTGCCCTGCAGGTCGAGTTCGAACCGGATGTTGCGGCCGGGCATGGCCAGTTGCGCCGAAGGGCTGCCGCGGAAGACGTGGAACGTGTCCTGCAGCCGGGGATCGTCCAGCTGGTAGGTCGGCTCGCCAGACTCGGCTGACCCCGGGCTGCCATCCGGCAACTGACGCTTGCGCTCCGTGTCGGGCAGCGCCAGCGACGCCGCCGCGCGCTGCGTGTGGGACAGGGCGAAATAGAAGTGGTGGCCGGGATAACAGGGCAGGCGCTGCGTGCCGGTGTTGGTGGTGCGCAGCGCCACCTCCAGGCCGTCGGGCAGCAAGGTGTAGACCACATCGAACACGAAGGCAAACGGATAGCCGGCGCGCGTCGCCTCGCTGTCGCGCAGCGTCATCGTGATGGCAGCCAGCGGGTCGATGGCGCTGACGTCGAAGGGCAGGTCGCGCGCAAAGCCGTGTTGCGACAAGGTATGGACCGTCCCTTGTCCGTCACGCCATTGCCCCGGGGTTCCGTCGACAAAATGCCGGCCGATGAACGGGAACAGCAGCGGGTTGCCGCCGCGGATCTTGGCCGGCCGGCTCCAGTCGGCGGCGTCGGGCCAGTACAGCAGGTCCTGGCCGCGGTGCACCCAGCGGACCAGCCGAGCCCCGAATTGCGGCGCCAGCAGCAGGTAGGTGTCGGCCTGGCCGATGCGCACCAGCGGCTGGCCCTGGAAGTCTTCGGTTGGCAGGTTGTGCATGGGGGGAGAGATCAGGGCATGGCGCTCAGTTCGCGGCCGGCTCGGCCTGGCGGGCCTTGAGGAAGCGCGCGGCGTAGTCGAAGTACCAGTCGAGCGTGCCGGGGTTGGCCATGGCGTCGCGGTTGGCGATGCCCTGCGGCGCATGGCCCAGCAGCAGCTTCTTGATCGGCACCTCCATCTTCTTGCCCGACAGCGTGCGCGGCACGCCGGGCGCCTGCACGATCTCGTTGGGCACATGGCGCGACGACAGCGCGTTGCGGATGCGCGCGCGCAGGGTGTCGCGCAAGGCGTCGTCCAGCACCATGCCTTCGCGCAGCACCACGAACAGCGGCATATACGATTCGCGGCCGAGGTATTCGAGGTCGACCACCATGCTGTCCATCACCTCGGGCAGGTCTTCGACCACGCGATACAACTCGCTGGTGCCCATGCGGATGCCGTGGCGGTTGATGGTGGCGTCCGACCGCCCGTAGATCACCGCGCCGCCGCGTGTTGTGATCTTGATCCAGTCGCCATGCCGCCAGACGCCGGGGTAGGTGTCGAAATAGCTGTCGCGATAGCGCTTGCCATCGGTGTCGCCCCACAGGTAGAGCGGCATCGACGGCATCGGCTCGGTGCAGACCAGTTCGCCAACCGCGTCGACCAGCGGCTGGCCGTGATCGTCGAAGGCTTCCACCTTCGCGCCCAGGCAGCGGCATTGCATCTCGCCGGAATAGACCGGCAGCAGCGGGCAGCCGGCGACGAACGAGCCCGCGAAGTCCGTGCCGCCCGACATCGGCACCAGCCAGATGTCTTCGCGCACATGGCGGTAGATCCAGTCGTAGGCCTCGACCGGCAGCGGCGAGCCGGTCGAGCCCAGCCCGCGCAGGCGCGACACGTCGGCGATGCGCGCGGGCTCGATGCCGGCCTTCATGCAGTTGGTGAAGAACGCCGCGCCGGCGCCAAACAGGGTTACGCCGGCATCGTCGACAAAACGCCACAGCACGCCCGCGTCGGGCCAGGCCGGGTTGCCGTCGTAGAGCGCGATGGTGGTGCCCAGCAGCAGCCCCGCCACCTGCGCGTTCCACATGATCCAGCCACTGCTGCTGTACCAGTGGAACACGTCGTCCGGGCCCAGGTTGTTGTGGAACGCCATCAGCTTGAGCTGCTCGATGACGATGCCGCCATGGCCGTGCACGATCGGCTTGGGCATGCCGGTGGTGCCGGACGAATAGACGATCCACAGCGGATGGTCGAACGGCACGGGTTCGATCGCCAGCGGCACGTCATGCGCCAGCACGTCGTGCCAGGCATGGACGCGCACGCCGGCGGGCGTCGCGGCGCCGCTGCCGGTTTGCGGCACCAGCACCAGGTCGGTCAGCGAGGGCAGGGCGGCGACCAGTTCGGCCAGCACAGGCGCGCGGTCGTAGGTCTTGCCGCCGTAGCGGTAGCCGTCGACGGCGATCAGGACCTTGGGCTCGATCTGGCGGAAGCGGTCGACCACCGCCACCTGGCCCATGTCCGGCGCGCAGCCGGACCAGACCGCGCCCAGGCTGGCGGTGGCCAGGAAGGCGACCACGGTGGCAGGGATATTGGGCAGGTAGCCGGCAACGCGGTCGCCGCGCTGCACGCCCATCCGGCGCAGCGCATGCGCGAGCGAGGCGACCTGCGCCTCGAGCGCGTGCCAGCTGATATCGGCCAGCGGCTGTGCCTCGCCGGCATGGCGGATCGCGGTGCGCTGGCGGGCGCTGCCGCTGCCGGCGTGGCGGAACACCTGCTGCACGTAGTTCAGCGTGGCCCCTTCGAACCAGCGCGCGCCCGGCATGGTGCGCCGGTCCAGCACTTGCCTGGCCGGGGTGTCGAAGCGCACGTCGAAGTACGCGCGCACGGCATCCCAGAAGGCTTCGAGCTCGGTGACGGACCATTGCCACAGGCTGTCGTAGTCGTCGAAGGCCAGGCTGCGTTCGGTGCGCAGCCAGCGCATGAACTGCGCAATCTGGCTGCGGTCGCGGAACGCCTCGGACGGCGTCCACATCAGGTTGCCTTCGGCGAGCGGGGCGGCGGTGGTCATGTCTCCTCCTTGGGCCCGTCTGTTGCGGGCATCGGATGGTGCGAGGGTAGGTTGCGGGCGCCTGTCGCGGGCGCCCTGCATCAGCGTGACATGATAACGGCGGTTGGGCGCAGGCGCGTGCCCGCTGCCATCATCGGCCGGCGGGACGCTCGAACAGCGTTTCCCACAGGGTGTCGACCTTCGCCTTGACCGCGGCATCCATGGCGATCGGGGTGCCCCATTCGCGCGTGGTCTCGCCTGGCCACTTGTCGGTGGCATCGATCCCCATCTTGGAGCCCAGGCCCGACACCGGCGAGGCGAAGTCGAGGTAGTCGATCGGGGTGTTGTCGACCAGCACCGTGTCGCGGCTGGGATCGACGCGGGTGGTGATGGCCCAGATCACCTCCTTCCAGTCGCGCACGTCGACATCGTCGTCGACCACCACGATGAACTTCGTATACATGAACTGCCGCAGGAAGCTCCACACGCCGAACATCACGCGCTTGGCATGGCCGGCGTACTGCTTCTTCATGCGCACCAGCGCCATGCGGTAGCTGCAGCCTTCGGGCGGCAGGTAGAAGTCCGTGATTTCCGGAAACTGCTTCTGCAGCAGCGGCACGAAAACCTCGTTCAGCGCCACGCCCAGCACGGCCGGCTCGTCGGGCGGCTTGCCGGTGTAGGTGGAGTGGTAGATCGGGTCGCGCCGCATGGTGATGCGGTCGATGGTGAAGACCGGGAACCAGTCCTGCTCGTTGTAATAGCCGGTGTGGTCGCCGAACGGGCCCTCGAGCGCGTGCTGGTAGCCGGACGGGTGATTGGGATCGGGCTGGATATGGCCTTCCAGCACAATCTCGGCCGAGGCCGGCACGCTCAGTTCGGACAGCGTCGGGGTCAGGCAGCCCGCCAGCGCGGTGCGGCTGCCGCGCAGCAGCCCGGCGAACTGGTATTCGGACAGCGTATCCGGCACCGGTGTCACCGCGCCCAGGATGGTGGCCGGGTCGGCACCCAGCGCCACCGCGATCGGGAACGGCTTGCCGGGGTTGGCCAGCGCATGCTCGCGGAAGTCGAGCGCGCCGCCGCGGTGCGCCAGCCAGCGCATGATGACCTGGTTGCGGCCGATCACCTGCTGGCGGTAGATGCCCAGGTTCTGGCGCTTCTTGTGCGGGCCCTTGGTCACCACCAGGCCCCAGGTGATCAGCGGGGCGGCGTCGCCGGGCCAGCAGGTCTGGATCGGCAGGCGCGCCAGGTCGACATCGTTGCCTTCCCAGACCACCTCCTGGCAGGCCGGGCCGCTGACGCGCTTGGGCGCCATGTCCCACACCGACTTGGCCAGCGTGAACAGCTTGCCGGCCTCGCGCAGCCCGCGCGGCGGCTCGGGTTCCTTCAGCGCCGACAGCACCCGGCCGATGTCGCGCAGGTCTTCCATCGATTCGGCGCCCATGCCAAATGCGACTCTGCGTGTCGTGCCGAACAGATTGGCCAGCACCGGCACGCTATAGATGTCGCCATGGGGAGCGCCCGCAGGTTGCTCGAAGACGACCGCGGGACCGCCGGCGCGCAGCAGGCGGTCGCAGATTTCGGTCATTTCCAGGGCGGGCGATACCGGGCGGGCGATGCGCCGCAGCTCGCCGAGCCCTTCGAGCTGGCCGATGAAATCGCGCAAGTCTTTGTATTGCATGGTGAATTCTGTTGTGGTGCGGCATCCCGCACCGGATCCAGGGAGGCGGCGGTCAGGTCGGTGACGATACACATTCCTCGGGGCGGCGGCAAAAAAATCGTCCAGCCGGTGCCGCGGAAATTGTAAGTTTTTTGCCCGCCCCGGGGCGGGCCGTAACGTGGCGAGCCAAGGCTACGCCTGCGTTTGCGGGCATCGGAGTGATGCCGGGTCGACCAAAACCGCCTTGTTACAAATAACTGAAAGTAGTGAATTATCGAATTGTTATTCTTGACGGGATATAACACCGTTCCTACAATCCGGTCTGCTCCATGGAGTGTTGCGTCGCAACATGGATTTTCTCCCTGTGTCAAGGGGTGCACATTAAAACAACGTGCCAGAAAGTCCCTCCAGCAAGGACCGATGGTCATAGACCCGCGCGCATGGCGGGCGACCGGTCGCCTCCGGCGACTTGCCGGAGTGTAGAGAGTTAAGTCGTGGCAGGTAGCGCCCCCCCAGGGCGTGGCCTGTTTCCAGTTGGGCGCATGGGGAGCGCCCTGCCAACAGGTGCTTGGTCGTCACTGCTAGACGGCGCGGCATCCTTACTTGAGTACGTTGAGATCGGGCGCATGCCGCAGTCTGGCACGCGAAGCGGGCAACGGATGGAGGTAAGCATGAGCGGTTGGAAAACCCTTCATCTTCCCGGCATCGGGCGGGCCCTGCAGGTCCGCCTCCGACAGCCGGTACCCGGAGTGAGTCGGGCATTGCAGGTCCGTCTTGCGCATCCGGTCGCGGGCCGCGCCTTGCGCGGTGGCCGCACGACGCTGAAGTACGCCCTGAACAGCCTGGGCGTGATGGCGGTGGTTTCGGCGGTGTCGCTGTCGGTGAGCCAGGAGTGGCGCACCACGCTGGCCGCCTTGCTGGCCGGTGACGAAGCGCCGGCGGTGCTGGTGAGCGCCGCCGTGGCAGCGCCCGCCCATGCCGGCACTGCCGCCAACGCTGCCAACAGCCCGGCCGTATCCAGCGCCGTCCCGCCGAGCACGGCGGACGTCGCGGCGGCCAAGTTCGGCTATGGCACTGGCCGCGGTGGCAAGCTCGGCCTGCCGACCGTGTCGGGCGTCGACGAATGGAGCCTGGCGGCCAATACCAAGGTGCCGTCGGTCGCGCACCTGGCCGCGCGCATCCCGGTGACGCGCGTGGCGATGGACGCCCGCAGCACCGGCGCCACGCTGGGCAGCGCGCGCGAGCAGGCCGCGGTGGCGGACTATATCGCCCGCAAGTACCGCGTGGCCGCCCAGGCGACCGCGCAGCTGGTCAAGGCGGCCTACCTGACCGGGCGCGAGGTCGGCATCGACCCGCTGCTGATCCTGGGCGTGATCGCGATCGAGTCCAGCTTCAACCCGTACGCCGAAAGCGGCGTGGGCGCGCAGGGCCTGATGCAGGTCATGACCAAGGTCCACCAGGACAAGTACGAAGCCGTCGGCGGCGTGTCCGCGGCGCTGAACCCGTACGCCAACATCAAGATCGGTGCGCTGGTGCTCAAGGACTGCATCGCCCGCGCCGGCTCGCTCGAGGGTGGCCTGAAGTACTACGTCGGCGCCACCACGGCCACCGACGGCGGCTACGGCGCCAAGGTGCTGGCCGAACGTGCCCGCCTGCGCCAGCTGATCGGCGTGCGCAGCGCGCCGGCCAATGCCGACAAGCCGGCCGCGGAGGACAAGGCGCCGGTCGAGCATGCACCGACCGAGAAGCTGGAAGCCAATAACGGGCCGCACAACGCCTGAGCCTGGCCCCGGCATCGCCCAGAAGAAAAGCACCCCGCGGGGTGCTTTTTTGTTGGCCTGTCGCCACAGCGGCAGGGGTGCCGGTCAGCGGAACAGTTGGCCCAGCCGCGCCATCGCCTCCTCGATATTCTCGCGCGAGGTCGCGTACGAGATCCGGATGTAGTCCCGGGCCGTATGCGGGCCGAAGTCCTGCCCCGGCACCATCACCACGCCCGCGTCGTGCAGCATGGCCTGCGTCAGGCGGTCGGCGTCGCCGGCGGCCGGGTGGTTGACGCCGCGGCAGTCCGCATACACATAGAAGGCGCCGTCGGGGCGCACCGGCACGCGCAGGCCGAGCGACTCCAGTGCCGGCACGATCAGGTCGCGGCGGCGGCGGAATTCGGCCTTGCGCTCGTCGTAGATGGCCAGCGCCTCGGGCGTGAAGCACGCCAGCGCGGCGTACTGCGCCACCGCCGAGGCGCAGATGAACAGGTTCTGCGCGACCTTCTCGAAGGCCTCGACCAGCGCCTCCGGCACCACCAGCCAGCCCAGGCGCCAGCCGGTCATATTGAAGTACTTCGAGAAGCTGTTCACCGTGACCACGTTCGGGTCCAGGCTCAGCGCCGACACCGGCGCGGCATCGTAGGACAGGCCCTGGTAGATCTCGTCCAGGATGGCGAAGCCGTTACGCGCGCGCACCGCCTGCAGGATCCGCGCGAGTTCGTCGGGCAGGATCGAGGTGCCGGTCGGGTTGGACGGCGAGGCCAGCAGCACGCCGCGGGTCTGCTCGCCCCAGTGGGTCTCGACCTGCGCGGCGGTCAGCTGGAAGCGCTCGGCCGGGCCGCTCGGGATCATGCGCGCGACGCCGTCGAAGGCGGCGACGAAGTGGCGGTTGCACGGGTAGCTCGGGTCCGGCATCAGCACTTCGGCGCCGATCTCGACCAGCACCGCGCACGCCAGCAGCAGCGCCCCGGAGGCGCCGGCGGTGACGATCACGCGCCGCGCCGGGATGTCCAGGCCGTAGGCGGTCTGGTAATAGCCGGCGATGGCCTCGCGCAGCGGATGGATGCCCAGCGCCCCGGTGTACTGCGTGACGCCGCGGCGCATCGCCGCTTCGGCGGCGCGCACCACCGGCTCGGCGGCGGTGAAGTCCGGCTCGCCGATGCCCATGTGCACGATATGGCGGCCGGCGCGCTCCAGCGCGGCGGCCTGCTTGGCCAGCTCCATCACATGGAAGGCGTCAATGTTGGCGAGGCGGGAGGCGGTGGCCAGGTGCTGCAAGTCCATGGTGTTCCGGGCGGCAGGGGCCCGTTCAGCAAAAGGGGTCGGTGGGAATGAAAACACCCGCCGCGGCGGGTGTCGTCTTCATCGCCGCTGGCGCCAGGGCCAGCGCGACGGCACGGCGCAGCCCCGGGGTGGTTTAGCGGCGCGCAGCCACTTCCGCGGCGCGTACCTGGGCAGCGAGCTTGTCCAGCACGCCGTTGACGTACTTGTAGCCCTCGACGCCGCCGAAAGTCTTGGTCAGCTCGACGGCTTCGTTGATCACGACCTTGTACGGGATGTCCAGGCAGTGCACCAGCTCATAGCTGCCGACCAGCAGGGCGGCGCGCTCGACCGGCGACAGTTCATCGACGGAGCGGTCCAGGAACGGCTCGAACGCGGCGGTCAGGCGTGCCTCTTCGCGCACGGCGCCATTGAGCAGCGCGTCGAAGTGCTCGCGGTCGGCCTTGTTGAAGCCCTGGGCGTCGTGCAGGTGGGCCTGGATCGCGCCGATGTCGTTGCGGTTCAGCAGCCACTGGTACAGGCCCTGCAGGGCCAGTTCGCGCGAGCGGCGGCGCGCGCTCTTGGGCGGCGCCTTGGCTTCGGTGCGGGCAGCGCCGGGCTTGCCCCCGGCCGCCTTGCCGGCGTCGTTGTCCGGCGTGTTCGAGGTATCACTCATCATCGTCCTCGTCTTCGTCTTCCTGGCCGCGCAGCGAATCGAGCGCCGCCACCAGGTTGGCCATCTCCACCGCGGCGCGCGCGCAGTCGCGGCCCTTTTCGCGGGTGCGGGCATGGGCCTGCTCGTCGGTGTCGACGGTCAGGATGCCATTGGCGATCGGCACGTTGAAGTCCAGGCCGACGCGGGTGATGCCCGCGCCCGACTCGTTCGAGACCAGCTCGAAGTGATAGGTCTCGCCGCGCACCACGGCGCCCAGCGCGACCAGCGCGTCGAACTGGCCGCTCTCGCACATCTTCTGCAGTGCCAGCGGGACTTCCAGTGCGCCCGGAACGGTTACCACCAGGGTGTCTTCACCCTCGACGCCAAGCTTTTCCAGCTCGGCCACGCAGGCCTCGAGCAGTTCGGCGCAGACCGGCTCGTTGAAGCGCGCCTGCACGATGCCGATGCGCAGGCCTTCACCGTCGAGGTTGCTGGGGTAGAAGCCGTGATCCATTGTTCAATTCTCCAGTTTTTCGGGAGGGCCGCGGCGGCATGCGCCGCGGCCCGGGTATTCGGGGGGGGGGGCGGCTCGGTACCGGGGCCGGCTCAGTCGGCCTGGCCGCTCATCGGCTGGTAGCCGGTCACTTCCAGGTCGAAGCCGGTCATGCTGGGCATGCGCTGCCTGGCGGCCAGCACGCGCATCTTGCCGACGCCGACATCCTTCAGGATCTGCGCGCCCATGCCATAGGTGCGCAGGTCCGGCTTGCGGCGCGGACGCGACTGCGGGGCGTCGAGCGCGCTGAACTGCGTGAACAGCTGCTCGACGGTGTCGCCGCAGTTCAGCAGCACGATCACGCCCTTGTCGGCCTCGGCAATGGCCTGCATCGCCGCGGGGATGCTCCACGAGTGCGTCGTGCATTTCACTTCCAGCAGGTCGAGCACCGAGAACGGCTCGTGCACGCGCACCAGCGTTTCCTGTTCCGGCGTGGGCTTGCCCTTGACCAGCGCCAGGTGGGCCTGGCCGGTCGGCTTGTCGCGATAGGCGATGCTGTGGAAGGTGCCGTACGGGGTTTGCATGGCGCGCTCGCCGACGCGCTCGATAATGCTCTCGGTGCGGCTGCGGTAGTGAATCAGGTCGGCGATGGTGCCGATCTTGAGGTCATGCTCGCGCGCGAACTCGACCAGGTCCGGCAGGCGCGCCATGGTGCCGTCGTCCTTCATGATCTCGCAGATCACCGCAGCCGGCGTCAGCCCGGCCAGCGCGCCCAGGTCGCAGCCGGCCTCGGTATGGCCGGCGCGGATCAGCACGCCGCCGGGCTGCGCCGTCAGCGGGAAGATATGGCCCGGCTGGACCAGGTCGGCCGGCTTGGCGTCGCGGGCGACGGCAGCCTGCACGGTGCGGGCGCGGTCGGCGGCGGAAATGCCGGTGGTCACGCCCTCGGCAGCTTCGATCGAGACGGTGAAGTTGGTGCCGTGCTGGGTGCCGTTGCGGCTTACCATCGGATGCAGGTCGAGCTGGCGGCAGCGCTCGGCGGTCAGCGTCAGGCAGATCAGGCCGCGGCCATGCTTGGCCATGAAGTTGATCGCCTCCGGCGTGACGAAATCGGCAGCCAGGACCAGGTCGCCCTCATTCTCGCGGTCTTCCTCGTCGACAAGGATGACCATGCGGCCGGCGCGAATGTCGGCAATGATGTCTTCGGTACGGGCGATTGTCATGGCGTGCTGAACGGCAGGTTGGGGCGGAAATCAGGCGAAAAACCGGCGAATGGCTGTGGCAGGAACCATGGCCGCGGTGGAAAGCGGCCGGACTGAGGCGGGGCTTCGGGCCGGGCCGGCCGGGCCATATACGCCCGGCAGGTTGCCCAGTCAAGCCGGCTATTGTACGCCAAGGCAGCCCACGCGGGAGGCAGCGGCAGCGGAAAGTGCGCCGGCTGGCGTGGCGAGCGGGGAAGGGGGATCCGCGGAAGGACGCTGGAGCCAGGCGCGTGGCGGCTGCGGCGCCTGGTCGTATGCGCTGCCGGTATCTTGCCTTACGCGGCTTCGGCCAGCGGCGTCCAGTCCGCGGCGGCGGCAGGGGTGCGCAGGCGCGAAGTCCTGGCGATGCGGGTCCGGGCTGCGCGCGTGGCGTCAGCCAGCGCGAGCTCGCGGGTGGGGAAGCCGGCGTTGGGCCGGTGGAACCTGGCGTGCGCATCGAGCGCATACGACCATTCCCATTTGCCGAAGGTCACCTCGGCCAGCGTTACGACCACGTGGCAGTGCTGATAGAAGAAGCTTTCGTCCATGCTGGTTCCGGCGTGGTTGGCGCGTGTGCAACGCGCGATGGATGGCGGGATGGCGGTACGCTGCGTTTCAGCGTTTCAGTCGGTCCGGCCATGGCACCACGGAAAACCGGCATACCGCCGCGCGGCGGGGCGCTTGAACGGCCGGAAGCGCCACAACGGCAATGACGGCGGCTGCAGGCGCGGCCAGCCGTCGCCGACGGCGCGATCCCAGTCGATCAGCAGCGTGACCGCGCGCCGCATCGGCGTCGAACCGAGCCTCAGCAGGCCCATGTGATGCGGCGCGCGGGCGGCATGGTGCGGCGACTGCAGCCGCGGCATCGCCGGAATCCAGCGGTAAGTCATTCGGGAAGCAGGCGCGGGCATGCGAGATCCTCCTGGTCGCCGGGCGCAAGCGGCGCGGCGGTCACGGCGCGGTTGCGCGGCGTGGCGGATGTATGGAAACGCCAGTGAGCAGGACGCGATCGCCAGGCGGCAGCGTCCGATAAGGCGTAGGCGAGGGAAAAGCGAAATGCGAAATGCGCGGGGGTGCGCCGTGGGCCAGACCAGCCGTCGGCACAGCCCTTTCATTCTAGGCGTACCGCGCCGTCCCTCCCAGTTCACTTACAACATAGGCCTCGCGGCGAGAAAACTTGCCACCAGCAAGGGGCGGTAGCGTAAGCTGCACCAGTGGCGCATCTGAAGTGTTCGCCGGACTGCGCGCGGCACCGGGGGTTGAGACCGGTCCGGGCGCGTCCGCAGGTTCGCATTACCCAGGGAGACAGCCATGCCGAGACAGATCAAGAACAAGGCCGAACTGCGTGCGATGGTCCGGGCAGAGCAGGCCAAGGTGCCCGCGTGCGAGGGCGCCTGCTTTGGCGATATTGTCTGGCACGCCCCGGATGCCAGCGGCTGCAACTGGAGCCTGTCGACCATGGAAGGCGGCGACAGCGCCGCGTGCATGGAAGCGCTGCGGCCCTTCACCGATCAGTTGCGCCAGGCTTACAACGTGCCCGACGAGGGCCGCTAGCGTGCGTCTTACGCGGGAGCCTGCGTGTTCGACAGCATCCGTTCCACGTAACGGGCGATCAGGTCGATCTCCAGGTTCACGCGCGCACCGGGCTTGAGCTCCTGCAGCGTGGTCACTTCGACGGTGTGGGGAATCAGGTTGATCGAGAACACGCAGCCGTCGGCTTCATCGGTGACGCGGTTGACGGTCAGCGACACGCCATTGACCACCACCGAGCCCTTGTAGGCCAGGTAGCGCGCCAGCTCGCGCGGGGCGCGGATGCGCAGTTCGTGCGACTCGCCCACCGGGGCGAAATGCACCACTTCGCCCAGGCCGTCGACGTGCCCCGACACCAGGTGGCCGCCGAGCCGGTCGGCCAGGCGCAGCGCCTTCTCCAGGTTGACGCGGCCGGCGCGGTCGAGCCCCACGGTCTTGTCCAGCGATTCGCGCGAGACCTCGACCTCGAAGGCGTCGGGCGCCATGGCGACCACGGTCATGCAGGCGCCCTGGATGGCGATGCTGTCGCCGATGATGACGTCCGACAGGTCGAGCCCGCCCGCGGCGATGCGCAGGCGCACGCCGGCGTCTGCGGCGGCGCCGAGCGGGGTCACGGATTCAATGCGGCCGACCGCCGCGACAATGCCAGTAAACATGGTGGAGTCTTGTGCTTGAGGTGTTGGGAATCTCGAATCGGCTGCCGGCGTTCTGGCGCTACGCATCGTTGCGCCGGGCGATCAGCCGCAGGTCGTCGCCGATCTGCCGGACTTCATGCCAGTGGAACAGCTCGGCATCCTGCAGCCGCGCCAGCGGCGGCAGGTTGAACATGCCCTGGGCATCGCCGAGCAGCTTGGGCGCCAGGTAGATCAGCAGTTCGTCGGCGCAGCGCTCGCGCACCAGCGAACCGTTGAGCTTGAAGCCCGCCTCGACGTGCAATTCGTTGATGCCGCGCCGGCCGAGTTCTTCCAGCATGCGGCGCAACTCGACCTTGCCGTGCGGATTGGGCAGCACCACGACTTCAGCGCCGCGGCCTTCCAGCGCGCGCTGGCGCTGGCGGTCTTCCACCGCGCAGAACACCAGCACGGGCCGGGCGAATTCGCCGGTGTCGGGCGTCAGGATCTGCGCGTCGAGCGGCACTTCGAGGCGAGAATCGACCAGCACCCGCTGTGGCTGGCGCGGCGTGGCGATGGCGCGCACCGTCAGCGCGGGATTGTCGTCGCGAACGGTGCCGATGCCGGTCAGGATGGCGCAGGCGCGGGCGCGCCAGGCGTGCCCGTCGTCACGCGCGGCCTGGCCGGTGATCCACTGGCTGGTGCCGTCATGGAGCGCCGTGCCGCCATCCATCGATGCCGCCACCTTGACGCGCACCCACGGCAGCCCGCGCGTCATGCGCGAGACAAAGCCGATATTCAGGTCGCGCGCCTCCTTTTCCAGCAGGCCGCAGCGCACGTCGATGCCGGCATCGCGCAGGCGCTGCAGGCCGCGCCCGGAGACCGACGGATTGGGGTCTTCCATCGCCGCCACCACGCGCGCCACGCCGGCGCGCACCAGTGCATCGGCGCACGGCGGGGTGCGGCCGAAATGGCTGCACGGCTCCAGCGTGACATAGGCGGTGGCGCCGGCCGGATCGAGCCCGCGCGACAGCGCGTCTTTCATCGCCTGGATCTCGGCATGGTCCTGTCCGGCCGGCTGGGTAAAGCCCTGTCCGATGACCTGGCCATCCTTGATCAGCACGCAGCCGACGCGCGGATTGGGCGTGGTGTTGAACATGCCCCGCGCGGCGAGCGCGAGCGCCTGCTGCATGGCGGCGTGGTCGGTATCGGAAAACATTCGGCGATTGGGTAGGGCCTTGGGCCTTGGCGCTGCGATCAGGTGGCAGGGAGGTGGCAGGGCTGCCGGGTCATGGCGGTTCTGAGGATTCCGCCTCGCAGTCGGCGTCGCGGCCGGGTGTGCAGAGTCGGATACGTCCTTGCGCGCCCATCCTGACTTGCCGCTGCTCGCCACGGCAGCCAAGCGTGAAGGTGGCGGCCTGGAAACCGCCCTGCTCAGAACGAGAGTATCCCACAGGCAGGAATTTCAGCACATTGGCGCCGCGCACGGTCTGCCGAAGGGTCACGGACAGGCACGGCGTGCCGGGCTCGACCACGGACAGCACCACCGGCTGGTCAGGGCTGGCGCCTGCCGTCGCCAGTTGCCAGCCCGGACTCAGCGTGGACTCCCCCGGCAGCGGCTGCAGCGTCACCTCGACGCGGCGCGACAGCGCGGTGGCGCGTGCCAGCGCCAGCGACATCGCCAGCCGGTCGGCGGCCAGCGTGACCTGCTGGCGCGCGAGCATGCCGCTGAACACTGGATAGGCCGCGGCCGTGAACACGCCGAGAATGGCCAGGCCGGCGACCAGTTCGACCAGCGTCAGCCCGGCAGTGTGTCGATGCCTGCCGGCATCCCATGTCATGTCCATGCGCGCCTCAGCAATGGTGCGGCAAAGGCTGCGGCACCGCCGCGCCATCGGGAAGCGCCAGCCACTGGCCGGTGCTGCGCAGGATCAGCGTCCCGCATTCGCGATCCGCGGCTTGCGGCACGGCACGGAGTTCGACACAGGTATCGAGCGTGGCTTGCGGGCAAGCGCCGGCGCTTACCAGGTGGCGCACCGGGCCATTGGCGGGCACGCGCAGCGGCCACTCGCCGGCAACCATGTCGGACCCTGGCGCGGCGGCAAAGGTCATGGCTTCGAGCGCATGCCGCTCCAGCCGCAGCATCGCGCCGGTCTGCGCTGCGCGGGCTTGCGCGCGCCAGCCTCGCGCCAGATGGCGGTGCCACGCGGGCACGGCGATGGCTGCGAGGAAGGCCATCACGGCCAGCGCCGCCACCAGTTCGATCAGGCTGAAGCCGCGCTTGCGCCGGCCGGCCGATGCCAGGCTCATCATGGCGCATCCTCCCTGGCCGGGCCGACGATCTCGCGCCAGCGCAGGCGTCCGGTGCGGCGCGTGGCCAGCGTTTGTGCGATCTGCGTGACGGCGTTGCCCGTCGCTGCCCACACTGAGAGGGCAAAGGCCTGGCGTCCGGCGCCGCCCGGTTGAGCGGGCGTGCCGGGCAATTCGGTGCGGGTCGCGAACACGCTGGCCCCGGGCGGTAGCAACTGGCCGGTGGCGACCAGCAGGCGCTCGCCGGAGCTGCGCTGCACGACGGATTCCCCCGTCGCCGCCAGCACCAGGTAGCTGCGCTGCGCGCCATCGGGCGTGCGGGTCACGAACAGCAGGTAGCCGGGGAAGACCGGCTCGACCTGGACCAGCTGTTCGCCGGCATGGGGCAGGGTCAGGCGCCAGCCGGGATCCTGTGTGCCGTCGGGGGCCGCGCGCAGGATATGGCCGTTGTCCGCAACCTGGGCCGTGACCTGCCGGGGCGTGCGGGCCGTGGCGCTGCGTGTCGCAGCGCCATCGGGCACCGCGGCCAGTTCGTTGCCGGCGCCGTAGATCACCACGGGCGCGGTGGGGGATCCGAGCAATACGGGGGCCTCTTCCCTGGCCGGTCGCGCGGACACCTGCATCCGGTACAGGCAGGCCGCGGCAGGGCTTGCCCCGGCCGGCGGCGCGTCGGCGAGCGCGAAGCGCCAGAGCTGGCCGGCATCGTCGGTGGCATAGGCCGCGAGCGCGGCACCGGTGAGATCGGACAACACACTGACCGCCACCAGCCGGCCGGCCGCAGGGCCGCCGAGGCAATCGCGCTCCGGCAAGGGCAAGGTGCGTACAGCGTACTGGCCGGCCCATGCGGCGCCGGCGGGCTTGTCCAGTGGCAGCAGCGCCAGTCCGGCGCGGGCAACACCCGATTCGCCATTGGCGCTCGCATCGACGATCACCACCGCGAACCAGCGCAACCCATCCTGGCTACGGATGCCGGCAGCGCGTACCGGTCCGCGCGCGGCCAGTGGCAAGGCGTGGGTCGCAGCGATCTCCCAGATCGGCACGAACGGCATCTGTCCGTCGGGATCGGTGACGTCAAGCGCGAAGACTGCGGCGGGGTTGCCGACCGCGGCATTGGCCGGGACGCCGCACAGCAGCACCGTGCGCCATTCGCCGCGGAGGGTGACGTCCTGCGCTTCCGGGCGCGGGCATGGCGGTGGCAGCGTCGGTGTGCCCGGGGCCGGCATGGCCAGGGCATAGGGCAGCAGCGCGCCCGGCAGGTAAGCGGCACGCTCTTCGCCGGTCGCGGCATCGAACGCGTGCAGCAGGCCGTCGACACTGCCATGCCAGGCCACGTGCGGGCGCAGGCTGTAGCGCAGACGAAAGCCGGCGTGGCCGGGTTTGCCGGGCGACCAGGCCGGCGGCGCCACCACCCGCACGCGCGCGCCTGCCGCATTGGCCAGGCGGGTATCGCGCGGGCGCAGGTTGGTGCGGGTCTTGTCGCCGCGCAGCCAGTCCACCGATGCGCTGTCGCCCATGTGCGGGGCCTCGGTTACAGCATCCCACTGCAGCGGCATGGCGCGTGCCGTTGCGCCGTCCGGCGCGGCGTAGGTGAATATCCGTCGCGATGGCACCGTCCGACGGTCGAGATGGTCGCCGGCCTCCCACAAGCCAGGCGAGGGCGCCTGCGTCAGGTCCTGCCAGCCGATGGCGAACAAGCGCCCGGTCCACGGATAGGCGCCGTTCGCGCTCCGGTAGGCCAGCGGCAGCCGGCCCGCTTCGGACCCGGCGGCATGGCACGCGGGAACAAGCATCAGGGCAAGGCAGAGGAGCGCGCAGCGGGCGAGGCGGGTCATGGCTGGATCACGCTTTGCAACAGTGCGCGCACGGCGCGCGTGGGGCCGAAGCCGATCGCGGTCACACGGACCCGCGGCCACGGGGCGATTGCGACAGTGGGGTCCGGCGCGCTGTAGCCGGCCGGCGCTTCATCCAGAATTTCCGCGACATAGCGCGGCGGCTCCTGTGCGGCTGCGTTGGCCGGCAGCGCAGCGCCGGTAAAGCGGCCCAGTGGCACGCCGATGGCGTCGACGTCGGCATCGACCCGCAGCCACGGCTGCCACACCGGAGGCCCGGCCAGCGCGGGCCGGCAGACGCCCGCCTGCTGGCCGCTGCCGCAGCGACCCGGCGCAGGCAAAAGCGCCAGGCGGTCGTGCGTGTCCGGCGATGTGGCGGCTGTCAGCAGCTCGGCCTCGCCGTCGCGCAGCGCCGCCTCGGCGGCGCGGAAGGCGAGTTCGCGCTCGCGCTGCATGACGGCAAGCTGCCGGCCGGCCAGCAGCATCTGCAGTGTGGCGGCCGCGATCAGCACCACCATCAGCAGCAGGGTGGCGCACAGCAGCAGCGTGACGGCGCCGGTGTGGCGCGAGCGTGCCGGGCGGGGCGCTAGCACAGCGTCTCCTGGCAGCGTGGCGCATTGCGCAGCCGCACTGTGGCGGCGAACACGCGGCGCGCTGTGCCGGCGTGCGTCGGCGCAGCGGGCGGCAGGTCCGCCGCGGCGGTGCCGGGCAGCGACAGCGTGTCCGTAGCGCTGCTCCGGACTGGCGTGGCCGAGCCCGGCCGGTCGCCGCGCACGGCGACGGCGATCTGGACCGCCACCACGCGTTGCCAGGCGGCATCGCCCAGCGGCGGGATCGCCGATGCCGTCTCGAAGCGCTCGGGGCGGCCGTCCTGGTCCAGGTCGAGTCCATAGCGCAATTGCAGCGATTCCACGCCGCGCACCAGCGCGCCCGAGGTCCAGCCGCTGCCGTCGATCAGGCCATTGCGGCGGGCCGGGTAACGGCACAGCAGTTGCGGCACGCCGTCGGCGCCAGCCGCCACATAGAGCAGGTTCTCCGCGACGTAGCCGGCGATTGTTCCGGTGCCCGCAGCGCCCGCTGCACTTGCCGCAACCGGATAGCCACTGCAATCGGTCATGGTGTCGTCCGGCTGCGCCGGCGCGGCGGGCAGGCCGCTGCCGCTGAAGCGGACCAGCAGCGCGTCGCTTTGGCCGACCGCGGCCCTGGCGCAGGCGGGCACGGCGGCCATGGCGGGCTGGCCGCAATTGTCCGTGCCGCTGACCGCGGGCAGGGCGGTGGCGGCCATGCCGGACGCGGGCTCGCCCGGCCAGCCGGACTGGCGTAGCAGCGTGGACAGAATGGCCAGCGCGCGCTGGCCGCGTTCCTCGATCAGCACGCGGTCGGTGGCGGCGAGGTAGGCCGCGTGCGCGTTGAGGAAGGCGGCGCCGGCCGCGGCCGAGGCGATCAGGCCCAGCACCATGCCGACCATCAATTCGACCAGCGAGAAGCCGCGCGGGTGGGGCCGTGAGCTGCGCGCGTCAATGAGCACGTTCATGGGCGCCCCAATGTTGCGCCGGCCGGCTGGCAGCCGCCGACATCCGGCAACGGCGCGATGACGGCGACGGCGGCCAGCGCCGTGGCGCAGCGCCCCAGCTCAGCATCGTCGGCCGCGTTGCGCGTGGCCTGCGCCAGGCGCTCCAGTTCGCGCAGCCAGCCCAGCCCAGTGGTGCCGACCACTGCCATCGGCAGCAGTCCGGCCAGTACGATCGACAGGGCGCCAAGTGCCTCGATCAGTGCGTAGGCGCGCTGGAGCCTGGGTTGCGGGGTAGTTGGCGGCGGCGGTGGACGCCGGGTTGCGGGTGAGGACATGGCATGGGCGGTGAAGGCGATGGGCCCAGATTAGCCAGCCCTCCCGGCCGCGAACGTGCCGAAACGTAAAGCGGGAAGATCCGCACCATTGTGTTAAGCGCGGGCATGCCGGCCCCGATCGTGACGCTTGCCGGCAGTCAGTTGCGGCGGCCCAACGCGTTGCCGGCTCGCCGCCAGACGCTGACGCGATGCAATTGACAGGAATTATCAAATTCCCCACTATCGCGGGTGTTGCAAAGTCGTAACGATTCCGCTATTCGAATGGCGAATCGCGATTTCGCGGTATCCCGTTGCCAGCCACTCCGGCGGCAGCGAGGCACAGAATAAGAATTTCGGGTGCGGGCAGGCCTTTCCACCGTCAGAGCGGATCGCCTTGCCCAGGTAACAAAGCCATTTATCGGGGGTCAACATGCATCGGGTCATCCTGGCAGTTCCTTGTCCATCGGCGGCGGCACCTCTGCCCGCGCGCTGACATGCCGGCGACGGTTCGCCTTCGCGATACCGCGCCTCCCTGCCTTCACCGCGATGTGGCCCTGCCCGGCCCGGGCATGCCTGTGCGCGTGGCTAGCAGCGGCAGCCGCGCTGGCGCCGGTCCGCGCGCGTTGCGCCGGCGCTGCCGCGGGCTGACGCTGGTCGAGCTGATGGCGGTGGTGGTGATGGTGGCGATCCTGGCGGCGATCGGCACGCCTTCGTTCGTCTCGCTGCTGCGCACCAGCCGCGTCGACAGCGAGATCCAGTCGATGGTCGGCACCCTGCAGCTCGCGCGCAGCGAGGCCGTCAAGCGCGGCCTGCCGGTCAGCGTGTGCCCGTCCGCCAATGGCAGCGCCTGCCTGGGCGCCGGCAACTGGGCGCGCGGCTGGATCGCGTTCGTCGACCGCAATGGGTCGGGAACGGTGGACGCGGCCCCGCCGGCCGACGAGGTGCTGCACTACCGCGCCGGCTGGTCCGCCACCGACACCTTCACCACGCCCGCCGGCGCGGCTTTCCTGAGCTACAACCGCGACGGCTTCGCCGTGCTGCCCGGCGGCGCGCTGACGATGACGCTGCGCACCAGCCCGGTGGCCGACGCAGCCACGCGCTGCATCGCCATCAATATTGCCGGCCGGCAGACCATCCAGCGCGCCGGGGAGGGCGCATGCCAGTGACCGGACGGGACGGCTGCCTGCACCGGCGCCGCATGGCGCGCGGACTCTCGCTGATCGAGGTGCTGATCACGCTGGTGATCACCTCGGTGGGACTGCTCGGCCTGGCCAAGATGCAGGCGGCGGCGCTGGCCAATACGCAGATTGCGCGCGGGCGTTCGCTGGTGGCGCTGCAACTTGAAAGCCTGGCCGCGGCGATGCACGGCAACCGCGGCTTCTGGGCGGCCGGCACGGCACCGCAGACCTTCACGCTGTCCGGCGCGACGGTGACCGACAGCACCGGCGCGCTCAGCGCCACCGCGCCGGACTGCGCCAGCGTAGCCTGCACGCCGATCCAGATGGCCGCCTACGACGTGCAGCACTGGGCCGCGGAAATGGCAGCACACTTCCCCACCTACGCGGCCACGGTCAATTGCAGCAACGACATCAGCCGCCCGATCCGCTGCAGCCTGACCGCCACCTGGAGCGAGCACTACCTGGCCTACAACCAGACCACCGCGGCGCGGACCTCGGCCATGGCCGCCACGCAAAGCCTGACGCTGCACGTCCAGCCATGAGAGCGATCCTTCAAATCCCGCTCCGCGGGTCTCGCCGCGGGTATCGATGCGCGCAGGCCGGTGTCTCGCTGGTCGAGGTGCTGGTGGCGATGGTGATCGCGCTGTTCATGCTGGCGGCGCTGATGACGGTGTTCCTCAACCTGCGCGGCACCGTGCGCGACCAGGAGCGGCTGGCCGCGCTGCAGGACAGCGAGCGCCTGGTGATGACGATGCTGGCCAACACGGTGCAGTCGGCCGGGTACTTCCCCGATCCGCTGAACCAGGTCGCGGCGGACGCGCTGCCGGCGCTGGCGGACAATGCCTTCGGCGATTTCGTCGCGGGGCAGGCCATCGTCGGCCAGTCCGGTGCCGACGGCGCCAGCGATACGCTGACGGCGCGCTTTGTCACCGCCAGCGGCGACGGCATCATGAACTGCCAGGGGGCGGCCAATACCTCGGGCGCCAGTGTCGCCTACCTCAACACCTTTGCGGTCAATGCCGCCAACGAGCTGACCTGCGCGGTCAACGGCGGCGCGCCGGTGCCGCTGGCCGGCGGCATCTCCGCGCTGCGGGTGCGCTACGGCACCGACACCGGCAACGGCGGCAACGTCGACACCTACCTGAGCGCCAGCGCGGTCAGCGCCGGCGCACTGTGGGGCCAGGTGCGCAGTGCGCGCGTGACGCTGACCTTTGCCAATCCCTTTGCCGGTCAGCCCGGCCAGCCGGCCACGCTCGGCTGGACCCAGACCATCAGCCTGATGAACCGCCCATGACACGCGCCCAGCCAGACCGCTTGCGCGCCGGCGCCGCGCCGCGCGGCTATGTCCTGATCATCGGCCTGCTGTTCCTGCTGATCCTGTCGCTGCTGTCGGTGACGATGTTCCGCGGCTTCGGCCTGCAGGAGAAGATCGCCGGCAACACCCGCGAGAAGCAGCGCGCGTTCGAGGCCGCGCAGGGCGCGCTTCAGTACGGCGAATGGTGGCTGGGGCAGGGCAACGGCTCCGCCGGCGCGGCCTGCAACAGCGTGATCGACGCCAACGACCCGGCCAACCTGCAGGTCTGCGCCAACGCGCTGGCGGATCCGGCCAGCCTGCCGTGGACGCCGGCGCGGGCGGATTACCTGCCGCCGTCGATGCGCCTTGCGACGGCCGGCAGCCCCGGCGGCCTGAACGGCACCGACATCAACTATGCGCGCGCGCCCAGCCTCTACATCCACTATCTGGGGCTGTCGCCGGATGGCCTGTCGATGCTGTTCCGCGTGACCGGCGCTGGCTACGGCGGCAGCGACGGCACCGCCGCGGTGGTGCAGAGCACCTACCAGCTTGGCGCCGGCACCAAGGATCTCGGGAAAGAGTGATGAGCCAACCTCCACGCCTTGCTGGCATTGCCGCCGCCGTTGGTGCCACCGTCAGCGCCGCCGTCAACGTGTTGCTGGCTGGGCCGGCGCATGCGCTGGTGATCCAGGACAACCTGAACGGGGCTGCGTCCTCTTACGACTGGGTGGCGCTGAATGGCGCGTGCTTGACCGCAGGCAACGGCACCGGCTCGATTCCTGGCTGCGCCACGTCGAGCTTCACCTACTACCGGGACCGCAATTCGAAGCTGGTCGGCGGCGCCAGCGGCAGCGTGCCGGATGCCGCGGGCTACGGCGCGCTGCGGCTGACCAACGGCGATACGGCCGAGGGCGCGAACGGCGACAACCAGAACGGCGCGGTGGTGTCCCGGTTCACCTTCGGCATGCAGGAAGGGCTGCAGGTCACGTTCTCCACCGTCACCTACGGCGGCGACAACCTGCGCGGCACCGGCGCCGACGGCATCAGCTTCTACCTCGCCGACGGCAGCAAGAGCCCAACCGTGGGCGGGCTGGGCGGCAGCCTGGGCTACAGCTGCTCGAACGTCAATGGTGCGTACGACGGCGTCGCCGGGGGCTATATCGGCATCGGCATTGATGAGTTCGGCAACTTCTCGAACAAGGCCGACAACACCGACTCGGGCCCGGCCTTCCAGGCCAACCGCATCAGCGTGCGCGGCTCGGGCGACACCAACTGGGCCGGCCTGCGCGCCGCCTATCCGGCCTATTACCCTGACAGCCTTAGCGCCAGCAAGCGCGCGCAGGCGGTGCAGAACACCTGTGCGCGCGGCTATGTGCAGGACTGGAGCAGCGGCAAGGACGGCGGCGATGTCAGGGGACGGCGGCTGGCCTACAACTACCGCATGCTCGGCATCAGCGACCTGCCCGACAAGATCGCCAACCAGCAGGCGGTGTCGAGGCCGACGCGGGCCAAAGGCATCCCCATCGTCTATTCGCTCAAGCTGACCCAGAACGGGCTGCTGAGCATGTCCTACAGCTACAACGGCGGCGCCGCCACGCCGGTGATCACCGACCAGGACATCACGCAGGCCAACGGACCGGTGCCGGCGTCGCTGCGCTTCGGCTTCGCCGCGGGCACCGGCAGCGGCAGCAACGTGCACGAGATCACCTGCTTCAAGGCCGAGCCGGTGGGCCAGTCCAGCAGCTCGGCCGGCACCAACGTGCAGCAGTCGGCGCGGGTCGAGGCCGGCTCGCAGGTGTACCTGGCCTACTACCACCCGACCAACTGGTGGGGCGAGCTGAGCGCGCAGAACCTGCTCTACGATCCCGCCACCGACTCGGTGTCGATTGCCACCGTGGCCAACTGGAACGCGCATTGCACGCTGACCGGCGGCCACTGCGCGGCGACCGGCACCGCGGTGGTGGCGCAGGCGCCCGACAGCCGCAGGATCCTGACCTGGAGCGGCAGCAGCGGCATCCCGCTGCGCTGGGACGCCAACCTGCCCGACGCGCACAAGGCGAAGCTGAGCGCGGGCGATGCCGCGCCGGGCGGCGACCGCCTCGACTACCTGCGCGGGGACCGCAGCAAGGAGCTGACCGCGGCCGGCGCCGGGCAGTTCCGCAAGCGCACCGGCGTGCTGGGCGACATCATCGATTCCAGCCCGGCCTGGGTCGGCGCACCGTCATCGCCGTACAGCGGGCCGTGGACCGATGCCTTGTACAAGCGCGCCAGCCCGCCAGAGCCCGCCGGCAGCTACGACGCCTTCCGGCAAGCCAAGGCCCAGCGGCTCAACGTGGTCTATGTCGGCGCTAACGACGGGCTGCTGCACGGCTTCCGTTCCGGCTATTACAACGCCGCGGGAGCATTCGTCGGCAACGACGCCAGCAAGCCCAACGACGGGCGCGAGGTGCTGGCGTACATGCCCGGCGCGGTGCTAGACACCATCCAGTCGACGAATGCGGCGCTCGCCTACAGTTCGCCGCAATACGTGCACAACCTGTTTGTCGATGCCACGCCAGGCACCGGCGACCTCTACTACGCCGGTGCCTGGCATACCTGGCTGGTCGGCGGCCTGGGGCCGGGCGCGAACCGCGGCGGCCCGCTCGCCAGCAAGACCGCGGCCGCGACCGGCGGCGCGCTCTACGCGCTCGACGTGACCGATCCGGAACGCTTCAGCGATACCCCGGCGGCGGCCAGCGCCACGGTGATCGGCGAGTGGAACAACACGCTGCAGTGCACCGGCGATAGCGCGTGCGGCGACAACCTCGGCAACACCTATGGCACGCCCGTGATCCGCCGCCTGCACAACGGCCAGTGGGCGGTGCTGTTCGGCAACGGCCTGGGCAGCAAGAGCGGCTCGGCCGGGCTCTTCATCATGCTGGTCGACCCGGCCGACGGCTCGCGCAGCTTCCGCTATCTCGGCACCGGCTACGGGCCGCAGCAGGACCCGGCCGGCGCCAGCAGCCGCAACGGCATTGCCTATGTCACGCCGGCCGACCTCGACGGCGACCACATCACCGACTACGTCTACGCTGGCGACGTGTTCGGCAATCTGTGGCGCTTCGACCTGACCTCGGACAATCCGGACCACTGGCGCGCCGGCAGCCGCCCGCTGATGCAGACCGGCGGCAAGCCGATCTCCACCAGGGTGGCGGTGGGCTCGGTGCCCGGCACCGGAACCGGCGCCGCGGCGATGCCGCGCGTGGTGGTGGCGTTCGGCACCGGCCGCCGGCTGGAGCAGACCCAGGGCAGCGAAGCGGTGTTCGAGCCGGGCGGGCAGGGACTGTATGGCGTGTGGGACTGGGACATGGCGGGATGGAACGCCGTGGCCGGGGCACAGGCCCGCTATGCCTCGCTGGCCAGCGCCACGCGGCCGCTGTCCGGCGCCAACCTGACGCAGCAGTCGATTACCGCCGAAGGGCGCGCGGCCGGCAGCACGGTCACGGTGCGCACGGTCAGCGCCGGCAAGGTGTGCTGGCAGGGCTCGAACGCCTGCGCCAGCGGCAACAACAAGTACGGCTGGCAACTGCCGCTGCCGTCGGCCACGCGCGAGCAGGTGATCTACAACCCGGTGATCGCCTACGGCATGGTGATCGTCAACACCACCATCCCGCCCAGTTCGGCGCTGTCGCAGGCGCTGTCGTGCAATGCCGAGGTGCCGTCGGGCTTTACCATGGGCGTGTCGATGGGCTCGGGCGGCGCGGCCGCGCAGTCGTTCTTCAGCAGCACCAACAGCAGCACCTTCCCGTTGCTGAACAACGGCATCGTCAGCGGCATCGGCCTGAGCGGCACCGGCACGCCGTCGGTGGTGACGGCGAAGAAGCGGCCCTACCTGGTGCAGCAGACCGTGGGCGGCAGCGGCGCCATCACCCAGATCAACCCCGGCGCCAATGGCGCCGGCGCCCGCCTCAACTGGATACGCCTGCGCTGACGCCCATGAACCTGTCCGCATCCCCATCGCCGCGGCGTGCCGCCGCCGGCTTCACGCTGATCGAGCTGATGATCACGGTGGCGATCGCCGCGATCCTGGCCGCGATCGCCTACCCGTCCTACACCGAACACGTGCGCAAGTCGCGCCGCACCGACGCCAAGACCGCCTTGCTGGATCTCGCGGCGCGCCAGGAGCGGCTGTTCAGCACGCAGAACGTCTATGGCGGCACGCCCGCGGCGCTGGGATATGCCGGCGCGGCGTTCCCGGTGGCGGTCCAGTCAGGCGGCCAGGCCTACTACCAGCTGAGCGTGGTGGCCGGCAATCCTGCGACCAGCTACAGCGCGACGGCAACGCCGGTCGGCGCGCAGGCGGGGGACGACTGCGGCAGCTATACCATCAACCACCTGGGGCTGCAGGGGAACACGGGGATGCGCGCCGGCGTGGCGTCGGCGCAGTGCTGGTAGCAGAAGACGCAGGCGTCAGCGCTTGCCGCTGCCGGCGGTGACTTCGGCCAGCACGTCCGAGAATTCGGACACGTCTTCAAAGCTGCGGTAGACCGAGGCGAAGCGGATATAGGCGATCTTGTCGAGCTTGCGCAGCTCGCGCATCACCAGTTCGCCGACCTGGCTGCTGGGGATTTCCTTCTCGCCCAGGGCCAGCAGTTTTTCCTCGATCCGGGTAATGGCTTCGTCGATGGCTTCGGCCGAGACCGGGCGCTTGCGCAACGCCAGGCGCATCGAATCCTTCAGCTTGGCGCGGGCGTAGTCCACGCGCGAGCCGTTTTTCTTGACGATGGCGGGGAAGAACAGCTCGATCCGCTCATAGGTGGTGAAGCGGCGATCGCAGGCTTCGCAGCGGCGGCGCCGGCGCACGGCATCGCCGTCTTCCGACATGCGGGTGTCGAGAACCTGGGTATTGGAATGACCGCAAAAGGGGCATTTCATGCCGGACCACCTTCAGTTGAACCCCATCGCCTTGTCCGTGTTGTCGTTCTGCGGCGGCGGGGCGGGTTGGCGAGGCCCGCGACCTGCGCCGGGGGTGGCACGGACCGCGGAGCTGCCGGCCGCCCGTGCGCGTGCGCGCGGGCGGCCTGGGCGCGTCAGCCGTAGACCGGGAAACGCTTGGTCAGGGCCGACACCTGCTCGCGCACCGCGGCGATGTTGGCGGCGTCGTGCGGGTTGTCCAGCACGTCGGCGATCAGGTTGCCGACGATGCGGGCTTCTTCTTCCTTGAAGCCGCGCGTGGTCATGGCCGGCGAGCCCACGCGGATGCCGGAGGTGACGAACGGCTTTTCCGGGTCATTCGGAATCGCGTTCTTGTTCACGGTCAGGTGCGCCTCGCCCAGGATGCGCTCGGCTTCCTTGCCGGTGATGTTCTTGGCGCGCAGGTCGACCAGCATCACGTGGCTTTCGGTGCGGCCCGAGACGATGCGCAGGCCGCGCGCGATCAGGGTCTCGGCCAGCACCGCGGCGTTCTTCACCACCTGCTGCTGGTATTCCTTGAACTCCGGCGTCAGCGCTTCCTTGAACGCCACCGCCTTGCCGGCGATCACGTGCATAAGCGGGCCGCCCTGGATGCCCGGGAAGATCGACGAGTTGATCGCCTTCTCGTGCTCGGCCTTCATCAGGATCACGCCGCCGCGCGGGCCGCGCAGGCTCTTGTGGGTGGTGGTGGTGACGAAGTCGGCGTGCGGTACCGGGTTCGGGTAGACGCCCGCGGCGATCAGGCCGGCGTAGTGGGCCATGTCGACCATGAAGTAGGCACCGATCGACTTGGCGACCTTGCCGATACGCTCGAAGTCGATGCGCAGCGCGAAGGCCGAGGCGCCGGCGATGATCAGCTTGGGCTTCTTCTCTTGCGCCAGCTTTTCCAGCGCGTCGTAGTCGATGTCTTCCTGGGCGTTGAGGCCGTAGCTGACCACGTTGAACCACTTGCCGCTCATGTTCAGCGCCATGCCGTGGGTCAGGTGGCCGCCTTCGGCCAGGCTCATGCCCATGATGGTGTCGCCCGGCTTGAGCACGGCGAAGTACACGCCCTGGTTGGCCTGCGAGCCCGAGTTGGGCTGGACGTTGGCGGCTTCGGCGCCGAACAGCTGCTTGACGCGGTCAATGGCCAGCTGCTCGACGATGTCGACATACTCGCAACCGCCGTAGTAGCGCTTGCCGGGATAGCCCTCGGCGTACTTGTTGGTCAGCTGCGAACCCTGCGCGGCCATCACCGCGGGCGAGGTGTAGTTCTCGGAGGCGATCAGCTCGATGTGGTCTTCCTGGCGCTGGTTTTCCTGCTGGATGGCGGCAAAGACCTCGGGGTCGATCTGGTCGATCGTAAAACGGCTGCGTTCGAACATGGCGAAACTCGTCTGAAAAAAGGGAATCCGATGCAGGCATCGGGGGTAGGGCGCGCGGGGAAGGCTAGCGGCGACCGGCACCGGCGGCTTGGCCGTCGGCGCAGGCGCACCCTGCTTCCCATTCGCTGCCCAGGCGAGCGGCAGGCATGACTCGCGTCAACGCCATGGCGTTTGGAAACTTCACGCCAGAGAACTTGCGCTTCCTCGTGGTAGTGCCCACTGACTTCGCCAGTCGCGCAAGATGGAATGGTTGCGCGCAGTGTAGCGCGAGGCGGCCGCCCGCCGCAAGCCGTGGACCCGCCAGCCGAGGGCTGGCAAGGGCTGGCGCGGCCCTGGCCAGCAACTTGCTGTTGCAAAGTCGTCCTGCGGGTTTACACGAAACGGGTATCGCTCTCCGTTACAATCGCGGCCATGCCAAACTTTGTCTGGACCCTGCGGGTGTACTGGGAAGACACCGATGCAGGCGGCGTAGTGTTCTACGCCAACTACCTCAAGTTCTTCGAGCGCGCCCGCACCGAGTGGCTGCGCTCGCTCGGCATCGAACAGCAGGCGCTCGCCGACCAGGCGGGCGTGGTCTTCATCGTCCGCAGTACGGCGGTGGACTACAATGCGCCCGCCCGGCTGGACGACCAGCTTGAGATCCGCACGCGCATCGACCGGGTCGGCCCGGCTTCGGTGCAGTTCACCCAGGAAGCCTGGCGTGGCGAGCTGATGCTCGCGACCGGCGCGATCCGCGTTGGCTGCGTCGACAAAAGCACTTTCCGCCCCGCCCCGATCCCCGACCCCGTTCTAGCCACCATCAAGTCAGCACGATGAATCCCGTGACCGTCACGCAAGACATGTCGATCGTAACGCTGGTGCTCCACGCCAGCGTGCTGGCACAGGCCGTCATGGCGCTGTTGCTCGTCATGTCGCTGTTTTCGTGGACCTATATCTTCCGCAAGCACCTGGCGGTGCGTTCGGCGCGCACCCAGACCGAAGGCTTCGAGCGCGACTTCTGGGCCGGCGGCGACCTGCAGGCGCTCTATAACAGTGCCGTCAACAACCGCCACAACACCGGTGCGCTGGAACGGATCTTCGAATCCGGCATGGGCGAGTTCCTGAAGGCGCGCGAGCGCGGCAACGAGGCCGGCGCGCTGCTCGACGCCGCCCGCCGCGCCATGCGCGCGGCCTACCAGCGCGAGATGGACGTGCTCGAATCGCATTTGCCGTTCCTGGCCTCGGTCGGTTCGGTGAGCCCGTATATCGGCCTGTTCGGCACGGTGTGGGGGATCATGAACGCGTTCCGCGGCTTGTCCAATGTGCAGCAGGCGACGCTCGCGTCGGTGGCGCCCGGCATCGCCGAAGCGCTGGTGGCGACCGCGATCGGCCTGTTCGCGGCGATCCCGGCAGTGATTGCCTACAACCGCTATGCCACCGAAATCGATCGTCTGGCGATCCGCTTCGAGAGCTTCATGGAAGAGTTCCTGAACATCCTGCAGCGGCAGACCCGCTAACCGTATTCCCTATCAACGGCCCGGGCGGTGAGCCCGGGCCGGCGTTTCCAGGAGTCCTGCAATGGCAGCCATTCAGCGCCGCGGCGGCTCGCGCCGCCGGGCCAGCGCCGAGATCAACGTCGTGCCGTATATCGACGTCATGCTCGTGCTGCTGGTCATCTTCATGGTGGCAGCGCCGATCGTCAGCCCCGCCACCGTCGACCTGCCCACCGTGGCCAATGCCACGCCGCAGCAGAAGGCGCCCCCGATCGTCGTCACCGTGCATGAAGACGGCCAGCTCACCGCGCGCGGCAAGGACACCGCCGGCAACGCCTTCGAACGCAAGCTCGACAAGCAGGGCCTGCTGGACTTCGTCCACCAGCGCCAGAACGAGAACCCGGACCAGCCGGTGGTGATCGCCGCCGACCGCGCGGTCAAGTACGAGGCGGTGCTGGACGTGATGTCGGTCCTGAAAGCCGACGGCGTCAAGCGCGTGGGCCTGATGGTCAAGTCCAAGACCTCCTGACGTATTGAAGCACCTATCCGATTGCCGTTGCGCTTGATGACGACCGCCGCCGCCTATCCCTACCAGCCGGTCAAGGAGCGGGGAACCCTGCGTTCCTTCCTGCTCGCGCTGCTCATGCACCTGCTGCTGGCCGTGGTGCTGTACTACGGCGTGAGCTGGCAGAGCAGCACCCCGGTCGGGGCCGAGGCCGAACTATGGGAGGAAATCCCCGCCGCCACCGCGCCCCCGCCGCCACGGCCGCAGCCGCAGCCAGAGCCCGAGCCGGTGGTGCAGCCGCGTCCGGCGCCGCCGCCGCCGCAGGTGAAGAGCAAGGTCGAGGACGACGCCGATATCGCGCTGGAGCAGAAGAAGCGCCGCGCCGAGGCGGCCGCGCGCGAAGAAGCCGAGCGCAAGGAAGCGGCCCGCAAGGAGGCCGAGCGCAAGGAGGCTGAGCGCAAGGAAGAGGCGCGCAAGGAAGCGCTGCGCAAGGAGGCCGACCGCAAGGAAGCCGAGCGGCGCGAGGCCGAGCGCAAGGAAGCGCAGCGCAAGGACGACGCGAAGAAGAAGGCCGCGCAGCAGGAGCAGGAACGCAAGGAACTGGCCGAGCGCGAGCGCAAGGAAGCCGCCGAGGCCAAGGCCAAGGCCCAGGCCGATGCCAAGGCCAAGGCCCAGGCCGACGCCAAGGCGAAAGCGCAGGCCGACGCCAAGGCCAAGGCGGATGCCGACGCCAAGGCCAAGCGCGAAGCCGCCGCCAACGCCCAGCGCAAGAGCGAGCTGGCGCGCCTGCAGGCGCTGGCCGGCGGCTCCGGCGCGGGTGGTGGCGGGGTCGGCAACGCGGCCGGCGCCGGTGCCGGCGGTGGCGGCAAGGCTTCGCCCGGCTATGCCGACCGCGTGCGCCGCCGCGTCAAGCCGAACATCGTCTTTACCGAAGACGTGCCGGGCAACCCGAACGCGGTGGTCTCGGTGCAGCTGGCGCCGGACGGTTCGCTGCTGTCGGCGCGGCTGTCCAAGTCCAGCGGCAACTCCGGCTGGGACAATGCCGTGCTGCGCGCGGTCGAGCGTTCCGATCCGCTGCCGCGCGACGAGAACGGCAAGGCGCCGGCCAGCTTCACCATTACCTTCCGGCCGAAGGACTGAGTGGGACCGGGTGAACGGCACGGCACGATTTGCAACATAATGCAACCTTCATCGTCGGGTTCCGGTCCCAGCGCTAGCATGACAGGTTGCCCGACGCAGCCGACGGTGCGGTATGCACACGGACGGGGCATGCGCCACGCGCTGCAATGCCGCATTTGCCCGTGTTGACGATTGCCCGGCGTGCCCGACGGTGCCCGACGAAACTTGAAATCGACTGAGGAGCAGCATGCGAAAGCTTTGGGCCCCCAACTGGCTGTCCGCGAGGCGGCACAACGCAGATTCCCCCGCATCCCGAGGTGCGAGCCGGCCGATGCCGCTGGCCGGCCGGCGCGCGCTGATGGCGTGGCTGGCCGCGGCCATGACCATGGCCGCGGGCGCCGCGCACGCGCAGCTCAATGTTGAGATCTCCGGGGTTGGCAGCAGCCAGTTCCCGGTGGCCACCGCCAACTTCCAGGGCGAGGCCCAGGCCCCGCAGAACCTGACCGCGATCATCCGTTCGGACCTGGCCCGCAGCGGCCGTTTCCGCAACGTCGACCCCGGCGGCGCCACCGTGGCCGAGTCCGCCAATGTCGACCTGGGCAGCTGGAAGGCGCGCGGCGCCGATGCCTTCGTCGCCGGCAGCGTGACCCCGGCCGCGGGTGGCAAGTACGAAGTGCGCTTCCGCCTGTACGACACCGTCAAGGGACAGAGCCTGGGCGGGCTGGCCTTCACCGTGAACCAGTCGCAGCTGCGCGTGACCGCGCACAAGATCGCCGACTACATCTATGAAAAGCTGCTGGGCGAGCGCGGCGTGTTTGCCACGCGCCTGTCCTACGTGTCGAAGGTGGGCGGCCGCTACCAGCTGCTGATCTCCGATTCGGACGGTCAGAACGCCCAGGTGGCGCTGACCAGCAACGAGCCCATCATCTCGCCGTCGTGGTCGCCGGACGGCGCGCGCGTGGCCTACGTCTCGTTCGAGGCCAAGAAGCCGGTGGTCTACGTGCACGACCTCGCCAGCGGCAAGCGCACGCTGGTGTCGAACCAGAAGGGCAACAACAGCGCGCCGTCGTGGTCGCCGGACGGGCGCCACCTGGCGCTGGCGCTGTCGCGCGACGGCAATACCCAGGTCTACCAGGTCAACGCCGACGGCTCGGGCATCCGCCGCCTGTCGCGCAGCAGCGCCATCGACACCGAGCCGCAGTACTCGCCCGACGGCAAGAGCATCTATTTCACCAGCGACCGCGGCGGTGCGCCGCAGGTCTACCGCATGCCCGCCTCCGGCGAGGAGGGCGGCGGGGCCCAACGCGTCACCTTCAAGGGCAGCTACAACGTGAGCCCGCGCATTTCGCCGGATGGCAAGTACCTGGCGTACATTTCGCGCGGGGGCGGCTTCAAGCTGCAGTTGCAGGACCTGACCAACGGCGACGTGACGTCGCTGACCGATACGGCCAACGACGAGGCGCCCAGCTTCGCCGCCAACGGCAAGTACATCCTCTATGCCACCCGCGTGGGCGGTCGTGCGGTGCTGGCGGCGGTGTCCACTGACGGGCGTACCCGGCAGGTTCTGTCCCTCCAGTCCGGCGATGTTCGCGAGCCGTCCTGGGGTCCTTTCATGCAATAACAGGAGTCAACCACCATGGCCCAACTGATGACCAAAACCCTTGCCGTTGCCGCACTGCTGGCCCTTGGCGCCTGTAGCTCCGGCGTCAAGCTGGACGACACCGCCAATGCCGGCGCCGGTGCCGGCGGCACGGGTGCCGATCCGCGCGCCGTCACCCCGGTGACCGCCGCCGATCCGCTGAACGATCCGAACAGCCCGCTGGCCAAGCGCAGCGTCTACTTCGACTTCGACAGCTACACCGTCAAGGCCGACTACCAGGGCATGCTGGGCGCGCACGCCAAGTACCTGGGCACCAACCAGGGCCGCAAGATCCTGATCCAGGGCAACACCGACGAACGCGGCACCAGCGAGTACAACCTCGCGCTGGGCCAGAAGCGCGCCGAAGCCGTGCGCCGCTCGCTGGCCTCGATGGGCGTGCCCGACGGCCAGATGGAAGCCGTGAGCCTGGGCAAGGAAAAGCCCAAGGCCACCGGCCACGATGAAGCCTCGTGGGCGGAAAACCGCCGCGCGGACATCAACTACTGATCTGCGGACTGACCCTCCATGAAAGCACGCGTTTCCACCTTGTTGTGGCTCGCCGCCGTGGCCGGCGGCGGCATGCTGCCGCTGTCGCAGGCGCATGCCGGAGTGTTCGACGATGACGAGGCCCGCAAGGCCGTCATCGGCCTGCGCGACCAGTTCAACGGTTTCCAGGCGACCGCGACGCAGCGCATCGAGCAGAACAGCCGCACCCTGCTCGACATGCAGAACCAGCTCGAAGGCCTGCGCCAGGAAGTGGCGCGGCTGCGCGGCCAGAACGAAGTCCTGCAGAACACGGTGGACACGCTGCAGAAGCAGCAGAAGGACTACTACGCCGACCTGGATGCGCGCCTGAAGAAATTCGAGCCGCAGCAGGTCACGGTCGAAGGCCGCGAAGGGGTCGCGCAGCCGGGCGAAAAGCCCGAATACGATGCCGCGCTCAAGCAGTTCCAGGCGGGCGACTTCAAGAGCGCGGGGAATTCGTTCTCGGCGTTCGCGAAGAAGTACCCGCAGAGCCCGTACCTGCCGCTGGCACAGTACTGGCTCGGCAACTCGCTGTACGCGCAGCGCGACTACAAGGGTTCCACCTTCGTGCTGCAGAACATGGTCAACGCCAACCCGACCCACCCCAAGGTGCCGGACGCGATGATCGCCATCGCCAACAACCAGCTCGAGTCCGGCCAGAAGGCGGCCGCGCGCAAGACGCTGGAGCAGGTGGTGGCGAAGTATCCCGGCACCGAGGGGGCGCAGGCGGCGAGCAACCGGCTCAAGACGCTGAAGTAAGCGCCGCCGGCGCCGCCGCCCGCCATCGCAAGGCCCGCTTCGGCGGGCCTCTTTCGTTTGTCGCGCTAGAATATGCGATTCGCCTGAATGTTCTTGCGCGCCGCCCCCGGCGCGAACCGCACCATGACCCAACGCGCCATCGTCCTGCTGTCCGGCGGACTCGACTCCGCCACCGTACTTGCCATGGCCCGCGCCCAGGGCTTCGAGACCTATGCGCTGTCGATGCGCTATGGCCAGCGCCATTCCTCGGAACTGGAGGCCGCCAAGCGCGTGGCCGCGGCGCTGGGCGCCGTGCGCCACGAGATCGTCGACCTCGACCTGCGCCGCTTCGGCGGCTCGGCGCTGACCGACGACGCGCTCGAGGTCCCCACCGACGGCGCCAGCGGCGGCATCCCGGTCACCTATGTGCCGGCGCGCAACACCATCATGCTGTCGCTGGCGCTCGGCTGGGCCGAGGCGGTGGGCGGGCGCGACCTGTTCTTCGGCGCCAACGCGGTCGACTATTCGGGCTACCCGGACTGCCGCCCGGAATACGTCGCGGCCTACGAGACCCTGGCCAACCTGGCCACCAAGGCCGGTGTCGAGGGCGACCGCTTCCGCGTGCATGCGCCCATCATCGACATGACCAAGGGCGAGATCATCCGCGCCGGCATCGCGCTGGGCGTCGACTACAGCCTGACGGTGTCGTGCTACCAGGCCGACGACGACGGCCGCGCCTGCGGCGTGTGCGATTCCTGCCGCATCCGCCGCGCCGGCTTCGAGGCCGCCGGCGTGCCCGACCCGACCCGCTACCAGGCCGCCGCCTGACTGATCCCGAGCCTGAGCCCGCCGTTCCCGCCCCATGCCTGAAATCGATCTTGCCGCGCTGTCGCGCTCGGTGCTGCTGAGCACCTTTGTCCTGGCCTTCCTGTTCGGCGCGGTGCTGCAGCGCACCCACTTCTGCACCATGGGGGCGGTCTCGGACATCGTCAACATGGGCGACTGGAGCCGCATGCGCATGTGGGTGCTGGCGATCGGCGTGGCCATGATCGGCACCGGCGTGCTGGCCTGGAACGGCGCCATCGACCCGACCAAGACCATCTATGCCGCGAGCAAGCTGGCGTGGCTGTCGGCGCTGGCCGGCGGGCTGATGTTCGGCTTCGGCATGGTGTTGGCGTCGGGCTGCGGCAGCAAGACGCTGGTGCGCATCGGCGCGGGCAACCTGAAGTCGCTGGTGGTGTTCGTGTTCCTGGGGCTGTCGGCCTACATGACGCTGCGCGGCCTGTTCGGCGTGGTGCGCGTCAATACCGTCGACGCGGTGGCGCTGGCGCTGCCGACCACGCAGGACCTGCCGTCGGTGCTGGCGCAGGGCACCGGCGCGGCGCGTTCCGTGCTGCAACTCGGCCTGGGCCTGGCGCTGGGCGGCGTGCTGGCGGCGTGGGCGCTGGCCGGGCGCGGTTTCCGCACCTTCGACAACCTGCTGGGCGGCATCGGCGTGGGCCTGATCATCGTGGCGATGTGGTACGTGTCCGGCCACCTCGGCTACGTCGCCGAAGACCCCAATACGCTGGAAGAACTGTTTGTCTCGACCAACAGCGGCCGCATGGAAAGCCTGAGCTTCGTCGCGCCGTATGCCTACACGCTCGACTGGCTGATGATGTTCAGCGACAAGAGCAAGGTGCTGACCATCGGCATCGTCAGCGTGTTCGGCGTGATCGCCGGCGCGGCAGCGTATGCGCTGGCCACGCGCACCTTCCGCTGGGAAGGCTTCGGCAATGCCGAGGACGTCGCCAACCACATGGTCGGCGGCATCCTGATGGGCGCGGGCGGGGTCACGGCGCTGGGCTGCACGGTGGGGCAGGGGCTGTCGGGCGTGTCGACGCTGGCGCTGGGCTCGTTCATTGCGCTGGCCGGCATCCTGGCCGGCGCGGTGCTGGCGTTCCGCTACCAGATGTGGCGCCTGGAACGCATGGTGTGAGCCGCTGGCGCGCCTTTCCCTTGACACATCGAGAATCGCATCACTATAATCGCGGTTCTGTTTTTTCGGGTCGTTAGCTCAGTCGGTAGAGCAGCGGACTTTTAATCCGTTGGTCGCGTGTTCGAGTCACGCACGACCCACCAGCATTACGAAGGGCCTGTGGCGCACGCCACAGGCCCTTTTTGCATTTTTTCCGTCCGGCATGCCCCGAGGGTGGGGGGTGCTTTAACTAGTTCGAGGTAGAGACGCACGCCCGGCCAGCGCAGCACAATGGGTCTAACCGCGGCGTGTGGACCGCGGGCCCTCGGAACGGCCGCGAGACACGGCCCCTCGAACAAGACCTATGCGGCGAGCAGGCGTTTCCTTGCCGGCCAGCGGGCATGTGCTGCGCATCATCTGGCCGTTCGTACCGGTGGTGGTCGCGCTGGCGTTGTTCAGCATCGCCAGCCTGGACCTGCTGTCGGCCGCGCGCGCCTTCGTGGCGGGCGAGAGCCAGTGGTCCAAGGGCCAGAAGAACGCCGTGCTGCACCTGCTGCGCTACGGCGAGGACCGCGATCCGGCGGATTTCGACGCCTACCTTGCGTCCATCGCGATCCCGTTCGGCGACCATCGCGCGCGCCTGGAGCTGGACCGTGCCGAGCCTGACCTGGAACGCGTGCACGAGGGCCTGCTCGCCGGCGGCAATGACCCCGAAGACATCCCGCGGATGGTGCGCCTGTACCGGAATTTCCGCCAGATCCATGAAGTCGATGCCGCCATCCGCGTGTGGGCGCAGGGCGATCTCGAGATCTTTGCCTTGCATGAGCAGGCGCTGGCGCTGCGGCGCCTGGCCGCCCAGCCCGACTGCGATGACGCCTGTGTTGCGCCGGTGCTGCGCAACATCGCGCAGATCGACGCCCGGCTGACGCCGCTGGAGCGCGCCTTTTCGGGCCACCTGGGGCAGGCGTCGCGCCGGGTCACGCGGCTGCTCACCACCGGCAGCGCGGTGATGGCGGCGGCGCTGCTGATGTCGGCGATCTTGCTGTCGGTCGGGCCGCTGCGGCGCGAGCGCCGGTTGCGCGAGGCCCTGGCGCAAAGTGAAGAGCAGCTGCAGCTCGCGGTCGAAGGCAGCAACGACGGCCTGTGGGACTGGCATCTTGGCCGCGGCGAGCTGTATTTCTCGCCGCGCTGCGCGCAGATGCTGGGCTACCGCGCCGACGAGCTGCCGCATGCGCGCGAAACCGTGCTGGGCCTGCTGCATCCGTCCGAGCTGGCGGCGTTCGAGGCCAAGCTGGCGCACCACCTGCGCAGCGGCGAGCCCTACGACGCCGAATTCCGCCTGCGCAACCGCGCCGGCGACTACCTCTGGGTGCGCGCGCGCGGCCGGCTGGTACGCGGTGCCGGGCGCCGGCGCGCGCGCATGGCGGGCTCGCTGACCGACATTTCCGAGCACAAGCGCTACAAGACCCAGCTGTTTGCCGAAAAGGAGCGCGCCCAGGTCACGCTGCAGGCGATCGGCGACGCGGTGGTGACCGCCGACGTATGGGGCCGCGTGCAGTCGCTGAATCCGGCCGCCGAAGCGCTGACCGGCTGGTGCGAGGCCGATGCCCGCGGCGTGCCCCTGAGCGAGGTGTGCGTGCTGCGCGACGAGGACAGCCTGGCGCCGCTGCCCGATATCGTGACGCTGGCGCTGCGCCAGCGCTGGCACAGCCGCTCTGCCCAGCTGGTGCAGCGCGATGGTGCCGGGCAGCCAGGGCAGGCGCTGGCGGTCAAGCCGTCGGTGGCCCTGATCCGCGACCGCGCCGCGCAGGCCATCGGCGTGGTGGTGGTGCTGCACGACATCAGCCAGGAACGCGCGCATGCCGCGCGCCTGGCCTACGAGGCCAGCCATGACGCGCTGACCGGCCTGGTCAACCGCGCCGAGTTCGAGCGCCGGCTGGCCGCGGCGATCGAGCGTGCGCGCGCGCAAGGCACCCCCCACACCTTGATGTACCTGGACCTGGACCAGTTCAAGGTGGTCAACGATACCTGCGGCCACGCCGCCGGCGACGAGCTGATCCGGCAGATGGCCGAGATCATGCGCGGCCAGCTGCGCCGCAGCGACATGCTGGCGCGACTGGGCGGCGACGAGTTCGGCGTGCTGCTCGAGCATTGCGGCAGCGCCGACGGCGAGCGCGTGGCCGAGGGCTTGCGCCACGCCATTGCCAGCTTCCGCTTTGCGCACCGGCAGCGCACCTTCGCGGTGGGGGTCAGCATCGGCCTGGTCACGCTGGACCGGCACACCGGCAGCGTGGCCGAGGCGCTCAGCGCGGCCGACGCGGCCTGCTACGTGGCCAAGGAGGGCGGGCGCAACCGCGTCCAGGTCTACCATCCGCTGGACAGCGCGGTGCAGGCGCGCCAAGGCGAGATGGAGTGGGTCAGCCGCGTGCACGCGGCGCTGGCCGCCGGACGCTTCTGCCTGTTCTCGCAGGAGATCGTGCCGGTGCAGCAGGGCACGGTGCCGGCGGCGGGGCGCCATGTGGAGCTGTTGCTGCGCATGGTCGACGAGCGCGGCCGGCTGGTGCCGCCGATGGCGTTTGTGCCGGCCTGCGAGCGCTACAACCTGATGCCGATGATCGACCGCTGGGTGGTAGAGACCGCGTTTGCCACGCTGGCGGGGCGCCAGGCCGAGATCGCGACCTGCGCGATCAACCTGTCAGGCGCGTCGCTGGCGGACATCCAGTTCCCGGATTTCGTGCGCGAGCAGGCGCTGCGCTTCGGCATCGCGCTGGACGGCGTCTGCTTCGAGATCACCGAGACCGCGGCCATTGCCAACCTGGCGCAGGCCGGGGCGTTCATCATGCAGTTGCAGCAGCTTGGCTGCCGCTTCGCGCTGGATGACTTTGGCGCCGGCATGTCGTCGTTCACCTACCTCAAGCACTTGCCCGCCGCTTACCTGAAGATCGATGGCAGCTTCGTGCGCGACATGCTGGCCGATCCGGTCAACCTGGTGATGGTCGAGGTGATCCAGCGCATCGGCCACGCCATGGGCAAGCAGACCATTGCGGAATTCGTCGAGAACGAGGCGATGCTCGCGCGCTTGCGCGAGCTGGGCGTGGACCTGGCGCAGGGCTATCACATTGCGCCGCCGGTGCCGTTCGCGCCGGCCGGCCCCGAAGCCGGCGCGCGGCCGGCGCTGGCGCTGGCCGGGTGAGTCGGCAGGAGGGTCAGGGGATCAGTGGATCGCGGAAGCCGGTGTCGGCGTCGGGCGGGGTGCCGGCCGGGGCCGGGGTCGGCACGTTGGCCGGCGGCACCGCCTGGCCCTTGGCTTCGCGCCAGGTGTTGTAGGCCCAGTAGGCCGCGCCCGCGACCAGGCCCAGCTTGGACAGCTTCCAGGTCAGGCGCAGCACCGGCACGCGCTTGACCAGCGGCAACGCCAGTGTCACCGCGGTGCTGAGCATCGGGTAGTCCTTGGTCAACCCGACCACCTTCATCCACGAGCCCGGTCGCGCGATCCGCGGCAGCCAGGCACTGACGGTGCCGAGGCGGTGCACGCCGCCGCGTACCGCGTGCAGCGCCTGCCGGCAATCGTGGCGTTCAAGGGCGGCGCGGGTCAGCAGCAGTTCCTTGCGCACCGCGAGCGGCAGGCGCACCTCCTGCGTGAACCGGGGCGCGCGCGGGTATTCGCCGCCTTCGCGTGCGGGCGTGGCGTCGTCAGGGTCGAGTGTGCTCATCGGCGCAGGATCTCCCGGTCTTTGTCGATTTCGGCGAGGGTGGCTTCCAGCATCGGCGGCGCGTTGCGCAGCACGTTGCGGGCGTACGCCAGGCAGACGGCGCACAGCACCAGGTAGAGCACCGTCAGCGCGCCCAGGGCCTGCCAGCGGTAGGTGTCCCAGAACAGGATCGCGATGAGGGCGGTCAGCGTGACCAGGCCCAGCCCGAAGAACGCCAGCCCGAACAAGGCCAGCAGGGCTACCTTCAGCAAGCGCGTGCGCTCCTCGGCCAGCTCCACGCTGGCGAGCTCCAGGCGCGTCTGCACCATCGCCACGAGCGAGCCGGCGAGGTTGCGCACGGCGTCGAGGAACTTGGGGGAAGGGGTGGCTTCGCTCATGCGGCTCCGGCGTGAAAGAGCGGTGCGCCGGCATGGCCGTACGCACCTATCCAGCTGGCGGGGCCGGATGACGGCGCCAGGTTGTGTCGGCAACGAGCGGTTGGCCCTGACGGGCCAACCGCGACAGCGTTACCGGCACACCGGGCGCCCCGGCCATTGGCAACCCGCCGGGCGGGGTGCCGCGATGGCGCGGCCTTGGCGTGCCGCGCCGGATTTGCAGCGCTTACTTGCGGTTGAGCAGCAGACCGATCAGCAGGCCCACGCCGGCCGCCACGCCCACGGCGCGCCACGGGTGGTCGTGCACGTAGTCGTCGGTGGCGCGCGCGGCGGCCTTGCTCTTGGTTACGACGGCGTCTTGCAGGTCCTGGGCCTTTTCCTTGGCTTGCTTGAGCAGGCCCATGCCACGCTCGCGCAGTTCGGCGGCCTTTTCCCCGGTGGTCGAGGCGGCTTGCTTCAGCAGTTCCTCGGCGTCGGACAGCACGGTCTTGACATCGCTCATCAGTTTCTCCTGTTTGCGGGCGGTTGGTTCGGTTTGTGCGGATTCTGACATTTTCTACGCTCCGAGGCTAACGGCATTTGTCGGTCTGATACTTAGCATATGTGGCGACACGTCGCCCTTTCAAGGCAACGCACCCGGAACGAGGTTCGCTGCAGGGTTGCTGCGGGGTCGGACGTCCAAGTATTGCCAGCATGCACGAAAGCGCGCGTGATGACTGTCAGAGAATGTCTATATGACTACGAGTGATTTTGTAGTGACTTTATATTCGTTTGGGTTGGATATCAATCCAGTTACTCTGGTTCCACCGTGAAATCAGGAGAACAGGACATGGCACTGCGACTTGGCGATATCGCGCCGGACTTCGAGCAGGATTCCAGCGAAGGCCGCATCCGCTTTCATGCGTGGCTTGGCGACAGCTGGGGCGTGCTGTTCTCGCACCCGGCCGACTATACCCCGGTGTGCACCACCGAACTGGGCCTCACCGCACGGCTGAAGGACGAATTCGCGCGCCGCGGCGTCAAGGCGATCGCGCTGTCGGTGGATACCGTCGACTCGCACCGCGGCTGGATCGCGGACATCAACGAGACCCAGTCGACCGAGGTCAACTTCCCGATCCTGGCCGACGCCGACCGCAAGGTGTCGCAGCTCTACGACATGATCCACCCGAACGCGAACGAAACCCTGACGGTGCGCTCGCTGTTCATCATCGACCCGAACAAGAAGGTGCGCCTGATCATCACCTATCCGGCCAGCACCGGACGCAACTTCAACGAGGTGCTGCGCGTGATCGACTCGCTGCAGCTGACCGACAGCCACAGCGTGGCGACGCCGGGCAACTGGCAGGACGGCGACGACGTCGTCATCGTGCCGTCGCTGAAGGATGAAGCCGTGCTGCGCGAGAAATTCCCCAAGGGCTACCAGGCGGTGCGTCCGTACCTGCGCCTGACGCCCCAGCCCAACAAATGAACACGGCCCCGCCAGGGCGGGGCCGTGTGCAAGGCAGCTGTTGTATCGACGGGGGCAGCCTCGTCGTCTCCTTGGTAGTGTGCTTGGCCCGGCTTCATCGCCGGGCCTTTTTATTGCGGAGCGCCTGTCCGGAAGATCGGGACGGGGCTCAGAAGAAGGCCTGCAGGCCGGTCTGGGCGCGGCCCAGGATCAGCGCGTGGATGTCATGGGTGCCTTCGTAGGTGTTGACCACCTCCAGGTTGACCACATGGCGGATCACGCCGAACTCGTCCGAGATGCCGTTGCCGCCCAGCATGTCGCGCGCCACGCGGGCGATGTCGAGCGACTTGCCGCACGAATTGCGCTTCATGATCGAGGTGATTTCCACCGCCGCGGTGCCTTCGTCCTTCATGCGGCCCAGGCGCAGGCAGCCCTGCAGGCCCAGCGTGATCTCGGTCTGCATGTCGGCCAGCTTCTTCTGCACCAGCTGCGTCTGGGCCAGCGGGCGGCCGAACTGCTTGCGGTCCAGGGTGTACTGGCGCGCGGTGTGCCAGCAGAATTCGGCGGCGCCCAGCGCGCCCCAGGCGATGCCGTAGCGGGCCGAGTTCAGGCAGGTGAACGGACCCTTCAGGCCCTTCACGCCCGGCATGATGTTCTCTTCCGGCACGAACACCTGGTCGAGCACGATCTCGCCGGTAATCGAGGTGCGCAGGCCGACCTTGCCATGGATGGCCGGGGCGCTCAGACCCTTCCAGCCCTTTTCCAGGATGAAGCCGCGGATGTCTTCCTTGCCGTCTTCGCCCTGCAGCTTGGCCCAGACCACGAACACGTCGGCGATCGGCGAGTTGGTGATCCACATCTTGGCGCCGGTCAGCTCGTAGCCGCCGTCGACTTTCTTGGCGCGGGTGACCATCGAGCCGGGGTCGGAGCCGTGGTTCGGCTCGGTCAGGCCGAAGCAGCCGATCCACTCGCCAGTGGCCAGCTTGGGCAGGTACTTCTGCTTCTGCGCCTCGGTGCCGAATTCGTAGATGGGAACCATCACCAGCGACGACTGCACGCTCATCATCGAGCGGTAACCCGAATCGACGCGCTCGACTTCACGCGCGATCAGCCCGTAGCTGACATAGTTCAGGCCCGGGCCGCCGTATTGCTCGGGGATGGTCGGGCCGAGCAGGCCGAGTTCGCCCATCTCGCGGAAGATCTCGACGTCGGTCTTCTCGTTGCGGAACGACTGCAGCACGCGCGGCATCAGCTTGTCCTGGCAGTACGCCGCGGCGGCGTCGCGCACCATGCGCTCGTCGGCGCTCAGTTGCTGGTCCAGCAGCAGGGGGTCGGCCCAGTGGAATTCGGCGTTGGCAGCCATGCAGGTCTCCTTCGGTAGCGCAGGGGAAGCGCCGGGCGGGCGGCTGGTGTGCCACGGTCCGCGCCGGCGGATTCCGTCATTCGTAACGGGTTTGGTGATCGGTCGGGTGATCCGTGCGGAGGATTTTTTCGGGATCCTTGATGTTCCGCATTGCGGAACTGTGTTCCGTTGAATTAGTATATCGCAATGGTCTTGCCACGCAACAGGCAAAACCCTGAACCTCCGCGCCTTTGTGCGATGAACGAACAAGCGCCGACTGGAGCCGCGAACCTTGGCCAACCTCAATCCCAACCCCCAGCCCGATCCGTCGCTTTCCCAGGAGCCTGCCGCGGCACCCGTGCGCGACAGCGACCCGAACTTCGTCACCGCGCTGGCACGCGGCCTGGAACTGCTGCGCTGCTTCCGCACCGGCGAGGCGATGCTGGGCAACCAGGAATTCGTGCGGCGCACCGGCTTTCCCAAGGCCACCGTGAGCCGGCTCGCGGGTACGCTGGTGCAGCTGGGCTACCTGCGCTATGACGAGAGCCTGGGCAAGTACGCGCTCGATGCCGGGGTGCTGGCGCTGGGCTATGCCTACCTGTCGGCGTCGGACGTGGTGTCGCTGGCGCGCCCGCACATGCTGGCGTTCGCGCAGTCGTACGGGGTCTCGGTGTCGCTCGGCAAGCGCGAGCGCATGGAGGTGATCTACCTGGAGTCGATCCGCAACGACGCCGGCGTGATGCTCGGGCTGGGCGTCGGCTCGCGACTGTCGCTGGTGTCGAGTTCGATGGGGCGGGCTTACCTGGCCGCCTTGCCGGCGCCGCGCCGCGAGCGCGTGATGGCCGAGTTCAGCCAGGCCTTCCCGGAGCAATGGAAACAGCAGGAGGCCGCCACCCGCGCCGCGCTGGCGGAGGCGCAGCAGCGCGGCTATGCCGCATCGTTTCGCGACTGGCATCCGGCCATCCATGCCTGTGCAGTGGCGTTCCGGCCGGTGGGGGAGAAGGAGCTGCACATGCTGAGCTGCAGCGCTTCCTACGGGGCGGTGGACGAGGCGGTGTTCCACCAGACGCTGGCGCCGGCGCTGCAGACGCTGGCGGCAAGGTTGTCCGAACCGGCGGGCTGAGGCAGCCCGCCGGTCGTAGCACCGTCCCTGCGCACAGGGACCGCGTGGATCAAAGATCGGTCCGCAACTTCCACAATTCCGGAAACAGCACCACGTCCAGCATCTTGCGCAGGTAGCTGACACCCTCGGTGCCACCGGTGCCGCGCTTGAAGCCGATGACCCGCTCGACCGTGGTCACATGGCGGAAGCGCCATTGCCGGAATGCGTCTTCCAGGTCGACGAACTTCTCGCCCAGTTCATAGAGTTCCCAGTGCGCGCCGGGATTGCGATAGACCTCGAGCCACGCCGCCTCGACCGAGGCGTTGTACGCGGTCGGCTGGGTCCAGTCGCGCTCGACGCAATCCGCGTCGATGGCAAAGCCGCGCCGCGCCATCAGCCGGATCGCCTCGTCGTACAGCGACGGCGTCTTCAGCGCGGTTTCCACCAGCGCCAGATGCTCGGCCCGGTGCGCATGCGGCTTGAGCATGGCCGCGTTCTTGTTGCCCAGGATGAACTCGATCTCGCGGTACTGGTAGGACTGGAAGCCCGACGACATGCCCAGGTAGGGCCGCATCGCCGAATACTCAGGCGGCGTCATGGTGGCCAGCACGTTCCACGCCTGCACCAGCTGGTCCATGATGCGCGACACGCGGGTCAGCATCTTGAACGCGGGCGGCAGGCTGTCGGCCTTGACCGACTCGCGCGCCGCGCGCAGCTCGTGCAGCATCAGCTTCATCCACAGCTCGGTGGTCTGGTGCTGCACGATAAACAGCATCTCGTTGTGGTCCGGCGACAGCGGATGCTGCGCGCTCAGGATCTGGTCCAGGCCGAGGTAGTCGCCATAGCTCATGTCCCGGGCGAAATCCATCTGCGCGCCGTGCCAGCCGTCGCCTTGCGGGGTGGTTGCCGGCGTGGCTGCCGGCGCCGCGCCGGAGAAGGGGCATCCCTTGAAATCGCTCATGATGCGCTCCCGGTCAGGTCACCTGGCCGCGCGTCTGGAAGCGCGCGTCGCGATAGGCGCCGCTGTCCAGCACGTCGCGCAGGATTTCCACAGCATCCCACACCTCGGCGAAGCTGGTGTAGAGCGGCGTGAAGCCGAAGCGGGCGATGCGCGGCTCGCGGTAATCGCCGATCACGCCGCGCTCGATCAGGGCCTGCACCACGGCATAACCGTCCGGATGCTCCAGGCTCACCTGGCTGCCGCGGCGCGCATGCTCGCGCGGAGTCACCAGCGTCAGCGGGTGGTGGCCGCAGCGGGCTTCGACCAGTTCGATGAACAGGTCGGTCAGCAGCAATGACTTGGCGCGCAGCACCTGCATGCTGGTCTGCGCGAAGATGTCCAGCCCGCACTCGACCATTGACAGCGACGTGACCGGCTGCGTGCCGCACAGGAAGCGGCGCACGCCCTCGACCGGCCGGTACTGCGGGTCCATCGCGAACGGCGCGGCGTGGCCCCACCAGCCCGACAGCGGCTGCCAGAAGGCATCGCGCAGCGCGGGCGCGACCCAGACGAAGGCGGGCGAGCCCGGGCCGCCGTTCAGGTACTTGTAGGTGCAGCCGATGGCGTAGTCGGCCCCGGCCGCCTTCAGGTCGACCGGCACGGCGCCGGCCGAATGGCACAGGTCCCACACCGTCAGCGCGCCGCGCGCGTGGGCCAGCTCGGTCAGCCCGGCCATGTCGAGCATCTCGCCGGTCTTGTAGTTGACGTGGGTCAGCATCAGCACCGCGGTGTCGGCGCCAACGGCCGCGTCGATCTCGGCCGGCGAGTCCACCAGCCGCAGCGAATAGCCTTGCTGCAGCAGGTCGGCGAGGCCCTGGGCGATATACAGGTCCGTGGGGAAGTTGCTGGCCTCGGAGACGATCACCTTGCGCGCCGGGTCGCGCGTCTGCTGCACGCGCAGCGCCGCGGCCAGCACCTTGAACAGGTTGATCGAGGTGGTGTCGGTGACCACCACTTCATCGTGGCCCGCGCCGACCAGCGGTGCCAGCTTGTTGCCAAGGCGCTGCGGCAGGTCGAACCAGCCGGCGGTGTTCCAGCTGCGGATCAGGCCGTCGCCCCATTCCTCGGCCACCACCTGCGCGGCGCGCGCGGCGGCGGCGCGCGGGCGGGCGCCGAGCGAGTTGCCGTCGAGGTAGATCACGCCCTGGGGCAGCGCGAACTGGTCGCGCAGCGGGCGCAGCGGGTCTTGCTGGTCGAGCCGGATACAGTGCTCGCGGTCAATGGTCGTCATGTCGTGCAGAAAGGCCAGGCGGGTTTCGGGAAAAGGTTCAGTCGAGGCTGCGCAGCACCGCGCGCACCGGGCTGGCATCCAGCGCGGCGAAGCGCAGCGGCAGCGCGATCAGTTCATAGTCGCCGGCATCGACCTGGTCCAGCACGATGCCTTCCAGGATTGCCAGGCCATGGCGGCGCACCGCGTTGTGCGCGTCCATGGTCTTGGAGTCCTGCGGATCGAGCGAGGGCGTGTCGATGCCGACCAGCTGCACGCCGTGCGCGGCCAGCAGCGCGATGGTGTCCGGCGACACCGCGCAAAAGCCGGGGTCCCACTGCGCCTGCGGCGCCTGCCGGTAGGTGCGCAGCAGCACCCGCGGCGGCAGCGCCTCGAGCGCGTGCGCGACATGATCGGGCTGCACCAGCGGCGTTGCGCCGATGCAGTGGATCACGCGGCAGCGGCCCAGGTAGGGCGCCAGCGGCACGGCGCCGATCGGGGCGCCGTCGGCGGTGTAATGCAGCGGTGCGTCCGCATGCGCGCCGGTGTGCGGCGATAGCGTGATGCGGCCGACATTGACCGGGCAATGTGCGTCGATCTGCCAGGCCGGCTGCTGCTGGAACGGCGTGTCGCCGGGCCACACCGGCGTGGCGGGCGACAGCGGCGGGCTGATGTCCCACAGTCGGCGCGGGTCGGGATTGGGGGCGGTCATGGGTTGCGCGGCGCCGTCTGCGGGCGCCGTTTCTGTGTGCCTCGATGTCGGGAATCATAGTCAAAATCGACGGCAAGAGGCTTGCTAAATGGCCCGTCATCCGGTCTCTCTTTCGCATAGAATGCGAAAAAATGACAAATAATCGAAGGAAATTCGAATGAACCTCGATCCCACCGATCTGCGCATCCTGACCTGCCTGCAAGAGAACGGCCGCATCAGCAACCAGGACCTGGCCGACCGCGTGGCGCTGTCGCCGTCGGCGTGCCTGCGCCGGGTCCGGCTGCTGGAAGAGTCAGGGGTGATTGGCGGCTATCGCGCCTGGTTCGATGCCGAGCAACTGGGGCTGGAGCTGGAGGCGATCGTGCAGGTGTCGATGCGCCATGACGTCGAGGGCTGGCACGACACCTTCATTGCTGCGGTGCAGTCGTGGCCGGAAGTGCTGTCGGCGTACATCATCACCGGCGACAGCAACTACATCCTGCGCGTGCAGGCGCGCAACCTGAAGCACTACTCGGACTTCATCGTGAACCGCCTGTACCGCACCCCGGGCGTGATGGATATCCGCTCGAATATCGTGCTGCAGCGGATCAAGGTGGACAGTTCGCCGCTGGCAATCCTGAAGGTCGCTGAACAAGCCTAGCGCTGCGTGTGCAGCGCGATCAGCTGGCGCAGGGTTTCCTTCAGCTGCGCGCCCTGGCGGGCGCCAAAGTCGTCCAGCACCGCGCGCTCGTGCTGCGCGGCGCGCTCGAGCAGCGGCTGCACCAGCGCCAGGCCGCGCGGCGTGATCGACACCAGCGCCTGGCGGCGGTCGGTCTTGCCGGCGCGGCGCCGGACCAGGCCGTCGTGCGCCATGCGGTCGACCAGCTTGGTCAGCGTGGGCTGCTTGGTCAGCGTGATTTCCGCCAGCGCGCCGACGGTGCAGTCGGGACGGTCGGCCAGCGTCGCCAGCACGCGCCATTCCTGCACCGACAGGCCGCTGGCCTCGACCTCGCGATGGAATTCGCCCGAGATCAGATGGCTGGCGCGGGCCAGCAGGTAGGCCAGGTAGCCGTCGACGAAGGTTTGGGGCGAGGGCACTGCCGGCAGGTCCGCCATGATGGCTCAGTGGGTGTTCAGAGATCGAGCGGGGTGGTGGTGGTGAACTGGCCGCCCTGGAATATCAGCGGGCCGTCCTTGCCATCGAGCACGCCGCAGCGCTCCACCTCGCCGACAAAGATGACGTGGTCGCCCTCGTCGTAGCGGCTGCGGTTGTGGCATTCGAACCAGGCCAGCGCATTCGACAGGATCGGCAGGCCGGTGGCCGAGAGCCGGTAGTCGACACCGGCGAAACGGTCGCCCTTGAGCGTGGCGAAGCGCTGGCACAGGTCCAGCTGCGAGGCCGACAGCACATTGATGATGTAGTGGGTGCCGTCGCGGAACATCGGCAGGCTGTTGGCGCGCGTAGCCATGCTCCACAGCACCAGCGGCGGCTCCAGCGATACCGAGTTGAACGAGCTGGCGGTAATGCCGATAAAGGGCGGCGCGCCGGCCGCAACCGACTCGTTGCTGGCGCGCGTGGTGATCACCGTGACCCCGGTCGCGAACTGCGACAGGGTGCGGCGGAAGTGCATCGCATCGAAGTCCGGGGCGGCGGCTACGCTGGCGATCCGTGGCTGGGCCTCAGGCATGCCCATGGGGGCTCCACTGGAGTTCATGAAATTTCATATATATTATTCGCGCCAGGGGCGGCGAGTTCAAGTCCGGCGCCGCCGGCGCTGGCCGCTACACAATGCGTGGGCGGCCCGGGCCCCATAGAACAAGAAGCCGATAACAAGCAACAAGCAGCAGGAGACAAGCGCATGCTCATCGAGCAGATCGAACACCGCTGGCTGGCGGCGTTCCGCCGCACGCTGGAACTCTGTGCCCTGCGGCACGGGGATGTCGTGGGAATTGTAACGGAGTCCCAATCCCGCCCTGTCAACGTGGCCTTGGCCGAATTGGCCGTGCAGGGCCTTGGCGCCACGCCGGTTCGGATCCAGGTGCCGAGCCCGGCGCTTGCGGCGCCAGCGCCGGTACGCTCGACCGGTGCCAGCGATGCCTTGCAGAATCTGGCCCCGGTGCTGGCGGCGTTGTCGCGCTGCCAGCTGGTGCTCGACTGCACCGTCGAAGGCCTGCTGCATGCGCCTGAGTTGCCGCAGATCCTGCGCGGCGCCGACGGCGTGGTCCCGCGCATGCTGATGGTCAGCAACGAGCACCCGGAGATCCTGGAGCGCTGCCAACCCGATCCGTCGCTGGAGACCACCGTGCGCGCGGCGATGAAGCGCCTGCGCGGCGCGCGCGAGATGCGCGTGCATTCGGCCGCCGGCACCGAGCTGCGCATCGGCCTGGCCGAGGCGCGCGTGGGCGGTGTCTGGGGCTTCTGCAACAAGCCCGGCCAGGTCTCGCACTGGCCTGGCGGGCTGTGCCTGGCGTTCCCGGCCGGGCGCCAGGTCAACGGCACGCTGGTGCTGGCGCCGGGCGACGTCAACCTGACCTTCAAGACCTACCTGCGCGACACCGTGGTATGCCATATCGAGGACGACTACATCGTCGCGGTCGAGGGCCAGGGCGTCGACGCCGACATGATGCGCGGCTATTACCAGGCCTGGGCCGACCGCGAAGGCACGCGCGATGCCTATGCGGTCTCGCACGTGGGCTGGGGCCTGAACCGGATGGCGCGCTGGGACGCGATGACGTTCTACGACAAGCGCGATTGCAACGGCACCGAGCTGCGCGCGTTCGCCGGCAACTTCCTGTTCTCGACCGGCGCCAACGAGGTCGCCGGGCGGCATACGCTGGGCCATTTCGACCTGCCGCTGCGACACTGCACGGTTTCGCTCGACGGCCGCAACGAGGTCGAGGCCGGCACGCTGGTGGAGGTGGCCGCATGAGCGCCGCCGCGACAATGCAGCGCCACGCCAACGGCATCGCCACGCTGGCCTGGGGCGACGGGCCGGTGGCAGTGGTGATGCTGCATGGCATCGGCGGCGGCAAGACCGCCTGGCCCGCGCAGGGCGAGGCCCTGGCGCAGGCCGGCTACCGCGCCTTGGCGTGGGACATGCCGGGCTATGGCGACAGTGCCCTGATCGACCCCTATGACTTCGACGGACTGGCGCAGGCGCTGACGCCCGTGCTGCTGTTCGAACGCGACGCCGGCCGGCGTGTGGTGCTGCTGGGCCACAGCATGGGCGGCATGGTGGCGCAGCAGGCTTGCGCGGCCACGCCAGCGCTGGTCGACGGCATGGTGCTGTCCGGCACCTCGCCCGCCTTCGGCAAGGGCGATGGCCCGTGGCAGCGCGAGTTCATCGCCGCGCGCACCGCGCCGCTGGATGCCGGCAAGACCATGGCGCAGATGGCGGCCGGGCTGGTGCGCACCATGGTCGCGCCCGATGCCGACGCGCAGGCCGTGGCCTTCGCCACCGCGGTGATGGCGGCGGTGCCGGCACCGACCTACCGCGCCGCGCTGGGTGCGCTGGTGCGCTTCAACCAGCGCGACGCGCTGGCCCGCATCGCGGTGCCGGTGCTGGCGCTGGCCGGCCAGCACGACACCAACGCCGCGCCCGAGGTGATGCAGCGCATGGCGCAACGCATTGCCGGCGCCGAGTACCGCTGCCTGCCCGACGTGGGCCACCTGGCCTGCATGGAGCGCCCCGAGCTGTTCAACGACGCGGTGCTGGATTTCCTGCGCCGGCACTTTCCCGTGCACTGAAGCGCGCCGCTTTCCGGCCACGCCAACACAACAACCGCCGCGCCGCCCCCGTTCCCCATCCGGCGCGAGCAGGACAAAAAGGAGACGCGACATGCCATCCGGCCAGCTCGACTTCATTCCCGCCGTCGGTACGGCCGACTTCTCGCCGGAACAGGCGCAATGGCTGACGCTGGCCAACCGCCTGGGCCGCGAGCGCTTCGCGCCGCGCGCCGCCACCTGGGACCGCGAGGCCAGCTTCCCGTTCGCCAACTATGACGACCTGCGCGAGGCCGGCCTGCTGGCCTTGTGCGTGCCGCGGGCGTTTGGCGGCGCGGGCGCGGACTTTGCCACCTACTGCATGGTCGGCGCCGAGATCGGCCGCTTCTGCGGCGCCACCGCGCTCACCTACAACATGCATATCTGCTCGACCATGTGGACCGGCGTGCTGTCCGATGGCATCGACATGACCCCGGCACAGCGCGACGAACACCAGGCCCGCCGCGAACTGCATTTCGCGCGGGTGGTGCGCGACGGCGCGGTCTACGCACAGCCGTTCTCCGAAGGCTCGGCGGCGGCCGCCGGCAAGGCGCCGTTCGGCACCACGGCGCGCAAGGTCGACGGCGGCTGGGTGCTGAACGGTCGCAAGATCTTCGCCTCGCTGTCCGGCGCGGCCGACTACTACGGCATCCTGTGCACCGAGGACCGCGGCGACCAGCATCCCGACATGCGCGACACGCTCTACATCGCCGTGCCCGGAAAGGCGGACGGGCTCACCGTGACCGGCGACTGGGACCCGATGGGCATGCGCGGCACGGTGTCGCGCACGCTGCTGCTCAAGGACGTGTTCGTGCCCGACCACGAGCAGCTGATGCCGCGCGGGGTCTACTACCGCGCCGCGCAGACCTGGCCGGCAATGTTCTTCACGCTGTCGCCGACCTACCTCGGGGTGGCGCAGGCGGCGTACGACTTCACCGTGCAGTACCTGCGCGGCGAGGTGCCGGGACAGCCGCCGGTCAAGCGGCGCATGTATCCAACCAAGCAGATCGCGGTGGCGCAGATGCGCATCCAGCTGGAGACCATGCGCTCGATCTTCTGGCGCGCGATCCACGAAGCGAAGCCCAATCCGTCCAAGGACGAGCGCCTGCGCCTGTACGCCGCGCACTACACGGTGATGGAAGGCGCCAACGATATCGCCCGGCTGGCGATCCGCACCTGCGGCGGCCAGTCGATGCTCAAGGACCTGCCGCTGGAGCGGCTCTATCGCGATTCGCGCTGCGGCGCGCTGATGCTGCCGTGGACCGCCGAGCTGATCCTCGACCGCATGGGCCGCGAGACCCTGTACGAATCCGGCGAGCGCGACGAATGAGCGCCCCCCGCCGGGCCATCCGCGCCGGTGCCGCTGGCCTGGGCGCGCTGCCGGCCATGCTGCATGGCCATGCCGACGCGGCGCCGGGCCGGCCGGCGTTGCACTACCGGGGCCGGACCTTCACCTACGGCAAGCTGTGGCGGCGCGTGGAGCGCGCCAGCGCCCACCTGGCCGCGACCTGGGGCATCCGCCCCGGCGACCGGGTCGGCACGCTGTGCCTGAACCACGAGCTGCAACTGGTGCTGCTGTTCGCCTGCGCCCGCGTCGGCGCCATCTTTGCGCCGCTGAACTACCGGCTGGCGCCGGCCGAGTTGCGGGCGATCTGCGATCACGCGCAACTGGCCTTGCTGTTCCACGATGCGGACCATGAAGCGCTGGCGCGCGAGGCCTGTGGCGATGCCCGCGTGGCTGACCTCGACCGGCTGGTCGACTGTCCGGCGCCGTCCGGCGTGGTCCATGCCCCCGTGCCGGAGCATGCGCCGCTGCTGCTGGCCTATACCTCCGGCACCACCGGCAAGCCCAAGGGCGCGGTGCATACCCAGGCTGGCTTGCTGGCCAATGCGCGCGCCAGCTGGTGGGCGCACGGCATGAGCGCCGACGACCACGTGCTGTCGGTGCTGCCGCTGTTCCATGTCGGCGGGCTGTGCATCCAGACCCTGCCGGCGCTGCTGGCCGGCGCGCGCGTCACGCTGCATGACCGCTTCGCGCCGCAGGCCTGGCTGGACGCGGTGGCCGGGGCGCGGCCGAGCCTGTCGCTGATGGTGCCGGCGACGCTGCGCGCGGTGCTGGAGCACCCGGGCTGGGCCGATGCCGACCTGACGGCGCTGCGCGGGGTGATGGCCGGATCGTCGACCATCCCGCGCTCGTATATCGACGCCTTCCACGCCCGCGGCGTGCCGCTCGGGCAGGTCTATGGCGCCACCGAGACCGGGCCGGTGTCGGTGGTGCTGAAGCTGGAGCAGGCCATGGCGCGTCCAGGCTACGCCGGCTGGCCGCAGCCCGAGGCCGAAGTGCGCCTGGCCGGCCCCGACGGGGCCGAGGTGGCGCAGGGCGCGGTGGGCGAGCTGTGGGTGCGCGGCGCCAACGTCATGGCGGGCTACTGGAACCAGCCCGAGAGTGGGCTGACCGACAACGGGTTGCCGGGCGGCTGGTTTCATTCCGGCGACCTTGGGCACCGCGATGCCGACGGCTGCATCGAGGTGGTGGGCCGCAGCAAGGACATGATCATCTCGGGCGGCGAGAACATCTATCCCGCCGAGATCGAGAACGTGCTGGCCGGCTTGCCCGGCGTGCAGGAATGCGCGGTGGTCGGCGTGGCCGATGCGCGCTGGGGCGAAGTGCCGGTGGCGGTGATCGTGCCGGCGCCGGGCGCGCCGCGCGGCGCGCTGGCGGCCGAGCCGCTGCGCGAGCTGCTGGCCGCGCGCATCGCCCGCTTCAAGCTGCCGCGCGAGGTGGTGCTGATGGAAGACCTGCCGCGCAGCGCGCTGGGCAAGGTGCTCAAGCCGCAATTGCGCGCGCTGCTGGAGGCGCGCCGCGAGCCCGGCTGAATCCGCTGCAAGCGCGTCGATCTGCGCTTATGCTTGAGGCCTGGCAAGACAGACGATTACGCAAGGGAGCGGCGCAAATGGAACATGGATTGGAAACCGCCACGCTGGGCGGCGGATGCTTCTGGTGCCTGGAGGCGGTCTACCAGCAGGTCGAAGGCGTGGTCGCGGTCGAGTCCGGCTATACCGGCGGGCATGTCGACCACCCGACCTACCAGCAGGTCTGCGCAGGCGATACCGGCCACGTCGAAGTGGTGCGCGTCAGCTTCGATCCGTCGGTGATCAGCTACCGCGAGATCCTCGAGATCTTCTTCGCCATCCACGACCCGACCACGCCGGACCGGCAGGGCAACGACGTCGGGCCGCAGTACCGCTCGGCCATCTTCACGCACTCGGAGGCGCAGCGCGCGACGGCCGAATACGTGATGCGCGAGCTGGTCGCCGCCAAGGCGTTCGACGCGCCGATCGTGACCCAGGTCGAGCCGGAGCAGCCGTACTGGCGCGCCGAGGCCGGCCACCAGAACTACTACCAGGACCATCCCAGCCAAGGCTACTGCGCGTTCGTGATCTCGCCCAAGCTGGCGAAATTCCGCAAGCAGTTCGGCGCGAAGGTGCGCAAGTAAGTCGTGCGCAAGTAAAGTCGTGCGCCGGCGCGGCGGCGGGCTCAGCGCTCCAGCCGCGCCACGATGGCCTCCGCCAGCCGCGCGCAGCTCAGCGGCGCGCAGCCTTCGGCGTTGTTGCTGACGATGACGATGGCGGGCTGCCCGGCGCGCAGCGTGCGCGCCACCACGTCGGCAATCGCGTCGCGGGTGTCGGGATCGTCGTCGACGATGCGGTCGAACGGCGCATAGCGCTTTTCCGCGTAGGCATAGGGCCGGCCCGCATGCAGCATCCAGCGCAGCACCAGCGGGCCCGCCCCGGCTTCATCCATCAGCGCCTGCGCCGCCGCCTGGCGCGGCACCGGCGGCAGCCGGTCGCGCGCCGACAGGCAGAAGCGCACGCCATGGTGGCGCAGCAGCCGGATATAGCGCGGCGTCAGCAGGGCCGGGTCGCGCAGCTCGACGGCATAGGCTGCGTGCGGCGTCAGCGCCGGATCGAGCGCCGGCAGTGCGCCGAGGAAGGCGTCGAGCCGCTCCAGGAATACCGCGCTGTCGGCGAGCGGCCCCATCGGCGACAGCTGAAACAGCAACGGCCCGCACTTGTGCCCCAGGCCGCTGGTGGCCGGCACGATGAAGTCGCGCGCCGCGATCTCCGCATCCAGGAAGGCGGCGTTGGCGAGCCGGCCGGCGCCGTCGGGGCCGCGCAGCCACGCGTCGCAGACGCTGGCCGGGGCCTTGACCAGGAAGCGGAAGCCCTCCGGCACCTGCGCCGCGTAGGACAGGTAATCGGCCAGCGGGATCGGGCCGTAGAAGCCGCGGTCGATGCCGGCGGCGCGCAGCAGCGGGTGGCGCGAATAGGCGGCCAGGCCCTTGCGCGACAGCAGGCTGTCGCTGTACTCGCCGTCGTAGACCAGCCCGTTCCAGCCGGGATAGGCCCAGGACGAGGTGCCGAAATGCAGGTGGGGCGGCAGTTGCGCAGCAAGCGCCTGCAGCGCTGGCGCGGCCGGAAACGGCTGCACGCTCTTGCCGCGCGCCGGTCTGCCTGGGGAGTCGGGTCGGGCGGCGCCGGCTGGCGTCGCGGGCTGCCCGGGAGGGGCTGCGGGGGCGGGCAGGGGCAGCCCGCCGAAGAGGTCTTCAGTCAATCGTTTCGGTTGCCTTCAGTCGTTGCGGCCGATGGGCTGCTCGTAGATATAGCGGCGCGACCACGGCAGCGAGTCGGCCTGCAGCCCGGACTTGTGGCACACCACCTGGTAGATCGACATCTTCTCGGTCTCGAAGGCGTGGGCGCAGCCGGCCAGGTACACGCGCCAGATGCGGTACTTCTTCTCGCCGACCATGCTGCGGATGGTGTCGCCGCGCGCCTCGAAGTTGTCGGCCCAGTGGTGCAGCGTGCGCGCGTAGTGCCGGCGCAGCAGCTCGACATCGAAGGCCTCCAGGCCGCCCTGCTGCAGCGTGCGCAGCACCAGCCCGATATGCGGCAGCTCACCCTGCGGGAACACGTAGCGGTCCATGAATTCGGCGCCGTCCATCGGCGTCGCCCCGTTGTCGGGGTCGGGCGAGGTGATGCCGTGGTTCATGGCAAAGCCGTCGTCGGCCAGCAGTTCGCGGATGCGGCCGAAATAGCCGGCCAGGTTGTTCTTGCCCACGTGCTCGAACATGCCGACGCTGGTGATGCGGTCGAAGGTGCCGGTGGTGTCGCGGTAGTCCTGCAGCCGGATCTCGATGCGGTCGGACAGGCCCGCGGCCCTGACGCGCTCGGTGGCCAGGTCGAACTGGTTCTGCGACAGCGTGATGCCCACGCAGCGCGCGCCGAACTTCTGCGCCGCGCGCAGCACCAGCGCGCCCCAGCCGCAGCCGATGTCGAGCAGGGTCTGGCCCGGCTGCAGCCGGATCTTGGTCAGGATGTGGTCGATCTTCTTGACCTGCGCGGTGGCCAGGTCTTCGTCGCCGTGCTCGAAGTAGGCGCAGGAATAGACCATGTTGGGGTCGAGCCAGAGCTGGTAGAAGTCGTTGGAGACGTCGTAGTGGTACTGGATCGATTCCCTGTCTTCCTGCTTGGAATGCGAGAAGTGCTGCGCCACCTTGTACAGGGCACCGCCGGCGCGGCGCGTGGCGGCGGCCGAGAAGCCGTAGCCCACCTTGATGATGTCCGCGAGCCGGCCGTCGAAATCGATCTTGCCCTGGACGTACGCCTCGCCCAGGTTGTCCAGGCTTGGGGTCAGCAACAGCGGCAGGGCCGCGGCTTCGCGCACGGTTAGCGTCACCACCGGCTTGTCGAATTGCCCCAACGGGTATTCGGTGCCATTCCACAGCCGCAGGCTGACCGGGAGATTGGCGTTCTCGCGCAGGTCGGCGATCCAGTTGTCGAGTTGCTTTTCCAGGGTTTGCTTGAAAAACATGCGCTTTACCTCCCGATGGTTGCGGCACACGCTTCGGCGGACGCATCCGGCAAGGAGAAACACCGCGCAAACCTTGCCCGATCCATCGCGAGCGCTGCAAGAAAAGAGTAGCCAAGCGACGCCTGTCTCACTTTAGTCCAATTCCGCAGCCCGTGCAGCGCACCCCCGGAAGACCCTGCCGTCGTCCCGGGAGAGGCGTAGACGCATCAGCGTGGACGCGCGTGGCGTCCGCCGGCCGGGCTCAGGGCGACAGCCGCACGATCTGCCAGCCCGTGCCCGGCTGGACCCGGTAGGCGATGCGGTCGTGCAGACGCGACGGCCGCCCCTGCCAGAATTCCAGTGCGGTCGGCACCAGGCGGTAGCCGCCCCAGTAGGGCGGGCGCGGCGGGTTTTCGCCGAACTTGCTGCGGTATTCCTGCTCGCGCTGCTCCAGCACATCGCGGCCGGGAACCTCCCGGCTCTGCGCGGAAGCCCAGGCGCCCACCCGCGAGCCCAGCGGACGCGTGGCGAAATAGGCGTCGCTTTCGTCGTCGGAGACCTTCTCGACGCGGCCTTCGACGCGCACCTGGCGTTCCAGCTGGACCCAGTGGAACAGCAGCGCGGCGCGCGGGTTTGCCGCCAGGTCCAGGCCCTTGCGGCTTTCATAGTTGGTGAAGAAGGTGAAGCCGCGGTCGTCGATGCCCTTGAGCAGCACGATGCGCGCCGAGGGCTGGCCGTCGGCGTCGACCGTGGCCAGGGTCATGGCATTGGGCTCGGGCAGCTTGGCCGTGACCGCTTCGTCGAACCAGCGTCTGAACTGGCTCATGGGGTCGGGGGCCACGTCGGATTCGGACAGCGCGCCCAGCACATAGGTGCGGCGCAGGTCGGCAAGTTGGGTCATGTCGCAATCATCAGGGAATCGGTCCGGAAGCGCGGTGCGCCGGGGGGCGGGAGCGCGGGTCCGGCTGATTCGAGTATAGCGAATGCATCGGGGGCCGCATTTGCGTGGCGACAAGCCCAACCGGCGGTCCCGGGCGCGTCACCCGCCGGCGGTCGGCTGCGCCGGCGCCGCCAGCGCCTTGCGTCCCTGGCGCCGCGAATAGTAGCCGGCCGCGCCCATCGCCCCCGCCATCGACAGGAAGATCGGCAGCATGCCCAGCGCCGTGCCGACCACGCCGAAGGTGAGCGGCCAGACCACCTGGCTGGTGTTCAGCACCGCCGAGCGCAGGCCCAGCGCCTCGCCCGCGCGGCCGTGCGGCGACGCGGCGTGCAGGATGTTCATGACATTGGGCTGCGCGCTGCCCAGCGCCAGGCCCAGCACGAAGGCCAGTGCGCACATCAGCCAGAAGTGCGCGACGAAGGGGTAGGCCAGGTAGGCCAGCGCGCCCACCAGCAGGGCGGCGCGGATGATCTTCCATTCCGACAGCCGGCGCGACACCGCCGGCATCGCCACCCGGATGGCAAAGGTGGCGATGGCGAAAGCGCCCAGCACCCAGCCGATCGACGACGGCGACAGCCCGATGCGCGAGCCCTGGATCGGGATCAGGAACGCGTGCAGGTCCCACGCGGCCGACAGCACCGCGCTGGCGACGAAGACCGCGCGCAGTTCGGGATGCTGCAGCAGGTCCAGCGTGGAATGGCGGGTGCCGTCCGCGATGGCGATGCGCCCGGCGTTGCCGCCGCGCGCGGGCAGCCGCGGCCGCACCCATTGCAGGCCGGCCTGACCCGCCAATGCCACCACCACCAGCACGGCGAAGGCGGGGCGGAAGCCCGCATGCTCGATCACGTAGCCCATCGCCACCGGCCCGAGCGTGCCGGACACCGACAGCCCGAGCGCATGCCAGGTGTAGTTGCGCAGCCGGGTGGCATCGGTCGAGACCTGTCCGATCAGCAGCTGCATCGCCACCTGGACCAGCATGAAGCCGACCCCGATCAGCGCGCACGACAGGTACAGCGCATCCAGCTCGTGCCACAGCGCCGGCAGGAGCGTGCCCGCCACCACCATCAGCGAGCCCGCCATCATCGGCTTGCGCGGGCCGATCTGGTCGATGCGCTTGCCGGCGCGGATCGCCAGCAGCATTGGCAGCAGCGCGTACAGCGACATCAGCACGCCCAGCGTGACGGTGGAGGCCTTGAGGGAAATCGCGAACAGCGACACCACCACGCGGCTGGCATTGAAGGCCACGTGGTTGCACACCGTCAGTGCGATCAGCCAGGTGATCGGCGGGACGGCGGCATGCGTCAGCGTCATGGGGCGGGGCGAAGCGTCGGTGAGGCGCGTCCGGTGCCGGCCGGGTGCCGTACCAGAGCGGTGAATCGGAAAATGGCCGCAAAACAGGCAGCAAGAACAAAGGGCGGCCGCAGCCGCACCTTCAAGGATGCCACACGGGCGAGCCCGCGTCGCAGCCAATGCTTGCCATGCTTGAGCTTCTTGTAAATGGCCGTTTAATTATGCGCCTGAGCGCGGCGCGGCACAACGACAACGTGCGTCAACTTGCCGCAGCGGCGCCAAGTGTTGCGATTTTGTTTAAACGGCGAGGGGCCCGGTGTGGCGAGTGCATCTATCCGCCCTGGTAGAACGACCGGTCGTTGCCGGGGCGTTGCGGCGCGCGTTCGTTGGCCGGGCGCTGTGGCGGGCGCTGGGCGGCGGGCCGGGCCGGTTCTTGCCGACTGGCGGCGGGCGGCTTGCCGGCACGGGCTTCGGCCGCGGGCTGGCCAGGGCGCCTGGCCGTGGCCTCCGCGCCGGACCGGCTTGTGTCCGTCGCGCCGGTGGCGTCGGCGGGCGCCGCCGCGGCCTTCGGGTCCTTGTAGGTCTTGCCCGGCGGCGGGGCGGTGGGGCGCTTGCGGAGTTCGGCCAGCAATTTGGCGCACTGCGTGTCGTCGCCGCCCGGCGAGAGGTCGAGCAGCGGCAGCACCGCGGTGGCGACCGGCGCCAGCAGCGCCAGCGACAACGCGCCGCCGGCGCGCAGCGCCAGCACGCCGATATCGGGGCTGACGCGCGGGTTCTTCATGGTGCCGCCCACATACAGCGGCGAGCGCAGCGAGAAGACGCGCAGGCCCTTGGAGTCCGGGTGGATGGTCAGCGCCAGCCGCTCGCTGCGCAGGTCGATGCCGCCGGTGGTCTCGATCACCGCGTCCTGGGTGTCGAGCACGAAGGTGCGCGCGCGCGCCACGCCGTCGGTCATGGCGAAGTCGCTGACGCCGCAGTTGATCTGCACCGGCTTGTCGCCGAACAGCTTCGACACCACCAGGCTGCCGACATTGAGGCCGATCGCCTCGAGCAGGAACTTGCTGACCGTGCCGTTCTCGACCAGCAGCCGCGCCTCGCCGTTGGACGAGCCCAGCAGCGCCGCCACCGAATTGCCGGTGGCCGACAGCTTGGCGCTGCCGTTGAGTTCGCCGATGCTGGCGCGCATCAGGTCGATGGTCGGGAACAGCTGCTTGAGCTTCATGCGCCGCGCCTTCAGGTCGACCATCGCGCCCATGGGCTCGCGCTTGCCGTCGAGCCGCACCGTCGACACCAGGTTGCCGCCGGCCACGCCGAAGTTGAGCGGGTCGAGCAGCAGCACGCCGTCCTGCAGCTTCAGGTGCGTGACCAGGTCGGTGATCGGCAGCTCGGCGTCGCGGATGATGCGCTTGCCGGTGAAGTGAACGTCGGCGTCGATCTCGTCCCAGCGCTCGGTGCGGAACGGCGCCACCGGCAGCGCCTTGTCCGCCGGCTGGGCCACCGGGCTGTCCTTGGCCGGGCGGCCGGGCTTGGCGTCGGCGCCGATCAGCGGGGCCAGGTCGACAAAGCGGAGCTGGTTCGACACCAGGTTGCCGGCCAGCAGCGGGCGCGGGTCGCGCTTGGTGAAGGTGAGCGTGCCGGACAGGTCGCTGCCGCCGACGCGGCCGGTGAACTTCTGGTACTCGTAGATCGAGCCTTCCTTGCGCAGCGTCGCCATCAGCCGGCCGCGGGTCTGGTATGGCGGCGTCGACGGCAGCACCACGCCGGTCAGCGCGTAGAGCCTGGCCATGCTGTCGCCGGCCAGGGTCAGGTGCACGTCCAGCGCCGCCAGGTGCGCCGGATTGGTGACCGTGCCTTCGATCTGGGCGCGCGTGGTGCCCACGCGCACATCGGCCTGGATCGGGAACGGCACGTCGGTATTGCGCAGGCTCAGCACCGTGCCGGCCTTGCCGCTGGCGTTGATGGTGGCTTCGTTGTAGCGCCCGGTCGCTTTCCAGCGCACGCCATAGCGGCCGTCGCCGCCATTGGCGGGCGCCGCCGAGGCCGCCTGGGCGGCGCTGCCCGGCGGCCCGGGTGGCACGGCCGAGGCTTGCGGCTCGACCAGCGCGCCATCGCGCGCCTTGTCATAGAGCGGCGCGTTGCCGATGGTGTCGAGTTCCGCCTGCAGCGAGATCTTCTTGAGCTGGTCGGTCAGCGCCAGGTTGCCGCGCGCCAGCACCACCTCGCCGACATCCAGCTGCCATTTCGAGGTGCCATTTTTTTTCGGGCCGGTGTCGAAGGTCCAGTTGTTGCGGCTGTCGGCCAGGCGTTCCAGCCATACCGCGGGGCTGTCGATGACGATGGTCGGCACCGCGATCTCGTTGGCCAGCAGCGGCAGCGGGCGCAGCACGAAGATCAGCTCGCGCACGGTCGCCATGTGGGGCTGCGCGGCCCAGTCCGGGTTGCCGACGGTGATGTCGCGCGCCGACAGCCGCGGCCATGGCACCAGCGTGCGCCAGCCTTGCTCGCCCTCGCCGCGGCGCCAGGTCACGGTGAGGTCGCCATTGATGGCAAAGGGGCGGCCGATGGCTTCGGAGACGCGGTCGTTGAGCCAGGGCTTGATCCGGTTCCAGTCGAAGGTCAGGATCACGACCACCAGCAGCGCGATCAGCGCGACCGGTGTCAGGACACTCCACAGAACGACCTTGCGGCGCACGGGCATGAGGCGGGCTCCTGGCTGGCGGGGGCGAGGGCCCGCGGAACCCGCGCGGGGCGGCGCGGCGAACGGACCACTGCAGGTCTATTGTATAGTTGCGCGCTTCCCGTCCTTGTCGGGGACTGGCTGACATCGCCGCCGGAAAATGCCGGATTTTTTGCGCCGGCATTGGCGTGGGTGGCATGGCCACGCGTCCCCGGATCCGCTCCTTTCCGTATGAACGATGCCGCACACGAGCTGGCTGGCCTGCCCGAGCCGCTGACCCACGAAAGCCCGGCCGACGACGACTACCACCGCCGTTTCGGCGGCGTGGCGCGGCTGTACGGCGCCGCCGGGCTGGCGCGGCTGGAGTCGGCCAACGTGTGCGTGGTCGGCATCGGCGGGGTCGGCAGCTGGGCGGCCGAGGCGCTGGCACGCAACGCGGTGGGCCGCATCGCGCTGATCGACCTGGACCATATCGCGCTGTCCAACACCAACCGGCAGATCCATGCGCTGGGCGACGCCTACGGGCGTGCCAAGGTCGATGCCATGGCCGAGCGCATCGTCGCCATCAACCCGCGTTGCCGCGTGACCCAGGTCGACGACTTTGTTACCGCCGACAACGTGCCGGACCTGCTCGGCGCCGGCTATGACTATGTGATCGACGCCATCGACGCGGTGCGGGTCAAGACCGCCATGCTGGGCTGGGCACGGCGTCAGGGCGTGCCGGTGATCACCTGCGGCGGCGCCGGCGGCCAGCTCGACCCCACGCGCGTGCGCATCGACGACCTCGCGCGCACGATCCAGGACCCGCTGCTGTCCAAGGTGCGCGCCGGCCTGCGCAAGCAGTGGGGCTTTACCCGCGACCCGAAAAAGAAGTTCGGCATCGCCGCGGTCTACTCCGACGAGCCGCTGCAATATCCGGAGCCCGAGCAGCAGGCCTGCGAGATCGACGAGGCGCCGCCGCTGGAGGTGCAGCCGGGCCAGCCCGCCGCGCGCGGGCCGCAAGGGCTGGCCTGCGCCGGCTTCGGCTCGTCGGTGGCGGTGACGGCGGTGTTCGGCTTTGTCGCGGCGTCGGCGGCGATCGGCGCGATCGCGCGCGGCTGAGGACTGGCGCCGCCGCGCCGTTCAGGCGCTCAGCGCGCGCAGCAGCGCGTCGATGTCGGCCTGCTCCGGTGCCCGGTTGTCGAAAAAGATCAGTTCCGGATAGTCGGCGGGCGCCGGCATGAAGCGCCGGGTCCGGTACGCGTCCCAGTGCGCCAGCTTGTAGGCGTCGTTGGGGTTGCCGCGCCGGATGATGCGCGCGTGGGCCTCGTCCTCGGGCAGGTGGACCCAGACCGTGCGCACCGTGGTGCCGGCGGGTACGTGCAGCCAGTCCGGGTCGTTCAGCAGGTGGGCGCGGACCTCGCGCGAAAGCGGCCCGATCACGATCGCGCTGATGCCCAGCGCCAGGTTCTCGCGCGCGGTGTCGAGCAGGCCCTGGTATTCGGGGTCGCGCAGGTGCTCCAGGTAGGCCGGGCTGTCGCGGTCGTTGGGATCGCCGGTGATGGCGGCCATGGCCGCGGCGCTGTAGCGGCCGTATAGCGTGTCCTTGTCGAGCAGGCAGAACGGCTCGCCGGTGGCCTGCATCAGCGGGCCGATCAGGCGGTGGGCCAGGGAGGTCTTGCCGGTGCCGGCATGGCCGCAGAAGAAGATCAGTCGTGGCATGAGCGTAAGACGGTAGGGTGACGGACCGGCCGCATTGCTCACAGCATACCCGCTCGCTTGCGCCAGATCAGGCCCGGGTCGCGCCGATTCGGTATCCTTGCCGTTTTTCTCCACGCTTGCCGCCCCTCCCCATGGACGCCAAAGACCAGCTTTCCTCCGCCGGCCTGCCGGACCACCTGCACCTGGGCGAACCGGTCACCGACGCCACCCACGCCGAGTTCGTGCAGCTGCTGGCGGCGGTCGCCAGCGCCGACGACGACGCCTTCCTGGCGGCGATGGACGCATGGATCGACCATACGCGCCATCATTTCGCCCAGGAAGAACAGTGGATGGAGGCCATGGGGTTCGGCCCGCGCCATTGCCACGCGGGCGAGCACCAGCAGGTGCTGGCGGTGGCGGTCGCGGTGCGCGACAAGGTGCACAGCGAGGCGGAGTTCCAGCTTGGCCGCCGGCTGGTGGCCGAGCTGTCAGGCTGGTTCGACCATCACGTCAAGTCGATGGACGCGATGATGGTCGAGCATATGCGCGAAAACGGCTTCACGCTGATCGAAGGTCCCGCCACGGCGGCGTGATCGCCGCGGGCCCGGCGCTCAGGCCTGGCGCGCCGCATCGCGGTCGATCACCACGAAGTATTTGCGCACCGGGTCCAGCACCTGGAACACGCCGGTAAAGCCGCCCGGGATCACGCAGGCATCGCCAGGGCCGAATTCGCTGGCCTGGCCACTGTCGTCGCTGATGCGGATGCGGCCGCTGATGACGTGGAAGAATTCTTCCTTTCCCGCCGGGAACGCGATGCGCCACGCGCCCGGCTCGCACGCCCAGATACCGCAATCGAAATCGCCATGCTGCGCGCTGTAGTGCGTCCAGGTGGTGCGGTCCGGATTGCCCGCCACCAGCCGGTCGGGGCGCGGCCGGTCGTGGCTGGGGGCGGGTGCGGTCTTGAAGTCGATCAGGCGGGGCGCGGTCATGTCAGCGGGGGGAATCGCGGAGGCGGCGGAACTGAGAATGCGCCAGTTTACCGCGCCGGGCCCGCGTCACCGTCAGTTCAGCGACGTGCTCAGCTGGCGGCGCCAGCGTGACACCACCTCGGGCCGGTCGGCCAGCATCTCGAATACCGACAGCATGGTGCGGCGGCCGATATCGTCGTCGAAGCCGCGGTCGGCGCGCACGATCGCCAGCAGCTGTTCCAGCGCCGGCTCGTATTGCTGCTGCGCGATCATCAGCCGCGCCAGGTCCAGGCGCGCGGCGAGGTCGCGCGGATCGGCTTCGATGCGCCCGGCCAGGGTGGCCGCATCGGGCAGCCCGGCGGCGTTCTCCATCGCATCGATGCGCGTGCGCAGCGCGCCATAGCCATCTTCCTGTTCCGCCCGTGGCGACAGCGCCGCGAACTCGGCCCGGGCCCGGTCGACGGCGTTGCCGTCCAGCAGGAAGCCGATATAGGCGAGGCGCGGGGCATCGGATTCCGGATCGGCTGCGATCGCATCGGCGAACAAGGTCTCGGCGCCGTCGCGGTTGCCGGCGGCGGCGAGTGCCAGCGCGTCGGCCAGCGGCGACCTGGCCTGGCCCGGCGCCAGCCGGCTCAGGAACTCGCGCAGGCCCGATTCCGGCAGCACGCCGGTGAACTGGTCCACCGCCTGGCCGTCGTCGATCGCCACCACATGGGGAATGCTGCGCACGCCGAAGTGCGCGGCCAGCTCCTGGTTCTCGTCGACATTGACCTTGACCAGCTTCCACTGGCCGTTCGCTTCGGCTTCCAGGCGCTCCAGCATCGGGCCCAGCGTGCGGCAGGGGCCGCACCACGGCGCCCAGAAATCGACCAGCACCGGCATCTGGCGCGAGGCGTCGATCACTTCGGTTTCGAAATTCTGCAGGGTGACGTCGCTCATGGGGAATCCTGGTCGGGAGAGAAAGGGGAATCGATACCCCTTATTGTGAGGGCGAAGGCGCCGATTGCAACGCCCGCGGCCGCCCTCGCACGCGCCGTGCGGGAAGTCACCGGTTGAAAATAGAACGATCGTTCGGTTATAGTCCTTGACCATACGACAGACCCGGTCCGCGAGACCGCACAGGAGACCCTTCATGCCGAACCCCGACCGCCCGCATTTCCAGTTCTGGCCAAAGCGCCTGCCGCCCGCCATCGTGCTGCCGGAAACATCGCTGTGGGCCAACCTGGAGGTCTCGGCGCTGCGCTATGCCGACAAGGCCGCGATCCGCTATTTCGGCAACGCCATCAGCTTCCGTGAGCTGCAAGACCAGGCCACCGCGCTGGCCGGCTGGCTGCAGCAGAAGGCGGGTGTGAAGAAGGGCGACCGGGTGCTGCTGTACATGCAGAACTGTCCGCAGTTCATCGTCAGCTACTACGCCATCCTGCGCGCCGACGCGGTGGTGGTGCCGGTCAACCCGATGAACCGCGCCGAGGAATTCAAGCACTACGTCACCGACGCCCAGGCGCGCGTGGCGATCTTCACCGCCGACCTCGCCGCCGGCGTCGAGCAGGCGCAGGCCGAGCTGGAGCCGGCGCAGCGCCTGCAGCACCTGCTGGTGACTCAATACGCCGACGCGCTGCCGCCGGCCCACGAACATCCGGAAGACGCGCCGCCGGCCTGGCTGACCACGCCGCATCCGTTGCCCGCCGGCGCCACCACGTGGGCCGACGCGCTCGGCGCGGGGCTGCAGCCGGGGCCGCATACCGCCGGCCCGGACGACATGGCGGTGATGCCGTACACCTCGGGCACCACCGGCTTCCCCAAGGGCTGCATCCACACCCACCGCTCGGTGATGCACAACATCGTCGGCGGCGCGACCTGGTCGGGCTCGGGCGCGGAGTCGGTGGTGCTGTCGGTGCTGCCGCTGTTCCACGTCACCGGCATGCAGTACGGCATGAACGGCCCGATCTACAGCGGCGCCACCGTGGTGATGCTGCCGCGCTGGGACCGCGAAGTGGCGGGGCGCCTGATCTCGCGCTACCAGGTCACGCACTGGACCAATATCCCGACCATGGTGATCGACTTCCTGGCCAGCCCCAACCTGGCCGAATTCGACCTGTCGAGCCTGCGCTATATCGGCGGCGGCGGCGCGGCCATGCCGCAGGCGGTGGCCGAGCGCCTGCGCGAGCAGTTCGGGCTGAATTACCTGGAGGGCTATGGCCTGTCCGAGACCATGGCGCCGACCCACAGCAACCCGTCGGACCGGCCCAAGCTGCAGTGCCTGGGCGTGCCGACCTTCAACACCGACGCGCGCGTGATCGACCCGGTCACGCTCAAGGAGCTGCCGCCCAACGAGATCGGCGAGATCATCGTCAGCGGCCCGCAGGTGTTCAAGGGCTACTGGGGCAAGGAGGAAGCCACCCGCGAGGCCTTCATCGAGTTCGAGGGCAAGACCTTCTTCCGCACCGGTGACCTGGGCCGCATGGACGAAGAGGGCTACTACTTCATCACTGACCGGCTTAAGCGCATGATCAATGCGTCGGGCTTCAAGGTGTGGCCGGCCGAGGTCGAGAACCTGCTGTACAAGCACCCGGACGTGCAGGAAGCCTGCATCATCGGCACCCGCGACCCATACCGCGGCGAGACCGTCAAGGCGGTGGTGGTGCTGCGCGCCCATGCCAGGGGCAAGACCACGCCCGAGCAGATCATCGACTGGGCGAAGGACAACATGGCCGCCTACAAGTACCCGCGCGTGGTGGAATTCGTCGAGGCGCTGCCGAAGTCGGGCACCGGCAAGGTGATGTGGCGGCAGCTGCAGGAAAGCGAGAACGCACGGGCCGGCGCCTAGGCCAAGAGGCAGAAGGGGGTACTCCCTCTCCCCTCATGGGGAGAGGGAGTACACAATCGCGAGCGTGGTGGCGGGTGCGCAGCCTCAATGGCCGCGCACCCGCATCAGCATCTTCACCATGGTCTTGTAGCCGCGCTGGCGCGCATGGCGCGTTGGCGTCACGCCTTCGCGGTCGGCCAGGTTGGCGTCGGCGCCCGCGTCCAGCAGCAGCTGCACCGTATCCTCGTAGCGCGCGCTGCCGTCCCCCAGGATCACCGCCTCCAGCAGCGCGGTCCAGCCCAGGTCGTTGACGTGGTCGACGGCGATGCCGGCCTTGAGCAGCAGCTTCACAACTTCCACGTGGCCCTGCTGGCTGGCCACGATCAGCGCGGTGCCATGGTAGCGGTCGGTGCTGGCGAGGTCGGCGCCGTGCGCCAGCGCCAGCCGCACCATGTCGGCCTGGCCGCTGGCGGCCGCCAGCAGGAACGGGCTGTTGGCATCGGCATCCTTCAGGTTGACGTCGGCGCCGGCCAGCATCAGCGTGCGCGCGACCTCGGTGTGGCGGTTCTGCACGGCCGCCAGCAGCGCGCTGTGGCCACGTTCGTCGGCGGCGCGGGCCGAGGCGCCGGCGGCCAGCAGGCGCGCCACCAGGGCCTGGTCGCCGGCGCTGGCGGCGGTGATCAGGTTGCGGTCGAGCGTGCCGATGGCGTCGCGACGTGCCGGCGCCTGCGTGGCGGGGGTGCGCGGCAGGCGCGCCGCGGGCGGGTTGGCGGCGCCGCCGGCGGGACGCGCCGCCAGGGTCTGGCCGCCCTGCGCCGCCAGCAGGCCGCCGCCCATCAGCAAGCCCACCAGCCCCAGCAACTCATTGAGTGCCTGTCTGCGGGTGCGGGCGGCGGGGCGCGTCATGGCGGCAGCTCCTGGGCTCAGACGGTTTCGTGAGGGCTGGTCGGCAGCGTGGCGTGGTCCGGCACCTGGCCGCCGGCAGGTTCGGCGGCATCGGCGGCATCGGCGGCATCGCCCGCTTGCAACTGGCGCCAGAGCCGCCCGAGGTAGGGATCGTCGACGCCGTTGGTGGCCAGTCCCAGCAGGGTCTGTTGCAGGTACTCGCGTGCCGGCCCGTAGAGGCCGGTGGCGTGGCGCAGCCGCTCCACCACGCTGGTGTCCGGCAGCCGGCCGGCGTAGGCCTCGTGGGAGCGGTTCATGACGAAGGCCAGCGCGCGCTGCTCCGGCGCGCCGGCGGCGCCAACGCGGATGCGCAGCCAGCGCGGATGGTAGGCGCCGGTCAGCATCTCGCGGCGCCACAGCACGCGGAACTCCTGCTCGACCACATGGCTGGGCACGCGGAAGGCCATGCCGTGGCAGCAGCCGCCGCGGTCGAGGCCCAGCACCAGCCCGGGATTGTCCCAGGTGCCGCGGTTGATACGGGAATAGAGGTAGAAGCCGCGGTGGTAGCCGTGCACCGTGGCGCGCTGGCGCTCGGTGTGCACCACCATCGGGTTCCAGATCAGCGAGCCGTAGCCGAACACCCAGACATCGCCGCCCAGCGCGGGATCGTCGGGGCGGCGCGCCAGCGTATCGGCCAGCGACTGTTCCAGCGCGGCCTCGGGCAACAGCGAGGACGCAACCGGGGTGCTGCACAGCGAGGTGCGCAGCCGGTCGGATTCGAGGTCCTGTCGCGTGATGCCCATGCTGCAAGCATAAATCAAAGCGGCGTCCCGGGCGGGTCGCGGAAATGCCACAAGTGGCACTTTTACTCGGAATTGTCCGAGTCAGCGGTCGCGGTGTGGGCGCCAGACAACGGTCGCGGCCGCGTGTCGCCGTTGCCACGTGCGATGGCGGTGCGGCGGCGCGCCTTGTCGGTGGTCAGGCCGGCGCGAAATGCGGTGCAATGGCGCGCCGCTTGCGCCGCCGAGTCCTTACAATGGGGCCTCAATCCAACCCAGGGGGAACCTGCGATGGCACGTACGCTTACGGTGGTGTTCGGCAGCGGCAAGGAATATGACTTCACGATCGGCACGGACGAGCTGGCCGCGGTCACCGAGGATGCCGCCTGGCGCTGGTTCGACCGGGAATACACCGAGCTGGACTGCCAGGCCTCGAGCCCGGTGGGCAAGGTGCTGGTGATCGACAAGATCCTGAACGTCGCCAAGTTCTCTGGAGAAGCGCGCTTCTCCGGCGATGCTGCCTGGGCGCAGGACTATGCGCGCCATGCGGCGCGGCTGCTGGACCGGGACAAGGTCCGCGTCGATGTCGGCAACGCCGCCATCGGTTTCTGAGAGCGTCCGGGCTGAATGCTTCGGCCGGGACGCCGCTCCTGCTGGCGCGGGAGCGGCGGCGCCGGCCTGAATCGCTAGCTTTAAACCGCCAGCAGTTCCACTTCAAACAGCAGCGTCGCGTTCGGCGGAATCACGCCGCCGGCGCCGCGCGCGCCATAGCCCAGGTCGGCCGGGATCACCAGGCGGCGCACGCCGCCGACCTTCATGCCTTGCACGCCCTCGTCCCAGCCGCGGATCACATGGCCGGCACCCAGCGGGAACACGAACGGGTCGTTGCGGTCCTTGCTCGAATCGAACTTGCGGCCGGCCTGGCCGTTCTCGTACAGCCAGCCGGTGTAGTGCACGGTGACGTGCTTGCCGGCGGTGGCTTCGGCGCCGGAGCCGACGGTGGTGTCTTCGTATTGCAGGCCAGAGGGCGTGGTTTGCATGGCGTGGTTTCCTTGCGATGGAAAAGACGTGGACAGGGAAGATGAGCGCAGCGCCGCTGCGCTCAGGCTTGGGCGCGCTGGAGCACTTCCAGCGTCAGTTGTACGTTGCGGTCGTCGTCGGCCACCCAGATATCGCCGTCCTGGATCGTCACCGACAGGCGCATGGCGCGCTGCGCCAGCGCGGCCAGCGCGTCGACGGCCTCCGCCGGGACATTGTAGACGGTCACATTGCGCAGCTTGCCGGCCTTGCCCGCCATGCCCTTCCACCATTCGCGCGCACTCGCGGCATTGTAGGTGTAGACGGTCACGCGCTCGGCGCGCGCCGCGGCGCGTTTCAGGCGGGCTTCGTCGGGCTGGCCCAGTTCGACCCAATGGGCGATGTCGCCGGTCAGGCGCTTGTCCCACAGGTCGGGCTCGTCGGGTTCGTCGAGGCCGCGGGTAAAGGCCAGGGTTTCGCTGGCTTCGCAGGCAAAGGCCAGCAGGCGCACCATCATGCGCGCGTCGTTCTCGGACGGGTGCTGGGCGATGGTCAGGCTGTGGCTGCCGTAGTAGGGCCGGTCCATGTCCGACACGGACAGTTCGGCCTTGAAGATGGTGGATTTGAGCGCCATGAGGTGAGGTAAGCGGCAGGCGCCCCGGGCTGGGGTGCGTACGACGCAAAAGGCCGCATCATACGCGATTCAGCCCCGTCGATTCAAAGCCCGCGCCTCAGCGCTTGCGGTATTCCTTCAGGTAGAAGCGCAGCAGCGCCGACACCAGCAGGGTGCCGAGGAAGGCCGCCGCCACCAGCAGTGCCTGGCCCGGCGGGGTGTCGAGCTGGCCGGCCAGGCCAAGGCGAAACAGCCAGGTGCCGACCATCATCGCCAGGAACGGCATCAGCAGCGCGCCGCGCCCGTAGGTGCGTACTGCCCACAGCGGGAAGCGGCGCAGGAAGTCGCCCGGAATGCTGCAGGCCAGGCAGGCCCCGGCAGCCGCCAGCGCGGCGGCCACGATGTCGCCGGAATGAATCTCGAACATGGTCTCTGTCTCGCGTCGCCGCACACGCGGACGGGCGTGGCAGGGATTTTGCAAAGCGCTGATTCTACAAGAGAAATTTGTGGCGCAGGTGACGAGTAGGGTAAGCGCGGAGTCAGCGCGGAAGGCTTGCGGCAGGCGATGCCTCGACCGCCACTTGCAGCGTAACGATGTCGCCGACCTCAGGGAGGAACCGGGTCATGCCAAAGGCACTGCGCGGCACTTCGGCGCGGAAGTCGCCCCCGCAGACTTGGCGGCGCACGCCGAACAGCGTGACCTCGCCGCAGCGGAAACGCTCGGCCGTGAGGCGCACGGGCCGGGTCACGCCGTGCAGCGTCAGCTCGCCCTCCACGGCGACAAGGCGGCCGGCTTCCGTCAGGAACCGGTCAGCACGCAGCCGCGCCACCGGATGCTCGGCAATATCGAAGAACTGTGGCGAGCGCAGCACGCCATCCAGCGTGCGGTTGCCGGTATCGACCGAGCCCAGGTCCACGGTCACGTCGATTGCGCCGGCGCCGCTGTCCGCGTCATAGAGCAGGCGCCCGTCGAGCTTGCCGAAGCGCCCGCGCACCGAGCTGCGCTCGAAATGGCTGGCGGAGAAATAGACGGTGGTATGGGCCGGATCCAGGGTGTACTCGACCGGCGCCGCGTGGGCGGCGGTGATGCCGATGGCGGCCATGAGCACCAGCGCGCGCAGGCCCATGGGCGTCAGTGGACAAAGACCGGCAGCAGGAAGATCCCCACCACGGTCAGGTAGCCGATGGTCCAGCACAGCGTGCGCAGGGTGGCGCGGTCGGTGATGTAGCACAGGGTGTAGAGCAGGCGCACCGCGATGAAGGCCATCGCCAGTTCGTCGATGCGGGCCTGCGGCGCCTGCAGCAAGGTGGCGCTCAGCACCGCCGCGGCAAAGAAGGGGAAGGCCTCGAAATGGTTGCGGTGCGCCAGGTCGGCGCGGCGCGCGCGGCCGGATTGCCGGTCCAGCCAGCCGCGCGGGTCATGGTTGTCGTAGCCCGGCGCGCTGGCCTTGGCGATGGCCACCGTCGCCAGCGGCAGCACGCCGGCCAGCAGCACGCACCAGAAAGCGATCGGCATAGTCGTCCTTTCGGTTGCTGTGCCGGCGCTGGCCGCCTGGGGCGGCGCGCCGGCTGGTCCGCGCGTTCAGGCGGCGACCACGCGGATCTCGATGCCCGCCAGGCCCACCACCTGCCCGGCGCGGATCTTGGCAGTCTTGCGCGATTCGGGCGCGCCGTCCACCGAGACTTCGCCGGCCGCGACCAGCGCCTTGCCGGCGCCGCCGCTGTCGCATACGCCCGCCAGCTTGAGCAGGTCATTGAGGGCGATGAACTCGCCCTCGAGCGGGAAGGTGATGGTCTGCACGGCTGCCTTGCCAGGTCTGCCCATTACTTGCCCCAGCTGTCTTTGAGGCCGACGATGCGGTTGAACACCGGCTTGCCCGGCGTCGAATCGCTGCGGTCGGCGACAAAGTAGCCATGGCGCTCGAACTGGAAGCGGTCTTCCGGCTGCGCCTCGCGCAGGCCCGGCTCCAGGTAGGCGGTGATCACCTGCTTGGAATCCGGGTTGAGCGCATCGAGGAAGTTCTTGCCGCCGGCATCCGGGTTGGGATCGCTGAACAGGCGGTCGTACAGGCGCACCTCGGCTTCATACGCATGCGCCGCGCTGACCCAGTGGATCACGCCCTTGACCTTGACGCTGTCGGCGCCCGGCGTGCCGCTCTTGGTGTCGGGCAGATAGGTGGCGTGCACCGCCACGACGTTGCCGTCGGCGTCCTTGTCCACGCCGGTGCACTCGATCACATAGCCGTACTTCAGGCGCACCTTGTTGCCGGGGAACAGGCGGAAGTAGCCCTTGGGCGGCGCCTCGTTGAAGTCCTCGCGCTCGATCCACAGCTCGCGCGACAGCGGGAACACCCGCTTGCCCAGTTCCGGCTTCTTGGGGTGGACCGGCGCCGAGCATTCCTCGCTCTGGCCTTCGGGGTAGTTGTCGATGATCAGCCTGAGCGGGTCCAGCACGGCCACGCCACGGGCGGCACGGCCGTCGAGGTCGTCGCGCACCGAGCCTTCGAGCGTGCTCATGTCGATCCAGCTGTCGGCCTTGGCCACGCCGACGCGGTCGCAGAACAGCTGGATCGATTCCGGCGTGTAGCCGCGGCGGCGCACGCCCACCAGCGTGGGCATGCGCGGATCGTCCCAGCCATCGACGCGCTTTTCGTCGACCAGCTGCTTGAGCTTGCGCTTGCTGGTGATGGCGTAGGTCAGGTTCAGCCGTGCGAACTCATACTGGTGCGGCAGCGGGTCGCGGAACACGCCGCTGTCGCGCAGGTGCTCCAGCACCCAGTCGTACAGCGGGCGGTTGTTCTCGAACTCCAGCGTGCACAGCGAGTGGGTGATGTTCTCCAGCGCGTCCGAGATGCAGTGCGTGAAGTCGTACATCGGGTAGATGCACCACTTGTCGCCGGTGCGGTGGTGATGCGCGTGGCGGATGCGGTAGAGCACCGGGTCGCGCATGACGATATTGGGCGCGGCCATGTCGATCTTGGCGCGCAGCACGTGCTCGCCGTCGCCGTACTTGCCGGCGCGCATGTCGCGGAACAGCTGCAGGTTTTCCTCGACGCTGCGGTCGCGGAAGGGCGAGGCCTTGCCCGGCTCGGAGAAATTGCCGCGGCTGGCGGCGATCTGCTCGGCCGACTGGCTGTCGACGTAGGCGGCGCCGCGCTCGATCAGCGTCTCGGCAAAGGCGTAGAGCTGGTCGAAGTAGTCGCTGGCGTAGTACAGGTGCGGCTGCGCGGCGCCGTCCTTGCCGGTGCTGTCCCAGGAGAAGCCGAGCCAGTGCACGGCGTCGATGATGGAGTCGACGTATTCGGTGTCTTCCTTGACCGGGTTGGTGTCGTCGAAGCGCAGGTGGCAGCGGCCGCCGTAGTCGCGCGCCAGCCCGAAGTTCAGGCAGATGCTCTTGGCGTGGCCGATATGCAGGTAGCCGTTGGGCTCCGGCGGGAAGCGGGTGATGACGGCCGGCAGCGGCTCGCCCTGCTGGTCCTGGCGCCCGGCGTACGTGCCGGCGGCGAGGTCCTGGTCGATGATGCTGCGCAGGAAGTTGGAGGCGGCTGGGGTGCTGTCGGTAGGCTTGTTGTCGTGGCTCATGATGGCGCCGGTTGGCCGGCCGCAAGCGCCTGCAAGGCGTGGGGCCGGGTCGTCGGATTGCGTGGCGGAATGCCAATAGCGGGATTTTACCGTGCCGGCGGCGCCGCACGCCTTGAGCACCGGCTCATTTGTGGTCTTGTCCGTTGCCGCGCGCCGGCCGCCGCACCGCAAAGTGATGTGTCGGAGTAGCATGGAGCGTGACCCATCGCATCAGGAACGCCCATGAATGCCCCCACCGTTGCGGCACAAGTGCCGCCCATGCCCCACGATGTCGTTGCCGCGCTATGGCGCGATGCCGGCCTGCCCGCCGGGGCGCTGGCCCACCTGCGCCTGGATGGCGCCGAGCCGGTGCTGCCTTCGAGCTTTGCCGTGGGCACCGCGGCGCAGGCCAGCCTGGCCGCGTCGGCGCTGGCCGCCGCCACGCTGTGGCAAGGGCGCAGCGGCCACGGGCAGCAGGTCAGCGTCGACATGCGCCACGCCATCACCGAGTTCCGCAGCGAGCGCTACCTGCGCGTCGATGGCGGCCCGGCACCGGAACTGTGGGACCGGATCGCCGGCATCTACCGTTGCGGCGACGGCCGCTGGGTCCGCCTGCACACCAATTTCCCGCATCACCGCGACGGCGTGCTGCGCCTGCTCGGATGCGCCTATGACAAGGACGCGGTACAGGCGGCGCTGGAAAAATGGGAAGCCGAGGCGTTCGAAACGGCTGCGTCCGACGCCGGCCTGGTCGTGGCTGCGCTGCGCAGCTTCGACGCATGGGACCGCCATCCGCAAGCCGCGGCGCTGCGCGGCCTGCCGCCGGTAACACTGGAGCGGATCGGCGACGCCCCGCCGCAGCCGCTGCCGGCGCCGCTGTCCGCGGACGCGCAGCCGCTGTCGGGCGTGCGCGTGCTCGACTTCACCCGCATCATCGCCGGCCCGGTGGCGGGCCGCACGCTGGCCGCGCATGGCGCCGACGTGCTGCTGGTGACCGCGCCGCACCTGCCGTCGATCGCACCGCTGGTGATCGACACCGGCCGCGGCAAGCGCAGCTGCCAGCTGGACCTGCGCGATGCCGACGACAAGCGCACGCTGCACAAGCTGCTGCACGGCGCCGACGTGCTGGTGCAAGGCTACCGGCCGGGCGGCCTGGCCGAACTGGGCGCCGGCCCGGAGGCCGCCGCGCGCGCCCGTCCGGGCATCATCTATGTGTCGCTGAGCGCGTATGGCCACGTCGGGCCGTGGGCGCACAAGCGCGGCTTCGATTCGCTGGTGCAGACCGCCACCGGCTTCAACCACGCCGAGGCGGAAGCCGCGGGCGGCGACACGCCGCGGCCGTTGCCGGCCCAGGTGCTGGACCACGCCGCGGGCTACCTGCTGGCGTTCGGCGCCATGGCCGCGCTGCACCGGCGCGCGGTGGAGGGCGGCAGCTGGCATGTGCGCGTGTCGCTGGCGCAGGTGGGGCAGTGGCTGCGCGGGCTGGGGCGCGTGACGGACGGGCTCAAGGCGCCAGAGCAGAAGATCGACGACGTGGCCGATCTGCTCGAAGCGGTGCCGTCCGGCTTCGGCATGCTGACGGCGGTGCGCCACGCCGCGCAGCTGTCCGCGACGCCGGCGCGCTGGACGCTGCCGTCCGAGCCGCTCGGCACGCATGCGCCGGAGTGGCTGCCGCGCTAGTAGAGCGTGGTGCGCTGCCGCTCGGGCAGCTCGCGATCATAGGCGGCGCCGTCGATGGCGTTGCCGCTCAGCGTGGCCAGGATCTCGCCGTTGCTCGGCAGGGTCTGGCGCGCGACCTGCGACTGCGCGGCCCACAGGCGCGAGCGGATCAGCGCGCGGGCGCACTGGAAGAACACCGCCTGCACCGTGATCACCAGCACCGTGGTCGGCGCCTTGCCGTCGACCACGCAGCGCGCGATCAGCGCCGGATCGACGCTGATCTGCGCGGTGCCGTTGACGCGGATGGTCTCGTTGATGCCGGGAATCACGAACAGCAGGCCCACGCGCGGATCGGCAACGATATTGCGCAGGCTGTCGATGCGGTTGTTGCCGCGCCGGTCCGGCAGCAGCAGCGTGCGCTCGTCCAGCACCTGGACGAAGCCGGGCGCGTCGCCGCGCGGCGAGCATTCGGCCCAGTCCTGGCCCACCGTCGACAGCAGGCAGAACGGCGCCGCCTCGATAAAGGCCTGGTAGTGCGGGTGCAGGTAATCGACTTGCTTGGACAGCGAGGGCGCCGCCGGTTGCGCGTAGAGCGCTTCCAGTTCGGCCAGCGTGGTGATGGCGTGCGGGGTCATGGCAGGCTGGGCAGTGGGGCTGGGAGGCGAAAGCGTCAATGTAGCGCACAATTCTCGCGCTGCCGCTTGCAGCAAGCTCCCCTCGCCCGCTTGCGGGAGAGGGGCGGGGGAGAGGGCCGGCGGGTCAAAGGCTGACGCCCGTGGGTGAAAACCAAAGGCTTCGCTCCGTTTGGTACCTTGCTAGCCCACCGCTCACCCCGGTCCCTCTCCCCATGAGGGGAGAGGGAGAACACCTTGCTTGGGCGAGTTCGGGCGGCGTTGGCGCACCCAAAACCGCGCTTTTTTTTGCCTTAGAACCCCACCGCCTGCCCGTCGCGCCGGCTGTCGCTGGCGGCGACGTAGCCGTGCTCGGCGTCGTCCGACATTCGCCAGATGAACTGGCCCGAGCCGAAGTCCATGTACGGATCGTCCACCGACTTGAGCTGGTGGCCGCGCGCCTTCAGGCCCTCGACCGTGGCCGAGTCCATGGTGCCTTCCACGTCCAGCGTGAAGTCGCGGTTGACCTTCCAGCGCGGCGCGCAGCAGGCCGCCTGCGGCTGCTGGTTGTAGTCGAGCATGCGCACCACGGTCTGCACGTGGCCCTGCGGCTGCATGTCGCCGCCCATCACGCCGAAGCTCATCACCGGCTGGCCGTTCTTGGTCAGGAAGGCCGGGATGATGGTGTGGAACGGACGCTTGCCGCCCGCGACCACGTTGGCGGACCTGGGATCCATCGAGAAGCCGACGCCGCGGTTCTGCAGGCTGATGCCGGTGCCCGGCACCACCACGCCCGAGCCGAAGCCCATGTAGTTCGACTGGATGAACGAGATCATCATGCCGTTCTCGTCCGCCGCGGTCAGGTAGATGGTGCCTCCGACCTTGGGCATGCCGAAGTTGAAATGCGTGGCGCGCTGCATGTCGATCAGTTTGGCGCGCGACTTCAGGTAGGCGTCGTCCAGCATCTGTTCGGGCGTGACTTCCATGCTGCGCGGATCGGCCACGTACTGGTACAGGTCGGCGAAGGCCAGCTTCATGGCTTCGATCTGCAGGTGCTGCGAATCGACCGAATCCACCGGGATCGAGGCCAGGTCGAACTGGTCGAGGATGCCCAGCGCGATCAGCGCGGCGATGCCCTGGCCATTGGGCGGGATCTCGTGCAGTTCATAGCCGCGGTAGGACTTGCTGATCGGCTTGACCCAGTCGGGCTGGTAGTTGCGCAGGTCGTCGAGCGTCATCGCGCCGCCGCACTGCTTGCTGAAGGCGGCGATCTTCTCGGCGATCGCGCCTTCGTAGTAGGCGCGGCCGCGGGTCGCGCCGATCTGGCGCAGGGTCTCGGCGGCGTCCTTCATGGTGAACTTCTCGCCCACCGCCGGGGCGCGGCCGTTGGGCATGAAGGTCTCGGCGTAGCCGGGCTGGTCCTTCAGTTCAGGCACCGCGGCGGCCCACTTGTGCGCCACCACCGGCGGCACGGCGTAGCCGCGCTCTGCGATCTCGATCGCGGGTTCCATCAGATCCGCGAACGGCAGCTTGCCGAAACGCTCGTGCAGCGCGGCCCAGCCGGCGACCACGCCGGGGACGGTGACCGAGTCCCAGCCGCGGATCGGGCGGTTGGCGAGGCCGTTGGCGTCGGTGCCGTATTTGGCCTTGAAGTATTCCGGGCTCCATGCCGCCGGCGCCACGCCCGACGAGTTCAGGCCATGCAGCGACTTGCCATCCCACAGGATGGCAAAGGCGTCGCTGCCCAGGCCGCACGACACCGGCTCGACGATAGTGATGGCGGCGGCCGCGGCGATGGCGGCATCGACGGCATTGCCGCCCTTGAGCAGCATGCGCAGGCCGGCCTGCGCGGCCAGCGGGTGCGAGGTCGAGACCACGTTGCGCGCAAACAGCGGAATGCGCACGGACGGGTAGGGGTTGGTCCAGTTGAAGTTCTGCATGGGTATGTCCTTTGTGCTCGGTGCGCGCGGGGGCGCTCGGTGGCGTATTTATTCTGCCGTGATCTTGCGATCCCTGATCAGCTTGCCCCAGCGCGCGCTGTCCTGCTTCACCATGGCGGCGAACTGGGCGGGCGTGCCGCCGACCGGTTCGGCGCCCAGCTTGGCCAGCCGTTCCTTCACCTCGGGCGACTGGATGGCCTTGTTGAACTCGGCATTGAGGCGGTTGACGATATCGGCCGGCATGCCCTTGGGGCCATAGATGCCGAACCAGGTATCGGAGACGAAGCCTGGCAGGCCCGATTCGCTGACGGTGGGGATTTCCGGCGCCAGCGGCGAGCGTTTGGCGCTGGTCACCGCCAGCGCCTTGAGCTTGCCGTCCTTCACATGCGGCAGGCCCGAGACGATGCTGTCGAACAGCACCTGCACCTTGCCCGAGATCAGGTCAGGCACGGCCAGCGCGGTGCCGCGGTAGGGGATGTGGGTGATGAACACGCCCGCCTGCGTCTTGAACGCCTCGGTGGTCAGGTGCACCACGGTGCCATTGCCGCTCGAGGCGTAGTTCAGCTCGCCGGGATGCTTCTTGGCGTAGTCGACCAGCTCGCGCACGTTCTTTACCGGCAGGCTGTTGGGCACCACCAGCACGTTGGTGGCGATCGCGACCTGGCCCACCGGCGTGAAGTCGGTCTCGGTCTGGTACGGCAGCCGGGGATTGATATGCGGCCCGATCGCATGCGTGCTGGTGGTGGCGATCAGCAGCGTATAGCCATCGGGCGCGGCCTTGGCGGCCATGTCGGAGCCGATCGCGCCGCCCGCGCCGGGACGGTTGTCGACCACGATCTGCTGGCCCATGTTGCTGCCCACCTTCTGCGCGATGGCGCGGGCCAGCAGATCGGTCGCGCCGCTGGCGGGGAAAGGCACGAGCAGCCGGATCGGCTTGCTCGGGTAGCTGTCGGCCAGTGCGGGGGTGGCGGCCAGGCACAGGCCGATGCCGAGGCCGGTGCCGAGGCGGCGCAGCCAGGATGTCATGGGTGTCTCCGAGAATCACGCGCAGGGCGGATTGATGATCGGCCTTCATTATTCCGTGCCGCCGGTCACAAAGAAAGCTAATATTTCTTTCCGATGTCGCAAGAATTTTTTAAGTATCGAACGCCATGGCGACACCGGCGTTCCTTGCCTGGTGTGCAGCATGAGCACTGTCCGTTTCCTCCGAACCTTCGTCGCCGTGGCCGAGCACGGCTCGTTCGCCGCCGCCGCGGCGCAGGTGGCCCTGACCCAGGCCGCAGTCAGCCTGCAGATGCGTGCGCTGGAGACCGAGCTGCGCCGCGAGCTGTTCGACCGCAACGGCCGCGTGGCGGTGCTTAATGCGGATGGCCGCGCGCTGCTGCCGCAGGCGCGCAAGCTGCTGGCGCTGTATGACGAGATGCGGCTGCCGCTGGCGTCGGCCGAAGCCATGGCGGGCGCGGTCGCGGTGGGCGCGGTGGTGTCGGTGATGGGCGGCCTGTCGCACGCGGTGGCGCGCATGAAGCGCACCTATCCGGCCCTCGATGTGAGACTGGTCGGCGCCAAGTCGATCGAGCTGGCGGCGCAGGTGGAAGCCGGGGAACTCGACGCCGCCATCCTGGTGGAAGGCGCGGCACGCGTGCCGGGCACGCTGCGCTGGACGCCGCTGTACCAGGAGCCGCTGGTGGCCATCGCCGCGCGCGGCAGCCCGGGCCGCGACGCGCGCGAGGCGCTGGCGGCCAACCCCTACCTGCGCTTCGACCGCAGCCAGCGCACCGGCGTGCTGGTCGAGCGCGCGCTGCGCCGCGCCCACCTGAAGGTCAATGAGTTCCTGGAGCTGAACGCGATCGAGGCGCTGGTCGAACTGGTGCGGCAGGAGGTGGGGGTGACGGTGGTGCCGCTGCTGCGGCGCGCGCGCTGGCGCGACGACGACGCCTTGCGCGTGCTGCCGCTGCTGGTCAACGGCGCGCCGGTGATGCGCCAGATCGGCATGCTGGAGCGGCGCGACCACGGCCGCGGGCAGGTCACGGCGGCGGTGCGGGCGGCCTGCAGCGAACTGTTCGGGGCCTAGCGGCCACTGGCGACGGACGGTGGACGAAAAAAAGGGCACCTTGCGGTGCCCTTCAGCTTTGTTGCCGCCGGCGCCAGGCCGGCGATGTTCCCTGCTTATTCTTCCTGGAACGCTTCTTCGCGCTTGGCCTTGATCGACGGCAGCGCCACGATCACGACCAGCACCGCGGCGGCGATCAGCAGGCCCAGCGACAGCGGGCGCGTCACGAACACGCTGAAGTCACCACGCGACAGCAGCAGCGAGCGGCGGAAGTTCTCTTCCATCATCGGCCCCAGCACGAAGCCGAGCAGCAGCGGAGCGGGTTCGCAGCGCAGCTTGATGAACAGGTAGCCGATCACGCCGAAGGCAGCGGTCTGGAACACGTCGAAGGTGGTGTTCTGGACCGAGTACACGCCGATGCAGCAGAAGGTCAGGATGGCCGGGTACAGATAGCGGTAGGGCACCTTCAGCAGCTTCACCCAGATGCCGATCAGCGGCAGGTTCAGCACGATCAGCATCAGGTTGCCGATCCACATCGAGGCGATCAGGCCCCAGAACAGCGCCGGGTTGCTGGTCATCACCTGCGGGCCGGGCTGGATGTTGTGGATGGTCATAGCCCCCACCATCAGCGCCATCACCGCGTTGGGCGGAATGCCCAGCGTCAGCAGCGGGATGAACGAGGTCTGCGAAGCGGCGTTGTTGGCCGATTCCGGACCCGCCACGCCTTCGATCGCGCCCTTGCCGAATTCCTGCGGATACTTGGAGGTCTTCTTCTCCAGCGAGTACGCCGCGAACGAGGCCAGCGAGGCGCCGCCGCCCGGCAGGATGCCCAGCGCCGAGCCCAGCGCCGTGCCGCGCAGCACGGCCGGGATCATGCGCTTGAAGTCGTCCTTGGTCGGGAACAGGTTGGTGATGTGGTCGGTGAAGGTCTCGCGGTGTTCCTTCTGCTCCAGGTTGGCGATGATTTCAGCAAAGCCGAAGATACCCATTGCCACCGAGACGAAGTTCAGGCCGTCGGTCAGTTCCGGCACGTCGAACGAGAAGCGCGCGGCGCCCGAGTTGACGTCGGTACCGACCAGGCCCAGCAGCAGGCCCAGCACGATCATGGCGATGGCCTTGACCAGCGAACCCGAGGCCAGCACCACGGCGCCGATCAGGCCCAGCACCATCAGCGAGAAGTACTCGGCCGGGCCGAACTTGAACGCCAGTTCCGACAGCGGCGCGGCAAACGCGGCCAGGATCATGGTGGCGACGCAGCCGGCGAAGAAGGAGCCCAGGCCCGCGGTCGCCAGCGCCACCCCCGCTCGCCCTCGCCTGGCCATCTGGTAGCCATCGATGGTGGTCACCACCGACGACGATTCACCGGGCAGGTTCACCAGGATGGCGGTGGTCGAACCGCCGTACTGGGCGCCGTAGTAGATGCCGGCCAGCATGATCAGCGCGGCCACCGGCGGCAGCGTGTAGGTCACCGGCAGCAGCATGGCGATGGTGGCCAGCGGCCCCAGGCCCGGCAGCACGCCGATCAGGGTGCCCAGCACGCAGCCGAGGAAGGCGTACGCGAGGTTCTGGAAGGTCAGGGCGGTGGAGAAGCCCAGACCCAGGTTGGTGAGTAGTTCCATGTTGGCGGCCTCCTTAGCTTGCCAGGAAAGCCGGCCACACCGGCATCTGCAGGTTGATGCCGTACACGAACGCGCCCAGGCTGATCAGCACCAGGATGACCGCGTTCAGGATGGCACCCTTCCAGCTGAACTCGTGGCTGGCCATCGACGACACCAGCACCAGCACCAGCACCGACAGCACCATGCCCAGCGGCTTCAGCAGCAGGCCGAACAGCACCACCGAACCGAGGATCCACAACAGCGTCTTGATGTCCCAGCGGGCCAGGCTGTCTTCTTCCGACTTGGACGACAGCGAGCCGAACAGCACCAGCACGCCCAGCAGGGCGAGCACGATGCCGAGCCAGAACGGGAAGTATCCCGGTCCCATTTTTGCGGCGGTTCCCATGGAATAACCGCGCGCGACCCAGGAAAAGCCGAATCCGACCAGGATGAACATCAGGCCGGAGGCAAAGTCCTTTTGGCTACGTATGCGCAAAGTGAATCTCCTCGATAAGACTGCTTGAAATCTGCGGCGGGCCTCTTTGCTGGTTTTGTTGCATTGCATCAATGCAGCGAATTCCGGAGGCCTTCCGACGGGCAGGGTGGAAGGTAAGGGGGCGACCTTTCAGCTACCTTTCAGATGTCTGCAAATGGGGTCATGGTTCGGGTATCCCCTAGTGAGAGCCCGCTTAAAAGTGCCGCTGCGCCAGGCTGCAGGCGGCCTGGCGGGTTGCGGCCCCGGCCGCTGCGCTATCATCCGGAACGGTCTTGCGCGCCATGGCGGCCCACCGTGCCGGCAGGGTTCTGAAAGGTTCTGAAAGGTTCTGAAAGGTCCTGAAAGCTTCCGCAGGCGAATCCCCAGGCAACACAAGGAGCGTTTTGGAAAGCATCGACCATGTCATCCTGCTCGGCGCCGTCGTGATGTCGCTGGGCATCGTGCTGGGCGCGTTCTCGGCGCGCTTTGGCGTGCCGGTCCTGCTGGTGTTTCTGGCCGTGGGCATGCTGGCCGGCGTGGACGGCCCCGGCGGCATCCGTTTCTCCGATACGTGGCTCAGCTTCCTGGTCGGCAACCTGGCGCTGGCCATCATCCTGCTCGACGGCGGGCTGCGCACCCGCTTCGCCACCTTTCGCGTCGCGCTCAAGCCGTCTCTGTCGCTGGCCACGGTCGGGGTGCTGGTGACCGCCGCGCTGGTGGGGATATTCGCCGCCTGGCTGCTGGGCATCGACTGGCGGCTGGGGCTGCTGCTGGGGGCCATCGTCGGCTCGACCGACGCCGCCGCGGTGTTCTCGACGCTCAACAGCAGCGGCATCCGGCTCAAGGACCGGGTCGCGAGCGTGCTGGAGATCGAGTCCGGCATCAACGACCCGATGGCGATCTTCCTGACGCTGACGCTGATCGAATGGCTGACCGCGCCCGAGGGCCTGACGCCGCTGGGGCTGGTGCTGCGCCTGCTGGTGCAGTTCGGCGTGGGCGGCGTGCTGGGGCTCGGGCTTGGTTATTGCCTGGCCAATGTGCTGGAGCGCACGCGCGTGGCTGAAGGGCTGCAGTCGATCCTGCTGTGCTCGGGCGGCGCGATGGTCTTTGCCATCGTGCAGAGCGCCGGCGGCAGCGGCTTCCTGGCGGTGTACCTGACCGGAATGCTGATCGGCAACCGCGAGCGCGCCGTCACCGCCGACACCATGCGCGCCATGGACGGCATGGCGTGGCTGGCGCAGTCCGCCATGTTCCTGCTGCTGGGCCTGCTGGTGGCGCCGCACCGGATCTGGGAAGTCGCCGGCCCCGCGGTGGCGGTGGCGGCCTTCCTGATGCTGGTGGCGCGGCCGGTGGCGGTATGGCTGGCGCTGCTGCCGTTCCGTTTCAACGCGCGCGAGACCGGCTTTATCGCCTGGATGGGCCTGCGCGGCGCGGTGCCGATCGTGCTGGCGCTGTTCCCGCTGCTGCGCGAGGTGCCGCAGTCGGGCCTGCTGTTCCGCATTGCCTTCGCGGTGGTGCTGGCCAGCCTGCTGTTCCAGGGCACCACCGTGGCGGTGGCGGCGCGGCTGGCACGCGTGCTGCGCCCCGGCTACCCCGAGCCGCTGGCGCGCTCGCGCCTGCGGGGCACGCGCGCGCCGATCCTGGAAGTGATGCAGTTCGAGGTCGGGCCCAACGCGCCGGTCGAGAACGTGCGCGCCGACCAGCTGGAGCTGCCGCCGCGCTGCCGGCTGCTGACGGTGGCCCGCGATGACGCGCTGGCCGAGCCCGGCCAGACGGTATTGCGCGCCGGCGATGCAGTCTGCGTGCTGGGACCGACGGTCTCGTTGCCGCTGCTGTCGGCGCTGTTCCAGACGCCGGGCCGGGGACCCACCTGGGAACAGGTCTCGCACGATTTCCTGCTGTCGGGCGACGCGCCGTTGCGCGACGTGGCCGCGCTCTACGGCACGCGCGAACTGACCGCTGACGAGGAGCCATTGACGCTGGAAAGCGCGATGCAGCGCGCGTTCACGTCGCCACCGGTAGAGGGCGACAGCGTCGTGATCGCGGGGCTGCCGCTGACGGTAACGCGCATGGAAGGTGCGCAGATCGTGCAGGTGGGGTTGCTGCTGCCGCGGCTGGAGGGGGATTCGGGCGGGAAGTTGTGGGTGCGGCGGCGCAAGGGGGGCGAGAGCCGCGAAGGTGTGTAATCGCTGCCGGTTTGCGCCCCTCTCCCCGTGAGGGGAGAGGGAGAACACCTCTTGCTAAGGCTAGCTCGTGCGGCTTGGGAGCACCAGAACCGCTCTTCCTCTCGCTGTTTGGGGGTCAGTCGACCTTCGCCCCAGACACCTTCACGATCTGCGCATACTTCTTCAGTTCCTTCTGGATCAGCGCCGCGAACTGCTCCGGCGTGGTCGGCGCCGGCTGGGCGCCGATGCGGGCCAGGCGGGCCTTCATGTCGTCGGTCTTCAGGATCGCCACGATCTCGTGGTTCAGCTTTTCCACGATCTCGCGCGGCGTGTTGGCCGGCGCGAACACGCCAAACCACGTCGAGATGTCGAAGCCTTCCAGCCCCAGTCCCTTGCCGGCCTCGGCAATGGTCGGCAGGTCCGGGAAGGATGCGGCGCGGCCGGCGGTGGTGACGGCGAAGGCCTTGAGCTTGCCCGCCTTGATATTGGCCGACGCCGACGCCAGGTTGTCGAAGATCAGGTCGGTCTGGCCCGACAGCACCGACAACTGCGCGGGCGACGCGCCGTTGTAGGGGATATGGACCATGCTGACTTTCGCCATGCTCTTGAACAGCTCGCCCGACAGGTGGCCGGCGCTGCCGTTGCCGCCCGAGGCGTAGTCCAGCTTGCCCGGGTTCTTGCGCGCGTAGGCGACCAGGTCGCGCACGTTGTCGATATGCAGCTCGGCGGCCTTGCCCGGGTGCATCACCAGCACGTTGGGCACGTCGGCGACCAGCGTGATCGGCGCGAAGTCTTTCACGGGGTCGTACGGCATCTTGCTGAACAGGGTCGGGTTGATCGCGTGCGTGGCCACCGCGCCCATGACGATGGTGTAGCCGTCGGCCGGCTGCTTCGCAACGTAGTCCGCACCCAGGTTGCCGCCGGCGCCCGGCTTGTTTTCCACGATCACGGGCTGGCCCAGGCTGTCGCGCAGCTTGTCGCCGATGGCGCGCGCCACGGTGTCGAGCGGGCCGCCGGCCGGGTAAGGCACGACGAAACGGACCGGCTTGGTCGGGTAGGCGTTGGTGGCGGCAACGGCGGCGGCCGGCACCAGGGCCGCGGTCAGCGCGGCGGCGAGCAGTTTCTTCAGCATGTTGCGGAGGACAAAAGGGATAGGGATTCTCAGCGGGCCCCGATGCCGCGCGCCATCATCACGGCGCACAGCGGCAGCAGGATCACCAGGTGCGATTCGATCATGACCCAGCGCCGCGCCGCCTTGATCTCGGACGGCGGCGGCACGTAATCGGGCAGCCTGCGCGCCTGCTTGCGCCAGCGCGCGATGGCGAGGGTCGGCGGCAGCGAACACAGCGCGATCAGCACGAACACCCCCATCTTGGCGTGGAACCACGGGTTGTGCAGGTAGAAGTCCGCGCCCTTGGCGCCGTAGAACAGGCGCAGCAGGCCGGTGGCCAGCGCCAGCATCGCCGACAGGAAATAGAACAGGTCGTACAGCGACAGGCGCCGCACGGTGGCCGGGGTCAGGTCCGGGCGCAGCGCCACGGCCTCGGCGGCCATCAGCGTGATCAGGACAAAGATCGCCAGGAAATGCAGGAAGGCGAGGATGGCGTCGGTCAGCATGGGTTCTCCTTCGCTTTGCACGGGCGCGCGCAAAGGCGCGGGCCCGGGGAAAGTACTTCAGTGGGGACTGAACTTCCGGAAAGCACCCGCGGCCGGCTGGCCCGCCGCGGGCAGGAGGAGAATCTTACAGCACACCTTTTGCACGAAGTGCGGCGATCTGCGCAGGGCTGTAGCCCAGGGTCTGGGCCAGCACCGTGTCGGTGTGCTCGCCCAGCAGCGGCGGGTGGCGCAGCGCCTGCGGCGGGGTCGCGCTCATCTTGATCGGGCTGCCGACCAGCCTGACCTCGCCCGCGCTCGGGTGGGGCAGGTCCACGCGCAGGCCGCGCGCCTTGACCTGGTCGTCCTCGAACACGTCGTCGAGCGTGTTGATCGGGCCGCACGGCACGCCCGCGGCTTCCAGGTCGCGGATCCACTGGGCGCGCGTGCGCGGGCGCACCATCTCGGCCAGGATCGGCACCAGCACGTCGCGGTTGGCCACGCGCTGCGGATTGGTGGCAAAGCGTGGGTCGTCGGCCAGCTCGGGCTTGCCGCCGTCGGTGACGAACTTGCGGAACTGCCCGTCGTTGCCCACCGCGACGATGATCCAGCCGTCGGCGGCCTGGAAGGTCTGGTAGGGGACGATGTTCGGATGCGCGTTACCCCAGCGGCGCGGCGCCTCGCCGCTGGCGAGGTAATTCGTGTTCATGTTGGCGAGCATGGCCACCTGCACGTCGAGCAGCGCCATGTCGATGTACTGGCCCTCGCCGGTGCGGTCGCGGTGGGCGAGTGCCGCCAGCACCGCGATGGTGGCGTACTGGCCCGTCATCAGGTCGGAAATCGCCACGCCGGCCTTCTGCGGGCCGCCGCCGGGCAGATCGTCGCGCTCGCCGGTCAGGCTCATGAAGCCGCCCATGCCCTGGATGATGAAGTCATAGCCGGGACGCGCGGCGTACGGGCCGGTCTGGCCGAAGCCGGTGACCGAGCAGTAGACCAGGTCCGGCTTGACCTGCTTCAGCGAGTCGTAGTCCAGGCCATATTTCTTCAGCTGGCCGACCTTGTAGTTCTCCAGCACCACGTCGCTCTGCGCGGCCAGGTCGCGCACGATCTGCTGGCCTTCCGGCGTGCTGATGTCGCACGTGACCGAGCGCTTGTTGCGGTTGGCAGCCAGGTAGTAGGCGGCCTCGGCGGTGTCGCGGCCGTCTTCGTCCTTGAGCCAGGGCGGGCCCCAGGTGCGGGTGTCGTCGCCGGCGCCGGGGCGCTCGATCTTGATCACATCGGCGCCGAAGTCGGCAAGGTTCTGGGCGCACCACGGCCCGGCGAGGACGCGGGTGAGGTCGAGGACGCGGAGATGGCTCAAGGCTCCCATGGCGGTATTCAAGGCAGAGGTAAGGCGGGATCGGATCCGGGATGCGGTGGTCGGCACGCCCCGGAAACAGGGCGGCGCGGGCTGGCTGCACTGTACCACCGGCCAACCGCCGTTGCCGCCATAAGTGATTTATGCGTATCTCGATGCGGTGGGATTCAGGGCGATAGCCGGCCGCTTCCCGGGCCCCGTGGCTGACCTGCCCGGCGGCCTGCCTTGCCCGTATAATCAACGGTTTGCAAATCCCATACTGATTCGTCGCGCCCGGCCACGCCAGGGCAAGCGTCCGCCATCCCATGAAAGTCTCAGACATTCGCAGCAAGTTCCTGCAGTTCTTCGAATCGAAGGGCCATACCGTGGTCCGCTCGTCCAGCCTGGTGCCGGCGAACGACCCGACGCTGCTGTTCACCAACTCCGGCATGGTGCAGTTCAAGGACGTGTTCCTGGGCACCGACAAGCGCCCGTACAGCCGCGCCACCTCGGCGCAGCGCTCGGTGCGCGCCGGCGGCAAGCACAACGACCTCGAGAACGTGGGCTACACCGCCCGCCACCACACCTTCTTCGAGATGCTGGGCAACTTCTCGTTTGGCGACTACTTCAAGCGCGAAGCCATCCAGTACGCATGGGAACTGCTGACCAAGACCTACCAGCTGCCGGCCGAGAAGCTGTGGGTCACGGTCTACGCCGAAGACGACGAGGCCTACGACATCTGGGCCAGGGAAGTCGGCGTGCCGGCCGAGCGCATCGTGCGCATCGGCGACAACAAGGGCGCGCGCTATGCCTCGGACAACTTCTGGCAGATGGCCGACACCGGCCCGTGCGGCCCGTGCTCGGAAATCTTCTATGACCACGGCCCCGACGTATGGGGCGGCCCGCCGGGATCGCCCGAGGAAGACGGCGACCGCTACATCGAGGTCTGGAACCTGGTGTTCATGCAGTTCAACCGCGACGAGCAGGGCAACATGACGCCGCTGCCCAAGCCGTGCGTCGACACCGGCATGGGCCTGGAGCGCATCGCCGCGGTGCTGCAACACGTGCACAGCAACTACGAGATCGACCTGTTCCAGGCGCTGATCAAGGCCGCCGCGCGCGAGACCCATATTGACAACCTGAACCAGAACTCGCTGAAGGTCATCGCCGACCATATCCGTGCGTGCGCGTTCCTGATCGTCGATGGCGTGATCCCCGGCAACGAAGGCCGCGGCTACGTGCTGCGCCGGATCATCCGCCGCGCCATCCGCCATGGCTACAAGCTGGGCCAGAAGACCCCGTTCTTCCACAAGCTGGTGCCGGACCTGGTCGAGCAGATGGGCCAGGCCTATCCGGAGCTGGCCGAGGCGCAGTCGCGCGTGACCGAAGTGCTGAAGGCCGAGGAAGAGCGCTTCTTCGAGACCATCGAGAACGGCATGGCCATCCTCGACGCCGCGCTGGCCGAGCTCAAGCTCAAGGGCGGCAAGACGCTGGACGGCGAACTCGCCTTCAAGCTGCACGACACCTTCGGCTTCCCGCTGGACCTGACCCAGGACGTGTGCCGCGAGCAGGAAATCGGCGTGGACGAGGCCGCCTTCGACGCCGCCATGAACCGCCAGCGCGAACAGGCGCGCGCCGCCGGCAAGTTCAAGATGGCCGCCGGCCTCGAGTACACCGGCGACAAGACCGTGTTCCACGGCTACGAGAAGCTGGAGCTGCCGCAGGCCAGGGTCACCGCGCTGTACGTGGATGGCGCCGCAGTGCAATCCATGCAGCCGGGCCAGACCGGCGTGGTGGTGCTCGACAACACCCCGTTCTACGCCGAGTCCGGCGGCCAGGCCGGCGACCAGGGCGTGCTGCAGGCCGGCAATGCCACCTTCGCCGTGGCCGATACCACCAAGATCCAGGCCGACGTGTTCGGCCACCAGGGCACGCTGCAGGGCGGCGCGCTCAAGGTGGGCGATGCCGTGTCGGCGCAGGTCGACGCGCTGCGCCGCGCGCGCACCGTGCGCAACCACTCGGCCACCCACCTGATGCACAAGGCCCTGCGCGAAGTGCTGGGCAGCCACGTGCAGCAGAAGGGCTCGCTGGTGGACGCGGACAAGACCCGCTTCGATTTCTCGCATAACGCCGCGCTGACCGACGCGCAGATCCGCCAGGTCGAAGAGATCGTCAACGCCGAGATCCTGCGCAACGAAGACACCCACGCCGAGATCATGCCGTTCGACGACGCGGTCAAGAGCGGCGCGATGGCGCTGTTCGGCGAGAAGTACGCCGACGACGTGCGCGTGCTGTCGATCGGCACCTCGAAGGAACTGTGCGGCGGCACCCACGTGCACCGCACCGGCGATATCGGCCTGTTCAAGATCGTGATGGAAGGCGGCGTCGCCGCCGGCATCCGCCGCGTCGAAGCCATCACCGGCGACAACGCGCTGCATTACCTGCAGGGCCTGGACGCCAGGCTGAACGAAGCCGCCGCCGTGCTGAAGGCGCAGCCGTCCGAGCTGGTGCCGCGCATCGGCCAGGTGCAGGAGCAGGTGCGTGCGCTGGAAAAGGAGCTGGAGCGCCTGAAGAGCAAGCTGGCCGCGTCGCAGGGCGACGAGCTGGCGGCGCAGGCGGTCGACGTGAAGGGCCTGAAGGTGCTGGCCGCGCAGCTGGACGGCGCCGACGTGAAGACCCTGCGCGAGACCATGGACAAGCTCAAGGACAAGCTGCAGAGCGCCGCCATCGTGCTGGGTGCGGTCGCCGACGGCAAGGTCAGCCTCATCGCCGGCGTCACCGCCGATGCCACGGGCAAGGTCAAGGCCGGCGAGCTGGTCAATTTTGTCGCCCAGCAGGTGGGCGGCAAGGGCGGCGGCCGTCCCGACATGGCCCAGGCCGGCGGCACCGAGCCGGCCAAGCTGCCGCAGGCGCTGGCGGGTGTCAGCGAGTGGGTGGCTGGCAAGGTCTGAACGGCTAAGGGTTTGCTCCCCTCTCCCGCATGCGGGAGAGGGAGTACACAATTGGTCGAGGCCACGTTGTCATAAAAGCAGGAAGGGCGCCCCGGCGCCCTTCCTGCTTTTTATTTTTCCGGCGTTCCCTTGCCGCCGCCCAGCGTCGTCAATAAATCGATCGGCAGCGGAAACACGATGGTCGAGCTCTTGTCCCCCGCGATCTGCGTCAGCGTCTGCATGTAGCGCAGCTGCATCGCCTGCGGCTGCCGCGCCAGCATCTGCGCCGCTTCCAGCAGCTTCTCCGAGGCCTGCAGTTCGCCTTCGGCATGGATCACCTTGGCGCGCCGCTCGCGTTCGGCCTCGGCCTGGCGGGCGATGGCGCGGACCATGGTCTCGTTCAGGTCGACATGCTTGATCTCGACGTTCGAGACCTTGATGCCCCAGCCGTCGGTCTGCGCGTCCAGCGCCTGCTGGATGTCGAGGTTGAGCTTCTCGCGCTCGGCCAGCATCTCGTCCAGCTCATGCTTGCCCAGTACCGAGCGCAGCGTGGTCTGCGCCAGCTGGCTGGTGGCTTCGAGGAAGTTCGCCACCTGGATGATGGCGCGTTCGGGATCGACCACGCGGAAATACACCACCGCATTGACTTTGACCGAGACGTTGTCGCGCGAGATCACGTCCTGCGGCGGCACGTCCATCACCACCGTGCGCAGGTCGACCCGGACCATCTGCTGTACCGCCGGGATCAGCAGCACCAGTCCCGGGCCCTTGACCTTCCAGAACCGCCCGAGCATGAACACCACGCCGCGTTCGTATTCGCGCAGCACGCGGAACGAGGTGATCACCAGCAGTGCCAGCAGGAAGATCACACCGCCGAAGCTGAATCCGTAGGCCATGGTCAGGCTCCCTTGTCGGGGGTCGGTTGGGAAGAGGAGGCCGGCGCGCTGCCGGCGGCGATCACTTCGAGCAGCAGGCCGCTGCGTCCAGTGACCAGCACCGGCGTGCCACGCGCCAGCGGGGTGGCGCTGCGCACGCGCCAGGTCTCGCCGCGCACGCTGGCCCAGCCTTCCTCGCGCAGGTCGTCGAGCAGCTCGCCGCGGCTGCCGACCAGCGTGTCGGCACCGCTGACCACCGGCCGCTTGCGCGAGCGCATCAGCATCGCCGACATGCCGAACACGAACACCGCCGACAGCGCCGACATCGCCGCCACCATCGGCAGCGGCACGCCAAAGCCGGGCACGTCGGTATCGATCAGCATCACCGCGCCGAAGGCGAAGGCGATGATGCCGCCGACGCCCAGCGCGCCGAAGGTGGGCAGGAACAGCTCCGCCACCATGCAGCCGATGCCCAGCGCCACCAGCGCCAGCCCGGCGTAGTTCACCGGCAGCATGTGCAGCGCGAACAGCGCCAGCAGCAGGCAGATCGCGCCGACGATGCCGGGCACCACCATGCCCGGCGTGGAGAACTCGAAGATCAGCGCGTAGATGCCGATCATCATCAGCAGCAGCGCGACGCTGGGCTCGGTGATCACGGCCAGGAAGCGGTTGCGCCAGTCCGGCTCCAGCGTCACCGAAGGGGCGTTGCGCGTGTGCAGCGTGCTGGCCTTGCCGCCGGCGGTGGTCAGCTTGCGTCCGTCGAGCTGGCGCAGCAGCGCGGGCAGGTCGGCCGCGACCACATCGATCACGCGCTGCGCCAGCGCTTCGTCGGCCGACAGGCTGACCGATTCGCGCACCGCGCGCTCGGCCCATTCGGCGTTGCGACCGCGCAGCTGCGCCAGGCCGCGGATATAGGCCGAGGCGTCATGCATCTGCTTGCGCGCCATGGTGTCGCCCGCCGCGGGCGCGCTGGCCGGGGCCGAGGCCGGGCTGGCGCCGGGCAGGGCGTCGGGCTTCTGCGGGCCGCCGATGCCGACCTGCACGGGCGTCGCCGCGCCCAGGTTGGTGCCCGGCGCCATGGCTGCGATATGGCTGGCATAGAGGATGTAGGTGCCGGCGCTGGCCGCGCGCGCGCCGCCGGGAGAAACATAGCTGGCCACCGGCACCGGCGAGGCCAGGATCGCCTGGATGATGTCGCGCATCGACGCATCCAGCCCGCCGGGCGTGTCCATTTCCAGCACCACCAGTTGCGCGCCGGCTTCGCGGGCGCGCGCCATGCCGCGCAGGATAAAGCTGGCGCTGGCCGGGCTGACCGCGCCTTTCAGCGGGATCACGTACACCGGCGCAGTGGCGGTGGCGGTGGCCGTGCCCGCCGGCGGCGCCGCGGCGCCGCTGCCGCCGAAGGCAAGCGCGCAGCATGCCAGCGCCAGGCTGGACAGCAGCCGGAAGGCCCGCAGCAACGCGGAAGCAGGGTTCATGGCAGGAGCAGGGCAGGCAAGGTGCCTTGGTGGCGCCACTTCAAGTGTAGGCCACCGGGCACATCTTGCACGCAACCCCGCGGGTCAGGCCGCCGCCAGTTCGGGACCCGCCGAGCCGGGCGGTGCGGGCGTGAGTTCGGGCAGGGCCTCGACCAGCGCATGCAGCGCGGCGCTGGCCATCGACGGCTGCCACGCCAGCAGCGTGCGCACCCGGCCCGCCGCGCCCAGGCTGTGCTGCCGGATGGCGGGCAGGTCGCGGTACAGGCCCAGCACCGAGCGCGGCACGATCGCCGCGCCGATGCCGGCCGCGACGCAGGCGACGATGGCATGGTAGGAGCTGAGCTGCAGCACGCGCGGCGTCGGCGCCGGGCCGGTCCCGTACCAGGTCTCGAGCCGCGCGCGGTAATTGCAGCCCGGCTCGAACGCCAGCAGCGTCGGCACCTCCAGGTCGGCCGCGCTGTGCACCGGGCGGTGGTGCTCGCGCGTGATCACCACCAGCTCTTCCTCGAACACCGGCACCGCGCGCAGCGCCGGATCAGCCAACGGCTCGGCGACGAAGGCGCAGTCCACCTCGAAGCGCGCCAGCGCGTCGAACGCCTGCCGCGTTGCCAGCGTCACCAGTTCCAGCTGCACCTCGGGCCAGGCCTGGTGATACGCGGCCAGCACCCCGGGCAGGCGGCTCGCGGCGGTGCTCTCCATCGAGGCAATGCGCAGCCGGCCATGCGGCCGCGCCGGCAACACCGCGTGGCGCGCCTCTTCGGTCAGGGTCAGGATGCGGCAGGCGTAGTCGAAGAGGGTCTGGCCGGACGGGGTCAGCACCATGCGCCGCCCGTCGCGCACGAACAGCTCGACGCCCAGCGACTGCTCCAGCTGGCGGATGCGGGTGGTGACATTGGATTGCACCCGGTGCAGCCGCTCGGCCGCGCGGGTGATGCCGCCGGCTTCGACGACGGCACGGAAAATTTCGAGCGCGGCAAGGTCCATGACGAGGCTCCGGCGTTATTCATCTGAATTCAAGATGCATGACATCTTGATAATTCATTTTTCGGGATGCTGATGGCAGCGTAGCATACAGGGATCGCAATGCAACCGCTGCCCCCAGCCACCATCATGCCGACCCCGCACAGCCTGGAGACCAAGCCCCCTGCCGCGTGCGTAGCGGCCGCGTCCCGGCCGGGCCATGCAGCCGGCCCGTTCGCGGTGGCGCTGGCGGGCCTGGTGTCGCTGGCGGTGGTGATGGGCATCGGCCGCTTCGCCTTCACGCCGCTGCTGCCGATGATGTTGCATGACGGCACCGTCACGCTGGAACAGGGCGGGTGGCTGGCCACGGTGAACTACATCGGCTATTTCGCCGGCGCCGCGGTCTGCATGTTTATCCAGCCCGATGCGGTGCGCATGGTGCGCTGGGGCCTGGTGGCCACCGTGCTGCTGACGCTGGGCATGGCCCTGCCGGGCGGCATGCCGGCGTGGTCGCTGTGGCGCGCCGCCGCGGGCGTGGCCAGCGCCGTGGTGATGGTCTACACCGCCGGCTGGTGCCTGCAGCGCCTGGCCGAGCTGGGCCGGCCCGAGCTGGCCGGGCTGATCTTCTGCGGCCCGGGCCTGGGCATCGTGGTCACCGGACTGGGCGCATCCGGCATGGTCGCAGCGGGCTGGCATGCCGACCACGGCTGGCTGGCATTCGCCGCGCTGGCGGCGGTGCTCGCGGCGGCGGTCTGGCGGGTCTTCGCCGCGCCGCCCGCCGTGGCGGCAGCGGCACCGTCGCCGGGTACCGCGGATGCCGGGCCTGGCGCCGCGCGGCTCGATGCCCAGACCTGGGTACTGACCCTGGCCTACGGCCTGGCCGGCTTCGGCTACATCATCACCGCGACCTTCCTGCCGGTGATCGCGCGCGCAGCGCTGCCCGGCACGGTGTGGGCTGACCTGTTCTGGCCGGTCTTCGGCGCAGGCGTGGCGGTGGGCGCGTTCCTGGCAACGCGGGTCGGCATGGCGCACGACAACCGCAAGCTGCTGGCGCTGCTGTACGGCATGCAGGCGCTGGGCGTGGCGATTGCGGTGGTGTTGCCGAGCGTCGCCGGCTTTGCCCTCAGCAGCCTGCTGGCGGGCCTGCCGTTCACCGCGCTGGTGGCGTTCGCGATGCGCGAGGCGCGGCGGCTGTGGGGCCCGCAGGCACCGCGGCTGATGGGCCTGATGACCGCGTCCTACGGCCTGGGCCAGATCGCCGGCCCGCCGCTGGCGACCGCGCTGGTGGCGCGCAGCGGCGGCTTCGCCGGTTCGCTGGCGTGTGCCGCCGCGGCACTGGCGCTGGGCGCGCTGGTATTCGCCTGGATGCGCCGCGCGTGGCCGCTGCCGGCGGCCGGGGAGTCGGCAAGCAGCGGCCCGAGCCCGGCCGCCAAGGTGCGCTAAAGTATTGCCTTTGCCGTCCGGCGCGCCGCGCGAGGGATCGCGGGGCCGGTCAGCCGGCATCGCGGTCCCGCGGCGCGGCACAGAAGGCCGGGCCGTACCCGGCACGCCAGACCGGGCGGCGCAGGAGCGACCCCATGTCTTTTGCCTTGCAGCCCGCGCGTGCCGCGGGCGCTTCCCATCCCGTCTCAGCCGAAGAGCAGCGCGTGCGCGTCGACCTGGCCGCGGCCTATCGCCTGGCCGCGCGCGAGCGCTGGGATGACCTGATCTACACCCATATCTCGGCCACGGTGCCGGGCGAGCCGGAACACTTCCTGATCAACCCTTTCGGCTTTGCCTTCGACGAGATCCGCGCCAGCGACCTGGTCAAGATCAACGGCCGCGGCGAGGTGGTCGGCGACACCGTGCATCCGGTCAACGTGACCGGCTTCGCGCTGCACGCCGCGGTGCATGCCGCGCGCGCCGACGCGATGTGCGTGATGCACCTGCATAACACCGCCGGCATCGCGGTGTCGGCGCAGGCGGCCGGGCTGCTGCCGCTGTCGCAGCACGCCATGCGCTTCCATGGCCGCATCGCCTGCCACGACTACGAGGGCCTGGCCTTCACCCCGGCCGAGGGCGCGCGGCTGACCGCATCGCTGGGCACGCATCCGGCCATGCTGTTGCGCAACCACGGCACGCTGACGGTGGGCCGCACCGTGGCCGAAGCCTATGTGCTGATGGCGACGCTGATCAAGGCCTGCGAAATCCAGATCGCGGCGCAGGCGGGCGGCGCGCTGGTGCAGCCCGACGCCGCCGTGGCGGACAAGACCTCGGCGCAGCTCTATGACGATGGCGCGGTCGAGGGCGTGCTGGAATGGCCCGCGCTGCTGCGCAAACTGGATAGAATCGATCCTTCCTACCGGGACTGAAGGCAAGCGCCGTCCCCGCCCGGACCACAACAATCAATCAAGCACAGGAGCAATGTATGCCGACTTTCCACGTCGAAATGTTTGAAGGCCGCACCATCGAGCAGAAGCGCAAGTTTGTCGAGGAAGTGACCCGCGTCAGCTGCGAAACGCTGGGCTGCTCGCCGTCGGCGGTCGACATCATCATTACCGATATCAAGCGCGAGAACTGGGCCACCGGCGGCGAGCTGTGGGCCGACAAGAAGTAAGGCGCCAGGCCGCTCCACACTGAACACCATGCAGCACTTCGCCTCCGACAACTACGCCGGCTTCTGCCCGGAATCGCTCAAGTATTTCCTGGAAGCCAATGGCAGCGGCCACGAGCAGGCCTATGGCGACGACAGCTGGACGCAGAAGGTCTGCGACCGCATCCGCGACCTGTTCCAGACCGATTGCGAAGTGTTCTTCGTGTTCAACGGCACGGCGGCCAACTCGCTGGCGCTGTCGGCGCTGTGCCAGTCGTACCACTCGGTGATCTGCCACGAGCTGGCGCATATCGAGACCGACGAATGCGGCGGGCCGGAGTTCTTCTCCAACGGCTCCAAGCTGCTGACCGCGCCGGGCGAGCACGGCAAGCTCACCCCCGATGCGGTCGAGGCGCTGGTCACGCGCCGCGCCGACATCCATTACCCCAAGCCCAAGGTGGTGTCGCTGACGCAGTCGACCGAAGTCGGCACCGTCTACAGCGTTGAAGAGGTGCGCGCCATCGCCGCCATCGCCAAGCGCCGCCAGCTGCGCGTGCACATGGACGGCGCGCGCTTTGCCAACGCGGTGGCGTCGCTGGGCGTGCATCCTTCCGAAATCACCTGGCGCGCCGGCGTCGACGTGCTGTGCTTCGGCGGCACCAAGAACGGCCTGCCGGTGGGCGAGGCAGTGGTGTTCTTCGACCGCCGCCTGGCCGAGGACTTTGCCTACCGCGTCAAGCAGGCCGGGCAGCTGGCGTCGAAGATGCGCTTCATCTCCGCGCCGTGGCTGGGTTTGCTCGAGAACGACGTGTGGCTGGCCAACGCGCGCCATGCCAATGCGATGGCGCAACTGCTGCAGCAGCGCATCCGCGACATCCCCGGTGTGCGCATCATGTTCCCGACCCAATCCAATGCGGTCTTCGCCGAGCTGCCGCTGCCGGCGATCGAGGCGCTGCGTGCAAAGGGCTGGCGCTTCTACACCTTTATCGGCGCGGGCGGCTGCCGTTTCATGTGCGCCTGGGACTTGCAGCCGCAGACCGTGGAGGCGCTGGCCGCCGACATGCGCGCTGCTTGCGGCGCATAGCGGGGCCGAATTCCGCCATATTCATTCTGATAACGACGAGACTTCAGGAGCCCCCATGTCATACCGATTCTGCCCGCAGTGCGGCGCGCCGCTCGAGGTGCTGCCGCTGTCCGGGCGCGAACGCCACGCCTGCGTGCAGCAGGACTGCGGCTTCGTGCACTGGAACAACCCGCTGCCGGTGCTGGCGGCGGTGGTGGAGTACCAGGACAAGCTGCTGCTGGCGCGCAACGCCGCGTGGCCGGAAAAGATGTTTGCGCTGGTGACGGGCTTCCTGGAGCGCGACGAGCCGCCCGAGCTGGGCGTGGCGCGCGAACTGAAGGAAGAGACCAACCTCGATACCGAGTCGGTCGCGCTGATCGGCGTCTACGAGTTCATGCGCAAGAACGAGCTGATCATCGCCTATCACGTCAAGGCGACCGGCACCGTCGAACTGTCCGAGGAACTGGCCGAATACAAGCTGGTGGCGCCAGAGGACGTGCGGGTGTGGTCGGCCGGAACCGGCTTCGCGGTGGCAGACTGGCTTGCCGCGCGCGGCTACCCGGTGCGCTTCTTCGATCGCCAGACCGGCGCCGACATTGCGGACCCGCGCCGACCCCACGACTTCAGCCAGGTCGGGGCTTCGCTACAATACCGCTGGTAAGGCCGGTTTTTCAGCCAGCCTCCAGCCCCCAAGCATCAGAGGAAGAGACGAATGGAGTTCCAGAAAGAAGTGGACGCGCGCGGCCTGAACTGCCCGCTGCCGATCCTGCGCACCAAGAAGGCCCTGGCCGACATGGCCAGCGGCGACGTGCTCAAGGTGCTGGCCACCGATCCCGGCGCCACGCGCGATTTCCAGGCCTTTGCCAAGCAGACCGGCAACGAGCTGCTGTCGCACTCGGAAGTGGACAAGGTGTTCGTGTTCTACATGCGCCGTCGCTGATGGATTGCTCCCGTTCCCGCCCGCGGGGCAGGGGAGGGTTCATCCGTCCGAAAAGGAAAAAGCCGCTCGAAAGCGGCTTTTTCTTCGTAACCCGTCCGGGCGAGCTCAGCGGCCCAGGCCGTTCAGGTGTTCGCGCGATTCCAGGTAGGCGCTGAAATCGTTGCCCACTTCGGGGTGCTTCAGCGCGAACTCGACGGTCGCCTTGAGGTAGCCCAGCTTGCTGCCGCAGTCATAGCGGCGGCCCTGGTAGCGGTACGCCAGCACTTGCTCCTGGCCCAGCAGCGACTGGATCGCGTCGGTCAGCTGCAGTTCGCCGCCGGCGCCGGGCTTGAGCTCGCGCAGGTGGTCGAAGATGCGCGGCGTCAGGATGTAGCGGCCGACCACGCCAAGGTTGGACGGCGCATCTTCCGGCGCCGGCTTCTCGACGATGCCCGAGACCTTGATCACGTCCTCGTCCCATTCGCGGCCATCGATCACGCCGTAGGAACGGCTCTGCTCGGGCGTGATTTCCTCGACGCCCAGCACCGAGCAGTTGTAGTGGTTGAAGGCATCCACCATCTGCTTCATCACCGGCGGGTTGCCGTCGATCAGGTCGTCGGCCAGCATCACCGCGAACGGGGTGTCGCCCACCAGCTTGGCCGCGCACAGCACCGCGTGGCCCAGGCCCAGCGCCTCGGGCTGGCGCACGTAGTAGCACTCGACGTTGGCCGGCTTGATCGAGCGCACCACGTCCAGCAGCGCCTGCTTGTTCTTGGCCTCGAGCTCCACTTCCAGTTCGAAGGCCTTGTCGAAATGGTCCTCGATGGCACGTTTGGAGCGGCCCGTGACGAAGATCATCTCGGTAATGCCGGCGGCCATGGCTTCTTCCACGGCGTACTGGATCAGCGGCTTGTCCACCACCGGAAGCATTTCCTTGGGGCTGGCCTTGGTGGCTGGCAGGAAGCGGGTGCCCAGGCCCGCAACCGGGAACACAGCCTTGGTGACGCGATTTTCCATATCAGGTGTACCTCTCAGATTCCAGTCCATAACCCTGCCAGCCAGCGTGGGCGCCGTCTGTCCGGTTCTGTCCGACGATGCCGCACAGAACCCCCGGCTGGCAGGGGCGTGATGCAGGCCGCCTGACTGACCCTCGGGTCAGGCCGGCAGCCGCTGCAGCTGGCCCTGCAGCTTGGCCAGCGTCTGCTCGAAATCGGACAGGCGCTGCGTCTCTTGCGCCACCACCGCCGGCGGTGCCTTGGCGACAAAGCTCTCGTTCGACAGCTTGGCGCGGCACTTGCCGATTTCGCCACCGATGCGTTCGACTTCCTTCGACAGGCGCGCGCGCTCGGCGGCGACATCGATCTCGATCTTCAGCAGCAGGTGGTTGCCCCCGGCAATGGCGACCGGCGCACCGGCGCCCTCCGCTTGCAGGGAGGCTTCATCTTCGAAGACCCGCACCTCCGAAAGTTTCGCCAGCGCCTGGATATGTGCGCTCGCCGCCTTCAGGAAGGCGCTGTCGCCCTCCGCATAGAGCGGGATGCGCTGGGCCGGCGAGATGTTCATCTCGCCGCGCAGGTTCCGGCAGGCATCGATCACTTCCTTCAGGCGCGCGACCCACTGCTCGGCATTCTCGTCGATCTTGGCGACGGCGGGCAGCGGATACGGCTGCAATGCGATGGTTTCCGCACCATCGCCGCTGGCGCGCCCCGCCAGCGGGGCCACCTTCTGCCACAGTTCCTCGGTAATGAACGGGATCACCGGATGCGCCAGCCGCAGCACGGTCTCGAGCACGCGCAGCAGCGTGCGGCGGGTGGCGCGCTGCTGCGCTTCGGTGCCGTTCTGGATCTGCACCTTGGCCAGTTCCAGGTACCAGTCGCAGTACTCGTCCCAGACGAACTTGTAGATGGCGTTGGCGATATTGTCGAAGCGGTACTCGGCGAAGCCCTTTTCGACCTCCGCCTCCACGCGCTGCAGCAGCGACACGATCCAGCGGTCCGCCTGCGAGAAATCGAGGTAGCCGTCCGGGCCGCAGTCCTGGTTGCACGGACCCATGCCGCAGTCATGGCCCTCGGTGTTCATCAGCACGAAGCGGGTCGCATTCCACAGCTTGTTGCAGAAATTGCGGTAGCCCTCGCAGCGGCCGGTATCGAAGTTGATGTTGCGCCCGAGCGTGGCCAGCGAGGCGAAGGTGAAGCGCAGCGCGTCGGCGCCGAAGGCCGGAATGCCCTCGGGGAATTCCTTTTTCGTCTTCTTCTCGATCTTGGGCGCATCCTTGGGCCGGCGCAGTCCGGTGGTGCGCTTCTTGAGCAGCGTGTCGAGGTCGATACCGTCGATCAGGTCGACCGGGTCGAGCGTGTTGCCCTCGGACTTGCTCATCTTCTTGCCTTCCGAATCGCGCACCAGGCCATGCACGTAGACGGTGTGGAAGGGCACCTTGCCGGTGAAGTGCTTGGTCATCATGACCATGCGCGCCACCCAGAAGAAGATGATGTCGTAGCCGGTGACCAGCACCGACGACGGCAGGAAGTGCTTCAGCTCAGGCGTTTCCTCGGGCCAGCCCAGCGAGGAGAACGGCACCAGCGCCGACGAGAACCAGGTGTCGAGCACGTCTTCCTCGCGGCGCAGCGCGCCGGTGCTGCCGGCGGCCTTCGCCTTGGCGGCAGCTTCTTCTTCGGTGCGGCCGACATAGCAGTTGCCGGCATCGTCGTACCACGCCGGGATCTGGTGGCCCCACCACAGCTGGCGCGAGATGCACCAGTCCTGGATATTGCCCAGCCACTGGTTGTAGGTGCTGATCCAGTTTTCCGGCACCAGCTTGATCTCGCCGCTCTGCACGGCCTCGAGCGCGACCTCGGCGATCGAGCGGCCCGGGTAGAAGGTGCCTTCCGGCGCCGGCTTGCTCATGGCGACGAACCACTGGTCGGTCAGCATCGGCTCGATCGCGCTGCCGGTGCGCTCGCTGCGCGGGGTCATCAGCTTGTGCTTCTTGACGTCTTCCAGCAGGCCCTGCTTGTCGAGGTCATCGACAATGGCCTTGCGCGCATCGAAGCGGTCCAGGCCGGCATAGGCGGCGGGCGCGTCGGCAACGATCTTCGCGTCGAGGGTCAGGATCGACAGCTGCGGCAGGTTGTGGCGCAGGCCCACGGCATAGTCGTTGAAGTCATGGCCCGGGGTCACCTTGACCACGCCGGTGCCGAACTCGCGGTCGACGTATTCGTCGGCGATCACCGGGATCTGGCGGCCGGTCAGCGGCAGGTGCACCGACTTGCCGATCAGGTGCGCGTAGCGCTCGTCTTCCGGATGCACCATCACGGCGACGTCGCCCAGCATGGTTTCCGGACGCGTGGTGGCCACGGTCAGGTGGGTCAGCCCGCCCTTGGCGTCGGCCTCGACCAGCGGATAGCGGATATGCCACAGCGAGCCTTCTTCCTCGACGCTGTCGACTTCCAGGTCCGACACCGCGGTGCCCAGCACCGGGTCCCAGTTGACCAGGCGCTTGCCGCGGTAGATCAGGCCTTGTTCGTACAGCCGCACGAAGACTTCGGTGACCGCCTTCGACATCTCGGGCGACATGGTGAAGTACTCGCGGCTCCAGTCGATCGACGCGCCCATGCGCCGCACCTGGCGCGTGATGGTCGAGCCCGACTCTTCCTTCCAGGCCCACACCTTCTCGGTGAACTTCTCGCGGCCGAGGTCGTGGCGCGACACGCCCTGGCCCTCGAGCTGGCGCTCCACCACGATCTGGGTGGCGATGCCGGCGTGGTCGGTGCCCGGGACCCACAGCGTATTGGCGCCCTGCATGCGCGCGTGGCGCGCCAGGCCGTCCATGATGGTCTGGTTGAAGGCATGGCCCATGTGCAGCGTGCCGGTCACATTCGGCGGCGGCAGCTGGATCGCGAAGTCCGGGCGGGCTGGGTCGAAGGTCGGCTTGGCGATGCCGCGCTTCTCCCACTCGGGGCCCCATTTCGCCTCGATGGCGGCGGGTTCGAAGCTCTTGGCAAGCGATTGGTCTTGGGCGGTCATGCTGGGATGTCGAGGTTGGCGTCTGGATGCGTGGCAGGTGCGGTGCCCTGCGCCTGGCGGTCGCTGGCGGCCTGTGATGGCCGGCCTGGCGCCAGTGAAACCACAAATTATACGGGGGCGGGCGCGTGGTGCCTATTTCGTGGCCGGCGGCGGCCGGTCCGCGACCCGTGCGCGCGCCCTGGCGGCGGGGCCGGATGTGATTCATGCAACAGGGGCCCCCGGTATAATTGCGGGCGATTCCATTAGGCCTTTCCGATGCCCGACCTGCTTGCCAACCTGAACGCCGAACAACTAGCCGCCGTCACCCTGCCCGACGAACCGGCGCTGATCCTGGCGGGCGCGGGCAGCGGCAAGACGCGCGTGCTGACCACGCGCATTGCCTGGCTGATCCAGAACGGCCATGTCTCGCCGGCGGGCATCCTGGCGGTGACCTTCACCAACAAGGCCGCCAAGGAAATGCAGACCCGGCTGGCGTCGATGCTGCCGATCAACACCCGCGGCATGTGGATCGGCACCTTCCACGGCCTGTGCAACCGCATGCTGCGCGCGCATTTCCGCGACGCCGGGCTGCCCCAGACCTTCGCCATCCTGGACAGCCAGGACCAGCTCTCCGCGCTCAAGCGGCTGCTCAAGTCGCTCAACGTCGACGACGAGAAGTACCCGGCCAAGAACCTGCAGTACTTCATCAACAACGCCAAGGAGCAGGGCCTGCGCCCGGCCGACGTCGAGGCCAACGACGACTTCAACAAGCGCTTCGTCGACCTCTACGCCGCCTACGACATGCAATGCCAGCGCGAGGGCGTGGTCGACTTCGCCGAGCTGCTGCTGCGCTGCTACGAGCTGCTGCGCTACAACGACGCCATCCGCCAGCACTACCAGCACCGCTTCCGCCACGTGCTGGTCGACGAGTTCCAGGACACCAACGTGCTGCAGTACCAGTGGCTCAAGCTGCTGGCCGGCCACGGCACGCACAACCCGGCCGCGGTCTTTGCGGTGGGCGACGACGACCAGAGCATCTACGCCTTCCGCGGCGCCAATGTCGGCAACATGCGCGACTTCGAGCATGAGTTCCGCGTGCGCCGGATGATCAAGCTGGAGCAGAACTACCGCTCGCACGGGCATATCCTGGATTCGGCCAACCACCTGATCTCGCACAACGCCCGTCGCCTCGGCAAGAACCTGCGCACCGACGCCGGCCACGGCGAGCCGGTGCGCGTGTTCCAGGGCGGCTCCGACGGGCAGGAAGCCGCGTGGATCATCGAGGAGATCCGCGACCAGATCGCACAGGGCGCCAGCCGCGCCGAGATCGCGATCCTGTACCGCAGCAACGCGCAGTCGCGCGTGATCGAGCACGCGCTGTTCTCGGCCGGCATCCCGTACCGCGTGTACGGCGGCCTGCGCTTCTTCGAGCGCGCCGAAATCAAGCACGCGCTGGCCTACCTGCAGCTGCTGGAGAACCCGCGCAACGACGCCGCCTTCGGCCGCGTGGTCAACTTCCCGGCGCGCGGCATCGGCGCGCGCTCGCTGGAAGTGCTGCAGGACATGGCGCGCCAGTATGACTGCGCGCTGGCCGAGGCGGTGGCCTACGTGCCCGGCGCGGCCGGCAGCAAGCTGGCCGCGTTCACGCGGCTGATCGACCAGATGCGCGCGGACACGCGCCGCCTGACGCTGGCCGAGACCGTCGAATACGTGATCAACCACAGCGGCCTGATCACGCATTACCAGGGCGAGAAGGAAGGCCAGGACCGCATCGAGAACTTGCAGGAACTGGTCACCGCGGCGCAGGCCTTCGTGGTCGAGGAAGGCTACGGCCTGGAAGCGCTGGCCGCGGTGATCCCGGCCGAGCGCGGCCCCGCCACGCCGGTGCTGGCCGACGGCGACCAGTCACAGCAGCTGCTCGATCCCGAAGCGCTGCCGGTGGTGATGACGCCGCTGGTCGCGTTCCTGACCCACGCCTCGCTCGAGGCCGGCGACAACCAGGCCCAGGCCGGCCAGGACGCGGTGCAGATGATGACCGTGCACGCGGCCAAGGGGCTGGAGTTCGATGTGGTCTTCATCAGCGGCCTGGAGGAAGGACTGTTCCCGCACGAGAACAGCATGATGGATCCCGACGGCCTGGAGGAAGAGCGCCGGCTGATGTACGTGGCGATCACGCGCGCGCGCAAGCGCCTCTACATGTCGTTCGCGCAAAGCCGCATGCTGCACGGCCAGACCCGCTACCACGTGCGCTCGCGCTTCTTCGAGGAACTGCCCGAGACCTCGCTCAAATGGCTGACCCCGCCGGCGCAGAGCTACGGCGGCGTGCGCCGCCAGGAACGCGACAATGCCTGGGGCCGCGACTGGTTCCGCAAGCCGGAGGACGTGCCCTATACCGGCACCCGGCCCACCGGCGGCATGGACAACGGCAACGGCTATGCCGATGCCAAACGCGAAGCCGGCAGCGGGTTCCGCGTCGGCCAGTCGGTGTTCCACAACAAGTTCGGCGAAGGCGTGATCACCGCGCTGGAAGGCGAGGGCGCCGATGCACGCGCCAATATCAACTTCAAGCGGCATGGCGCCAAGTGGCTGGCGCTGGCGGTGGCGAAGCTGGACGCGATCGATTGAGGTAGCGAGCGCCGTCTCGCGTCATGCTGGTTTGCTCCCTCTCCCGCAAGCGGGAGAGGGAGCAAACCATCGGGTAGCAAGCGCTTGTGGTCAGGCGCCCGGCGTCGCCGGCGCAGCCGGCTCGACCCCCGGCGGGGTCACGTTGAAGCAGCCGCGGTACGTCGCATAGAACGAGCAGTACAAGATCGCCAGCATCAGCAGCGAATACGGCGTAACCAGGAACGACAGCACCGTCTCGGCGCCGAAGGCGCTGAACACCGCCTCCAGGAAGAACGGGATCGCCACCAGCAGCATCGCGAACAGCACCGCGTAGGTGAAGAACGCGCCGCGGTTGCGCCAGCATGCGGTCCAGCTGAAGAACAGCGCCTTGACCGGCGGCACGCCGTGCCAGGCCGCCAGCAGCGGTGCGAACCAGAACATCATCGCGATCGGGGTGTACAGCAGCGCGCCGATCAGCATGGCGTAGTACAGCTGGCGCACCGCCTCGGCGGTCGGCGCTTCTTCCTTCAGCACGATCGGCACCAGCGCGCTCATGTCGACCACCGCGCCAGCGATCAGCCCCAGTATGAAGACCAGCCCGGCGTAGATGCCGCCCAGCACCAGCAGGTTGCGCGTGGCTTCCTTGCCGTTGGCGCGGAAGCCCGCCAGCAGCACGGTGGGCAGCACCCGCTTGTTCTGGATCACGTCGCGGCACGCGGTCATCACGCCGACCGACAGGCCCGGGGTGACCACCAGCAGCGCGATGATGCCGATCAGCGGCACCACGATGGCTAGCTGCGCGGCGATCAGGTAGACGAACAGCAGCATCAGGAAGGTCAGCGGGTTCTTGCGGAACAGCCAGATGCCCTGGCGGAACCAGGTGTAGCCTTCCTTGGCAGGGACTTCCAGTAGTTGCATACGGGTCAGATCCAGGGGAGCGGGGCGCTCTCGGGGTTCGCGGGTTGTGCGTCCAGGCGCCGGCGCAGGATGCGTTCGAAATGGGTCGGATCGTGCGGCTGCAGCATGTCGGCTTCGCGCGGCAGGTAGAAGTCCCACAGGCGCGACACCCAGAAGCGCAGCGCGCCCGCGCGCAGCATGTCCTGCCAGTGCGCGGCCTCGGTCCCGGTCAGCGGCCTGACCGCATGATAAGCCCGCAGCAGCGCCTGCGCGCGCGCGGGGTCGAGTTCGCCGCTGGCGAGGTCGATGCACCAGTCGTTGACGGTGACCGCCAGGTCGAACAGCCACTTGTCGTTGCCGGCGAAGTAGAAATCGAAGAAGCCGCCCAGCCGGTGGCGGCCGCTGGGGTCTTCCTCGAACAGCGCGTTGTCGCGGAACAGGTCGCAGTGACACGGGCCTTCGCCCAGGCTGGCGTACGCCGCGCTGGCGAAGAACGCTGCCTGGTGGGCGATTTCCCGTTGCAGCAGCGCGCGCTGGCCGGCATCGAGGAAGGGCAGGATCTCGCGCTCGGTCTGCTGCCACCATGGCAGGCTGCGCAGGTTGGGCTGGCGGCGCGGGTAATCGGCGCCGGCCAGGTGCATGCGCGCCAGCATGTCGCCGACCTCGGCGCAGTGCTGCGCGTCGGGGGCCAGCTGCGACGCGCCGGGCAGGCGCGTGACGATGGTGGCGGGCTTGCCCTTGAGCGGGCGCAGGATCTCGCCGTCGCGCGCCGGGATCGGCGCGGGCACGCGGATGCCGCGCTCGGCCAGATGCGCCATCAGGTGCAGGTAATAGGGCAACTGCGCGAACGACAGCCGCTCGAAGATGGTCAGCACGTAATGGCGCGTCTGGCCCTCGTGCTCCATGGTGAGGAAGAAATTGCTGTTCTCGATGCCCGAGGCGATGCCGCGCAGGTCGCGCACTTCGCCAAGGTCGAAATCCAGCAGCCAGCGTGCGATCTCGTCCTGCGAGACCGTGGTGAATACGGCCATACTTGTTGTGTGAAGCGAATCGGAAAGCGGCGGCGCCAGTTGCGGACAAAGTCCGGGCCGCCGCCGCGGCATGACTGCCGGAGGGCCGGCGCGGCCTGGCGCTCAGGCCAGGCCGTGGGCAAGCGGGTTCAGAACTTCAGGTTGACCGATGGCACGCGGTTGACGTCGTGCTCGCGGATCTTGGGCGAGCTGTCTTCCGGCTTGCTCATCTCGTACCTGGTGCCGAAGCCCGACCTGACCTGGATGTCGGTGGCGCGTCCCTTGTCGCGGTACTCGCGCACCTGGGTGCCATCGCGTTCGTTCAGCTGGAAGCTCGGCTCGCGCGGCTGGTTCAGCTGCGACCTGGCGGCCGGGGCGATCGGCTGGTTGTTGATCTGGTTCAGTTCCTGCTGGGTCAGCGCATTGCTTTCCTGCGCGACGGCCCAGCCGGACGCCAGTGCCAGGGCGGCGGCCGCGGCCAGGCCGGACACGGACCGCCTGGCAGGCGATTCAGGCTCGCCGGCCACGGCGGCGGCGCGCGTGGACCGGACCGGGCGGACGGGAGAAGGGGAGGTCATCAGATGCTCCTGTGCGGGCTGCGGCGCAAGCGGCACGCAGCGCCGCGGCATGCGGCGGTTGGTCTGCAACCCGGCGGCGCCGGGCTTGGCAGACGGACAGGTTCCATTCTAGCAATTCCTGCCCCGCACAGGCCGCCGCCGTGCCCCGGGGGGCACCTGCGCCACGGCGCCGGGTGGCGCATGCGTGGCGCGGTGCCGCGGCGATCCCCGGATCCCGGCCTTACAGGTAGAACATCTCTTCCTTCGGCGGGATCGGCTTGTCGCCGCCGCGCTGTTCGTAATAGTCGTAGACCGCTTCCAGCACTTCGTGCGGCTCGTCGACGATCTTCATCAGGTCCAGGTCGTGCTCGGCGATCAGGCCCATCGGCAGCAGCGTGAAGCGGAACCAGTCCAGCAGGCCCTTCCAGAAGCGGCTGCCGAACATGATCACCGGCACCGAGCGCGACTTGCCGGTCTGCACCAGCGTCAGCACCTCGGCCAGTTCGTCGAGCGTGCCGAAACCGCCCGGCATCACGATAAAGGCGTCGGAATTCTTGACGAAGGTGACCTTGCGGGTGAAGAAGTGGCGGAAGCGCATGGCAATGTCCTGGTACGGATTGCCCTGCTGCTCGTGCGGCAGTTCAATGTTCAGGCCCACGCTGGCCGACTTGCCGGCATGCGCGCCCTTGTTGGCGGCCTCCATGATGCCGGGGCCGCCGCCGGAGATCACGGCAAAGCCGGCGTCGGAGAACAGCCGCGCGATCTCGATGGTGCGCTGGTAGTAGGGCGAGTCCTCGCGCAGGCGCGCGCTGCCGTAGATCGACACCGCCGGGCGGATCTCGGACAGGTACTCGGTGGCCTCGATGAACTCTGCCATAATCGTGAACATTTGCCACGAGGCGCGCGCCTTCTTAGCGGTCGCGCGGTCTTCGTCGGCCAGCGCACGCAGGCTGGGGATCATCTTGCGCGGATTGGCGCGCGCCGCCGCCGCAGCAGCCTTTTCAGCAGCAACTTCAGGCGGATGACCCGCGGCAGCAGCATCGGCGGCCGCGGCAATGGCCGCGGCGTGCTCGGAGGCAGCTTCCGGCGGGGGTTGCACGGTATCGCCGGAGATATCAGCAACATCCGGGTCAGCAAGGGGGGCGGTCGAGGCACCGCCTGCAGCGGCACCAGTCAATTTTGAGTCCATGGGAATGTCGGATAGTCCAAAAACACTCTTGCTCGTCGATGGATCGAGCTATCTGTATCGCGCTTATCACGCTTTGCCGGACCTGAGGAATGGGGAGGGTCTGCCCACAGGGGCAATCTACGGCATGATCAACATGCTGCGCAAGTTGCGCAACGACTACCCGGCAGAGTATACCGCTTGCGTGTTCGACGCGAAGGGCAAGACCTTCCGCGACGACCTGTACCCGGCCTACAAGGAGCACCGCCCGTCGATGCCCGAGGACCTGGCGCGCCAGATCGAGCCGATCCACGAGGCCGTGCGCGCGCTGGGCTGGCCGATCGTGGTGGTCGACGGCGTCGAGGCCGACGACGTGATCGGCACATTGTCGCGCCAGGCCATGGAGCAGGGCGTGCGCACGGTGGTGTCCACCGGCGACAAGGACCTGGCGCAGCTGGTCAACGAGCACGTCACGCTGGTCAATACCATGAGCGGCGAGGTGCTCGATCCTCCCGGCGTGGTGGCCAAGTTCGGCGTGCCGCCCGAGCGCATCATCGACTATCTGTCGCTGATCGGCGATGCGGTCGACAATGTGCCGGGCGTGCCCAAGGTCGGCCCCAAGACCGCGGTCAAATGGCTGGCCGAGCATGGCTCGCTCGACGGCGTGATCGCGGCCGCGCCCGGCATCAAGGGCGTGGTGGGCGAGAACCTGCGCAACACGCTGGAATGGCTGCCGATGGCGCGCCGGCTGGTGACGGTCAAGACCGACTGCGACCTGAGCAAGTCGGTCGCGGACTTCCACGCGCTGCGCGAGACCGGCGAGGACAAGGAACAGCTGGTGGCGTTCTTCCAGCGCTATGGCTTCAAGACCTGGCTGCGCGAAGCCACCGGTGAAAGCCTGCCCGACGCGCGCGCCCAGGCCCGTGCCCGCGCCGCGGCCAGCGCGCCCGCGCAGGGTGGCCTGTTCGATGCGCCCACACCGTCGGCCGAGGCCGGCGCGGCGCCGGCCGAGGACGCGGCGCCCACCGAGATCCGCTACGAGACCGTCACCACCGCGGGCATGCTGGAAGACTGGCTGCGGCGTATCGAATCGGCGCCGCTGGTGGCGATCGATACCGAGACCACCTCGCTCGATCCGATGCAGGCGCAGCTGGTCGGCATCTCGCTGTCGGCGGCGCCGGGCGAGGCCTGCTATATCCCGGTGGCGCACCGCGGCCCTGACGTGGCCGGCCTGCCCGAGCACGGCCAGCTTGCACGCGAGTTCGTGCTGGAACGCATGCGTGCCTGGCTGGAAGACGCCAGCCGCCCCAAGCTCGGCCAGAACCTGAAGTACGACGTCCATGTGTTCGCCAACCACGGCATCAAGCTGCGCGGCATTGCACACGACACCATGCTGCAGAGTTACGTGCTGGCCTCGCACCGCAACCATGGCATGGACAGCCTGGCCGAGCGCCTGCTGAGCCTGAAGACCATCACCTATGAAGAGGTGTGCGGCAAGGGCGCGAGCCAGATCGGCTTCGACCAGATCGACCTGGCGCGCGCCACCGAGTACGCCGCCGAGGATGCCGACGTGACGCTGCGCCTGCATCGCAGGATGTTCCCGCAAGTGGAAGCCGCGGCCGGGCTGCGCCGGGTCTATGAAGAGATCGAGATGCCGGTCTCGGTGGTGCTGCAGAAGGTCGAGCGCAACGGCGTGCTGATCGACGCCGAACGCCTGGCCGCGCAGAGCGCCGAGCTGGGCCAGCGCATGCTGGCGCTGGAGCAGTCGGCCTACGAGGCCGCCGGGCAGCCGTTCAACCTGGGCTCGCCCAAGCAGATCGGCGAGATCCTGTTCAACCAGATGAAGCTGCCGGTGGTGAAGAAGACCGCCAGCGGCGCGCCCTCGACCGACGAAGAGGTGCTGCAGAAGCTGGCCGAGGACTACCCGCTGCCCAAGCTGCTGCTGGACTACCGCGGCCTGTCCAAGCTCAAGTCCACCTATACCGACAAGCTGCCGAAGATGGTCAACCCGCGGACCGGACGGGTGCACACCAGCTACGGCCAGGCCACCGCGGTGACCGGGCGGCTGGCGTCGACCGAGCCCAACCTGCAGAACATCCCGGTGCGCACCGAGGAAGGCCGCCGCATCCGCGAGGCCTTTATCGCCGAGCCGGGCAGCGTGATCGTGTCGGCCGACTATTCGCAGATCGAGCTGCGCATCATGGCCCATATCTCGGGCGACGAGAACCTGCTGCGCGCCTTTGCCAACGGCGAGGACATCCACCGCGCCACCGCCGCCGAGATCTTCGGCGTCGAGCGCGAGGCCGTCAGCAGCGAGCAGCGCCGCTACGCCAAGGTCATCAACTTCGGCCTGATCTACGGCATGAGCGCGTTCGGGCTGGCCAGCAACCTGGGCATCGAGCGCGAGGCCGCCAAGCACTACATCGACCGCTACTTCATGCGCTATCCAGGCGTGGCGCACTACATGGAAGAGACCCGCCAGACCGCGCGCGAGCAGGGCTATGTCGAGACCGTGTTCGGCCGGCGGCTGTGGCTGCCCGATATCAACGGCGGCAGCGGCCCGCGCCGCCAGGCCGCCGAGCGCGCCGCCATCAATGCGCCGATGCAGGGCACCGCGGCCGACCTGATCAAGCTGTCGATGATCGCGGTGCAGGACTGGCTGGAGCGCGATGGCCTGCAGACGCGCCAGATCATGCAGGTGCACGATGAACTGGTGCTGGAAGTGCCCGAGCACGAGCTGGAACTGGTCAAGGCGCGCCTGCCCGAACTGATGTGCGCGGTGGCCGAGCTGCGCGTGCCGCTGGTGGCCGAAGTCGGCAGCGGCGCCAACTGGGAAGAAGCGCACTGAGGCTGCACTGGCCCCCTGGCGAGCCGGCGCCCCGGCCGGCTCGCTGCCCTGCGTGGTGGTATCGAATGAAGCGACTGCTGAGTCAGCGTGCGGCGCTTGCCAGCCATGCTGCAATGCAGCAGACTGTGGCAAACGCCTCGGCAAGCGCTTCAGGCAAAGAATTTACAAAAACGCAGCAGGTAGACCATGACAGAAACAAGGACGCACCGCATCGTCGTCGTCGGCGGCGGAGCAGGGGGGCTGGAACTGGTAACGAAGCTGGGCGACAAGCTCGGCCGCAAGGGCGCGGCGCAGGTGGTGCTGGTGGACCGCCTGCCTACCCATATCTGGAAACCGCTGCTGCATGAAGTCGCCGCCGGCAGCATGGATCCCAACACCCATCAGCTGGAATACGCAGCGCAGGCGCGCTGGCATCATTTCGAGTTCCAGCAGGGCGAGCTGACCGGCATCGACCGCAGCCGCAAGACCATTTCGGTATCGGCCTGCGTCGACCAGGACGGCGCCGAACTGCTGCCCGCGCGCGAACTGCCGTACGACACGCTGGTGCTGGCGATCGGCTGCGTCACGCATTTCTTCGGCGTGCCGGGCGCCGCCGAGCACGCCATTGCGCTGGACACCGTGGCCCAGGCCGAGCGCTTCCGCAAGCGGCTGATCGCGGCCTGCGTGCGTGCCCAGAACGGGCGCGGCCGCGTCGGCGAGGACGGCCGTCCGCGCGTGGACGTGGCCATCATCGGCGCCGGCGCCACCGGCGTGGAGCTGTCGGCGGAGCTGCGCAACACCGCGCACGTGCTAAGCGCCTATGGCCTGCACCGGCTCGATCCGCGCCGCGACGTGCGCATCCATGTGATCGAGGCCGGTCCGCGCATCCTGCCGGCGCTGTCCGAGCGGGTCTCGGCCGAGACCGCCAAGCTGCTCAGGAAGCTGGATGTCGACGTCTTCACCAGCGAACGCGTGACCGAAGTCACGCCGCAGGCCGTGCTGACCGCCAGCGGCAAGACCATCGACGCCGACCTGACGGTGTGGGCGGCCGGCATCACCGCGCCCGCGGTGCTAGCCAGCCTGGGCCTGCCGGTCAGCCGCCAGGGCCAGGTCGTGGTCGGCCCGACGCTGCAGAGCGAGGGCGACCCGGACATCTTCGCCTTCGGCGATTGCGCCAGCTGCCCGTGGCCGGAGAAGCAGACCTCGGTGCCGCCGCGCGCGCAGGCCGCGCACCAGCAGGCCGTCTTCCTGTACAACACGCTGCGCGCCCGGCTGGCGGGGCGGCCGCTGCAGGCGTTCGCTTTCAAGGACCTTGGCTCGCTGGTGTCGCTGGGCCATTTCAGCGCGGTGGGCAGCCTGATGGGCGGACTGATCGGCGGCTCGATGTTTATCGAAGGGCTGCTGGCGCGCGTCATGTACACCTCGCTGTACCGGATGCACGTGATGGCGCTGCACGGCGCGGTGGGGATGGCGCTGCATACCGTCTCGCACTGGCTGCGCAGCAAGACCAGTCCGCGCGTCAAGCTGCACTGACGCATGGACCGGCCCCCCGCTTGTGGGTGGGGGTGCCGGCGGGCCTGCGCCGCCATGTTTTCTCCATGTCTGCTTAAAATCGGGCGCGGGCGCCGCGTGGCGGCCCAGCCACCAACGATCCTGGAGACAAGCATGCTCAAACCAGAAGTGGACAGCCTGGTCCCCGGCCAGACCTTCGACCGCCGCGGCTTCGTCAAGACCGCGCTGGGTTCGGCCTTTGCGGCCGCGGCGCTGCCGGTGATGGCCCAGCAGGCGATCAAGACCGATTTTGCCGGCCTGAACGCGGGCGAGGTCACCATCCCGTCGGGCGGCTTCAGCATGCCGGCCTACCGTGCCCAGCCGGAAGGCAAGAAAAGCCTGCCGGTGGTGCTGGTGATCAGCGAGATCTTCGGCGTGCACGAGCATATCGCCGATGTGTGCCGGCGCTTTGCCAAGCAGGGCTACCTGGCGATCGCACCCGAACTGTTCGCGCGCCAGGGCGATCCGCAGAGCTTCGGCACGATCCAGGAACTGCAGCGCGAGGTGATCGCCAAGGTGCCCGACGCGCAGGTGATGGGCGACCTGGATGCCGCGGTGGCCTGGGCCGGCGCCAACGGCGGCGACGTCTCGCGCCTGGCCATCACCGGGTTCTGCTGGGGCGGCCGCATAACCTGGCTCTACGCCGCGCACAGCCAGCGCCTGAAGGCCGGCGTGGCCTGGTACGGCCAGCTGGCGCCCGAGCCGACGCCGATCAAGCCGAAGAATCCCATCGACCTGGTCGGCCAGCTCCATGCGCCGGTGCTCGGCCTGTACGGCGGCAAGGACACCGGCATCCCGCTGGAGCAGGTGGACCGGATGAAGGCCGCGCTGGCGTCGTCGTCCGACCCGGACGCCAAGCGCTCGCGCTTTATCGTCTATCCCGAGTCCGGCCACGCCTTCCACGCGGACTACCGGCCCAGCTACCGCGAAGCCGACGCCAGGGACGGCTGGCAGAAGTGCCTGGACTGGTTCCGGCAGTACGGCGTCGCCTGACCTGGCACGCGGCCCCCGCCCGTGGGGCCGGCCGACGGCAGGATTGCAAAGTCCCGGCGGATACGTACAATGCGGCCTTTGAGTTATTGCAACATTGTTGCGTTTGCCGCCCGGCGCGATGCGGGCGGAACGGCGGGGCCGCCCGGCACCGCTACCCCGGGAGCCCATCATCCATTCGACGCTTTTGTATATCCTGCTCGCCGCCACGATTTCGGGCGTGGGCAGCATCTTCGGGGCGGCGCTGCTGTCGCTGACGGTGGCGTCCCGCGTGGTCGAGCGCATGGTGAGCTTCTCGGTGGGCGTGCTGCTGGCCACCGCGTTGCTGCATTCGCTGCCCGAGGCGTTCGAGTCCGGCGCCGATCCGCGCGCGCTGTTCGGCACCTTGCTGGCCGGGCTGCTGGGTTTCTTCCTGCTGGAAAAGCTGTCGCTGCTGCGCCATTCGCACCATCACGAGGGCGACGGGCACCACCACCACCACGGCCATGACCGCGAGGAAGCGGGCCGCAGCGGCCTGACCATCCTGGTCGGCGACACCTTCCACAACTTCGCCGACGGCATCGTGATCGCGGCGGCGTTCCTGGCCGATCCGCATATCGGCGTGGTCACCGCGCTGGCGATCGCGGCGCACGAGATCCCGCAGGAGGTGGGCGACTTTATCGTGCTGCTCAACGCCGGCTTCTCCAAGGCGCGCGCCTTTGCCTTCAACCTGGTGTCGAGCCTGGCGGCGATTGCCGGCGGGGTAGTGGGGTACTTCCTGCTCGACCAGCTGAGCGGGTGGATCCCCTACGTACTGGTGATCGCCGCCAGCAGCTTTATCTATATCGCGGTCAGCGACCTGATGCCGCAGATGCAGCGCAAGCCGCGCTGGCGCGAGTCGGCGATCCAGGTGGTGCTGGTGGCCGCGGGGATCTCGGCCATCGTCTTCATCACTAACGGCGTGCACGAAAGCCACAGCCACGGCGCTCACGGCGCTCAGGGCCGCGACGGCCACAGCCACGCCGCGCCCGTGGCGTCGTCGTCACGCTAGCCGGCTCAGGCCGCCCCGGTGGCCCCGGTAGCAACCGGGCGCGCCGGATCCGCGCACCACTCGCTCCACGATCCGGGATACAGCGCCGCGCCGCCCAGGCCGGCGGCTTCCAGCGCCAGCAGGTTGTGGCAGGCCGTGACGCCCGAGCCGCACTGCATCACCGCCTGGGCGGCGGCGTGCGTGCCCAGCACCGCGCCGAATTCGGCGCGCAGGGTCGCGGCCGGCTTGAAGCGGCCTTCCGCGTCCAGGTTGTCCTTGAAGAATCGATTGACCGCGCCCGGGATATGGCCGCCGACCGGGTCCAGGGTCTCGTTCTCGCCGCGGAAACGGTCGGGCGCGCGCGCATCGACCACCAGCAGCCGGCCCTGGCCGAGATTGTCGACCAGTGCGTCCGCATCGACGGTTGGCACCAGTGACTTGCCGCGGCGGATCGTGCCCGGAACCTCGGGCTCTGCCGCGGCATCGTGCTCCAGCGGCAGGCCGGCCTTGACCCAGGCGTCCTTGCCGCCATCGAGCACGGCCACGGCATCGTGGCCGATCCAGCGCAGCAGCCACCACAGCCGCGCGGCGAACATGCCGCCCTGGGCGTCATAGGCGACCACCGGGGTGTCGTCGTCGATGCCGAGTGCCTGCAGGCGCGCGACCAGGTCGTCGGCGTCCGGCAGCGGATGGCGGCCGTTGCGGCCGGTCTTGGGACCGGACAGTTCGTTGTCCAGGTGCAGGTAGAAGGCGCCGGGCACGTGGCCGGTGCGGTAGGCTTCGCGGCCGGCGGCCGGGTCGGCCAGGTCGAAGCTGCAGTCGACGACGACGCAGCGGCCGGGGCCGGCCAGCAGAGACTGCAGTACGGTGACGGAAATCAGCGGTTTCTGCATGGGAATCCTGTAGCGAGCGGAGAAAGAAATCCGGGGCGGTCGGGCTTACCGAATGCTACACCTCGGGGTGCACTTCCGCCTCCGGCGACTTGACCGGGGTGGCGGGCGTGGGCTTGGCGTCGGTGCCCTGGCGCGCGCGCATCAGCGTGGTGGCGATGCCGCTGGCGATGATCAGCCCCATGCCCAGCCACGACAGCCAGTTCAGGCGGTCGGACCAGATCAGCATGCCCCACACGCTGGAGAAGACGATGCCGGCGTATTGCAGGTTGGCGGTCAGCAGGGTGTTGCCGCGCTTGTAGGCGCGCGTCATCGCGGTCTGGCCCAGCGTGGCCAGGATGCCGATCGCCAGCAGCAGGCCGGCGCCGTACCAGGTATGCGGGCTGGTGCCGCCCAGCAGCATCCACACCAGCCCGGCGATCATGCCGACCAGCGAGAAATAGAACACGATGCGGCCTTCGGGCTCGCCCAGCTGGCCGAGCTGGCGCACCTCGACATAGGCCAATGCGGTGAACATGCCCGAGATCAGCCCGACCAGGCCGCCGGTCAGCTGGTCCTTGCCGACTGACGGCTGCAGCAGGCAGATCACGCCGGCAAACGACAGCAGGATCGCCAGCACCAGGCGCCGGTCGGCATTGCCGCCGGTGCCGGCCAGCGCCGCGCTGGCGCCCAGGATCAGCGCGATCCACACCGGCGACATGTAGTTCAGTGTCATCGCGGTGGCCAGCGGCAGCAGCGAGATCGAGGTGAACCACAGCATCAGCGAGGTCACGCCGAACACGCTGCGCTTGATATGCGACAGCATGTACGGAGTGCGCACCGAGACCCCGCGCGAGGACAGCAGCACCCACATGATCACCACGCTGATCAGGCCGCGGTAGAACACGATCTCGCCGGTGGTGTACAGGTCGGACGCCAGCTTGACGCCAACCCCCATCAGCGAAAAAGCGAAGGCGGCGAACAGCATCCAGAGCGATTGCATGGCGAGGGCGCGGTGAAGCGGGCAGGAGCGAAGGAGAGGAGGCCGGCACGCGAGCGGGGCTCTGAGGCCCCGCGTCGCGCATGCGGTCCGGCGCGGCGGCGGGAACCGCCGCGCCGGACAAAGATTCTAGCAGCGCACATCGCCACCCAAAGCAAAACGGACCGCCGTGGCGGTCCGTTGCAGCTTGCGTTGTGCGCTGATCGCACTAGCCCGTGTAGGCCATGGCGCGGCGGTACCACTCGTGGAAGTGCTGCATGCCGTCTTCCATCGGCGACTGGTACGGGCCGACCTCGCTGGTGCCGCGCTTGAGCAGCGCCAGCCGGCCGGCGTCCATGCGTTCGGCGATCTCGTCGTCCTCGATGCAGGTTTCCATGTAGGCGGCACGCTCGGCCTCGACGAACTCGCGCTCGAACAGCGCGATTTCCTCGGGGTAGTAGAACTCCACCACGTTGCGGGTCTTGCGCGGGCCGATCGGGTGCAGCGTCGAGATCACCAGCACGTTCGGGTACCACTCCACCATGATGTTGGGGTAGTAGGTCAGCCAGATCGCGCCGTGCTTGGGCAGCACGCCGTTGTTGAAGCGCAGCACCGCGTCATGCCATTTCTGGTACGTCGGGCTGCCGGGGCGCTTCAGGCCGGCGTGCAGGCCGACGGTCTGCACGCTGTGCCATTCGCCGAACTCCCACTTGAGGTCGTCGCACGAGACGAAGCTGCCCAGCCCCGGGTGGAACGGCACCACGTGGTAGTCCTCGAGGTAGACCTCGATAAAGGTCTTCCAGTTGTAGTCGCACTCGTGCACCTCGACGTGGTCGAGCATGTAGCCGTCGAAGTTCAGGTCCTGCGCCACGCCCAGCCGCGCCAGGTCGGCGCGCACGTCGCGCGGGCCCTCGAACAGCAGGCCGTTCCAGTTCTGCAGCGGCGAGCGCTTCAGGTGCAGGCAGGGTTGCTGGTCGAAATGCGGCGCGCCGAGCAGTTCGCCCTTCAGGTCGTAGGTCCAGCGGTGCAGGGGGCAGACGATGTTCTGCTTGTTGCCGCGGCCGTTCAGCATGATGGCCTGGCGGTGGCGGCAGACGTTGGACATCAGCTCGACGCCGGCGGCGTTGCGCACCAGCATGCGGCCCTCGTCCTCGGCCTTGAGCGTGTGGTAGTCGCCGGTTTCCGGGACCATCAGTTCATGGCCGACATAGCCCGGGCCATTGCTGAACAGCAGTTCGAGTTCTTGTTGATGCAGCGCTTCGTCGAAGTAGACGCCGACGGGCAGTTGCGTATCAGCCGGCGCCAGGTTGAGCGCGGTGCTGAGATTGGACATTATCCCCACTCCCAGATGAACAGGTGAAAGCAGTGAACAACCCAACCATCGAAAATGGAATCGATTTGGGAAAGACTGCCGCCTAGCGGGATGCGCTGGCAACCCCCGGCGGCGAACGGAAGATTGTACCCGACCCAAAAAGTTAAGGGACTGATTTTTTTGCCTTTTTAGCGAAAAAGTCGACCCGGGTCGTCATCGGGGTGCCGTAGCGGCCGCATTCGGAAAGACGACCCGAGCGCACAAGTCACTTCTGCATCGGAAGCACCCGATCGGGGCACGGTATCCCCCTGCGAGATGGGGGCAGGCCCGCGCTTTGGCGTAAAATCCGGGCTTCCCCATCCGGGTTTCCCCCGGTTCCAGCTTCCAGGGCCTGATATGCCAAAAACGACGACCGCTCCGGTCCAGACCGACAACACCGCCGACGCCGCCTCGGCGCCGCCCGCCTCCTACGAGGCGGCGATGGCCGAACTGGAGACGCTGGTGGCCAGCATGGAAAGCGGCGAGCTGCCGCTCGAGGCCTCGCTGGCAGCGTACCGCCGCGGCGCCGAGCTGGTGCGCTACTGCCAGCAGAAGCTGGAGCGGGTCGAGCAGCAGGTGCGGGTACTGGAGGGCGACGCGCTCAGGCCGCTGGCGGGCGAAGGCAACGGTGCCAATGGAGCACAGGGGACGGACGAGGCATGAGCGACTTCGCACAATGGATGCAGGCGCAGGGCGTGCGCACCGAGGCCGCCCTGCAGGCCGCGCTGCCCGATGCCGGCACGGTGCCGCATACGCTGCACGAAGCGATGCGCTATGCTGCGCTGGGCGGCGGCAAGCGCGTGCGCCCGCTGCTGGTCCATGCCGCCGGCGAGGTCAGCGGCGCGGCCCCGGCGGCCTGCGACGCGGCCGCCTGCGCGGTGGAGATGATCCACGCCTATTCGCTGGTCCACGACGACATGCCGTGCATGGACGACGATGACCTGCGCCGCGGCCGCCCCACTGTGCACAAGGCCTATGACGAGGCCACCGCGCTGCTGGTAGGCGATGCGCTGCAGACCCAGGCCTTCATCGTGCTGGCGGAAGCCGGGCCGATCGCGCCCGCGGTGCGGCTGCAGCTGGTGGCGGAGCTGGCGCGGGCGTCGGGCTCGGCCGGCATGGCCGGCGGCCAGGCGATCGACCTGCAGAACGTGGGCCGGGCCATGACGCGCGACGCGCTCGAGGCCATGCACCGCATGAAGACCGGCGCGCTGCTGCGCGCCAGCGTGCGCATGGGCGCGCTGTGTGGCGAGATCGATGCTCAGGGCCTGGCCGCGCTGGACCGCTACGCGGCGGCGGTGGGATTGGCGTTCCAGGTGGTAGACGATATTCTGGACGTCACCGCGGACACCGCGACGCTGGGCAAGACCGCCGGCAAGGACGCCGCCCATGACAAGCCGACCTACGTGTCGCTGCTGGGGCTGGACGCGGCCCGCGAACTGGCCGGGTCGCTGCGCGCCGAGGCGTACGAGGCGCTGGCCGGCTTCGGCGAGCGCGCCGCGCGCCTGCGCGACCTGGCGGACCTGATCGTGCTGCGCACGCATTAAACTAGAGCCGGCCGAACGGACATCATGACCTACGCACTCCTCAACAAGATTGACGCCCCCGCGGACCTGCGCAAGCTCGACCGGCGCGAGCTCCAGACCCTGGCCGACGAACTGCGCGCCTACGTGCTGGAATCGGTCTCGCAGACCGGCGGCCACCTGTCGTCCAACCTGGGCACGGTCGAACTGACCATCGCGCTGCACTATGTCTTCAACACCCCCGATGACCGGCTGGTGTGGGACGTGGGCCACCAGAGCTATCCGCACAAGATCCTGACCGGACGCCGCGAGCGCATGCGCACGCTGCGCCAGTGGGGCGGCATCTCGGGCTTCCCGCGCCGCAGCGAGAGCGAATACGACACCTTCGGCACCGCGCACTCGTCGACTTCGATCTCGGCCGCGCTGGGCATGGCGCTGGGCGCGCGCACGCTGGGCCAGAAGCGGGTCTCGGTGGCGGTGATCGGCGACGGCGCGATGACCGCGGGCATGGCCTTCGAGGCGCTGAACAACGCCGGCGTCTACAAGGACCTGCCGCTGCTGGTGGTGCTCAACGACAACGACATGTCGATCTCGCCGCCGGTGGGCGCGCTCAACCGGCATCTGGCGCGGCTGCTGAGCGGCCAGTTCTACGCCGCCACCAAGAAGGGCATCGAGAAGGTGCTGTCGGTGGCGCCGCCGGTGCTGGAGTTCGCCAAGCGCTTCGAGGAACATGCCAAGGGCATGATGGTGCCGGCCACGCTGTTCGAGGAGTTCGGCTTCAACTACATCGGCCCGATCGACGGCCACGACCTGAATTCGCTGGTGCCGACGCTGCAGAATATCCGCGAGCGCGCGCTCGAAGGCGGCGGCCCGCAGTTCCTGCACGTGGTCACCAAGAAGGGCCAGGGCTACAAGCTGGCCGAGGCCGACCCGATCCTGTACCACGGCCCGGGCAAGTTCAATCCGGCCGAAGGCATCCGCCCGGCCGCCAAGCCGGCGCGCAAGACCTACACCCAGGTGTTCGGCGACTGGCTGTGCGACATGGCCGCGGCCGACAAGCGCCTGGTCGGCATCACCCCGGCCATGCGCGAGGGCTCGGGCATGGTCGAGTTCGAGCAGCGCTTCCCGGAGCGCTACTACGACGTCGGCATCGCCGAGCAGCATGCGGTGACCTTCGCCGGCGGCCTGGCGTGCGAAGGGCTGAAGCCGGTGGTGGCGATCTACTCGACCTTCCTGCAGCGCGGCTACGACCAGCTGATCCACGACGTGGCGCTGCAGAACCTGCCGGTGGTGTTCGCGCTGGACCGCGCCGGCCTGGTCGGCGCCGACGGCGCGACTCACGCGGGCGCCTACGATATCGCCTACCTGCGCTGCATCCCCAACATGATGGTGATGACGCCGTCCGACGAAAACGAGTGCCGCCAGTTGCTGACCACGGCGTTCCAGCAGGACTGCCCTAGCGCGGTGCGCTATCCGCGCGGCTCCGGCCCGGGCGCGGCGATCGCCGCCGACCTGGCGCCGGTGCCGGTGGGCAAGGGCGTGGTGCGCCGCGAGGGCGGCGCGCGCGCCGGGCATCGCGTCGGCATGCTGGCGTTCGGCTCGATGGTGCAGCCGGCGCTGGGCGCGGCGCAGGCGCTGGACGCCACCGTGGCCGACATGCGCTTCGTCAAGCCGCTCGACGTCGCGCTGGTCAAGCGCCTGGCCGCCGACCACGACTACCTGGTGACGGTGGAAGAGGGCAGCGTGATGGGCGGCGCCGGCAGCGCCGTGCTCGAGGCCCTGGCCGAGGCCGGCATCGACAAGCCGGTGCTGACGCTGGGCCTGCCCGACCGCTTCGTCGACCATGGCGACCCGGCCTACCTGCTGCAGCAATGCGGCCTGGATGCGGCCGGCATCGAGCGCTCGGTGCGCGAGCGTTTCGGGCTCGACCAGCCGCAGGTCACGGTCGCCTCGCGCGTGGCCTGATCACCTGCCATCCCGAGGGGATTCGGGCCGCCGCGCCACGGGTGCGTCCGAATTCCCTTACACTCCGATTTTTGTGTTCGCAGCTGCGGGTCGGCACGCCAGTGCCGGGTCCCGTGGTTTCACACTCGTTGCGCGGCATGAGGGACTGCGAAAATGCCGCGACCGTAAGGGCTTGCGCCAGGCTGCGCAACCCTGGAGGAAACCGTAGATGAATGACATCAACCCCGCCTTCATCATGCCCGACGTCCAGTCGAGCCCCGACACCCGCCAGATCCCGATCCAGCGAGTCGGCGTGAAGGGCGTGCGCTATCCCGTGACCCTGAAGACCCCGACCGGCATCGTGCCGACCGTCGGCACCTTCAACCTCGACGTGCACCTGCCCGCCGACCAGAAGGGCACGCATATGTCGCGCTTCGTGGCGCTGCTGGAAGAAGAGCGGGCGCCGCTGGAGCTGGCCAGCTTCCGGCTGATGCTGGACAAGATGCTGGAGAAGCTCGAAGCCGAGGCCGGCCGCATCGAGGTCACGTTCCCGTACTTCATCAGCAAGATCGCGCCGGTGTCCGGCGTGGAGTCGCTGCTGGACTACGAGGTCACGCTGACCGGTGAAGTGCGCAACGGCGCCACGCGGGTGTTCCTGAAGGCGCTGGTGCCGGTGACCAGCCTGTGCCCGTGCTCGAAGAAGATCTCGCAGTATGGCGCGCACAACCAGCGCTCGCATATCACCATGAACGTGGAGCTGGCCGGCGAGCTGCCGGTGGAGGCGCTGGTGCGCATGGCCGAGGAAGAGGCGTCGTGCGAGCTGTGGGGGCTGCTCAAGCGGCCCGACGAGAAGTTCGTCACCGAGCGTGCCTACGAGAATCCCAAGTTCGTCGAGGACCTGGTGCGCGACATCGCCATGCGGCTGAATGCGGACGACCGCATCGTGGCCTATGTGCTCGAGGCGGAGAACTTCGAGTCGATCCACAACCACAGCGCGTATGCGGTGATCGAGCGGGACAAGCGCGTCGACTGACCGCGTTGTCGCTGCAATGGAAATAGCCACCGCATGCGGTGGCTATTTTTTCGGTCCGGTTCAGGCCGCGGAAGGCAGGCGGATATCCGCCAGGTCCCAGCGCGGCGTCACGCCGTAACCATACTCGTGCCGCGCCAGTTCGGGCGCGGCCTGCAAGCGCATCGCGCCGGCAAACGCGATCATCGCGCCGTTGTCGGTGCAGAACGCCAGGTCAGGATAGTAGACCTCGAGCTTGCGCTGCCTGCCAACCTGGTCCAGCCGTTCGCGCAGCTGCCGGTTGGCGCCGACGCCGCCGGCTACCACCAGCCGCTTGTGGCCGGTTTGCTTGAGCGCCGCCATCGACTTGGCCGCCAGCACGTCGACGATCGCATCGACAAAGGCGCGCGCGAGGTTGGCGCGGTCCTGCTCGCAGGTATTGGCGAGCTTGCGGGTTTGCGTCAGCACCGCGGTCTTCAGGCCGGCAAAGGAAAAATCCAGGTTGCCGGAATGCAGCATCGGCCGCGGCAGCTCGAACGCGCCGGGCACGCCGAACTCGGCCAGGCGCGACACTTCCGGCCCACCCGGGTAGCCCAGGCCGAGCAGCTTGGCGGTCTTGTCGAACGCTTCGCCGGCGGCATCGTCCAGGGTTTCGCCCAGCAGCGCGTAGTCGCCGATGCCGCGCACTTCCATCAGCTGCGTATGCCCGCCCGATACCAGCAGCGCCACGAACGGGAACGGCGGCGGCTCGCGCGTCAGCAGCGGCGACAGCAGGTGGCCTTCGAGGTGGTGCACGCCCACCATCGGCACGTTCAGCGCGAAGCCGAGCGCATTGGCCACCGAGGCGCCGACCAGCAGCGCGCCGGCCAGTCCGGGGCCCTGGGTGAAGGCAATGGCGTCGATGTCCTGGCGGGTGCGGCCGGCGTCGGCCAGCACCTGCTCCAGCAGCGGCAGCACGCGGCGGATATGGTCGCGCGAGGCCAGCTCGGGGACCACGCCGCCATAGTCGCGATGCATGGCGATCTGCGAGTGCAGTGCATGCGCGAGCAGGCCGGCGCCGGTGTCATAGAGCGCGAGGCCGGTTTCGTCGCAGGAAGATTCAATGCCGAGGACAAGCATGGGAGCCATGACGCCGTCTCCGGGAAACGGCCGTCGAAACAAGGGTGTGCGGGAAGCGCGCAGGGTAGCACAGCGGCGCGCGGCGCGCTTTTCGCTACAATCTGCCCTTTCTCAGGCGGTGGCAAGACACATGGATTCGCGAGGCGTGCAATGAGCGGGGCAGCCCAGGCCCGGACCGGCCGGTATGACGTGGCGGTACTGGGCGCCGGCGCCGCGGGCATGATGTGCGCCGCGGTGGCGGGCCAGAACGGCGCGCGCGTGGTGCTGATCGACCATGCCACCCGGCTCGCCGAGAAAATCCGCATCTCGGGCGGCGGCCGCTGCAATTTCACCAACCTGCAGGCCGGCCCCGCCAACTACCTGTCGTCCAATCCGCACTTCTGCCGCTCGGCGCTGGCGCGCTACACGCCGCAGGATTTCCTGGCGCTGATGCGCCGCCATGGCATCGCCTGGCACGAGAAGCACCGTGGCCAACTGTTCTGCAACGACAGCGCCGAAGACGTGATCGCCATGCTGCGCGCCGAATGCGACGCGGGGCAGGTGCGCTGGCAGACCGGCTGCACGGTGGCGGAGATCCGGCGCGAGGGCGATGACTTCCTGCTGCTGACCGCCGCGGGCACGGTGCGGGCCGGAGCGCTGGTGGTGGCCACGGGCGGCCTGTCGATCCCGAAGATCGGCGCCACCGACTTCGGCTACCGCATTGCGCGGCAGTTCGGGCTGGGCATCGTCGAGACCCGCCCGGCGCTGGTGCCGCTGACCTTCGATGGCAAGGACTGGGCGCCGTTCGTGCCGTTGGCGGGGGTCTCGCTGGAAGTGGACATCGCTACCGGCAGCGGCAAGGCCGCGGGCGCCTTCCGCGAGGACCTGCTGTGGACGCACCGTGGCCTGTCCGGCCCGGCGGTGCTGCAGATCTCCAGCTACTGGCATCCCGGCACGCCGGTCGCCATCGACCTGTTCGATGGCGAGGACGCCGCCGCCTGGCTGCTCGAGCAGAAGGCCGGCAGCCGCAAGCACCTGGGCAACCTGCTGGCGCAACGGCTGCCGTCGCGGCTGGCCGAGGCGTGGTGCGCGGCCGCGGGCGTGGCGGCGACGATGCCGCTGCATGACGTGACCGACAAGGCCCTGCGCAAGCTCGGCGGCGCGCTCAACGACTGGCGCATCGTGCCGTCCGGCACCGAGGGCTACCGCAAGGCCGAGGTCACGCTGGGCGGGGTGGATACGCGCGCGCTGTCGTCGGCCACCATGATGGCCCGCGACGTACCGGGCCTGTATTTCATCGGCGAAGTGGTCGACGTGACCGGCTGGCTGGGGGGCTACAACTTCCAGTGGGCCTGGGCCTCCGCGGTGGCGGCGGGGCAGGCCGCGGCGGAGGCGGCACGGCAGGCCCGCGCCGGGCAATCGGCAGCTTAGAGCCAGGCTGTATCGTGCTGCGTGAATCACACGCGGCACGCCAGTCGCACGCCACTTCCGCGCCGGATTGTTGGTGCTACAATCCAGAGCTTCGTAACGCCGCCATCCCGAAAATACTTTCATTTTCCGGCCAAATGACTACGATCCGCCTCAAGGAAAACGAGCCTTTTGAAGTTGCCCTGCGCCGATTCAAGCGCACCATCGAGAAGAACGGGCTGCTCCCGGAACTGCGGGCCCGCGAGTTTTACGAAAAACCCACCGCCGAGCGCAAGCGCAAGAAGGCTGCGGCAGAGAAGCGCCATTACAAGCGCATCCGCAGCCAGATGCTGCCGAAGAAGCTGTACTGACACCGGCTTCGCGCTTGCCCATCACCCGCTGTGGCGTATGCTCGGCGGGTTTTTGCGTTATGGGCCTTGCAGGAACGGCATCCGCCGCCATGTGTAAGTGCCTGCCCACTTTCTGGAAGATCACGATGTCCCTCAAAGCCCGTATCAGCGAAGACATGAAGACCGCCATGCGCGCCCGCGAGACCGAGCGCCTTGGCACCATCCGCTTGCTGCTGGCGGCGATCAAGCAGCGCGAAGTCGACGAGCGCGTCGAGCTGGACGATACCGCCGTGCTGGCCGTGGTCGAAAAGCTGATCAAGCAGCGCAAGGACTCTATCGCGCAGTTCCAGCAGGCCGGCCGCAACGACCTCGCGGACAAGGAGCTGGCCGAGGTCGAGGTGCTGAAGGTCTACATGCCGGCCGCGCTGTCGGACGAGGAGGTGGCCGCCGAGGTACAGCAAGCCGTGACCGCCACCGGCGCTGCGGGCCCGCAGGACATGGGCAAGGTCATGGGCGTGCTGAAGGGCAAGCTGGCCGGCCGTGCCGACATGACCGCGGTATCGGCCCTGGTCAAGGCCGCGTTGGCGCCAAAGTAAGTACTGATTTAAACGATTGCCGACATGATGCGCGCAATCTCACCGCGGATAGCGGAGGTTGCGCGCAGAAGTGAAGCAATCCGGGCGGCCGTTCCGCGCTGCACTACAATATTCCGATAGCAGCCGGGCGCCGCACCGGTCACGCATTCCTAAAAGGGCCGCCCGCCAGGGACGGCCAAGCCTCAGGACGGTCAGTCGGGTGATTCCGCAATCCTTTATTCAGGACCTGCTCAACCGTGTCGACATTGTCGATGTGGTGGGCAAGTATGTGCAGCTGAAGAAGGGCGGCGCCAATTTCATGGGACTTTGCCCGTTCCATAACGAGAAATCCCCGTCGTTCACGGTGTCGCCGACCAAGCAGTTCTACCACTGCTTCGGCTGCGGCGCGCATGGCTCGGCCATCGGCTTCCTGATGGAGTTTTCCGGCCAGTCCTATCCGGAGGCGGTGCGCGAGCTGGCGCAGTCGGTCGGCATGACCGTGCCGGAAGAGCGCGACCGCCTGCCCCCCGGCCAGCGCGCCGAGCAACAGGCACGCTCGGTGGCGCTGTCCGACGCCATGACCCGCGCCACCGATTTCTACCGCCGCCAGTTGCGCGGCGCGCCGCAGGCGATCCAGTACCTGAAGGGGCGGGGGCTGACCGGCGAGATCGCCGGTCAGTTCGGACTGGGCTATGCGCCCGATGACTGGCAGGGCCTGGAAGCGGTGTTCGGCAGCTACCGCGACGACAACGTGGCCGCGCCGCTCGTCGAGGCCGGCCTGCTGATCGAAAGCGACAAACGCGACGCCGACGGCAAGCCGCGGCGCTACGACCGCTTCCGCGACCGCATCATGTTCCCGATCCGCAACACCAAGGGCGCGGTGATCGGCTTCGGCGGCCGCGTCATGGGGCAGGGCGAACCGAAGTACCTGAACTCCCCCGAGACCCCGCTGTTCAGCAAGGGCACCGAGCTGTATGGCTTGTTCGAGGCCCGCCATGCAATCCGGGAAACCGGCTATGTGCTGGTGGTCGAAGGGTATATGGACGTCGTGGCACTGGCCCAGCTCGGTTTTGCCAACGCCGTCGCCACCCTGGGCACGGCGTGCACGCCCGTGCACGTGCAGAAGCTGCTGCGCCAGGCCGACGCGGTGGTGTTCTCGTTCGACGGCGATTCGGCAGGGCGGCGCGCCGCCAGGCGGGCGCTCGAAGCCTGCCTGCCGCACGTGGCCGACAACAAGACCATCCGCTTCCTGTTCCTGCCGGCCGAGCACGACCCCGACAGCTATGTGCGCGAAGAGGGCACCGAAGCCTTCGCCGCGCAGGTGCGCAATGCCATGCCGCTGTCGCGCTTCCTGCTGCAGTCGGTGACCGAGGAACTGGACCTGCGCCAGCCCGAGGGCCGCGCCCGCGCCCAGTACGACGCCAAGCCGCTGCTGCAGGCGATGCCGGCGGGCGGGCTGCGGCTACAGATCGTGCGCGAACTTGCCGATGCCACTGGTACGACACCCGCGGAGATCGAGGCGATCTGCGGCCTGCGCAGTGATCCGGCACGGGTCGGGCGCTTCGCCCAGCCGCGCCCGCGCGCGCGCCGCCAGGCCCCGACCGGGCTGGAGCAGCGGGTGATCCAGTTGCTGATGTGCTACCCGACGCTGTCGGCACGGCTGGACGAGGATGCGCGGGCGTTGCTGCTGGAAGGCGAAGGTGGCGACAGCGAAGTGCTGGCGCACCTGGTCAGCGCGTGCGACGGCGTCCAGGGCGAAGTGAATTTCGCGGCCTTCAGCGAGCATTTGGCCCAGTCGCCGTATGCCGAGGTCTATGCCGCGGCGCGCACGGCGGTATTGCGCGAAGAGATTGAAGAGGCACCTGCAACACAGGAATTCGATGCGGCCATCACCAAGCTGCTGGCCGAGCCGCTGCGGCGCGAACTTGACAGCCTGCAGGCGGAGGTGGTCGCCGGCACGGCCGACGAGGCGGCCAAGCAGCGCATGCGCTGGCTGGTGGGCGAAATCCACCGGCGGCGCCAACTGGGCTGAGGCGCCGGCGGGCGCCCTGGCCTTCAACCGGGAGGCGGCATCAAGCGTTGGACAAGCAGTGGATCAGGGACCGGGCCCGGCCGCGCCGAGCTTAAGCCTTGATTTTTCAGGTGAAAACCTCACCTGACAGGGAGCCGGCTATGCGTGGCGTGCTACAATAGCCGGTTTGGATTGCGAAATCTTTCTCTCCAGTTCTGGTGAAAGTGAGCGTGCCAATGGCAAAGGCCAAAGCAACCGAAAGGGTTACCTCGAAAGCTCCCCAATCAGGGAGCGGCAAGGCGTCTGTGAAAACCACGGCGGCGAAGACATCGACCGCGACCGTCAAGACGCCAGCCCGGTCTGCGCCATCAAAGTCCGTGCGCCGCGCGCAAGCGCCCGCCGTGACGACTCCCACCAGAACCCGCACATCCGAAAAGACAAAGGCCTCGACTTCGGCACGCGAGAGCGGCAAGAGCGCCAGTACGAGCGGCAAGGTCGCCGCATCTGCAGCAGCATCTGCACCAGTGAAAGGCAAGAGTATCACCGTGGCGAAACAGCAGAATACCGAAGTCGAGAGCAAGCGAGCGGCAGCCGCCGGCGCCAAGAGCGGAGGCGCCAAGCAAGGCGCGGCCGCGACGGCCGCCAAGGCGCGTGCCGCGACACCTGCATCCGTTGCATCCGAGCGTCCCGCTGCGCCGGCAATCAAGCCGGAGCCGAAAAAGCGTGGCCGCAAGCCCAAGGCCGAGATGCAGCACGACGACAGCACAACAGACGACGTGACCGAAGAGTTTTACGAGAACGATACGCGCGCGCCGGCAACCCCGGCGGCGCCGAAGACCGAAAAGCAGAAAGCCAAGGACCGCAAGGCCAAGGAAAAGGCCCTGCTCAAGGAGTTCGCCTCGACCCAGCAAGGCACCGAGGAAGAGCTCGAGCTGCGTCGCCAGAAGCTCAAGGCGCTGATCAAGCTGGGCAAGTCGCGCGGCTACCTGACCTACGCGGAAATCAACGATCACCTGCCGGACGACATGGTCGATTCGGAAACGATCGACACCCTGGTCGCGACGCTGAACGACATCGGCATCGCCGTCTATGAACAGGCGCCGGATGCCGAGACGTTGCTGCTCAACGACAACGCCCCGTCCGCCACCAGCGAGGAAGAAGCCGAGGAAGAGGCCGAGGCGGCCCTGTCCACGGTCGACTCCGAGTTTGGCCGCACCACCGACCCGGTGCGCATGTACATGCGCGAGATGGGCACGGTGGAGCTGCTGACGCGCGAAGGCGAAATCGAGATCGCCAAGCGCATCGAGGCCGGCCTGAAGGACATGGTGATGGCGATCTCGGCGTGCCCGGTCACCATCTCCGAGATCCTGGCCCATGCCGAGCGCGTCGCCAACGACGAGATCAAGATCGACGAGTTCGTCGACGGCCTGATCGACCCGAACGCCGACGAAACCCCGGAAGCCCCGTCGGCCCCGGCCGCGGCGGCCGACGACGAGGACCTCGAGTCCGACGAAGACGAGGAAGGCGACGAGGACGATGACGACGAAGGCGGCGCCGGCGCCGGCGCGTCCGCGCGCCAGCTGGAAGAACTGAAGCAGAACGCGCTGGAGAAATTCCGCGTGATCGCCGAGCAGTTCGACAAGATGCGTCGTGCGTTCGAGAAGGAAGGCTACAAGTCCAAGCCCTACGTCAAGGCGCAGGAAGCGATCCAGGCCGAGCTGATGGGCATCCGCTTCACCGCGCGCAATGTCGAGCGCCTGTGCGACACGCTGCGCGGCCAGGTCGACGAAGTGCGCAAGCTCGAGCGGGCCATCCTGAACATCGTGGTCGACAAGTGCGGCATGCCGCGCTCGGACTTCGTCGCCCGCTTCCCGGGCAACGAGACCAACCTCGAGTGGATCCACACCGTGGTGGCCGACGGCAAGGGCTACAGCACCATCGTCGAGCGCAACGTGCCGGCCGTGCACGAGCTGCAGCAGAAGCTGATCGACCTGCAGGCGCGCGTGGTGCTGCCGCTGAAGGAACTGAAGGACGTCAACCGCAAGATGTCGGAAGGCGAGCGCCGCGCCCGCGAAGCCAAGCGCGAGATGACCGAGGCCAACCTGCGCCTGGTAATCTCGATCGCCAAGAAGTACACCAACCGCGGCCTGCAGTTCCTCGACCTGATCCAGGAAGGCAACATCGGCCTGATGAAGGCGGTGGACAAGTTCGAATACCGTCGCGGCTACAAGTTCTCGACCTATGCCACGTGGTGGATCCGCCAGGCCATCACGCGCTCGATCGCCGACCAGGCGCGCACCATCCGTATTCCGGTGCACATGATCGAGACCATCAACAAGATGAACCGCATCTCGCGCCAGATCCTGCAGGAAACCGGCAACGAGCCGGATCCGGCAACGCTGGCCGAGAAGATGGAGATGCCGGAAGACAAGATCCGCAAGATCATGAAGATCGCCAAGGAACCGATCTCCATGGAAACGCCGATCGGTGACGACGACGACTCCCATCTGGGCGACTTCATCGAGGACACCAACACGCTGGCCCCGGCCGAAGCGGCGCTGCACGGCTCCATGCGCGACGTCGTCAAGGACGTGCTGGACTCGCTCACGCCGCGCGAAGCCAAGGTGCTGCGCATGCGCTTCGGCATCGAAATGAGCACCGACCACACGCTGGAAGAGGTCGGCAAGCAGTTCGACGTCACGCGTGAACGGATCCGCCAGATCGAGGCCAAGGCGCTGCGCAAGCTGCGCCACCCGAGCCGCTCCGACAAGCTGAAGAGTTTCCTGGAAGGCAACTAAACGCTTCCAAGGGCCTCTAGCTCATGCCTGGTTAGAGCAGCGGACTCATAATCCGTTGGTGCCGTGTTCGACTCACGGGAGGCCCACCAATGCAGTGAAAAAGGGGTTACGGTAAATGCCGTAGCCCCTTTTTTCATGGTGCCGTGTCGCTTCAGGCCAGCGCCGCGGTGGCGACCTTCCAGCGGCGCAGGCGGTCCTCGAGTCCGTTGGTGCCGCCGTTGATGCGCCGCGTCAGCGCGATGAAGTCGCCGCTGTCGGCCAGCGCATTGCAGCCGTGCGTGCGCCACCACCATGCCGCCGAGCGCGCGGCCCAGGCGTCCTGCTCGAGCAGTTCGGGGGTGCCGGTCAGGTCGGCGCCGAGCGCGGCGCCGCATGCCGCATAGTTGGCGCGGCCGGTAATCTGGATCAGGCCCCGGCCGCGGAAGCGCTTGCCATCGCCCGGCCGCACATTGCCGAGCGCCATGGCCTTGCGCGACGGCGGCTCGTACAGCGCCTGCGCCGGCGTCGGCCCCCACAGCTCATGCGTGAACTGGTAGCCGAGCGACTCGTGCCCGGTCTGCGCCAGGAACGCGGCCATGCGCGCCGCGCCGGTGATGTCGTACGCCTGCATCGCTTCGCACAGGCGCGCGAACCAGCGCTCGCATTGCGGCTCGCTCAGTCCGGTGGCGGCGCGGAATTGCTCCGGGGTCATCTGCATCTTGTGTCTCCTTGTTGTGATTTGGCGACCGTTGCGGCGTGCCGTTATGGCGCTGGGTATGGCATCGGCTGTGACGCCGGTTGCGACTCCGGCCATGTGCCATTGGCCACCAGGGTGTCGATGGTGTGCTGCAGCGGGTCGGCGCTGACGCTGAATTCGCCGGCGAAGGGCCGGTCGACCGCGAGCAGGAAGAAGAACGCCAGGCCGATGGTGATGGCCCACGCGGTGATCAGCGCCAGGTTGAAGGGCGTTGCCGGCAGCACGTACAGCAACGCGAACGACAGGGCGCTGACAATCAGGATCACGCCCCACAAGGTGTTCGGCATCGCCGCATGCAGCGTCAGGATCCGTTGCTGGCGGTACTTAACCATCTCGTTGACGCGCATCAGCACTTCGCCCAGCAGCACGGTCTGGCGGCTGTCGAGCGGACGGATCCGGTTGGCCAGATCGAACATCGCGTCGAAGCGCTGTTCGGTGTGCGCATCGGGCCTGCCCAGGCGCTGCATGCGCGGCCATTCCTCATGCACCACCATTACCAGGTAGGTGCGCAATGCCGCCGCGGCGGCATCGGCGGCGCTGCTGTCGAATGCGGCCAGGTCGCGCGCGAGTTCGCCCGCGGCGGTGGCTTCCGCGGCGACGGTGCGGTCGGCGGCGTTGTAGGTGTCCCAGACGTTGATCGCGGCAAAGGCGACCAGCAGCGAGTTGATGGTGGTGATGATCGAGACCATCGACACCGCCATTGCGCGCTGCTCGGCATCGAGCTCGATCAGCGCGAAGCGGCGCGCGACCGCATAGCCGGCCAGCACCACCGCGACGATGGCCGTGACCACGATGGCGGCCATGCCGGTGCTGGGCAGGCTGTAGAGGAACAGCATGGCGCTACTCCTTGCGCGGCTCGCGCGGCGTGCTGCCGCGCACCGCGGTCTCGACGATCTCGACGATGCGCTGCAGCAGGCGATGCACCGCGGTGGCGGAGAAGCCGCCCAGCATCGACAAGGCCGGCTTGCCGAAGCTGCGCATGCCGGCCGAATCGAACAACTGCGGCGGCAGCATCTCGACCAGGATCAGCCCGGACATGATGCCAAGGATCAGTTGCGCGGCGTAGGCGGCGTCGTACTTGGGGTCATAGGTACCCCGGGCGATGTAGCCGTGCACCTGGAACAGCGACGCAAACGAGGCCCCCAGCCCGGCGCAGAACAGCAGGAACAGCATGTTGAACAGCAGCGTGCGGCCCGACGAGGCCAGGATGCCGGCGCGCATGTTCTCCATCGACACCTCTGCCGGCAAGCCGGTCAGCACCACCGCCAGCAGGCAGCACACCGCGGTGCCGGTCAATGCGCGCACCAGCGGCACGGGCCCCAGGCAGGCCAGCGGATGCGCGCGGCGGCGCTCATCGTCAAGCAGCGTGATGCATTGCGGCGTGGCGGGCGCGATGGCGCGGGCCAGGTCCTGGTGGAGTTGTGCGAGCTGCTGCGCGGCAAGGCCCGTCCCGGCTTGCTGCTGCGACGAAGCCGATGATGCCGGGCCCGCTTCGTGATCGCTGCCGAGCAGCATGGTCCAGCCGGCAGGCATGGCGATGCCGAGCCGCAGTGCATGGCTGGCCATGGCCTCGCATTCGCGGCGCAGCTGGCCATCGAGCGGCAACGGGGCAGCCGTCGCCGCGGCAAGCCGGGGCGTTGCCGCGACGGGTTCGGCGGCCGCGGCAGCGGCGCGCCGCAACGGCGCGGCGGTGAAGTCGAGCGTGCGCATGATCTGTGGAAGAAGTAGGGCGGCCCGGTGGCCCGGGCCGCGTTGTTTCCCGCGCGGCGGGCGGCGCGCTACTGCGGCCGGCCCAGCAGGCGCTGCAGGTTCTGCAGCTGCGGCAGTCCGCTGCCGAAGCGGTTCTCGGGATCGTGCGCAACGACCGGCGAACTGATGGCGCGGATCAGCTGGAACAGCGCCGCGACGCGGCGCGGTCCGCGCGGACCCATCCACGCCGCCAGCTGCGGATCGGACAGCAGCAGCGCGGCCAGCCCGGCGATATGCGGCGCGGCCATCGAGGTGCCGGAGTCGGGCATGAAGGCGGCGCCCGGCACGGTCGAGATGATTCCCACACCGGGGCCGCACACCGCAATCTGCGGGCCGAAGCACGAGAACGTCGGCGCGAACAGCCCGGCGCGCGTGGCCGCGTGCTGCACTACCTGGGTTCGTTCCCATACGTCGTGCGGCAGTTCGCTCTGCAGGCCCAGCGCCGAGACCGCCAGCACCGAGGCGGAGGCCGCCGGGTACTGCACCGGTCCGCCCGAGTTGCCGGCAGCGACAATGCAGGCCACGCCGCTGTGCACGGCTTCGATCAGCTTCTGCTCGACCGCCTGCGATGGCTGGGGCGCGCCCAGGCTCAGGTTGACCACGTCGACGTCGTGGTCGATGCAGTAGTCCAGCGCGCGCAGCAGCGTGCTGAACTGCCCGCCCGGAAAGATCTTGAGCGCATGCATTTCCGCCTCGGGTGCGAAGCCGAGCATGGTGGCCTGGGCCTCTGCGCTGGCAGAGGCCGGCGCACCCGGCTGCGGCCGCGCGCCGACCACGCCGGCGCAGTGCGAGCCGTGGCCGATGGTGTCGAGGCGCCAGGTGTCGTTGGCGTTGGTGCCGGCGTCGGCGCCGGTGCCGGTCAAGTCCATGCCATGACGGATATGCGCCAGCAGCGGGTGCGCGGCATCGGCGCCCGAGTCGACCACCGCCACGCGCACGCCGCGGCCGCCGAAGCTGCGCGTGAGCCGGTCCAGCCCCATCAGCCGCTGGCCCCAGCCGAAGCGCCCGTGCGGCGGCACGTCCGGATTCGGCTGCGACAGCGGCGTCACGCGTATCACATTGGCCTGGCCGGAAACGACATTGGGCGACAGCAAATATTTGTTCCAGTAGCCGCTGAGCGGCCGCACGAACAGCGAGCGCGCCGGGCCGGGCTGCTGCTGCACCAGCGTCAGCGTTGCTTCGCCGCTGGCATCGGTGGTGGCGGTTGCGGGGAAGCCATCGCCCGCCAGCGTGATGGCCACGCCCGGCAGCGGCGTGTCGCCGGTGCCCAGCACCCGCACCAGCACCTCGCGCGATAACGGACCATCGAATGCCGATTGCGGATGCAGCCGGTCCGAGGTCTCGATTTCGGCCTTGCGGCCATAGCCGAGGGGATGGTCTTCCTCGACGATCATGTGCGGCGGCGCCGTGGCCTGCAGCATCTGCGCGTGCGCGGCGTCGAGCTTGACCACATAGGTGTGGGCGGCCTCGTCGGGCCGTACCGAATGCAGGTGCGTGTTCTTGTGGCCTTCGACCACATGCACCACTTCAACGCCGGGCAGCTGCGTCACCGTGCTGTGCAGTTCGCTGGCCGACATCGGTGCCACGCCCGCCTGCCGGGCCAGTACGTGGCGCCGCGGCGCGATCAGGTATTGCTTGCGGCCGGCGTCCAGCGCCACGGCCTCGCGGCTGCCCGCGCCGGGCGTGGCGGCGCGGTCTGCGCCGGCGCGCGTGGCCTCGCCTTTCTTGTCTCGTTCCATTTGCTATCTCCACCGCGGCGCCAGGCGGCGCGCGCATCGATTCGGGCGGGCCGGCGCGTACGCCGGCCCGCGGCGGCGCCGTCGAGCGCCACGGTCATGCCCAGGACGTCATGCGCCTTCAGGCATAGACCACTTGCGGCTGCGCCGAGAACGGCAGCAGGCCGCCGAGGTGGCCGGCCACGGTGCCGATCTGCTGGCCCACGTTGGCATTGCCCAGCAGGCCGCCGACGGCATGGCCCAGGGTCGGCGCCACCGCGCCGATCAGCGAGCCGAACACGCCCTGCGGGGCCAGCGCAGCCTGCGGCTGCGCGGAGAACGGCAGCAGGCCGCCGAGGTGGCCTGCCACGGTGCCGATCTGCTGGCCCACGTTGGCATTGCCCAGCAGGCCGCCGACGGCATGGCCCAGGGTCGGTGCCACCGCGCCGATCAGCGAACCGAACACGCCCTGGGGTGCCAGCGTGACCGCGGGCATGGCCGAGAACGGCAGGTAGCGCGCGCCTTCGCGAACGATGTTGGCGCCATGGATGGCGATGGTCGGATAGCCCGCGGCGGTGCCCGCCGCCTGGATGAATCCCGGTGCGTGCGCCGAGATCGCGTTGCCGATCGGGCCGGTATGCCCGGGCTCGGGGAACGGAAGATGCTGCGCCAGCGCGCCGGCGGCGGCGCCGGCCGCATGGCCGATCACCGGGTTCACGTAGTGCGTGACCACGGCCTGCACGCCGTCCCGCACCGCCGGAGCGACCGCGTCGGTCATCGCGCTTTGGGGCACCAGCATCGGCTGCGCGGCGAACGGCAGCAGGCTGCCGATACCGCTGACGAGATTGCCGAGCACGCCTTGCGGCGCCAGGACGGCGGCGTGGATGGGGTAGGTCATGATGACTCCTTTGAATGACTGCGTGGATTGAGGAAGCTAGGGCGGCGGGCCGCGCAGGGCTGGCTCCGGATGCCGCGCCTGCCGCGTTGCTGCGCCATGGCGCGGCACCGGACAGGTGGAATCATTCTTGGTTTTTCCGGCACGCCGTCGCCATTGGGCAAATGCGGTATTGGCAGTGGATAATGCCGGACAACAATCAGAGTTAAATATCGCGCAGCATGAATGGGCTTTTAAATATAAAAACCAGCACCTAGAATTCGCCTCTGCTGCCGGCATCCGGAAATCCGGAACGCACCGTCGGGTAGTGCGCAATCCCATGCCGGCGCAACACCGCAAGAGTTTGAAAACAAAAGCAGTGATCTGGAGCCCGGCCGGGCTGTCCCCGGTTCCGCTCGTAGGTCCGCACTAGCCTTGCACGAAGGGTCCTGTGATGCACTGATGCACAGATAGACGCGCGGCTGCCGCTCCTGCGACGGAACCACTCGTTCCATCGCATGGAGTCCTCCGCATGAACCTCACCACTCGGGAAGAGACGGTGCTCGCCTTTATTGCGCGCGGCATGAGCGATCGCGAGATCGCCGCACGTCTCGCATTTTCCGTATCCACGGCGCGAAAGCACCGTGAGCATTTGCTCGCGAAAATGCAATTGCGAAAATCCTCGCAATTGACCCTGTACTATCTCGCGCGCCAGCATGAGCCGTTTAAAAAAGCGGGCCGGCAGCCGCGGATAATCCATTCTCGCAACGCGAGCGCGAATATCTGGAATGGCTCGGGCGCGGCCTGAGCGACAAGGAAATCGCGCGCGCGCTCGGCATCAGCGACCAGACCGCGCGCACGCATCGGGCCCGGCTGCTGCAGAAGGCGGGCGCCAGCAATGTGTGCGCCCTGCTGTTCCTGAGCGTGCAGCAGGGATGGCTGGAGTTGCCGCCGCAGCAGGCCTTCGAGGCATAGCGGGTGCGTGGCAGTGTGGCGCGCTACCGCATTTGCCCAATGGCCCGGCGTGGCGGTGGCTCCCGACAATGGTCCACGCAGCCGCCGCATGGCGACCAGCGTGCTGCCTGCCGCGATCCGCGCGGCGCTCCGATTCCCGTCGCCGTGCTGGAGCCATCATGATTCGATGCAAGCCAACCGCCCGCTACCGGGCACTTGCCGCAGCGTGCGCGCTCGGCGTCAGCGGGGGCGTCGCCGCGCAGGCGCTGCCCGCGCTGGGCGCGGACCTGGCGCAGACCTCGGTGTCGGGGCTGTCGTCCGGTGCGTTCATGGCCACGCAGTTCCACGTGGCGTATTCCGGCACCATGGTCGGCGCCGGCGTGGTCGCGGGCGGACCGTTCTACTGCGCCGGCCTGTTCGCGCCCACGCCGCCCGCGACCGCCGCAGCGACCCAGTGCATGCAGCCGGTCGGCGATACCGGCCCCGACGCGCAGGCGGCGCTGGACGCGGCGCGCACCTTTGCCCGCGATGGCCGCATCGACCCGGTGCAGAACCTCGCGCGGCAGCGCGTCTACGTGTTTTCCGGCACGCGCGACCAGACCGTGCTGCCACGCGTCGCAGCGCAGGTGGGGCGGTTCTATACCCTGGCCGGTGTGCCGGCGTCGCAGCTGCAGTATGTGGCCGATGTCGCGGCCGGCCATGCCTTCATCACCAGCCAGGCGGGCGACGCCGCCTGCGCGGTGAGCGCATCGCCTTACATCAACAACTGCGGGCTCGAGCAGGCGCGGCAGATCCTGCAGTGGATCTATGGTGCGCTGAAGCCGGCGGCGCGGCCGGCGGGCGAGTTGCTGCGCTTTGACCAGCGCGCGTTCGATCCCGGCGGCAAGGCGCTGCTGGCCGACAGCGGTTATGCCTACGTGCCGCGCGAGTGCGGCGCGGGCGGCACCGACGGCGGTGCTGCGGCTTGCCGCGTGCACGTGGCCTTCCATGGCTGCCTGCAGGGCGAGGGCACCATCGGCGAACGCTTCGTCCGTGGCGCCGGCTACCTGGAGAGTGCCGAGGCCAACCGCATCGTGGTGCTGTTTCCGCAGGTCGTGGCGTCGCGGCATAACCCGCTCGGGTGCTGGGATTTCTGGGGCTATACCAGCGACGACCCGGCCCAGCCGGACTTCTTCTCGCGCGAGGCGCCGCAGATGGCCGCGGTCATGCGCATGGTCCGCCGGCTCGGCGCCGCGCCGCAGTGAGCGCTGCCGCGCCGGCCCCTTCCGATCCACTGCTCCAATCCGCAAGGAGATCCGCCATGCTTTCGATTCTGCAAGCCCAATGGGCAAGCGCCAGCCGTACGGCGCTGGACCTGACCCTGTGCCAGCTGCAAGCCGCCACCGTGCTGGCGCAGTCACCCTTCAGCGCCGCCGATCCTGCCGCGGCCCGGGCGCCGGCGCGCCAGGCGCTGGCCGTGCTGAACCGCTATGCCGAAGAACGCGCCGCGCAGCAAGCGCAATGGTGGCGCGCGCAGCGCGACCGCCTCGACCTGGCCGGCGTCGCGCATGCGTGGCGCGGCCTCGATGCCATCGAGGCCGACCTGGCCGCGCGCGCGTCGCAGGCCAGGTCCAGCTACAACGATGCCGTGCGCGAAGCCCTGGCGCGCTGCCTCGAAGACGTGGGCGAGGCGCGCGACGGCAACGACCTCGGCCTGGCGCTGCTGCGCGCGCTGACCGACTGGCAGGAGGCTGGCAAGACCTGCGCCGGGCAAGTCGCGGCAATGAGTGCCGCGATGATGCCGGCGTGGACGCAGTGGCTGCAGTCGGCGCTGGCCGAACCCGGCGCGTCGCGCGCCGTCGCGGGCGCGGCGGGACCGCGCGCGGCGCAGGACGGTTGAACCCCGCGGCGGCGCGGGCCCGCTGCTCGGCTGCTGCGAGCCGGAGCCAGGCGAATGTAGGAAGGCGCGGTGACGTGCCGATGACAGGATTGGATGCCTTCCCGATGCCGTCCGCCCGGGAGGCGGGCAGCGGATACCGCGCTACTGCCAGAAGCCCGCGTGCGATGCCGCGGCTTCGTCTTCCAGCACCGGCCCCACCACCTCGACCTTGCGCTGGCCGCGCGCGAATACCTCGCGGCACGGCAGCGAAAAGGTCGGGTTTTCCGGATGGTCCCCGGTCAGGCCCAGCAGCTTGTGTTCCGACAGCGCATAGACCACGCGCCCGATGCCGGTCCAGTAGACCGCGCCCGCGCACATGCAACACGGCTCCGCGCTGGTGTAGAGCGTGCAACCGGCAAGCTGTTCGGGCGGCAGCACGCGCGCGGCCTGCGCGGCGGCCACCAGCTCGGCATGCTGGGTCGGGTCGCCTTCGGGCGGCATCGAATTGTTGCCGGCGCTGGCGATGATATTGCCGGCCGCGTCGGCCACCAGCGCCGCGAACGGATGGCGGCCGCGGGTCCTGGATTCGTCGGACAGCGCAATCGACCGGCGTAGCAGCGCGAGGTCGAGCGGCGACAGTTCGGCGCCGGACGGATCGGTGATTCGGCTCATGCTCGGGGATCTCCGGTTGGGGAAGGCAGCAGGATTGGGAGAACGTTTCGGCCCGGTCTTGCAGCCGCGTCGGGGCAACGGGACGATGATGGCGCTGCGCGCGCCAGAAAGCTACCTGGCGCGGGTGGGGATGGTGAAAGGGGGGCTGGGCCGGGCCAGGCAATCGCTGCGGCAGCGCTTGCGCGACAACATGGTGCCCGAGGCGAACGCGGGCAACCGGCCATGCGGTGAAGGCGACGGGCAGGCGCGGCGCCGGCGTGGCAGCGCCGGCGGCCAGGGTGGGCGTATCAGATCAGGTGGAAGACCATGCTCAGGGCAATCGCGCCGCCCACGGTTTCCACCGCGGCAAGGGCGAGAAGGTTCTTCAGTACGAATGCCTCTTCTTTCTTCGTCACCATGGTCTGTCTCCCGGTCAGTGGACTAGTTTTACAGCACCATCGGCGGTGGCAAGCCGGCGTGGGCGGTGCCAGGGGCGTCGATGTGAGACCAGTAGACCGCATCCGGCGGCCGGCCGGAAGCTGGCGAAAACCCGCTCGGCGAAAACCCGGATTCCTACGAGCGTGTGACAGGGCCATGATTGACTGGCTTTGCCGGGCGCGCCTGCAGTCCGCCAGCCACGGCGCATGCAATGGCCCGCATTTGGGGGATGCCCGAGTCGGCGCGATGCGCCAAGATCGACGGCGTGGGTGGTCGAACCGATTGCCCCGCTACCGCTTGAGCCCCGCTGCCTCCCCGGCACGCGGGGCTTTTCTACTTGGGCCGGGCCGCGGCTCAGCGCGCCTGCAGGATGGCTTCGATGCGGGCGGCGGCCTCGCGCAGCGGCGCCAGGAAGCGCGTTTCCAGGTGGGCCCGGTCGCGGCTGCCCAGGACCATGCTGAAGCCCAGCCCGGCCACCACCTCGCCGGCCTGGTCGCGCAGCGGCACCGAGATCCCGGCGTAGCCGTCGACCAGTTCGCTGACCAGCACGCAATAGCCATCGGCGCGCACCTGGCGCAGCGTGCGCGCCAGCGTGGTGCGCGAGCTGACCGTGAACGGCGTCAGCTTGCGCAGCGTCGCGCCCGCCAGGTAGGCCTCCAGCGCGCTGTCGTCCAGGCCGGCCAGCAGCACCCGGCCGAGCGAATGCGCATAGGCCGGCATCCGCCGCCCCAGCGCCATGTCCACGCGCAGCAGCTGGCGCGGCTCCTCGCGCGCCACCAGCACCACCGATTCGGCATCGAGCACGCCCAGCGAGCAGCTTTCGCCCAGGGACTCGCACAGCTGCTGCAGGTAGGGCCGCGCCACCTGCGGCAGGCTCATCGAGGCAAAGTAGGCGTAGCCCAGTTCCATCACCCGCGGCGTCAGCGCAAAGTGGCGGCCGTCCTGCGCCACGTAGCCGTTGTGCTCCAGCGTCAGCAGCAGCCGGCGCGCGGCGGCGCGGGTCACGTCGAGCTGGTCGGCGACCTCCTGCATGGTCAGCCGCTCCGCGCCCGCACCCAGCAGGCGCAGCAGCGCCAGGCCCTTGCTCAGCGATTCCAGCAGTTCTTCCTTCTTGGCGGTTTCGGCTTGCGGCATGGGGCGTCTGGCAGAGAGCAGTGGTGAAATGAACGATCAGGCACGTGCCGGTCGATGCCTTTGCGGAGGACTTGCGCCGACCGGCAGCATCTCCGTATGATAGCGTTTTCCGAACAAATGTTCGCAAAACGAATTCACGGAAAGCGTGCCGCCAGCGATGCGGGACGGTACGACCGGAAACGGAGACAACGATGAAGGTAATCACCGCGCGTGAAGCGGCGGCGCTCGTGCAGGATGGCTGGACCGTGGCCAGCGCGGGCTTTGTCGGCGCCGGCCACGCCGAGGCCGTGACCGAGGCGCTGGAGCAGCGCTTCCTGCAGCACGGCCTGCCGCGCGACCTGACGCTGGTGTACTCGGCCGGGCAGGGCGACCGCGGCGCGCGCGGCGTGAACCATTTCGGCAACGCCGGCATGACTGCCACCGTGGTCGGCGGCCACTGGCGCTCGGCCACGCGGCTGGCCACGCTGGCGATGGCCGAGCAGTGCGAGGGCTACAACCTGCCGCAGGGCGTGCTGACCCACCTGTACCGGGCCATTGCCGGCGGCAAGCCCGGCGTGATGACGAAAATTGGCCTGCACACCTTTGTCGACCCGCGCACCGCGCAGGACGCGCGCTACCACGGCGGCGCCGTCAACCAGCGCGCGCGCCGCGCCATCGCCGAGGGCAAGGCGTGCTGGGTCGATGCGGTCGAGTTCCGCGGCGACGAATACCTGTTCTACCCCAGCTTCCCGATCGACTGCGCACTGATCCGCTGCACCGCCGCCGACGCGCGCGGCAATCTCAGCACCCATCGCGAAGCTTTCCACCATGAACTGCTGGCACTGGCGCAGGCGGCGCACAACTCGGGCGGCATCGTCATCGCGCAGGTCGAAAGCCTGGTCGATCACCACGAGATCCTGCAGGCCATCCACGTGCCCGGCATCCTGGTCGACTACGTGGTGGTCTGCGACAACCCCGCCAACCACCAGATGACGTTCGCGGAATCCTTCAACCCGGCCTACGTCACGCCGTGGCAGGGCGAGGGCGCTGCCGATGACGCAGATGATGCCGCCGCTCCGTCGCCCGAGGCCGTGCCGCTCGACGCGCGCACCATCGTGCAGCGCCGCGCGGTGATGGAACTGGCGCGGCGCGCGCCGCACGTGGTCAACCTGGGGGTCGGCATGCCGGCCGCGGTGGGGATGCTCGCGCACCAGGCCGGCCTGGACGGCTTCACGCTGACGGTCGAAGCCGGCCCCATCGGCGGCACGCCCGCGGATGGCCTCAGCTTCGGTGCCTCGGCCTACCCGGAGGCGGTGGTGGACCAGCCCGCGCAGTTCGATTTCTACGAAGGCGGCGGCATCGACCTGGCGGTCCTCGGCCTGGCCGAACTGGATGGCCAGGGCAACGTCAATGTCAGCAAGTTCGGTGAAGGCGAGGGCGCGCTGATTGCCGGCGTCGGCGGCTTCATCAACATCACCCAGAGCGCGCGTGCCGTGGTGTTCATGGGCACGCTGACGGCGGGCGGCCTCGAAGTGAGCGCCGGTGACGGCAGCCTGCGGATCGTGCGCGAAGGCCGCGTGAAAAAGATCGTGCCGGAGGTGTCGCACCTGAGCTTCAACGGCCCCTACGTGGCATCGCTGGGCATCCCGGTGGTGTACATCACCGAACGCGCGGTATTCGAGATGCGCGCCGGCGAAGGCGGCGAAGCGCGCCTCACGCTGGTCGAGATCGCTCCCGGCGTCGACCTGCAGCGCGATGTGCTCGACCAGTGCGCCACGCCGGTGGCGGTGGCGCCCGACCTGCGCCAGATGGATGCACGCCTGTTCCAGGCCGGCACCATGCGCCTGTAACGGCCGCCGCACCAGAAAACCATTCCATCGGACGGGCCGGCCACGACCGGTTCGCAAGGAGGCACGCCAGATCTGTCATGACGTTACGCAACCGCAGTCGCCTCATCCCGGCGCGGCCTGGGCCGCGCATCGATTCTGATTCACCGCGATTCACCGCAGGACACAGTCACACCATGCAGAACACCAGCCGCCGTACCTTCCAGCGCCGCCTGGGCGCCGTGCTCCTGAGCGCCACGCTGCCGCTCGCCGCCGCACCGGCTTTGGCCGAGACCTACCCCAGCAAGCCGATCCGGCTGGTGGTGCCGTTCCCGCCGGGCGGCCCGACCGACACCGCCGCGCGCATCATCGGCCAGAAGATGAGCGAAACGCTGAAGCAGCCGGTGGTGGTGGACAACCGCCCCGGCGCCTCCGGCACCATCGGCGCCGAGAACGTCGCCAAGAGCCCCGCCGACGGCTACACGCTGCTGGTGCTGGCCACGCCCACGCTGCTGGCGCCGCACCTGATCAACCGCAAGGGCTACGACATCTTCAAGGATTTCGCGCCGATCGGCGCCGCCTATGACCTGCCGATCGTGATGGTGGTCAATCCCCAGGCGATGCCGGACGTGACCAGCCTGCAGCAATACATCGCCAAGGCCAAGGCCAGGCCGGGCGCGCTCAACTACACCAGCGCCGGCAACGGCAGCTTCGGCCACCTGTCGACCGAGCTGCTGAAGAACCTGGGCAACTTCGACGTGCAGCACGTGCCCTACAAGGGCAGCGCACCGGCGATCTCAGACCTGCTGGCGGGCCAGGTGCCGATGATGTTCTCGGACATGATCGCGGCGCTGCCGCATATAAAGGCCGGCAAGCTGCGCCCGATCGCGGTCGGCTCGAACAAGCGCGTCAGCTTTACGCCGGAGGTCAAGACGGTGGCCGAGCAGGGCTTCCCGGGCTTCGACGCCACCGCATGGGGCGGGCTGCTGGCGCCGGCCGGCACGCCCAAGGAAGTGGTGGCGACATTGTCGGCCGAGCTGAAGAAGGCGCTGGCCGATCCGACCGTGCAGCAGAAGATGCTGGGCGCCGGCACGGTGGCCGCCTATATGCCGCCCGAGCAGCTGGCCGCGCGCATGAAGGCCGACTACAGCAAGTGGGGCAAGGTGATCCAGGACAACGGCATCCGCGGCGACTGAGCTTTTGGATGACGAACCGGCGGCGCGCTCCGGTTCAGGCGGGCTGCCGGCCCTGGGGCTGGCTCGCCGGCAGCGTCGGTAGCGCCGGCATCGGCAGCGTGGCCTGGCGCCCGGCCGCGGCCAGTCCCAGGAACTGGCTGGAGGTGCGCAGGAATTGCTGGCAGGTCTGGCGAAACAGCTCGAAGTCCATGTCGGTCTCGATGTGAAGAAGGCGCGCGGTCCGGCATGGCCGCCGCGCCGCCGGCATCTTGCTTGGCCGATATGACAATGTCTTGACAATGTGCGCGTGCGCAAGCCGCTGGCGCCGGCTTGTCGCGCCCTGCGCACGGCGGCGCCGGAGCGCCCACTGCGCGGGCAGAGATGCTAAAATCTAAGTCTTTGATTCTCTTGGCCAAATGCTGTAGCCAGCAGGGCCGCGCCGGAAACTCCCCGGCGCCAGGCGAGATTCAGGGCGAGATGAGTTCCAGACGCGTATCCGTTTGTGCCGGGTTCGCCTCCCGCCAATACCGATACCCATGACCACTACGAACGCACCAGAACCTACCACCGCGGTTGCGACCGCTGTGCAGACCTTCGACAGCTTCGGCCTGGACGCGCGCATCCTGCGGGCCTTGTCCGAGCAGGGCTATACCTCTCCCACGCCGATCCAGGCGCAGGCCATTCCGGTCGTGCTGCTGGGCAAGGACGTGATGGGCGCCGCGCAGACCGGCACCGGCAAGACCGCCGGCTTCGCGCTGCCGATCATCCAGCGCCTGCTGCCGCTGGCCAATGCCAGTGCCTCGCCGGCGCGCCACCCGGTGCGCGCGCTGATGCTGACCCCGACGCGCGAGCTGGCCGACCAGGTCTACGACAACGTCGCCCGCTACGCCAAGCACACCGACCTGCGCAGCACGGTGGTGTTCGGCGGCGTCGACATGAACCCGCAGACCGACGCGCTGCGCCGCGGCGTCGAGATCCTGGTGGCCACCCCCGGCCGCCTGCTCGACCACGTGCAGCAGAAGTCGGTGAACCTGTCGCAGGTGCAAATGCTGGTGCTGGACGAAGCCGACCGCATGCTCGACATGGGCTTCCTGCCGGACCTGCAGCGCATCATCAACCTGCTGCCGGCGCAGCGCCAGACGCTGCTGTTCTCGGCCACGTTCTCGCCGGAAATCAAGCGGCTGGCCTCCAGCTACCTGAAGCAGCCGGTCACCATCGAAGTGGCACGCAGCAACTCGACCAACGAGAACGTGCGCCAGGCGGTGTACCAGGTCGAGGACGGTCACAAGCAGGCCGCGGTGGTGCACCTGCTCAAGCAGCGCGCGGCGCAGGGCATGTCGCGCCAGTGCATCGTCTTCGTCAACAGCAAGATTGGCTGCTCGCGGCTGGCGCGCCACCTGGAGCGCGAGGGCATCAACGCCGCCGCGATCCATGGCGACAAGACCCAGACCGAGCGCATGCAAACGCTCGACGGCTTCAAGAGCGGCACCATCGATGCGCTGGTCGCCACCGACGTGGCGGCGCGCGGGCTGGATATCCCCGACATGCCGTGCGTGATCAACTTCGACGTGCCGTACAGCGCCGAGGATTACGTGCATCGCATCGGCCGGACCGGCCGCGCCGGCGCCAGCGGCGATGCGCTGTCGATCTACGTGCCGGGCAATGACGAGCGCCTGCTGTCCGATATCGAAAAGCTGATCAAGCGCAGCATCCCGCGCGGCAAGCTGGAGGGCTTCGATCCCACCGGCGAGCGTGCCCGCCAGGCCGACGGCGAGCGCCGCCGCGAGCGCAGCGACGTGCGCCGCGCGCGCGGCAGCGCCGACAGCGAAGACCGTCCGCGCCGCCACGACCACGGCGCCAGCCGCCAGGCCTTCCGCGCTTCGGACGACCCGTTCTTCTCGCGCCCGTATGAGCCCAGCCCCGCCAGCGCGGCGCAGGCCAAGGCCGCCGACGAAGTCGCCGCCGCGCTCACGCGCGGGCGCCAGGCGCCCAAGCGGCCGGTGGCGGCCTTGCTCGGCGGTGTGCCGCGCAAGTCCTGAACGGATTGTCGTTCCGATGAATGGCCCGCCTGCGCGGGCCATTTGTTTTTGCGGCGGCTAGACCGATGCCGGCAGCGTGGCCAGCCGCTCGCGCCAGCCGTCGGTGGCCCGCGCCAGCCAGTCCTGGACCGTGCCGGCGGGATTCGACAGTCCCAGGTGCGCGCCGGCCTCGCGCAGCGCGTCCAGCGGGGCGCTGGTGTCGATCGGCTGCGCGCCGCTCTGCTTGCTGAGCTTCTCGCCGGCCTGGTTCACCACCACCGGCACGTGCAGGTAGGCCGGCGTGGGCAGCCCCAGCAGGTGCTGCAGGTGGATCTGCCGCGGCGTGGAGTCGAGCAGGTCGGCGCCGCGCACGATATGCGTGATGCCCTGCAGTCCGTCGTCGACCACCACCGCCAGCTGGTAGGCCCACAGCCCGTCGGCGCGGCGCAGCACGAAGTCGCCCAGCTCGGTTTCCAGGTTCTGGCACTGGCGTCCCTGCCAGCGGTCGTCGAAGCACACGACGGCGGCCGGCCCGTCCGGCACGCGCACGCGCCATGCGCGCGGCAGCTTGCCGTTCAGGCCGTGGCGGCAGGTGCCGGGATAGCCCAGGGTCTGGTGGCGCTCGCGCACGTGCACCAGCGAATCGGCGATCTCCTTGCGCGAGCAGCCGCACGGGTAGAGCTGCCCCGCGGCATCGAGCCGGCGCAGCGCCTCGGCATAGTGCGGCTCGCGCCGGCTCTGCCACACCGGCGGCTCGTCGGGCGTCATGCCGACGCGCTCCAGCGTGCGCAGGATGTCGTGGTCCGCGTCACGCACGCAGCGCGGCGTGTCGATGTCCTCGATGCGCACCAGCCATTGCCCGCCATGCGCGCGCGCATCCAGCCAGCTGGCCAGCGCGGTCACCAGCGAGCCCATGTGCAGCGGCCCGGTGGGCGAGGGCGCGAAGCGGCCGCGATAGCCGCGCGCGGCGCTCTCCTGCACTGCGGTTGCAGCCCGCTCTGCCATCAGCCCGCCCTCAGCCGGCGAAGTCGGGTTGCTGCAGCAGCGCCTGCGCCAGGCGCGGGTCTTCCAGCTTGCCGGCCCACCACTGCAGCGCCTTGCCGCGGTTGCTGGTGCGCCATGCCACCTTGAAGTTGCCCGGCGCGCGCACCTCGACGGTTTCGCGCGCCTGCAGCACGCCGCTTTCGATATGCGGCTGCGCCATCGGCGCCGGCAGCCAGCCGCAGCCGAGGCCGCGGATCTGCGCTTCGAGCTTGTCGCGCATGGTCGGCACCACCAGCACGTCCTGGCCGGCCAGCACGCCATGGGTGCGGGCCGGCAGGTTGCGCGAGGTATCGCCCACCGCGACGATGCGGTGCTTGGCGATCTGGATGGTGGTGAGCGGGCCTTCCTCGGTGGCGAGCGGGTGGTGCGCGGCCACGGCGAAGACAAAGGGCACCGACCCCAGCGGTCGGATCTGGAAGCCCTGCGTGCTGGGCGCGTCGTAGGCGCCGCCGATCACCAGGTCGGCGCGGTTGCTGACCAGCGCGTCCCACGCGCCGCCCAGCACTTCCTTGGAAAAGCGCAGCCGGGTGGCGGTGTTTTCGGCGTAGAAGTCGTGGATCACCGGCAGCAGCGCGCGGAAATTGATCAGGTCGTCGACCACGATGGTGAGGGTCGCCTCCCAGCCGGTGGCCAGGCGCTTGACGCGCCGCGCCAGGTCGTCGGCGGCGTGCAGCAGGTGGCGGCCCTCGTCGAGCAGGGCGCGGCCGGCGGGGGTCAGTTCGGCGCGATGGCGGCGCCGGTCGAACAGCAGCACGTCGAGGTCTTCTTCCAGCTTGCGCACCACGTAGGTCAGCGCGGAGGGGACCTTGCCCATCTCGTGGGCGGCGGCGGCAAAGCTGCCTTTGCGTTCGATGGCGTCGAGGACTTCGAGGGATTCTAGCGAGAGGGCCATGTTCAGAAATTCTGAATGACTGCTTCTAAGGTGGTCCCCGTCAATATACGCCTGAAGGCCTAAACTGCCTAGCATCCAAAGCGAAAACACATGCCGCGACACGGTTAGCCAGACTGTGCTGTCGGCGAAAAGGCTCAAGGAGGGCCATCAAAATGATTGAAATCAGAAAGTCCGCAGAGCGTGGGTACGCCGATCACGGCTGGCTGAAGTCCTATCATTCGTTCTCATTCGCCGACTACTACGACCCGCAGCATGTGCAGTACGGGCCGCTGCGCGTGATCAATGAAGACCGCGTCGCGCCGGGCATGGGCTTTGGCACCCATGGCCACCGCGACATGGAGATCATCAGTTACGTGCTCGAAGGCGAGCTGGCGCACAAGGACAGCATGGGCAACGGCAGCGTGATCCGCCCGGGCGACGTGCAGCGCATGAGCGCCGGCACCGGCGTGCGCCATTCGGAATACAACCACGCCGCGCACGACACCACCCACTTCCTGCAGATCTGGATCATCCCGGCCGAAAACGGCATCGATCCCGGCTACGAGGAAAAGCACTTCGACGCGGCCGACAAGCGCGGCAAGCTGCGCCTGGTGGCAAGCGCCGACGGCGCCGACGGCTCGGTGCTGGTGCACCAGGACATCCGGCTCTACGCCGGCCTGTTCGACGGCGACGAGGCCGCCACGCTGGCGCTGGCGCCGGGGCGCCGCGCCTATGTGCACGTGGCGCGCGGCCGGGTCACGGTCAACGGCAAGGCGCTCGAGGCCGGCGACGCCGCCCGGCTGGAAGACGTGGCCGAGGTCGCGCTGTCCGGCGGCGATGGCGCCGAAGTGCTGGTGTTCGACCTGCCCTGAGGATCGCTTGCGGTCCCATGCAAGAGCCCGCCCCATGGCGGGCTTTTGCCTTTGGCGCGGCGCGCAGCGGGTGCCGGCGGGTAGCGCTGTGCTATCTTCTCGCTATGCATTGCGCCTGCGCCGGCACATCGCTGGCCAGTCGCGCCGGCCGGCCCCAACGGGCCGGCGTGCCCTTGGAGCACCCCGTACCAAGATGACCTTTGTTTCCATTCTCCTGGCGCTGATTGCCGAGCAGTTCCGCGCCCTGGGCCGCAACAACCCGATCTACGAGATCGTGCGCGCGCTCGGCGACCGCGCCGAGCACGCCTTCGACACCGGCCGCCCGCGCGACGCCGCGCTGGCCTGGCTGACCGTGGTGCTGCCGCTGACGCTGGCGGTGATCGTGGTGCACTACCTGCTCGCGTCGATCAGCGTGGCGCTGACGCTCGCGTGGAACGTGCTGGTGCTGTACATGACGCTGGGCTTCCGCCAGTTCAGCCATTACTTCACCGATATCCACGAGGCGCTCAACCGCGACGACCTCCATGCCGCGCGCACGCTGCTGCACGAGTGGACCGGGCTCGACACGGTCGAGATGCCGGTGTCCGAAATCGTGCGCCATACGCTGGAAGCGGCGATCATCGCCGTGCACCGGCATGTGTTCGGCGTGTTCTTCTGGTTCCTGGTGCCGGTCGGCCCCGGCGGCGTGGTGCTGTACCGCACCGCCGAATACCTGGGCCGCCACTGGAACCTGCCATCGACCGAGCGCAGCCCTGCGCTGGGCCGCTTCGCCGCGCGCGCCTTCTACCTGCTGGACTGGATCCCGTCGCGGCTGACCTCGATCGGCTTTGCCATCGTCGGCAACTTCGAGGACGCGGTCTACGCCTGGCGCAACCATGCGCGCAAGTGGAACGATGCCGTCAACGGCATCCTGCTGGCGAGCGGCGGCGGCGCGCTGGGCGTGCGCCTGGGCACGCCGCTGGCCGAGGACGATTCCACGGTGGTGCTGCGCACCAGCGTGGCCGGCCCGGCGGTGGACTATGCGCCCGGCATGGAAGACGCCGACGGCGCCAACGGCGGCCCGGAGCCGGCACCGCCCGAGTTCGGCACCGAGCCCGGCGTGCGCACGCTGCAATCGGCGGTGGGCCTGGTGTGGCGCGCGGTGGTGTTGTGGATGCTGCTGCTGGCGATGCTGTCGCTGGCGCTGTGGGTGGGTTGAGCAGCGCCTGGCCGGCAAGCGCGGCCGGCGAGTGTGGCCAGTCGAGCAAGGCAGGTTAGCCGCGCGCCGCGCCGCAGCGCCAGCACGCGCCGAACTGCGCCTCGTGCCATTCGCCGCAACGGTCGCATTGCCAGCTGGGCCCCGGCACCGGGTTGGCCGCGGCATTGAGCACCGCCCACGCCTGCGCCTCCATCTCGTCATCGACCAGCCACACCTGCGGCGCGCTCTCGCGGAACGGGATCTCGCCGGTCGCGCCGGCCAGCCAGGTATTGCGCAGTTCCGCCCGGATGCCGGCCGCGCGCAGGACGTTCTGGCAATGGGCCGCGTGGACGAGGGACGTGGCGGACAACAGCAGTTTCATGACAGCGCACCGGGAACCCAGGTGCGCTTACCTTACCACGGCTTCTGCTGGCTGGATTCGTGCAGCAGCTGCGTGTAGAGCTGGTGCCGGCGCTCCGAGATATCGCCGGAGGCCACCGCGGCCAGCACGCCGCAGCCGGGTTCGTTGACGTGATGGCAGTTGTAGAAGCGGCACGCGGTCAGCAACGGGCGGAATTCCGGAAAGGCGCGTTCCAGCATGCCCTCGCTGAGGTGGTAGAGCCCGAATTCCTGGAAGCCCGGCGAATCGATCAGCGCCCCCTGGCGGCCATCGACGGTACCCCAGTCCGCCGGCAGGTGGTAGAGCCGGGTGAAGGTGGTGGTGTGCTTGCCGGAATCGAGCTTGGCCGAGATCTCGCGCGTCTGCGCATCGACGCCCGGGATCAGCAGGTTCAGCAGCGACGACTTGCCCATGCCCGATTGCCCGATCAGGATGCTGGCCAGCCCCGCCACGCGCGGCCGCAGCGCGGCCAGGGCCTGCGCCGGATCGGCGCGCACCGACAGTTCCAGCGTGTCGTAGCCCAGCCCGCGGTACAGCGCCAGGCGGCCGCGCGCCTCTTCCAGCCGTTCGGGCAGGTCGGTCTTGTTGAGCACCACCAGCGGCCGGATCCCGAGCGCCTCGGCCGATACCAGCGCGCGCCCGAGCAGGTCTTCGGAGAATCCCGGCTCGGTGGCCAGCACGATGATGACCTGGTCGATATTGGCCGCGAGCAGCTTGGACTTGAACTGGTCCGAGCGGTGCAGCAGGTTCTTGCGCGGCGAAACCCCGGTGATCACGCACTGGTCGGCGGCGGCTCTTTCGACGCTGACGTGGTCGCCCACCGCGCAGTCGCTTTTCTTGCCGCGCGGGAAGGCGTGCATGCGCGCGCCGTCCGCCAGCTCGACCACATAGTGGCGGCCATGGGCGGCGACGATCAGCGCGGATTCGGTGGCGGTGCCGGCGTGGGTGCCGCCGCCGGCGTTGCGGTGACGCGTGGCGCGGCTCATGCGTGCGCCAGCAGGCGGTCGATCCGCTGCGCCGCGGGCGGATGCGAGTAGTAGAAGGCGCTGTAGAGCGGGTCGGGCGTCAGCGTCGAGGCATTGTCCTTGTACAGCTTCACCAGCGCCGACACCAGGTGGCTGGCGTTGGTCTGGTCGGCGGCGAAGGCATCGGCCTCGAATTCATGGCGGCGCGACGACTGGCTCGACAGGGGCCCCAGCAGGAAGGTGAAGACCGGCAGCGTCAGGAAGAACAGCACCAGCGCCAGCGCGCTGTTGGACACGCCCAGGTTGGGCGCCACCCCCAGCCCGGTGTAGAACCAGCTGCGCGTCGCCAGCCAGCCCAGCAGCGCCAGGAACACCAGGCTCAGCGCGAAGGTCACGGCGATGCGCTTGGCCACGTGGCGGCGCTTGAAATGGCCCAGCTCGTGCGCCAGCACCGCCTCGATCTCGTCGCCCGACAGGCGCGACAGCAGCGTGTCGAAGAAGACGATGCGCTTGGCCGCGCCGAAGCCGGTGAAGTAGGCATTGCCGTGCGCGCTGCGCTTGCTGCCGTCCATCACGAACAGCCCCTTGCTGGCAAAGCCGCAGCGCTGCATCAGGCTCTCGATGCGCTGGCGCAGCGACGCGTCGTCGAGCGGCTCGAACTTGTTGAACAGCGGCGCGATAAAGGTCGGGAACACCACCAGCAGGAACAGGTTGAAGGCCATCCACACCAGCCAGGTCCACACCCACCACAGCGAGCCGGCGCGCTCCATCAGCCACAGCACCGCCAATAGCAGCGGCAGGCCCAGGGCGCTGGCCACCAGCAGCATCTTGACCAGGTCGGCCAACCACAGCCCGAAGGTCATCTTGTTGAAGCCGAAGCGCTGCTCGATGCCGAACTGGCCATACAGCGAGAACGGCAGGTCGACCAGGCCGCCGATCAGCGCCACGCTGGCCACCAGCGCCACGCCGTAGGCATAGCCCGGGCCGAATACGCCCAGCCAGAACTGGTTGAGCCACTGCAACCCGCCCAGCATGGTGAAGGCGATCAGCACCGCGGCGCCGGCCAGCACCTCCAGCATCGACAGCCGCGTGCGGGCGATGGTGTAGTCGGCGGCCTTCTGGTGCGAGGCCAGGCTGATGGTGTCGGCAAAGCGCGCCGGCACGGCAGCGCGGTGCTGCGCGACATGGCGCACCTGGCGCGCGGCCAGCCACAGCTTGGTCAGCACCATCAGCACCAGGGCGGCGAGAAAGACAATCGTGAACATCGGCAAGCGCCTTGTGGGTGCGGGCGCCCGGCGCTGCAGGCGACGGGTGCCCGTGGGGACCGCGCCGCGGGGTGGGGCAGGCGGCAGTCCGGGAATTCCGGAAACGGCGCCGCGCTGGTGCGCGGTCAGCCATCCCGGACGGATATGCGAGAATTATAAATTGTTCGCGCCCGGCGCCGCCGCGGCCGCTTTCCCCAAATCCCTTTCTCCCGCAGTCCCGATGACAAGCCAAGCCGCCGCCAAATCCGTCAAAAGCGAAAACAACCTGATCTGGCTGGACATGGAAATGACCGGCCTGCAGCCGGATACCGACCGCATCATCGAAGTGGCGGTGGTGATTACCGACTCCGAGCTCAATATCCTGGCCGAAGGCCCGGTGCTGGTGATCCACCAGAGCGATGCCGTGCTCGACGGCATGGACAACTGGAACAAGGGCACCCACGGCCGCTCGGGCCTGATCGACAAGGTCAAGGCCTCGACCCTGACCGAAGAGCAGGCCGAGGCCGAGCTGCTGGCCTTCCTCAAGCGCTGGGTGCCGGCAGGCAAGTCGCCGATGTGCGGCAACTCGATCTGCCAGGACCGCCGTTTCATGGCGCGCTACATGCCCAAGCTGGAAGCGTTCTTCCACTACCGCAACCTGGACGTGTCCACGCTCAAGGAGCTGTGCAAGCGCTGGGAGCCCGCCGTCCACAAGGGCTTCGTCAAGCGCCAGCTGCACACGGCGCTGGCCGACATCCTTGAGTCGGTGGAAGAGCTGCGCTACTACCGCACCCACTTTATCCGGCACGCCGCGCCCGGCGCGGCGCCCTCCGGCGAGGCCCCGGCCGCCGGCACGCCGGCGCAGTAAGCGGAGCGCGGCTCCCGCAAGCCCATCACCATTCCCGGCGCGCCGTGCCGTGCAGGCGGCGCGTTCCCGTCCGCCTGCCCATGTTCGAGCGCATCGTCTCCATCATCACGCCGGTCATCCTGATCATCCTGGTCGGGTGGCTGTACGGGCGCAAGGCCCATCCGGACATGGCCGGCATCAACCGCGCCACGCTGGACGTGATCGCGCCGCTGCTGGTGGTATCGGCCTTCGTCAGCAAGGATTTCGTGCTGGCCGACCAGCTGGTGCTGCTGGCTTGCGCGGTGGCGGTGGTGCTGGGCTCGGGCGTGCTGGCGTGGGGGCTGGCGCGCTGGATGAAGGTCGATCCGCGCACCTTCGTGCCGCCGATGATGTTCAACAACTGCGGCAACATGGGTTTGCCGCTGTCCGTGTTCGCCTTCGGCCCGGCCGGGCTGGCGCCGGCGGTGGCGCTGTTCGCGGCGTCGAACCTGATGCACTTCACCATCGGCATGAAGATCGTCAACCGGCATGCGTCGCTGGCGCAGATCGCGCGCAACCCGATGGTGCTGGCCACCGTGGCGGGCGTGGCGCTGGCGCTGGCGCGGCCGTGGTTCACGCTGCCGGACCCGGTCTACCAGTCGGTCAAGCTGCTGGGCGATGCCACCGTGCCGCTGATGCTGTTTGCGCTGGGCGTGCGCATGAAGGATGTGAGCCTGCGCAACTGGGGCATGGGCCTGGTCGGCGCGGCGGTGTGCCCGCTGACCGGCATCGCGGTGGCGCTGGCGCTGGCGCAGTGGGTGCCTCTGTCCGAACTGCAGCGCGGCCTGCTGTTCGTGTTTGCGGCGTTGCCGCCGGCGGTGCTGAATTTCCTGGTGGCGGACCACTTCCGGCAGGAGCCGGACCAGGTGGCGTCGATCGTGCTGCTCGGCAATATCGCCGCGGTGGTGTTCGTGCCGGTGGGGCTGTACCTGGGGCTGCGCTGAGGCGGCATGCCCGCGCGGCGCATGCCGGCGGGCGGACGCGTTCGGATCAGGCCGCTGGCTTGGCCCGCACGGCGTTCTTGGGGCGCCAGGCCTTGACCATGGCCTCGTCGGTTTCCATGTAGGGGCCGCCGATCAGGTCGATGCAATACGGCACCGCGGCAAAGATGCCTTGCACCACGGGCTTGCCGTCGGCATCGCGCAGGCCTTCCAGGGTTTCGCGGATGGCGCGCGGCTGGCCGGGCAGGTTGATGATCAGCGCGGCGCGGCTGGCGGTCTCGCGGATCACCGCCACCTGGCGCGACAGGATCGCGGTCGGCACGAAATGCAGGCTGACCTGGCGCATCTGCTCGCCAAAGCCAGGCATTTCCTTGGTACCCACCGCCAGCGTGGCCTCGGGCGTCACGTCGCGGCGCGCCGGGCCGGTGCCGCCGGTGGTCAGCACCAGGTCGCAGCCGGCCACGTCGACCAGCTCGATCAGCGTGCGCGAGATCTGCGCCTGCTCGTCGGGGATCAGGCGCTCCACCGCCTGCCAGGGCGAGGTCAGCGTGCGTCCGAACCAGTCGCGCAGCGCCGGGATGCCCTCGTCCTGGTAGGTGCCGGCCGAGGCGCGGTCCGAGATCGAAACGAAGCCGACCACGAGTTCGTCGGGGTGGTGGCGGACAACCGGCTGGGTGGTCTGGGTCATGCCTGGGGCTCCGGATGGTCGGGGGTGGGTTCCTCGGCGGCGCGGCCCTTGCCGTCCTTCAGGTCCAGCGCCGTCTTGATTGCCTGGAACAGCTCGCGGAAATAGCGCGGCGGCTTGCCCAGCTCTTTTTCCTTGCGTGCGTTGCGGATGGTGTTGCGCAGCGCCTGCACGTCGATGCCGGGATGCTCGCCGAGGAAACGCGTCAGCGCAGCGTCATCGGCCAGCAGCAGCTCGCGCCAGCGCTCGATCAGATGCATGCGGGCGGTTTCGGCCTTGCTGGTGCCCTTGAAGCCCTCCAGCGCTTGCCGGATCACCTCGACCTCTTCGTCCTCGAGGCCGCGCATGATCTTGCCGACGTACTGCATCTGGCGGCGCTTGCCTTCGTGGCTGTTGATGCGGCGCGCCTCATGGATGGCATCGGCGAGCGCCTCGGGCATCGGCACGCGCGCCAGGCGGTCCTTGGGCAGTGCTTCAAGTTCGGCGCCGAGGTCCTGCAGGGCGGTCATGTCGCGCTTGCGCTGCGACTTGCTTTTCGGTTCGTCGTCTTCCGGCTCGGGGGCAAAGCCTCCGGGAAAGCGCGCGCCTTGGGAGTTACGGGAATTTCGCGTCATGCCCGGCATTTTATCTTGCTATGATTGCCGCTTGGACTTTTGATGACACCCGCCCAGCATGGACCAGATCGCCGAACAGACCGCGCATTTCACCTACACCCAGGCCCAGCTCAGCGAGATGGCCGCCGATGTGCTGCGGGTGGCACGCGAACTGGGGGCGACCGACGCCGCCACCGAGATTTCCGAAGGCAGCGGCCTGTCGGTGTCGGTGCGCAAGGGGCAGGTGGAGACCATCGAGCAGAACCGCGACAAGGTGGTCGGGGTCACGGTGATGATCGGCAAGCGCCGCGGCAACGCCAGCACCTCCGACTTCTCGCCGGCCGCGCTGCGCGCCACCGCCGAGGCGGCCTACAACATCGCCCGCTTCACCGCCGAGGACGACTGCGCCGGCCTCGCCGAAGAGGAATTGCTCGAGCGCGCGCCGCAGGACCTGGACCTGTTCCACCCCTGGGCGCTCGACGCCGAAGCCGCGATCGACATCGCCACCCGCGCCGAGGCCGCGGCCTTCGCGGTATCGCCGCGCATCCGCAACAGCGACGGCGCCAGCGTCTCGGCCCAGCATTCGCAGTTCGTGCTGGCGACCACGCGCGGCTTCACCGGCGGCTATCCGTATTCGCGCCATTTCATCTCGTGCGCGCCGATCGCCGGCAGCGGCAGCGGCATGCAGCGCGACGACTGGTATTCGTCCAAGCGCTCGCCGCTGGCGCTGGCCGCGCCCGAGGACATCGGCCGCTACGCCGCCGAGCGCGCGCTGGCGCGGCTGCAGGCGCGCAAGCTGTCGACGCGCCGCTGCCCGGTGCTGTTCGAGGCGCCGCTGGCCGCGGGGCTGCTGGGCGCCTTCGTGCAGGCGGTGTCGGGCGGCGCGCTGTACCGCAAGTCCACCTTCCTGTGCGATTCGCTGGGCCAGGCCGTGTTCGCCCCGCATATCCAGATCCATGAGCAGCCGCATACCCCCGGCGCCATGGGCAGCGCGCCGTTCGACGAGGAAGGCGTGCGCACCCGCGAGCGCGACGTGGTCAAGGACGGCGTGGTGCAGGGCTATTTCCTGTCCACCTATTCGGCGCGCAAGCTCGGCATGCAGACCACCGGCAATGCCGGCGGCTCGCACAACCTGACGCTGTCGAGCAGCCTGACCCAGCCCGGCGACGATTTCCCCGCCATGCTGCGCAAGCTCGGCACCGGCCTGCTGGTGACCGAGCTGATGGGGCAGGGCGTCAACTACGTCACCGGCGACTATTCGCGCGGCGCGTCGGGCTACTGGGTCGAGAATGGCGCGATCCAGTATCCGGTCGAGGAAATCACCATCGCCGGCAACATGGCCGAGATGTTCCGGCAGATCGTCGCGATCGGCGCGGATGCGCTGGTGCGCGGCACCAAGGAAACCGGCTCGATCCTGCTCGAGCAGATGACCATCGCGGGCAACTGAGCGGCATCGATCCCCCAATAAAAAAGCGGGCCAGGGCCCGCTTTTTTTATTTCATGCGCCGGTCAAGATTCTTCCGACGGCGGCCGCTCGTACGTGACGAAGGCGTAGTCGAAGCCGTTCGCCGCCGAATGATGGGTCTCGCGCGCGGTTTCGATCCATTGGCTGCGGTCGATCTCGGGGAAGAACGCGTCGCCCTCCACATCGGCATCGATCTCGGTCACCACCAGCCGGTCCGCGCTCGGAATGGCCTCGGCATACAGCTGCGCGCCGCCGATCAGGAAGATCTGCTCGGCGCCCACGCACAGGCGCTGGGCTTCTTCCAGCGAAGGCGCCACCTCGGCCCCCTCGATGCGCAGCCCGGGGTTGCGGCTGACCACGATATTGCGGCGCCCCGGCAGCGGGCGGCCGATCGAATCCCAGGTCTTGCGCCCCATGATCACGGGCGCGCCCATGGTGGTGCGCTTGAAGTGCGCCAGGTCTTCCGGCAGGCGCCACGGCAGCGTATTGTCGCGGCCGATGGTGCCGTTGCGGGCGCGCGCTACAACCAGTGTCAGCAGCGTCATACGGCCACCGGTGCCTTGATCGCGGGGTGCGACTGGTAGCCGGCCAGTTCGAAGTCTTCGTAGCGGTAATCGAAGAGGCTGTCGGGCTGGCGCAGGATCTTCAGTTGCGGCAGCGCCAGCGGCGCGCGCGCCAGCTGGGTCTGCACCTGCTCGAAATGATTGTTGTACAGGTGGCAGTCGCCGCCGGTCCAGATGAAGTCGCCCACTTCCAGCCCGGTCTGCTGCGCCATCATGTGGGTCAGCAGCGCATAGCTGGCGATATTGAACGGCACCCCCAGGAAGATATCGGCGCTGCGCTGGTACAGCTGGCACGAGAGCCGGCCGTCGGCCACGTAGAACTGGAAGAACGCATGGCAGGGCGGCAGCTTCATGCGCGGGATGTCGGCCACGTTCCAGGCCGACACGATCAGCCGGCGCGAATCCGGGTTGGCGCGGATCTGCGCCACCAGCTCGGTGATCTGGTCGATATGGCGGCCATCCGGCGCGGGCCACGAACGCCATTGCGAGCCGTAGACCGGGCCCAGTTCGCCGTGCTCGTCGGCCCACTCGTCCCAGATGGTGACGCCGTGCTCCTGCAGCCAGCGCACGTTGGTCGAGCCCTGCAGGAACCACAGCAGTTCATAGATGATCGACTTCAGGTGCAGCTTCTTGGTGGTGACCACCGGGAAGCCTTCGCGCAGGTCGAAGCGCATCTGGTAGCCGAACACCGAGCGCGTGCCGGTGCCGGTGCGGTCGGCCTTGTCGGTGCCATGCTCGTAAACATGGCGCATGAAGTCGAGGTACTGTTTCATCGGCGCGGGGCGGGATGGAAGGTGGCGCGGGCGCGAGGGCCCGCAAAGCTGGCATTTTAAAGCAAGACGGGCCGCCCCTCCGGGCGGCCCGTCTTTTGCGGCAGGGCCAGGGCACGGGGCCCTGGCGCCGGGGCAGGCTTAGTGGCTGCCGGCCGGCTCCTGCTGCTGCTCGCGGCGCTTCTGCACCAGGTAGCCGGCGCCCAGCACGCCGCCGACGATCAGCACGTACAGGCCCCAGTTGACCACCGGGTTGGCTTCGAAGAACGCCTTGATCATCGGCTCGTGCACGATCATCTTGACCGCCGTGAACGCCAGCACGCCGGCGCCCAGGTAGATGATGACCGGGAAGCGGGCCATCAGCTTGAGCACCAGGCTCGAGCCCCACACCACGATGGGGATGCTGATCAGCAGGCCCAGCACCACCAGCAGGAAGCTGCCGTGCGCGGCGCCGGCCACGGCCAGCACGTTGTCCACGCCCATCACCGCGTCGGCGATGATGATGGTTTTCATCGCGCCCCACAGGGTCGCTGCGCCCGCGCCGTGCCCTTCTTCGCCGCTGTCGTCGGACAGCAGCTTGTAGGCAATCCACACCAGCGCCAGGCCGCCCACCAGCATCAGGCCCGGAATCTTCAGCAGCCAGACCACGCCGATCGTCATGGCCGAGCGGACCACCACGGCACCCACGGTACCCCAGATAATGGCCTTCTTCTGCAGGTGGGGCGGCAGGTTGCGTGCCGCCAGCGCGATCACGATGGCATTGTCCCCGGCCAGCACCAGGTCAATGACGACGATGGACAGCAGCGCCGTCAGGAACTGCATCGTGAACAGATCGGTAAACCACTCCATGAACTCTCCTCAGGTACGAATCAGCGCAAGCGCGCGCATTGGGTTCGCCTGGATTCACGGGCACGGGAGCGTGGGGGCGCCTTTGCAAACCATGAAGTCCAGGTTGCAAAGGTCTTGCTCGACCACTGGCGCGGTATGCGCGCCGGTAGTCAGCACAACCGGGGACTGCGGTCCCGGAATGACGATTGTGCTAAGGGCATCAGCCCCGGAGCTACTCCCCTTTGAGGGCACGGCCGGTTCAGGGCCGCGTTGGGCGGGATTATAAACGAACTGCAAGGGACATGCCCCATTAGGAAAGATACTGACTCAAGTTCGCACGGGTGCCGTAATCGTCTCGCCCCGTCGCGCCATCCGGCCGCGCCAGGGCGCCGCCGCGTAGATGGCGATTTTGTATCGGGCCCGGCCATGGGGCTGCGCGATCCGCCGGATCGGCCTATCCTTGAGGTTCGGCTCCGACCGATGCGCCCCGGACAGCACAGGCGTGCATTGCGGAGACCGGCGCGCACGACATGCACAGCGCGGCCTTGGGGAATACGCAGTGAAGCAGTGCCCATTTGCGACCACACAAGGAAACGACATGCCGGTTGTCCCGAACCCGCCCAACCCGCCCTCGCGCCACAAAGCTCCACAGACCCCCCTCCCGCCCCTGAACCACCATAACGGCCATGCCGTGGCGCCGCCGGCGCTGGTGGCGCTGGCCAACGGCCGCGCGCAGCGCCCGCCGCAGCCGGAGTTCGTGCAGCAGTACCGCGAAGACAGCGGCGCGCTGCGCGAGCAGGTGCTGTCCGGCCTGCGCGCCGCGCAGGCGGCGATCAGTCCCAAGTTCTTCTACGACGTGCTGGGTTCGCGCCTGTTCGAAGCCATCACCGACCTGCCCGAGTACTACCCGACCCGCACCGAGGCCGCGATCTTTGCCAGCGCGGCGCCCGCCATCGCCGCACGCGCGGGCAGCGGCTGCGTGCTGGTGGACCTGGGCGCCGGCAACTGCGAGAAGGCGGCGCGGTTGTTCGGCAGCCTGCGCCCGGCGCAGTACGTGGCGGTGGATATCTCGGTCGAGTTTCTGCGCGCGACGTTGTCGTCGCTGCAGCAGCAGCATCCCGAGATCCCGATGCTCGGGCTGGGCGCCGACCTGTGCGCGCCGTTCGACCTGCCGGCCCAGGTCAGGCGCGGCAGGCGCCTGTTCTTCTATCCGGGCTCGAGCATCGGCAATTTCGCCCCGGTGGAGGCGCTGGCGCTGCTGCAGCGCCTGCGCGGCGCGGCCGGGCGCGGCGACGGCGTGCTGATCGGTGTGGACCTGCACAAGGACGAAGCCACGCTGGTATCGGCCTATGACGATGCGCTGGGCGTCACCGCGGCCTTCAACCGCAATGTGCTGCGCAATGTGAACCGCATCGTCGGCACCGATTTCGCGCTGGACGACTGGCGCCACCAGGCCAGTTTCGACCGCGCGGCCTCGCGCATCCAGATGCACCTGCAGGCAAGCCGCGACGTGCGCGTGCAATGGGACGGCGGCGCGCGCGAGTTCGCCGCGGGCGAGCGCATCCATACCGAGGATTCGTACAAGTACCGCCCGGAGGACTTCGCACTGCTGCTCGAAGCCGCCGGTTTCGACGACCCGGTGTACTGGTCCGACCCGCGCGGCTGGTTCGCGGTGTTCCACGCGCGCGGCTGACCGGCCCGTGGGTCGGGTAGTGTCATAATGGCCGCAGTCCGGCGCGGCGTGTCACGGCGCGCCACCTCCGGCCGCGGCTGCCCCCGGTTGTCCCGGTCGCCCCGGTCGCCCGCGGCCGTCCGGACCGCTGCCTGTCCACCCTCCACCCCCTGCGCGGACTTCCCGATGAGCGGCTTTCCCATGCTTCCCGATCTCTACTTCACCGGCGGCAAGGCGACGTGGTCGGACCCGCGCCGGCTGCCGCGCGAAGGGCTGGCGCAGGCACTGGTCGACACGCGCAGCCGCACGCTGGCGTGGCTGGCGCCGTTCGGGCAGACCCGCCGCGCCTGGGACGTGCCGCGCCAGTACGATGCCGACCCCCCGCTGTGGACGCTCGGCCACGTTGCCTGGCATGCGGAGTGGTGGTGCCTGCGCGGCGTGCGCCAGGTCGATCGCGGCGGCGTGCCGGTGCCGGTGGCATCGGAGCCGTCGCTGCTGGACGGCGCCGATGAATGGTTCGATCCCGACCGCATCGGGCCCGACGAGCGCTGGGAGATCGCGCTGCCCGACGTCGCGGTGATCAAGCGCTATGCCGCCGAGGTGCTCGACGGCGTGCTGCGCCGGATTGCGCTGCTGCCCGACGACACCGACCTGACGCTGTACCCGTACCGTCGCGCGCTGCTGCACGAAGACGCGCAGGGCGAGGGCGTGGCCGCGCTGCTGCAGGCGCTTGGCATGGCCCCCGCGGAGGCCGCCGGCGCCGCGCCGGCGCCGCCCGCCGGACATGGCGGCACGCTGCATTTCCCGGGCGGGCGCTTCACCCTCGGCTGGAGCGATGCCGATGGCTTTGCCTGGCCCGATGAGTTGCCGCCTCAGCCGACCTACGTGCCCGCGTTCGAAATCGACATGGCGCTGGTCAGCAACGCGCAGTTCCTCGAATTCGTCGAGGACGGCGGCTACGAGCATCCGGCCTGGTGGTCGTCGGCGGGGCGGCAATGGCTGATGACGCAGGAACGCTCCGCGCCGCGCTACTGGTCGCGCCATCCGGAGTCGCGCGCATGGATGCTGGAACGCTTCGGCACGCTGCGCACGCTCAATCCCGACGAGGCGGTGCGCCACGTCACGCTGTACGAGGCGCAGGCGTGGTGCATCTGGGCCGGCCGGCGCCTGCCGGCGGAATCGGAATGGGAACTCGCCGCGACCCAGAACCGCGGCCTGCAGTGGGGCGCGCTGCGCGAGTGGACCGCCACGCCGTACGAGCCGTATGCCGGCTTTGTCGCCGCGCCGTCCGACGGCGACATGGTGGGGCGCTTCGGCACGCACCAGGCGGTGCGCGCGGTCTCGTTCGCCAGCCCGGCGCGGCTGCGCCATGTGCGCGCGCGCTGGGCGAGGCTGCCCGAGGACGACCTGTCCTTCATCGGCTTTCGTACCTGCGCGTTGTAGCAGCGCCAGCAAAAAAAAACAGGGCACCCGAAGGTGCCCTGTTTTGTCATGCGGCAGGTGCGCTCAGCGCACCGCGCGCTCAACGCTCGTAGCGCGAGCGGCTGTTGCGGTTGCCGCCGTTGCCGCCGTTGCCGGCGAAGCCACCGCCAAAGCCGCGGTTGCCGTCGCGGTTGCCGAAGCTGCGGCCTTCGCCGCTGCCGCCATTGCCACGGTAGCCGCCGCCATTGCCACGGCCTTCGCCGAAGCCGCGGTTGCCGTCACGGTTGCCGAAGCCGCCGCGCGGATCGTCGCCGAACGGACGGCCGCCGTCACGGTTGCCGAAGCCGCGGGCACCGTCGCTGGCGCCGCGGTAGCCGCCGCCCTGGCCACGGTAGCCGCCTTCGCGGTTGCCGAAGCCGCCACGGTTGTCGTCGCCGAACGGGCGCGCGCCTTCCGTGCGGTTGCCGAAGCCGCGGCTCTCGCCACCGAACTTGCGCTCGCCGAAACCGGTGCGGTTGTCGCCGCCGAACTTGCGGTCGCCGAAGCTGCGTTCGCCGCCACGGTAGCCGCCATTGCCGCCGCCGTTGCCGCGGAAATCACCGCGGCCGCCACCCGGCTTGCCGCCGAAGTTCGAGCGCGGCTTGGGCGCGCGGCGCGGCTCCAGGCCCTCGATCACCGACGCGTCGACACGCTGGTTGGTGAAGCGCTCGATCCGGCGCCACTGGAACATGTCGTTGTGGTTGACCAGGTTGATGGCGATGCCCGAGCGGCCCGCGCGGCCGGTACGGCCGATGCGGTGCACGTAGTCCTCGGCCTGCTTGGGCAGGTCGAAGTTGACCACGTGGGTGATATCGGGCACGTCGATGCCGCGCGCGGCCACGTCGGTGGCCACCAGCACGCGCAGGTTGCCGCGGCGCAGCGCGGTCAGGGTGCGGTTGCGCGCGCCCTGGGTCATGTCGCCGTGCAGCGCGCCGGCGGAGAAGCCGGTGTCGGACAGGCGCTCGGCCAGCGAATCGGCATCGCGCTTGGTCGCGGTGAAGACGATGGCCTGCTTGAGCGACGCGTCGCGCAGCAGGTGGTCCAGCAGGCGCTCCTTGTGCGACATGTCGTCGGTGAAGTGCAGGCGCTGCTCGATATGGCTCTGGTCGGCGCGGGCCGCGGCGATCTCGATGCGCTGCGGATCCTTCAGCTGGCGCGACGCCAGCTGGGCGATGCGCGCATCCAGCGTGGCCGAGAACATCAGCGTCTGGCGCGAAGCCGGGGTGGCATTGACGATGGCGTCGATGTCGTCGGCAAAGCCCATGTCGAGCATGCGGTCGGCTTCGTCGAACACCAGCATCTGCAGCGCCGACAGGTCGATGCGGCCGGCATCGATATGGTCGAGCAGGCGCCCCGGCGTCGCCACCAGGATGTCAGGCATCTTGGCCAGCATGGCCAGCTGCTTGGGGTAGGGCATGCCGCCCAGGATGCTGGCGCAGACGATGCGGCGCAGGTTGCGGCCGTACTTGGCGGCGGCCTCGGTCACCTGCAGCGCCAGTTCGCGCGTGGGCGTCAGCACCAGCAGCGCCGGCTGGGCCGGGGCCGGACGGGGGCGCTTGCCCTTCATGCGCTTGGCGGGCTCGGTGGCGCGCTGCGGCGCCGGCATTTCGCTGATGCGCTGGATCGCGGGCAGCATGAACGCGGCGGTCTTGCCCGAGCCGGTCTGGCTCGAGACCAGCAGGTCGCGGCCGGCCAGGAAGGCCGGGATGGCCTGGGCCTGCACCGGCGTGGGCGTGTTGTAGTTCAGTTCGGAGAGGGCGCGCAGGATGGCCGCATCGAGGCCAAGCTTGGCGAAACCGCTTTCCACGGCCGGGGCTTCTTCAACTGCCGGGCTGGGGTTGAGCAGGGCGTCGAGCTTGTCGAGCGGGCTCTGGGCAGCGTCGGAAGTGATCGAAGCGTCGGTCGCGGAGGCAATAGCTTGCTCCGCACGAATGTCGTGCTGGGTCATGTCGAATGGTCAAATAAATGCATGGCACCCCGAACGCAGAATGGGGTGGGCGCAGTGCAAAGTCTTAAAAAGGCTTCGGCGCCAATCGGTGAGGCCGTTACGACAGACACAGCTGGCAGTACGGCGGCAGGCAGGGTGGTGGCTGGTAACCGCGGGGCGGTCCGGCCATGTCCCTGGCAGGCAAACAGCTCAGTTCAGGCTGTTCAACAGGATCGGAGACGAGGCGACGTCAGGTGAGCGGTGCGTTCTGCTGGGCGGCTGGGGCCATTTGTGATGACTAGGCGTCCGGCAGCGAGGAAACAGAGCTTGGGAGGGCAGCGGATTCGCCGGGCAGGAAGCCGGGCGCTTGGCGGATCTCACAGTTGCGAAACTCACGGCGCGGATTATAGCAGAGTGCCAGAATTTTGTTGCACTGCGAAAACGTAACCGGATATGTCTGCGCTGCAGCACCTGCGTAGCAGTGACCGGCCCGCTGGTTGAAAGCGGAAATGCCCCGCCTATACTTTAGGCGCGAGCACACAGGATGCCCGCACGGGGCGGACGAAAACGTTCCCGCTTGACCTCCTTCAGCGGCATTGCGCCGCTGTTCGCGGCAAGCACTGCGGTCATTGACTCCAGGCGCCAGTCTTCCTGCGACTCTCCGGGTGGTCCGGATGGGCGTCCGCGTCATGGGCGGAATCATGGGAAGCCTGCATGGACACAGAATGACCGAACTGCTGACCGCGTGACCCAGGCGGTCCGGGCCCGTCCGCATCCAAAGCCCGCCAGAGATGGCGGGCTTTTCATTTGGGCCGGCGGTCGCTTCAGTCCCCGGCATCCTTGCCCGCGGACTTGCGCGGCAGCCGGCCAAGCGGCGCCTCGCGCGGCATCACATGGCGGTTGCCGGGCAGGCCACCCGGGTAGTCGACGATGCGCGCGGCGCCCTGGCGCCGCAAGCCATGCCATGCCTGGCCGCCGGCAGTGCGCCCGCCACCGAGGATGGTGGTCATGGCCTGCCGGTCGAGATCCATGCTGTCGGGCAAATCCTTGATGACGATCACTGCCATGGCTGTCTCCGGTCAAGCGGGACCACGGCCTTGCGGCCGCGGGACCGCTTCAGTATAGGCGCCGAGGCGGTCCCGCGATCCTGCCGCGGGCCGCCGCGCGCTGCGCTCAGACGGCGGCAAAGTTGCCGGCCCATTGCGACGGGTTGACATTGACGCGCACCGGGCCGACGCCGGGGCCGACAAAGCTGTTGTTGAGCGTGTTGACGTTGATGCTTTGCAGCTGCGCGATGTTCTGGTTGACGTTGACGGTGACATTGGCGAGCGGGCCGACATCGCCGACACCGCGGCTGAGCCACGAGCTGCCGCCGCGTACGGCACCCAGCGAGGCACGGTCGAGTTCCTTGCTCAGGGCAAGGTCGCGGACGAGGATGGTTGACATGATGGGGCTCCTTTGAATCGGTGTGGGGGTGGCAGGCGCGGAGATTGCTGCGGTCGGGCAGGCTCTGCGCGCGCTGCGCATCGGGTTTCAGCCGAAGATGTTGTTGGTGGCGTTCTGGTTGGTGTGCACGTCGGACTTGACGTGGTCCAGGAAGGCCGAGCCATTGCCGTTCAGGTTGGTGACGGACTGCATCTGCGCGATGCTCTGCACGGCGCTGATGCTCTTGTCGACCGACGCCTTGATCGGCATGTAGACGGCAGCGAAGGGCAGGTACGACATGCCGCCGCGCACGGCGTGCATGCGCTTGCGGTCGAGGGTTGCGGCGGCGGACAGGTCCTGGATGGTCAGCGTGGTCATGATGGTCTCCGGTATCGGTAGTCAGTGTCTGGATTCAGTCAGCGGGGCGCGAAGGCTCAGCCGAAGATGTTGTTGGTGGCGTTCTGGTTGGTGCGCACGTCGGACTTGACGTGGTCCAGGAAGGCCGAGCCGTTGCCGTTCAGGTTGGTGACGGACTGCATCTGCGCGATCTCCTGCACGGCGGTGATGCTCTTGTCGATCGACAGCTTTACCGGGCTGTAGACAGCGGCGAAGGGCAGGTACGACATGCCGCCGCGCACGGCGTGCATGCGCTTGCTGTCGAGGGTTGCGGCGGAGGACAGGTCCTTGATGGTCAGCGTGGTCATGATGGTCTCCAGTAGAGGAAGGTGTTGCCTTGGGTTTGGGGTTCGAGCATCGGGTTGGTGTCGCGCTCGGGAGGGACAAACGCAGGGACTGTGCCAGGGCTATGGGCGCGCGCGCTGCGCGCACGCAAGTGCCTGAAAACAAGGGGTATTCGCGGCCGATGTCGGCTCGCGGCCACCCCCCGCGCGGCGCTGCCGGCGGCCCGCTGTGACGGGCCGCGGCCAACACTGGGGGCGCCGGTGTTGGTGCCGCCGCGACAGTGCCGCGCGCAGGCGGCGATGGCGCATGCAAAGCGCGCCGAGGTGCGGTGGCATGCCGTCCTCGCACGGTTTGCGCATGCCTTGGGTGCGCACTAGTATCCAGCGAGGAGAGGGCATATCCGCACGGTGGGACAGGCCCTGCCAGCAACCATGTCAGGGCATTCCGTGGCCAGTCTCAAAGACCTGATCCGCAAGTTCCAGAACGGTGGTCTCTCCGACGACGAGTTCGTCGCGTCGTTCGAAACGGCGCTGGCGCAAGACCCCACCACGCCGAGCCAGGCGGCCCGGGTGGTGATCGAGGAAAACACGCGCTTTCCGTTTCCGCCCGCGGTCTATGCCGAAGTGATGCGGCGCATCGAGCGCCGCGGCGCCACCCAATACGATGGCGCCACCGACGCCACGCGCCTGGCCGGCACCGAGACCGGCTCGATGTATGCGGCCTCGCCCGAACCCGGCACGCTGCCGCAGACGCCGGCCACCAAGGGCGTGGGCGATACGCTCAACGGCCGCTTCGTGCTGGAGGAATGCCTGGGCGTCGGCGGCATGGGCACGGTCTACAAGGCGCTCGACCTGCGCAAGCTGGAAGCCTCGGACCGCCGGCCCTATATCGCCATCAAGGTGCTGAACCTGCAATTCAGCGGCCATCCCAAGTCGCTGATGGCGCTGCAGCGCGAGGCGCGCAAGGCGCAGACGCTGGCGCACCGGAACATCGTCACGGTCTATGACTTCGACCGCGACGGGCCGGTGGTCTTCCTCACCATGGAGTACCTGTCGGGCTCGTCGCTCAACCATGTACTCAAGGCCCCGGGCTTTGCCGGCATGCCGATGGCGCGCGCCATGCCCATCATCCAGGGCATGGGCAATGCGCTGGCGTATGCGCACGAGCGCGGCTTCGTGCACTGCGACTTCAAGCCCGCCAATGTCTTCCTGACCGGCAACGGCGAGGTCAAGGTGATCGACTTCGGCATCGCACGCGGCTTCCTGCCGCCGGCCGACGAGTCCGACCGCACCGTATTCGATCCCGGTTCGCTGGGCGGCATGACGCCGGCCTATGCCAGCCCCGAGATGTTCGAGCATCGCGAGCCCGACCCGCGCGACGATATCTACGCGCTGGCCTGCGTGACCTACGAACTGCTGAGCGGCAAGCATCCCTACCAGCGGCTGTCGGCCAACCAGGCGCGCGAAGCGGGGCTCAAGCCGGCGCCGCTGCCGCAGCTGGGCCGCACGCAATGGAAGACCCTGCGTGAAGCACTTTCGCTCGACCGCGAGACGCGCACGCCGACGGTCGCGCGCTTCCTGCAGGGCATGAGCGTGGCGTCGGCCGCCGTAAGCGGTCCGGCGCGCCGCTCCGGGCCGTTGGTGGCGGGTGGCGTGCTGACCGCGCTGGCAGGCGTGGCGGCACTCGGCTACTACGCCTGGCAGTCGCAACGGCAGGCCGAAGCCCCGGCCGCGGATGCCGGTACGACGGCGCCGCTCAGCGCTGCCGCGCCGGCGGCGGAGCCGCCTGCCGCGCCCGTGCCGGCGCCGCCAGCGCCCGCGCCAGCCGCGCCGGCGGAGTTGTCGATGGCCGAGGTCGGCAAGCTGCTGGCCGCGGTGCCGTGCTCGCTGCTTGCCGGCGCGCGCCAGGACCAGACCCTGCACGTGCGCGGCTACCTGGCGGAAAGCGTGGGTGCCGCGCGCCTGCGCGAACAGCTCAGTGGCTTGCCCGGCGCCAAGGCGCTGCGCGAGGTAGTGGTCGACGCCCAGCCGCTGGCCGCCGACAAATGCGAAGTGGCCAGGATGATCGCGCCGTACTGGTCTGGCAACCGGCAGGGCGAGACGGCGTCTTCGCTGCAGTTGCGCGGCAAGGGCACCCAACTGACCGAGGGCGCGCCGATGGTGCTCGACCTGCGCACGCCGGCGCAGGATTCCTATGTCTATGTCGATTACTTTGCCGCCGACGGCAAGGTGGCGCATATGGTGCCGAGCCAGCGCATACCGGCTCACCAGGCGCCGCCGGCGTATCACGCCACCATCGGCGACAGCGGCGACTGGGTCGTATCGGCACCCTTCGGCAACGAACTGGTGGTGCTGCTGACCACGCCGGCGCCGCTGTTCGCGGCGCGCCGGGCCGAGGTCGAGTCGCGGCAGGAGTATTTGCGGGCGCTGGAAAAGCCGCTGGCGCAGATGGCGCGCACGTATGGCCGCGACCGCATCAGCGCGGACCTGGTGCAGATTTCCACGCGCGCACGCTGACGGCGCTGACCACGGTGCGCGGGCTTGCGCTTTACGCCGCAGCGGCTTGCTACTTCATGTCGCGTGCCACGCGAAAACCGTTCTGCGATTGCCGCACGCTCGGGCTGTACTTGAAGCGTGTCGACGACACCATGTAGCTGGCGCCTTCGCGCCACGAGCCGCCGCGGATGACACGCGCGCCGCAGGCGTTCTCGTTCCATGCGCGCCCGTCGGCGGGCGCGCCCTTGTACGAGCTGTGCCAGCAATCGGCCACCCATTCCCACACGCTGCCGTTGACGTCATGCAGGCCGTAGGGATTGGCCGCGAACGAACCCACCGGCGCCGGCGCATCCTGGCTCCACGGATCGCCGCAGTCCTTGCAGTTGGCATTGCCCTTGCGCATCTGGTCGCCCCACCAGTAAGTGGAGGCACTGCCGCCGCGCGCCGCGTATTCCCATTCCGCTTCGGTGGGCAGCCGGTAGTTCTTGCCGGTGGTCTTGCTGAGCCATGCCACGTACTGCTGGGCGTCGTCCCAGCTGACGTCGCGTACCGGTGCGTTCCTGGCGCTGTCGGCGACGGTGGGAATGCGCTGGCAGCCGCCGGCGTCGGCACAGGCGTTCCACTGTTCGACCGTGACTTCATAGCGGCCGATGGCAAAGGGCTGGGCGATCGAGACCTGATGCGGCGGCTTTTCGGCCGGGTCGCTGGCGCTGCTGCCCATGGTGAAGCTGCCCGCCGGCACCGTCACCAGCGCCGGGCAGGCCGGGCAATCGCGGATCTCCGCGGTGCGCAGCGTGGTACTGACCACGCCGTCGCCCGCCGCGCCGGCGCGCGGCGCCTGGGCCGCTGGCGCTGGTGCGGGCGCTGCAGGACGCGCGGCCGCTGGCGCAGGCGGCGCGGCCTTGGGCGGGGGCGCCGAAGCCGCAGCAGGCGCCGGGGATCGCGACGCTTGTCCGCCGGGCGCGGCGCCGGCGCGTGGCGCGGGCGCCTGTGCCTTGGGCGCGGGGGCGCTGCCCGCCAGGCGCTCGAGCCGTGCCCTGGCCAGTCCCGCGAATCGCCCGTTGGGGTACTGCTTCAGGTAGGCCTCGTAGTCGGCGGCGTAGTTGCTGTTCTTGATCGATTCCCAGAAGCTCAGCTCATACTGCTCGTCGGTGTTCTTCGGCATGATGCCGGCGAGCAGTGTCCGGTCTTGCGCCGCCGAATCTTGCGCCGCCGAATCTTGCGCCGCCGAATCTTGCGCCGATTCGCCAGCCGCGGGCATTGCCGTGGCGAGCAGCGCGGCCGTGGCGGCCATCGGAATCATCGCAGCCACGCGTACCACTGGTAGGTTGCGCCACATCTTCACACCTCGCTGGAGCCGCCGCGATTCCATTGCATGCCGTACCCGCCGGCATGCGCTGGGCACATCGGGGTGTGGCAGGACGTCGACCGGCTTGCTTCAAGATAGCACAGCGGGTGTGGATGCGGCGGAGCATTGCGAGGCCGCCGCCGCAAACCGGGGTCGCCTTTTCCGCGCTTGCGTTCTAACCTGAATGACGAATCGCCGAGCGCTGACCAACAAGCAACAACAAGGGGCTTTCGGGACAACGTGATCGGGTTTCGGGATAAATCTCGGGGAGGCGACGCGTATGTCCAGACGATTCCTGCTCCGCCTGCTGGCGGCCGCCACGCTGGCCGCTGCGCCTTCGCTGTCGTTGCCGACGGCGGCGCCGCCCAATGCCGAGGTCTATATCATCTGGCCGTACGACGGCGCTGTCATCGGCGGCGGCAAGTTCTGGGTGCGCATGGGCCTGCGCAATATGGGCGTCTGCCCGAAGGGCGTCGAATCGCCGCGCTGCGGACACCATCACCTGCTGATCGACACCGAGCTGCCACCGCTCGACAAGGAAATCCCTTCGGACAAGAACCACCTGCACTTCGGCGCGGGCGAGACCGATGCGCGCATCGAACTGCCGCCCGGCAAGCACACGCTGCAATTGCTGATGGGCGACGCGAAGCATGTTCCGTTCGAGCCGCCGATCTATTCGAAGAAGATCACGATCACGGTGAAATAGCGACGCAGCGTGCGCCGCGCACGCTCGCAGATGCCGATCAACAGACAGGGAGAGCGCCATGTCCCGACTACTTGCCGCGGCTGTCTTCGCCGTCAGCCTGTTGCTGTCCGCGTGGGTGCAGGGCGGCCCCACGGCCGCGCCGCCCAATGCCTACCTGTATATCGGCTGGCCCAATGACGGGCAGACCCTGCCCGCCGGAAAGCCGTTCAAGGTGTGGTTCGGGCTGCGCAACATGGGGGTGGCGCCCAAGGACGTGAAGTTTCCCAATACCGGGCACCATCACCTGCTGATCGACGTAGAGTTGCCGCCGATGGACAAGGAAATTCCCAACGACCGCAATCACCTGCATTTCGGCGCGGGCGAGACCGAAACCATGATCGAGCTGGCGCCGGGCAAGCACACGCTGCAGTTGCTGATGGGCGATGACAAGCACATACCGACCAACCCGCCGGTGTATTCCAAGCGGATCACGATCTACGTGAAGTAAGCCTGCTGCAGGCGGCCAGCTGACCTGGCGCGGGATCGGGCCGGATTGTTGGCCCGATCCCAACACGCATCCCCCCATCTGTTGGCGCGCTCCCGCCACCACGCCGCGCGGCAATCGTGCCGCAGTCCTTCCCGGCCACGCGCCGGAAACAAAAAAACCCCGTGTTTACAGGCACTTCGGCCATCTGCCCCGGCATCGCGGGCGCGCTGGCACAGTCCCTGCGTTTGTCCCTCCCGAGCGCGACACCAACCCGATGCTCGAACCCCGAAACCCCAGGCAACACCCTTCCTCTACCGGAGACCATCATGACCAAGCTGACCCTCACCGACCTGACCACCGTCGAAACCCTGGACCGCAAGGGCATGCACGCCGTGCGCGGCGGCCGCGCGCTGCCGTTCGTGGCCGTGTTCCAGCCGCTGAACCTGTCGTTCGACAAGAGCATCACCGCCGTGCAGGAGATCGCGCAGATGCAGTCCGTCACCAACCTGAACGGCAACGGCTCGGCCTTCCTCGACCATGTCCGTTCGCATGTGGATACCAACCAGAACGCCAGCAACAATATCTATCGTTGAGAGGATGGTTGAGATGGCGCAGCGCCGCGGGGGCGACCCCGCGGCGCTTTTGCCGACCCCGTGCCGATCGGGGTTGGAGCGCGCGCCCGCGCGCACCACAATACAGACAGACGCGGCGGCCCCACTGGACCGGCGAACCGGCACAGCCCTGCCGAACGCCGCACGCAGGAACACATCGTGCCCGAATTCCCCATCGCTCCGTCCGTGCCTGCGGTGATCCGCGCGCCGCGCCGTGCGGCCTGGCTTGCCGCGTTGGCGGCCGGCCTGGCGTTGCTGGCGGGTTGCGCCGATTTCCGCCCGCCGGTGTACCAGCGTCCCGAAACGCCCGCCAAGGCCGAATGGTCGCGCCAGGACTCGATCACGGTATCGCCGTCCGAAGCGGTGCAGCCCAACTGGTGGCTGGGCTTCAAGGACCCGTACCTGAACCAGCTGATCGAACGCGCGCTTGGCGGCAACTACGACATCAAGGTGCTCACGGCGCGCATCCGCGTAGCCAACGCGCAAATCGGCGAGGCCCGCGCCGGCGGGCTGCCGGTGATCGACATCGGCGCGGGCGCGAGCTTCGAAAAAAGCACCGGGCAGAAGTCCACATGGACCTATAGCGCCGGCGCCCAGCTGAACTGGGACATCGATATCTGGGGCAAGGTCGAGAAGGGCGTGCAGGCGCAGACGGCCGAGTTCCGTGCCACCGAGGCCGACTGGCGCGCCGGCTACCTGACGCTGGTGGCCAATGTCTCGACCACGTACTTCCAGATCCTGCAGTTCGACGAGCAGATCGAGCAGCAGTCGCGCACCGTGGCCAGGAACGGGCAGATCCTGTCGACCTACCAGGCCATGTACCAGAACGGGCTGGTGCCGAAGATCCGCGTGATGCAGCAGCAGGCGGAGATCAATCGCCTGAACAAGGACCTGCTCGAGCTGCGCCGTTCGCGCGATGTGGCGGAGAACGCGCTGGCGACGCTGGTGGGCGTGCCCGCCGGCAATCTCAAGGTGCCGGCCGGGCGCCTGCAGGATCGCGTGCAGCCGCCGGCGGTGCCGGCGGGATTGCCGTCGCAGCTGCTGGCGCGGCGCCCGGACGTGGTGGCGGCGGAGTACCGCGTGCTGGCCGCCTACAACATCGTCGGCCAGGCGCGCCTGGCGCAGCTGCCCAGCATCAGCCTGACCGCGCGCGGCGGCACCGCCAGTTTCGCGCTGAGCGACCTGCTCAAGTCCTTCACCTTCGGCTTCATGCCGAGCATCAACCTGCCGATGCTGGACCCGAACGTGCGTGCGCGGGTCAAGACCACCGAGGCGCAGGTGGGCGTGGCGGAAAACGAATATGGCCGCACCGTGATGACCGCGTTCGAGGAAGTCGAAACCGCGCTGGTCAACGTCGACGCCCACAAGAAACAGCGCATCGAGCTGCAGCAGCAGGTGGAACAGCTGCGCGTGGTATCCGCGCAGATCGAGGCGCAGCTGAAGGAAGGCGTGGTCTCGCAGCTCGAAGTGTTCGAGACTGAGCGCTCGCTGCTGGCCGCGCAGCTGCAGTTGTTGGCGGTCCACCAACAAATCCTGGGCGACACCATCACGCTCTACAAGGCGCTCGGCGGCGGCTGGCCCGAGGCCGATGTACGCAACACCGCCCTGAATCCACCGCAGTAAGTGGTGCCGGCGATGCCGTGCCGGTGCAAAGGTGATGCCGGCGCACGCAACGCGTTGCGCAACGCCTGCGCGCACGCCGGCCGCTGGCTTCAAGCCGATGCCGCTGCCACCCCAACCACGCCTGCCGTGGCCGATTGACTAGCCTAGGCCGTCGCCTACTATGTTCTTAGTCGCTTCATCCCCCCTGGCCCGCCGGCCGCGGCAGCCGCGCTGTTGGCTCGCTGGAAACATGGCTCCTGACGAAGCACTGATCATGGAAATGCCGGTGAAAATGGCCCAGGGATCCGCACGGGAACTCGCTCAGCATGCGGCGCAGGACGTGGCGCCGAATGTGGCGCCGAACGTGGCGCAAAACGCCGCGCAAGACGCGGCGCAGGAATTCGATGTCTTCCTGACGCCGGTGGCGCGCCCCGAGCTCGGCGAAATCCGCATCGACGAAGCGCTGTTCGCGGTCGGCCGCAGCGAGCTGCCGTTCGCGACTTACCCGGAAGCGCTGGCCGCACCGCTATCGCGGCGCCATGCGCGCATTTTTGCCGAGCATGGCGCAGTCTATGTGGCGGACCTCGGCAGCAAGAACGGCACGCGCGTCAACGGCGTGGCCGTGGCGCGCCAGCCGGCGCGCCTCTGCGATGGCGATGAAGTCGCGTTCGGGCCGATGCTGTCGTTCCGGGTGCGGCTGTCGCCGCGCGCGCTGCGGCCCGAGCCGCCGCGCGTGGCGCTGACGCTGGTCCCGGAACGCCATGACGTCGGGCTGCAGCCGCTGCACGTGGAGCAGTTCCCCTACCTGATCAGCAAGGGCGACGATGCCTTCGCGCGTTTTCGCGACAGCTATCCGCACCAGGTCAACTACCTGTCGCGGCGCCATGCCCATATCTACCTGAAGGGCGGCATCCCCTTCGTCGAGGACCTTGGCAGCACCAATGGCACCTTCGTCAACGGCAAGCGCCTGGCCGACCACGGCGTGCCGCTCGACGATGGCGACCTGATCGCGTTCGGCGGCAACCACTTTGTCTACCAGGCCCAGGTGCGATCCGACGGCGCCGGCGATGCCACGGCGACGCGTTCGCTGCTGCAGCTCCCAGACCCGCCGGCCGCGCCTGACACGCCCGGCACGCCCGCATCGCCTGCCGCGTTGGCTGCCGCAATTGCCACGCCGCCCGCCCGCGACGACGGCGACCGCACCACCTTTGTCGGCGCGCCCGATTCCTTCCTCGATATCTTCTGCGTCGACTATGCCGCCCATCAGGAAGACGAGGTCAACACCGAAGCCGAGGCCCAGGCCGCGGCAGCCACCGCCGCCGCTGACGGCGCGCGCGGGGGACACCGTGCGCGCGGCCGTGCCGCGCTGCTGCTGGCGGAAGGGGCCCGGCTGTTCGGACTGGAGCAGCCGCCGCGCATGCGGCGCGCGACGCGCTGGGGCGGCGCCTTGCTGCTGCTCGTGCTGGTGGCGGGCGCCGCGGTCTACTGGCGTGGCGCGCCGGAGCGCGCGGTGCAGTCGCGCTTCGCCGCGGGCGACCATGCGGGGGCGGCGCAGGCGGCCGACAGCTACCTGGCGCGGCATCCCGACGATGTCGAAGTCCAGGCCGTCGGCACCGAAGCCTTGCTGCGCGCCTACGTGCCCGACTTTGCCGCCAGGCTGAAGGCCGGCGACATGGCCGGCGCCGATGCCGTGCTGGCGCGCCTGCGCCAGCTCAGCACGCACAACGCGGAAGCACGGCCGCTGGTGGCCGAGCTCGACTGGGTCGGCAGGCTCGAGCGCTTCACCGCGCCGCGCGCCGTCGATGCGCCGATCCGGCTCTACACCGACGAGACGCCGATGCGCCAGCTGCTGGCGTACTGGAACCAGGACACCGCCGCGCACCAGCGCGCGCTCGGGCGCATCGCGGCCGACGTGCCGGCGTTCCGCGACCTGTATGCCGATGCGCTCAGCGATGTGCGCCGGCTGCAGAACGATGCCTCGGTCTATCTGGCGGCGATCGACCGGCTCAATGCCACCATCGCTGCCGAACTGGGCCGCGACCGCCCGGAGGCCTTGCAGCCGGTGCTTGCCGAATACCGCGAGAAGTATCCGCGCCTGGCCGGCCTGGACCGGCTGCAGTCGGACCTGGATCGCTACACCGGCCTGCTGCAGGCATTGCGCGCGCGCCGGCCGGGGCAACTGGTGGCGCGGCTGGCCGACAGCCGTTTCGCCACGCCGCCGTTCCAGGCGCAGCTGGCCACGCTGGGCGCGCGCCTGCCGCCGGCCGAGGTGGCGCGCGCGTATGCGACCGCGGCCCGGGCGTGGCAGCGCGGCGACAGCACCACCGCGCTGGCCGCGCTCGGGCAGATCCGTGGCGGGCCGTGGGCCGACGACCTGGCGCGCGACCTGGCGCACAAGCAGAAGGTGGCGGCGCAGTATGCCGCGTTGCAGTCCGCGCGCGGCAGCCGTGGCTACGAGGACCGCCTGCTCGATTTCTACGCCATGCTCGAGGCGGAGGAGGACGGCTATTTCGCCAAGGCGGTCGAGGCCGATGTCAACGGCGTGCGCGACAGCGCCCTGCGCCGCGCGCGCGAGCTGATGGCGAGCGCGCTCGCGGCGTGGAAGCAGTATCGCGCCAACGGCGTGATCGGCGGCGAGCAGCGGCTCGAGCCCGGCATCTCGCCGAAGTTCCGCGCGCAGGCGCGGCTGCTGTCGCAGGCGCAGGACGACGCGCGCCAGGGCATGCGCATCTTCACGCAACTGCGCGCGGGCGAGAGCGCCGACCTGGCGCAACTGGCCAAGGTCGAGCAGGAGATCCGCGCCGAGGCCGAGCAGCAGCGGCACGCGCTGCGCGAGCTAAGCACGGTGCTCGACCCCGCCGTGCTCAAGGCCAAGCTCGCGCTGATCGGCGGTGAAGACACCGGCAAGGCGCCGGAGTCAGTCGCGGCTGCGTCTGCGGCTGCAGCCACGGTCCCGCCACAGGGGAAACCATGAAGGACGATGCCCGCCACGCCGGCCTCAAGCCGCTGTCCGAGGCGCTCGAAGACCACGGCGCCGAAGGCATCGGCCTGCTCAGCGCGGAGCCGTCGCGCCTGGGCCTGCTGACCATCGTCACCACCTTCGCACTGGTGTTGTGCGGGCTGGTCTGGTCCTTCGTCGGCCACGCCGATGTCATCGTCACCGCGCAGGGTACGCTGGCGCCCGAATCCGAGGTGCGGCGCTTCTATGCCCCGGTGGACGGCGAGCTGGCCGACCTTTACGTGGCCGAAGGGCAGCCCGTGTCCAAGGACGATGTGCTGGCGCGACTGAATGCGCGTGGCGCGATCGAAGCCGCCGCCAACGCGCTGGAGGCGCAGCTCAAGCTGGAAGACTCCGAGCGCGAGTGGAAGCAGTTCCCCGACAAGAAGGCGCTGATGGAACGCCGCGCGGCGGCGCTCAAGCAGCAGATCGACGTGGCCACGCGCCAGCACGAGACCCGCATCGCCGAAGGCACCACGCGGCTGGCCGAGCAGCAGCGCGCGCAACTGCAGGAAGCGCGCAGCAACCTGGACAATGCGCGCCGCGCGCGCGAGTTCGCGCGCCAGGAGCAGGACCGCTATGCGCGCCTGCTGGCGCTGCCCGGCGGGGGCGGGGTTTCGCAATCGCAGGTCGATGCCAAGCGTGCCGCGGCGCAGGATGCGGACAACAACCTGCGCGTGGCGCAGTCGCGGCTGGGCGAACTGGAGGCGCGCCTGGGCCGCGAGCTGACCCAGGCCAGCTCCGAGCTGGAAAGCAGCGGCCAGGACCTCGCGGGCTTGCGCGTGCAATATGACGCGGCGCTGCGCGAGATCGCCAATACCGAGGACAAGCTGCGCCTGCAGGTGCAGACCGCCCGGCTGGTGGCGGACGCCGCCGCGCGCATCCGCTTCGAGAACATCGACAAGGACAATTTCCTGCTGATCCTGGCGCCGGTGTCCGGCGTGATCACCGACGTCACCTCGACCCAGCGCGGCGACAAGGTGCAGGCCAATACGCCGCTGGGCGGCATCGCGCCCAAGGATGCGCGCCCGGTGGTGAAGATCGTGATTGCCGAGCGCGACCGCGCCTTCCTGCGCGAAGGGCTGCCGGTCAAGCTCAAGTTCAATGCCTTCCCGTACCAGCGCTACGGGATCATCGACGGCACACTCGAGTTCATCTCGCCTGCGACCAAGCCGGGCGGGGCTGACAAGCAGCCGGTCTACGAGGGCCGCGTGCGCCTGGCGCGCGACTATTACACCGTGGCCGACAACAAGTATCCGCTGCGCTATGGCATGACCGCCACGGCGGAGATCGTGGTGCGCGAACGGCGCCTGATCGACCTCGGGCTCGATCCCTTCCGCGAGGTGGCGGGCTAGCGTCGTGGTGGCACACAGGAACAGGAATCTGGACAGCCGGGCGCGCCACCGCGCCAGGCCGCCAAAGGAGTCGGAAAAATGACTGGCATCGTGCGTATCGATGATGAGGTGCTCGGCGTCGAGGAATTCGTGCGCCTGCTCAAGCTGACCGGGCAGTTCGAAGGGCTGGTCGAGCAGGTCGTGCGCGACAAGCTGACCGTGCACGCCGCCAGGCGCCAGGGGCTGGTGGTCACGCCGGAAGAGATCCAGGAACGCGCCGACCAGTTCCGCCGCGTGCAGGGCCTGCACCGCGCCGCCGACATGAACCACTACCTGGATGCGCTCAATGTCAGCCTGGACGAGTTCGAGGCCTTCATCACCGACAGCCTGTATCAGGAGCGGATGATGGCGCAGGTGTGCAGCGATGCGGCGGTGCAGGAATACTTTGCGCTGAACTCGCCGCGCTTCGACAGCATCGAGGTCAGCCATATCGTGGTCGACAGCGAAGGGAAGGCGAGGGAGCTGATCTCGTACCTGCAGGACGATCCCGACGCCTTTGCCGAGATGGCGCGCGAGCATTCCATCGCCGACACGCGCGAGCGCGGCGGCGAGATCGGCAAGGTGCTGCGCGGCTCGCTCAAGACCGAGATCGAGGCCAAGGTATTCAATGCCGAGCCGGGTGACCTGCTGGGGCCGTTCCCGGCCGCCGACCGCTCGTTCTTCGAGGTCTTCCTGGTGCGGGCCAAGCACCCGGCGACGCTCGACAGCGAGGTGGCGGTCGAAGTGCGGCGCCTGCTGCGCGAGGACTGGCTGATGGCCAGGGCGCAGGAACATGTCATCGAAGCCCGCTAGCGAGGCCGGTCCGGCCGACGCCGCCACCGCCGCGCCGCAGCCGCTGGAGGCGGGCCCGGCGCTGGCCGCTTTCCTGGCGACGGTCGAGATCCTGTCGGTGCTGACGCCGGATGAACTGGCGCGCCTGGCCGACGCCGCGCAGGTGCTGAACTTCGGCTTTGGCGACACCGTCTGCAATGCCGGCGAAGCCGCGCCCGGCCTGTTTATCGTCAGGTCCGGCTCGGTGCGCGTGTTCAACGAGGAGCACGGCAAGGAAATCAGCATGGGGGTGCGCAAGACCGGCGAGGTCTTTGCCGATCTCGCGCTGCTGCGCGAATACCGGCACGAGTCGTCGGTGCGCGCCTCGGGCAAGACCGAGTTGCTGATGATCCCGCGCAGCGTGAGCGAGCCCGTGGTGGCGGGCAATCCCGCGGCGCTGGCCTTCATCACCAGCTATGTCGCGATCAGTTCGGCCGGCGGCTTTGTCGCGCGGCTGTTCGACCTGCGCGGCAAGCTTGACAAGCAGGAACTGGAAGACGCGGTGCGCAGCGTCGGTGTGAAGCGCGTCGCGGCCGGCCGGGAAATCCTGAAGCAGGACGGACGCGAGGACCGGCGCCTGTACGTGGTGCGCCAGGGCACCGTGCGCATCGTGCGCAGCGAAGACGGCAGCGAGTTTCCGCTGGCGACGCTGGGCCAGGGCGATATCTTCGGCGAGCGCGCCTGCGTGATGCGGCAGGAGCAGCTGGCGTCGGCCATGGCCGAGACCGACGTGCGCCTGCTGGTGATTCCCGAGAAAACCGTGCAGCTGATCCTGGAGCGCAATCCGCGCCTGCGCGAGGTGCTGGAGGAGCGCATCCGGGTACTGGACCGCGAGCTGCATCGGCAGAAGAAGCTGGCCGAGCGGCGCAAGCGTCCGGTACTGCTCGACCTGGCCTCCCGGCCCGAGCTCGGCGAAAAGCTGATCCGCCGCTTCGCGCTGGTGGAGCAGGCCGAGGAAATGGATTGCGGCGCGGCCTGCCTGGCGATGATCTGCCGGCACTACGGCATCCCGATGACGCTGGGCAAGCTGCGCGAGCTGGCCAACGTCACCACGCAGGGCGCCACGCTCGACAGCCTGGCGCGTGCCGGCGAATCGCTGGGCTTCACCACGCGCGGGGTGCAATGCACGCGCGATTCGCTGATGGGCTTCGAGCTGCCGTTCATCGTCCATTGGGAGGGCTACCACTACGTGGTGGTGTACGGGATCTCGTCGCGCTGGGTGTGGGTGGCGGATCCCGCCATCGGCTTCCGCAAGATGAGTGCCGAGGAATTCGAGCGCGGCTGGAGCGGCACCTGCCTGCTGTTCACGCCGGGCGAGAGCATGACCCAGCTTTCGGTGCAGCGCTCGCCGTGGCTGCGCTTCATCGGCTACCTGGCGCCGTACAAGAAGATCCTGGCGCACCTGTTTCTGGCGACCTTCGTGATCCAGATGCTGGGGGTGGTGCCGCCGCTGATCATCCAGAACATCCTCGATGGCGTGGTGGTGCACCAGAACGTGGGGCTGCTGCACCTGCTGATCGCGGGGCTGATCATCTCGAGCGTGTTCTCGCAGCTGATGTCTACCATCCGCGCCTACCTGGCCAACTTCATGGTGCGCAACATGGATTTCGCCATGATGTCGCATTTCTTCAGGCACACGCTGTCGCTGCCGCTGTCGTTCTTCGCCAAGCGCAAGACCGGCGACATCTTCGCGCGCTTCCAGGAGAACCAGACCATCCGCGCCTTCCTGACCGAATCGACGGTGACCACGGCGCTGAACCTGCTGATGGTGTTTATCTACTTCACCATCATGTTTCTCTACAACGTCAAGCTGACGCTGCTGCTGATCGCCTTCGTGATCCCGATCGCCGCGCTGACGGTGGTGGTGACGCCGCGGGTCAAGGGCTATGCGCGCGACGTGTTCGCTACCTCCACCGATGCCAAGGCCTACCTGATGGAAACGCTGGGCGGCGCCGAGACCGTCAAGGGCATGGGCATCGAACGCCCGGTGCGGCTGCGCTGGGAGCGCAAGTACACCAAGGCGCTGGAATCGCAATACAAGGCGCAGCAGTTCCATATCCTGGTGGGGCTGGCGAGCCAGCTGCTCAATGCCGCCACCACCATCGCGGTGCTGTGGGTGGGCGCGACGCTGGTGCTGGAGCGCGAGCTGACCATCGGCCAGCTGATGGCCTTCAACGCCTTCATGGGCAGCGTGCTGGCACCGCTGATGGGGCTGGTGGCGCTGTGGGGCCAGCTCAACGACGCCGGCGTGGCGATGGAGCGGCTTGGCGACGTGCTCGATCTGGAGCCGGAGCAGAAGCCGCAGGACGTGCTGTCGCGCGTGATGCTGCCCGACCTGCAGGGCGAGATCGTGATGAAGGACCTGTACTTCCGCTACGGCGGCGAAGACACGCCCTATGTGCTGGAGAACATCAGCTTCGCCATCCGGCCCGGCGAGATGGTGGCGATCGTCGGCCGCAGCGGCTCGGGCAAGACCACGCTGGCCAAGCTGCTGGTGGGCTTCTACAAGCCCACCGAGGGTTCGATGACGGTCGACGGCTACGACCTCAACGTGATCGATGCGGCGTTCTACCGCGCCCAGGTCGGTTATGTGATGCAGTCCAACCTGCTGTTCTCCGGCACCATCGCCGAGAACATCGCCTGCGGCGACGACAGCCCGGACCGGCGCCGCATCGAGGAAGTGGCGCGCATGGCCGACGCGCATGCCTTTATCAGCAAGCTGCCGCTGGGCTACGAGCAGGTTGTCGGCGAACGCGGCATCGGACTGTCGGGCGGGCAGATCCAGCGGCTGTGCATTGCGCGCGCGCTGTACCACGACCCGCGCCTGCTGGTGTTCGACGAAGCCACCTCGGCGCTGGATACGCAGTCCGAGAGCAACATCCTGGCCAATATGCAGGAAATCCTGCGCGGGCGCACGGCGGTGATCATCGCGCACCGGCTCAGCACCATCATGCAGGCCGACAAGATCCTGGTGCTGTACGAAGGCGCCATCGTCGAGCAGGGCCGGCACGAGGAGCTGCTGGAGCGCAAGGGCATGTATTTCCAACTGGTGCAGAAGCAACTGAGTGCCGCATGAAGCTATACAACCAGGGTGCCACCCCCGTCTCGGTGACTTCGCCGGTGTCGTTCGCCGGGCTGATCGAGAAAATCGAGATCCTGCGCTCGACGCTGCGCTGGGCGTCGAAGCTTGACCGGCCCGAGATCGAGAAGCTGCTCAAGCAGGCCACCACGCTGCGCGACGAGGTGATGGGGCTGTCGCACAAGGAGCGCTTCGTGCAGGCGGCATCGTCTGCCGACACCGCGGCAGGATCCACGGCCACAGATGCGCCGCCGCAGGCGGAGGTCGAGCGGCTGCCGCGCGAGCGCCGCCAGGCGCTGATGGAGCGCAGCTTTATCTTCGAGGGGACCTTCGGCGACAATCCCCGGCTGCTCGAGGCGCTGGAAATCGCCGAGAAGGCCGCACCGACCGACCTGCCGGTGCTGATCGACGGCGAAAGCGGCACCGGCAAGGAGCTGATGGCCAAGGTGATCCACGCCAACGGTGCGCGCACCGACAAGCCATTCATCTCGGTCAACTGCGGCGCCATTCCGGACAGCCTGCTCGAGTCTGAGCTGTTCGGGCACAAGAAGGGCGCCTTCACCGGCGCCAGCAACGACCGGCGCGGCAAGTTCGAGAGCGCGCATACCGGCACCATTTTCCTGGACGAGATCGGCGAACTGCCGCTGACCGGGCAGGTCAAGCTGCTGCGCGTGCTGGAGGCGCACGAGATCCAGCGCGTCGGCTCGGACGAGATCATCTCGGTCGATGCGCGCATCGTCGCCGCGACCAACAAGGACCTGCGCCGCATGAGCCAGGCCGGCACCTTCCGCGAGGACCTGTTCTATCGCCTGAGCGTGATCCACGTCAGCCTGCCGGCGCTGCGCGAACGGCGCGACGAGATCCCGCTGCTGGTGTCGTACTTCAGCGACGAGGCTGCTGGCATGCTGCGGCGCGCGCCGGTGCGGCTGACGCCGCGGCTGCGCGACTTCCTGCTGCACTACGACTACCCCGGCAATATCCGCGAGCTGCGCAACCTGCTGTACCGGCTGAGCTGCCTGGCCGGCGATACCGCCGACCTGCCGCACCTGCCGCAGGACATCCGCCCGAAGCCTGCCGCGCTGGCGGTGGTCGGCGCGGGCGCATCCGGCGCTGACATCGCCATGGCGACCTCGCTGAGCGAAGCCAAGCGCGCGGCCAGCGACGAGGCCGAGCGCGCCTTTCTCGAGCGCGGATTGCAGGAGGTGGGCGGCACCGTCGCCGAACTGGCGCGGCGCTTCGACATGAACCGCTCGCACCTGCAGATGCTGCTGAAGAAGCACGGCATCCACTCGAAGGATTTCCGCGCCAGCCGGCAGGCCGAAGCCGGCAAGGGCTAGGGCGCGGCGGGTTTCTGGCGTCAGGCGTCAGGCGTCAGGTGTCGAGCTCGGGGTTGACCAGGGTGCGGTCCGATCCGCAAGGATCGGCCGCGCGCAGCACCACCACCGAGATGTTGTCGCGCCCGCCCGCGTCGAGCGCCTTCTGCACCAGCGTCAGCGCGGCCTGCGCCACGTCCTGCTGCGCCAGCACCGCGGCGATCGCATCATCGTCGACTTCGTTGCTCAGGCCGTCGCTGCACAACAGGTAGACGTCGCCGTCGGCCACGTCGGTCAGCAGCTGTTCCGGCGCCAGCGTCGGCGCCGCGCCGACGGCGCGGGTGATGGTGTTCTGGGCGGGATGGTGGCGCGCCTGCTCCGGCGTGATCAGCCCGCGCGCGAGCAGGCGCTCGACCTGGTTGTGGTCGCGCGTGAGGCGCGCCAGCTGGCCGCCGCGCAGCCGGTACAGGCGGCTGTCCCCGGCCCACAGGCAGGCACAGCGGCTGTCGCCGGCCAGCAGCACCACCACCGTGCTGCCGATGCAGCGCACGCCCAGGCGCGCGGCTTCGTCGACCAGCGCCAGATTCACGCCCTGCAAGGCCGCGCGCGTGGCGTCGATGCGGTCTTCCAGCCGCGCCTGCGGCGGCAGGGCTGTCAGCGCCCGCACCACGGCCTGGCTGGCGAAATCCCCCACGGCATGGCCGCCCATGCCGTCGGCCACGGCCCACAGTTCCTGCCCGGGCAGGTCCAGGCAGGCGTCCTCATTGCGCTCGCGCACGCGCCCGACGTCGGTGCACGCCGCCGAGGTCCACCGGAAATGCGAGTCGAAACCCAAGCTGGTCTCCGCTGCGATCCGCAACGCTCCACGCCAGCGCCGGAGGGCACCCGGGCTACGGCCAAATCAGACCAGCCGGCCGTCGTTCCTGGCACCCTGGTCGCCCCGCACATTGATATTGGCGTTCGGCGCGTTGTTGCGGATATCGATGTTCTGGAACTGGTTGTTTATCTGATCAGCATAGAAGCTGTAGTTGATCTCGTAAAAGTTGATCACCGTGCCGAGCGGCGCCGGCGACGACGGCACGAACGGCCGGATCCAGCCGAATACCCATTGCCCACCCGCGCCGCGTACGCGCGCCATGGCGGCGGGAGCCAGTTCGCGGCAGGCGGCAAGGTCATTGATCGAGAGGGTGGCCATATGTGGTCTCCGGTGGAAGGCGCCGATGCGCCGGGGGCGGTACGGGCTATCGAGCAAGCGGCGTGCCACCGACGGCCAGCGGGCCGGCTCGGGCCGGAGGGCCGGGGCCTGACGCGGGTTCCCGGCAGGGCGGGGGACCCGCCGCCACTTGCCGCCGGCGCCGCCGCGTTGGATGCGCGCCGACACCCCGGCATGCCGGTGTCGGCCAACACCCACCACCCCGGCGGCGCCGGGCCGCGGGCGTGCGGATTTTGATATACTCCCGCCCGTCTCCAGGATCACCGCGCCCGCGGCTTCCGGTCCTGGCAGTCCTGTCCCTCGCCGTAGTTCACGGTGTGGAATGAGAGCATAAGCCCCTGATTTGCAGGGATTTTTCCTCTTGCTATAGCAATGTTGTAGCGCACACGTCGGCGGGGCCTTGTCCTTGCGGGACCGTGCGTGAAGAACGGACCGAGACTTAGTCCGGCCCGTTCTACTTCCCTGATGGGTGTTACTGTTTCCCTGTTGATACTTGAATCGGAAGATCCACGCGCGGACGAATGGCTGCTAGGCGATTCGCGTATCGCGCCAAGACCTTGTCGTAAAGATCTTTGTTCTTTGGACTGCTCACTGTCACAACAAGTGCGTATGTGAGGTTTTGCGCGTCTGAAGGACTGCCCGCGTCACCTGGCCGCCTAGCGAGATAGTGGATATCGAACACAGGATCATGTAACGATGTCGCTCGCTTCTTCACCTCGTTATGAAGAACCGTGTCCCACTTATGGGCGTCGAGCCGAAGGTCTTGTTCTTGACTTCGTTCATGGCGCTTAAAGAAGCTTGTAGAGGTTGGGAACAGCGGGTCACGTTCATATTTTTGGGAGTGAGGCCGGAATGTCACCTCCAGACCGGCCCTGGTGTAATCACCTGGTGTATGAGGGTCCGTCGTGCACGTATAGCAGAAAGTAGCCCGGATCGAGACTTCACCCTTAAGAGGTTCCTTCGGTAATGGGATCGCCGCTCGTAGGACCTTGCCAGGCTTTAGCTTACCGTAGTACAGAACTCTAACGGATCCGTCAGGGCAGACAGCGATACTTGCAATGTCGTTAGGAATGGAACCCCAGCCTACTTCGTCCCGGTGATGGTTGGCAGGCGATGCGCAATGCAGCAGTAAAGCGCGGATCGCAAGAGGTGACAGGGCGCTCCCGAAATAAGCACGCAAACCTGTTGCGATTCGCATGACGGCCGGCGTAGCATAGCTTGTTCCGCAGTCTTCAGCCAATACGGGCCCCGGAAATACGAATCGAAACGGGTTTTCGGGGACCCCGCCGAAATACACTAAATCAGGTTTAACGGTGCCGGGGTGTCGCCCAGGTCCGATTGAACTATATGGCGCTCTTTTCCAATCCGCGTCCATCGAATCCGAAGCTCCGACGGCGATAGCGTTCACGCTGTCGCTTGGCACCATGATGCGACACTGCGGCCATGGTTCATTTCCATCGTTACCGACCGCCACAGTCGCGAGCAATTCGGAGGATCCAAGGTGATCATCAAGCATTGAGGTCCAGGCGGTTACCAAGTCGTCCCCAGCGACCTCATAAGGCCCGAAGCTGAATGTGGCAAATGAGTAATTGCTCTGCGATAAGACCTTATCGACGTAGAGCATGACACTATATAGAGAGCGGTCGTTCGTTTTGGAGCCGAGCACTCGGTAGTGGTCTACGGTACAGTATGGACGCGGTTGATGGCCGGGTTCAACGTGGCCGAATAATACCGCGGACGTGACAGCGGTCCCGTGGTCCAAAAGTTCATCAATGGGCCTGCCAATGTTATCGCTTTGTCCGGGCTCAATAGGCGTCGCCCAAGGGCCGAAAGGATGATCTTTCCGTAAGCCACCGTCAAAGACGGCGACCCGGCAATCAGGATCCACCGGGCCATCCGCTGGTAAAAAAACGTGAGACGATAACTTGGCGGATCGTAATACGGACGGTTGTTCCAATATCCGAAACTTCGGCATTGGACGAATGGCGCGAATGAACGAGAATTGTGCTAGCCGTTCGGCGGCATGGGCATTTCCGCTTGCTGGGAAGAATAGCAACCCGCGAGTTTGGAAGAGCCGCGATCTGTCGATAACAATTCCTGATTGTTCTGCAAATTCTAGAAAATCATCTTCCCATTCGATATCAGTATAAGTGTCGAAGTGAACTACGATTTCGAGTTCTTCGGAGGCCTTGGGATCGATCTTGCCCATGATGCGATCTTTCCAGGAGAGGGCCGCGATATTCTCAATCTTTAGGATATCGGCTGCTACCTTGTCCGTTGAGGAAATATCGCCAATTCCCAGGTAGAGGTCGCGAAATGAGTCTCTCTTTCCTGCGACAAACAGGGCAGTAGATGCGGCCCCTGCGGCATTGTCGCTGCCCCTTCCCTCGCGTGGACGAACCTTGACCGGTTTGCTGCCCACAAGTCGCAAGTCATACTCTTTCAACAGACTTTCGGGAAAAGCGCTGCGTGATAAGTACTGTGGATGAAGTGTTACGATAGAAACGGCCTGATCATTGGGGCATGCACCAGCTGCTAGCGCGTCCATGTCCGCGACCTGCTTCTTGAGTAATGGGCGTAGATGCTTTATCTGCGCGCCAAATTCATACGGAGGTTCAGTGCGACCGTCACGGCTCCGGTATGGAACGGGTGCTGTCAAATTTTCACCGCGACCCAAAATGAAATTTACTTTATCACTCACTTTTTCTTCTCCTCTTCGAGGGCTGTGCGTAAAGTTTCTCTAGCGATTCCGGTGACCCGGCTGGAGGCTCGTTGAGACAGTCCTGCTTCAATAACGAGAGCAACTGCTAGGTTTTTGCGATCTGTCTTTTCCAGGTTCTTAGATCTTTCCAGGACAATCTCAGATAATAGTTCTTCTCCGGTCTCTATTCCGCCGATAACAATTGTCCTTCGTAATCTGTCGGATTCACGAATATAGTCACTTTGCGAGGTTCCTGCCATTAATATGGCTAAAACCATGCGCCAGCTTTTGGGGAGTGGGTCGTTCTTGATTGTGGGAATTGAGCCTAGCCGTTTAAGTTCAACAGAAGATGGTCGGGGAAAGTCAATTGTTATATCGAAACGTCTCCAGACTGCGGGGTCCAGCAGTTGGGCGTGATTTGTTGCGGCAATGAGTAGGCTTTCTGATGGCCATAAATCCATCTCTTGCAAGATAACAGTTACCAGTCGCTTCAGTTCACCGACATCGGCGTCGTCGTCACGGCGTTTTGCAACCGCGTCCAGTTCATCGAGAAGTAGAACACAGGGTTGCTTCCTTCCAAACTCGAATGCCTGTTTAAGATTATTTCCTGTTTTCCCAAGGAAACTACTCACCACAGTTGCAAGGTCAAGGACAAGCAACGGTAGTTTCAATTCAACAGCTACCTTGCGTGCCGCAAGTGTCTTACCGACGCCTGGAGGGCCAGTAAAAAGTACGGTGCGTGTTGGTACAAGTCCGAGCTTTCTAAGCTTCGATGCGGCTTTCCGTTCATCAAGCAGTCGCCCAAGCTGTATCTCAACTGAATCGGCACACACGAGCGGGTGCGGCATTGAAGGAGGATCCTCAACGCGTAGTAGATCTAACCGGCTGTCTATGTCGACGGGAACAGCGTGGGCCACCCCGGTCGGTGGTGACTTTCTGACTGCGCGAGTGGGGGCGCCGCCGGCCTCCGGCCGTCCTATGACCTGCATTAGAGTTTCGGCCAAAGGGTCATTGTTCGCGCGCAAAGCGCGGATCAGCCGCATGAGCTGTATACGCACGCGCTCCGCATCACCCGCTGCGCCGTACCTTGCTATCTGGACTAGTTCTGAGATTGTGTCTGTCATTTTAGGCCAGAAATTCTGTAAACTATTGAAAAATCAGGAAAAAAACTATGCCATGTATGGCCTAGTTGCAATTATGGCACCCGTGACATCGGAAATCAACTTGGAAGGGGACTTGACGAGTCCGATGACGGCAGTTTTGGGGGGGCGGAGGACAGGGCTAGTAGGGGCGCCGATCCAGTCAGAGAAGTGCAACGTCATGCATCACGGGACATAGCCGTTGCCCTGGCAAGGTGGGCGGGCAGGCTAAGTCTTTCGCCGTGGAAGACCACAGGTAGGGGCTTCTACGCGGCCCTCAGTTGTTGTCCGCGCGCTAAAGCGTCCATTGCGTCAAGGTACTCGGCTACCGCCTGGTAGGACGCAAAGCGGCGGCCACCTTCTACGTAGGTCTTGATTGGGAATGCTTCAGTACTGATCTGATTCCTTATCGTCCCTTCGGCGATTCCAAGTAGCGTTGACAGCTGGGCGACACTCAACCGCGGGCCGTATTTGTCCAGCACATATGCGTGTGTTAGCAGGCTCATGTGCTACTCCAGCCGTATCGTTGAGCCCGTCAGCCAGCCGGCGCAGACAACGCCTTGGACCGGCTTGCCTTCCGGCCCCAACGCGCGGAACGCGGTTTGGAACCTGTCGTCGTCTGCGCAGGCCCACAAGGCGACGCCATCTACTTGGACCCCGCTATAGCCGGCCGCCTCCAGCACGCGATGGGCGCCAGCTGGGTCTGAGCATCCAGTCGGCAGCGTCACCGCGGCCAGCACGGCAGTTGTCAGAGCAAGTGTGTGCGGTGCCTTCATCGCGTCACTCCTCGCCAGACATAGTCACCCTTGTCTTCGCGCATAGGTGGCTCGTGGTCAGCACAGGGGCACTCATAGTCGGACAAGTGATCAGCGACAGGTCTCCAGAAGTTACGAACTTTGCCGCTGGGCACGTGGTTGTCTTCTCTGGCGTCGACCAGGTCGAACTGCGCTATGCACCAAAGAGCCTCGGCGCTCGTTGTCCGGAGCGGGCCGTGGTGGCCGCCGTTCCTGCTCAAGCTGAGGTGGTACTCCGGGCCAAGATCTGCTTGGCCAGGCTCACGTGCGACTTCCACTGAGCTGAAGACCTGGATGCCGCTCCCACGGTGGAACCAAGCCTCGGTAGTTGTGGCCATGGCTGCGGCACGCATAATGGCCTCCAGGGCCGCGCCACTCTTCCGGACCCACCCGGCGCCAGTCGGCCGCTTGGGCTTGATGATGGATTCGATCATCTGGAGGCCTCCGGGAATCCTCTTCATTGCTCGACTCCAGTGTGGGAAAGCATCGCGCTGAATGCCTGCATCAGGCGAGCCTGTTTTGGCGTGAGGTCGACGGCTTGGCCGTCGACGGCGATCAGGATGGAGCCGTCAACTCTGGCTACAACAGCAACATCCGTTGGGAAGATCTGGATACTCGCCGGCGCCGGGTCAGACATCGCTGGAATCTGTTCGAGCCGCTCTTGCTCGGTTGCCTCTGGCGGGTCCTGATTCGATTGAGAGGTGGGCGGAAGTACCGCTGATCGCCTGCCGGGCCCCAGATGCCATCGGCCCTCACGGGTCTCGAGGCGGCCGTCTTTCACAGCGACGGCAAGGTAGCTTCCAGGGTGCGATCCAGCGCTCAGGCCCATCGCTTTTGCGATCTCGTCATTGGTTGCGCACCCATGCTCGCGGACGTAATCGAGGCCGCGTGGGACGCGGGTCTTCTTTTCGGCAGGAGCTTCGCGAGCGGCCGCCGGGCCAGCTCCCGCTAGATTGAAGACGCTCGCCGGGAATGCCACAGGGCTGGGCGCGACCGCGGCAGGCACAGTGCGCTGCGAGGGTTGTTCGATGCCGCGGTCAGTCATCGCTATCCTCCTCTGGCGCTTCTTCGACCTCGATGCCTTCGGCGCCATACTCCAGCGCGTGCTCGAAGGCCTCGTCAAACATGTTGGTGATGCGCGTCTGTCCGATTTCGCCTTCTTCGAGTAGTGTGTTGACGACCTCGTTGGCCCACACCAGAGGGTCAGTGACCTTGACGGGACGTTCGCGAAGCGGGTCGATGCCCAGGAGCTCGGGCAAGATGATCTCGGCAGCGGCCGCCAGCGCGTCAATGCGCACGCGAATGACCAGTTCCTCGCCTTCGATCTGGCACATGGTGTCGCCGGTCATGATGGCTCTCCTGCATGGCCATCCATCTGTGCAGCCATCGGTCGCACGAAGACAGCATGCGGCCCGTCCTCGGTGTCGTAGATCGCCAGGCAAAACCAGCCCTTGCCAGCGGGGCACTTCGGCTCCCAGCCCGAAAAGTCACCGGCGGTGGCTTCGCTTTCGTACCGGGCAAGCGCCGCTGGACTCAGGTCGGCCTCGTTCATGGCCACGCACTTCGCGTCCATGCCGTTGGCGAAGGCGAACCAGTCGAGACGGAAGCTGTCGTGCATAGCCGCTGGCAGGGCGGGGTGCCAGAACGTGCCGTCGGGCTGCCTCACCACCGGGGCGGGCTGCAAGTCCGCACGCACCGCGCCGGCAGCACGGATGATTCGCGTAGCCAGGTGGTGCAGGTCCGGAGCGCGCATACGCACGCTATGCCGGCCCTCGGGGATGCCGCCGGCGTTAGTAGCCATGTGGAGGAGATCGAGGCTTTCCATTTCAGGCCTCCGCTTCGGCAGTCGTGGGCAGCTTCCCGTCTGTGGCCGGTGCACCCGGTTGGCGGAGGATGTGGGGCAGCCAACGGCGGCCGGCGAGGTATTCCTCTGCCGCACCGATCATGGCGTCCTTCTTCATGGTGCCGATGCGTTCGGCCGCTTCGTCTCCGGCAACTTCGCGCACCGCATCCATGCGTCGAGATTTAGGTACGCTGGCAAGGTATGACGCGCCGGTGGGCTCCCACCAGTCCGCCATATCGAGACCGACAGCGGCGGCCAATTGATGCGCGCGTGCGTGGCCAGCTGCTACTTCACTGAGTTCGACTGTGTTAATACTGTGAGCCACGCACACGGCCATCAGCTCAAGCTGCTTGGTTGGGCTGAGGTTCTGGAGCCACACAAAGAGATCTTCATCCTCGCCAGGCAGCTCAGCCTGCCAGTGCCCTATGCTCTGGTCCAGGCTAAGCCAGGCGCGTGAATTTTCCAGGTCGCCAGAGGCGTCGCGCCCAAGGCCGCGGTTGTTGGTTAGCGACACCTTGGCTGCCGCGCTGTAGCGATACCGGTCCTCAGGGGGCATGAAGACCTGGGGAACCAGCGCGTGCAGCAGGGAGACCAGGGCAATGCGCGGGGATTGCGCTATCAGCGCCTGCAGGGCCGCGGTACGGTGGGCAGTGAGCTGGGTCACCAGTCGCTCCGACAGCGGCCGTTCGGACTCTTCCGCAGGTGTGGCGCCTTTGTCGAGGCGGTCACTGCTCGTGTCGCCAGCTATATCCTTCTTCGCCTTGCGTTCAGTGGGCGCAATCAGACCGCGCACGATCTTGAGCTGGCCACCGTGGTCGATGGTAAGCACCGAGCCACCTTTTGACTTCTGGCGATCGCTGAATTCCAGCTGAAGCGCTTCGATCGCTTCGATCTGGCCCCTGATATCGTCCAGTTCGGCATCCAGCTCCTCGTCTTCGAAATCAAGCGCGTCGATCTTCTTGTCGAGTGCCGCTTCCCTTTCGCGCAGACTGGCCAGCAGGCGGCATTCCTCATCGGTCAGATCGCGCTTTTGGGGTTGGCTCTTGCTGTAGGCCATCTCGTCGGAGTAGGTCCATTTGTCGACTGCCTTGACCCAACTCCATCCCTCTGCGCGAACGTCCTCAGCGGCGGCCGCGAGCTTTTCTTCGGCCAGGCGTTGCAGCAGTCCGGCGTCGCTGACAAAGCCGCCGCCGTCGCTGAACAAGTCGCGCATCACTTTGCCGCCGGCAGCTTCGTAGACGTCCAAGCCGACGAAGCGTGCGAGCCGATCCGTCTTCGCGTTGATTGCGCCAGGTGTGGCGAGCGCGGCTCGAATTTTGTCGGCGGTCTTCTCCCATGGGGAGGCGCTAGTGAGCCGTTTCCACAAGCTCTCTTGTGCCTTGTGACTGTCACTGATCGCAAATGCCATGAGCTGATCCAAGGTGAGCTCCCCGTCGCGGTAGCCTTGGACCAGGTGGGGCGAGACATTGGCGAGCTTGAGGCGTCGCTGGACAGTCAGTGGCGTGACGCCGAACCTCGCGGCGACGTCCTCGATCGATTTGCCGGCATCGATCATGCCCTTGAATGCGTCGAACTCGTCGGCGGGATGCATCGGTTCGTGCATGTTTGCGGCCACGCTGATTTCCTCGGCCTGGTCTGGATCAGCCACCATACAAAGGAACTCAAATGACGCCGGTAATTCGCCGGCCGAGATCTTGAGCATGGCCGCCTCGAGGCGCGTTCCGCCGTCGATCACCTCGAACGCAGGGGCATTCTTCTTGCGGCTGACATGCGGAATGACGGAAAGGTTCTCGATCTGTCCATGCGAAACCAGCGAGGCGCCGATTTCCAGAACGCGCTTGCGCAAGCGCGTGCGTTGGTTGCGGGGCGAGAGGATCAGGTCTCGCGCGCGGATGTGAAGAAGATCACCTGGTTTATGGCTCATGGTTTATCTCCAAGGTTCAGAGGAATAGGAGTGCGTCGCGCTCATGGTTTTGTGCGCGTTCGGCGACTGCGTGGGCGAAGAAAAACGTGTTAAGGCGGATTCGCCCGAAGGCTTCAGCGATGTGCGGCGCAGCGGCCCGAAGCGTGAGTGCTTCGAGCGCGGAGACGGCCAGGACACCGATGCGGTCCCGACGGTCGATCACTGAAACAAGGGCGAGTTGGGCAGATCGCGTATGGACTAACTCATCGGATAGTCCTTGGAGGTCCAGGGCAATGTCGATGGTCGCCAGAGTTCGCTGCAGGTGAGCGCACGCAGCGATTGTCGGTGCATGCGTAAAGCTGACAATTGCCACGTAGATCGCCGCGTCCGAGGCTAGGACGTTCGTTCGGCTCGGCAGCGTCATTGCACTGTCCCAGAGAATGCAACGTTGCCGACGATGGCGTCGAGCTGGGCGTAGAGATTGCACGCACTGTTGGCAGGGAGCAGCTCCACGTCGCCAGGTGCGAGGTTGAGCGTGCGCGCGACCTTTGCCAGGGAGGAGAGATAGAGCAAGTGGCCCGCATGGCGGTGGACAACTGCACCACCGTTCTCCGTGTGTACGTTCAAGATGACAACGTCAATGCCGCGTGCCGCGAAGCCATCGAGCGTGCGATCCCAGGCGGGACCGGGCTCGGTATAGAGCTCCGTTGCCACAAAGTGGTGGACCTCAACCAAGTACATGGCGGCGAGCAGCCGCAGGTGGCGATTGGCGTCGCCCGCGATTCCTAACAACATGGTTTGCTCCTCAGTCTTTATCGTTCGCCTGCAGCTTCTTGAGGTCGAACGTGTTGGGGTGTTGCTTGCGGCTGGTGCGCCGTCGCCGGGCGCGGTTGGCGTTGAGGCGCGCCTGGATGTCTGCGACGAGCTTCTTGCGGTGATGAGGTTCGGCAATGTAGTCGTCGAAGAGAGCCGGATCGCCACGTTGGCGGAGAAACTCGGCCCTCATCGCAGCAAGAGAGAACGCGCCTTTGGCCACTCAGTTGCTCCAGGAGATCTCAGCAGGAAGGTGCAGCCAGGCAGAGCCCGGCAACTGCGCGTGCACCAGCTCGATCGAGACTAGATCCGTCAGCAGGCCGGAAAGGCAGTCCTGCCCAACAAATGGCGCGGTACGGCCGATCTCCATGAAGCCCGCCCATGCCAGCCACGCCAACGCCATGGCGGGGTCGCGCGCGCCCGTCAGGTTGATGACCGGCGCCTCGTGTACTGCGTTGGGATGGGGGAGGGAGAACTGCGCTGCTGCGGAGAAGCCTGCGGGGAGCGCGCTTGCCAGCAGGTTGGATAGCTCCTGCAGTTGAAGGATTTCGGCGAATGCCATTACATACCTCCAGCAAGTAGCCAGTCCGCGCCCGGCGCAATGTCGCCAGCCAGACCGAAGCCGAGCAGGATCAGCAGAAGCGCTTGGAGGGGATGACGAGAGAAGTAGCCATTGGCGAGGCGGTCGATAGGCGATTCATGCATGGCGCGCCTCCCTGCGGGCCCGTACCTCCTCTGCATCACGGGCCTTCTCCAGGTCGAGGTAGGCCCAGCAGAAGGCTTCGAGTGCTACTCGTGTGAGAACGGTCGAGGCCGGTTGCCATCTCCACTCGTTGGTGCCGGCATGCAGGATCTTGATCGCCGCGCCCTCGGCTTGCGTCCAGAGCGGTTCCCAAGTTCGTTCATCCCAGAAGGGGTGGAGCTCGAACTCGATGCGGATCTCGAGCTCGATGCTCATGCCAATCGGGCTGGCGAAAGCAACAGTTTCGAACGCGCGGTGGTACGTGGGCTTGCCCCAGAACGCGCGGCTGTAATCTGGGTCGCGAAGCGCGGTGTCCATAAAATCGCGGCGCGCCTGGGCCACAGGGTCGGTGTAGCCGCCGAAAACGCCGGCATGCACAGAGTCATGCTCCGTGCCGAAGTCGTCGATGACGGCCCAGTGATTTACTGAGACCTTGCCGTTGCGATCGAATTCGAGATGCATGGCCGCCTCACGTCCGATAGGTGGTCCGGACAGCCGGCGCGGTTGCCGGTGCGGCTTGGTCGTCGTCGATCCAAGATGTGGCGACTAGGATGAAGGCTGCCCAGGCAAGGGCAAGCAGCCAGTCGTTGATGCGGGTGTTGCGCTTCATGGTGGCTCCTGTGTGGCTCGAGAAATTTAGTAAATACTGCACTGCGAGTACAGTAAAGACTAAACCACAGGGCGCGCAAGTAGCAAGAAGCGATTTGTGACACGCGTCACCTGATCGCGTCGATTCGGGTTGCTACTATTGCCTCAATCGACTCGGTTGAGCGGGCAGGATGCTCGGCTTTCAGCGGATCCGGACCCCGTCTATCGCGACGAGTCGCAGCAGGGGCGGGCTAGCTCGCGCGCTTCGTGCGCGCTCTCTTTGCTACAACGTATTTCCGCACAAGCAGTTCTACATTGTCCTCAATGTCCTCCTTCACGGAGTCGGGCAGGGCATCAAAATCTTCCTTTGTCACCCTCACGAACGGCCATCCGCCATGACCGGTTGAGCCACCTGGCCTGCGCGCCATTGTCTTGGGGTTGTCATCGTAGCTGCTTTGTGGCGTAGGTGGACGGTCAAGAAAGCCCTCGCCCATACCGTAGTCGCGCTCAAGGCGTCGTGCAGCGCGCTCGCCAAACGAGGCGCCATTGAGCAATTGAGAGAAGTAGCTCTTCTCTTTGGCTGGGGCTGTGCGTCCCTGAAGCCAAAGGCGCAACTGCCGGCGGCGATTTTCTTGCATATCCATCGTGGCAGTTTATTTTTTTCTAAACAAGTATTCACTTGACTCTATGGTTTAGTAACAACTAAACTCGGCGCCATGAACCTCAAGACTTACATCTCACAAGGTGGCCGTGGCACGGCGGCGCGGCTCGCGTCAGGGCTCGGCGTCTCCCCGTCATTTCTCTCGCAAATGGCAAAAGGGACGGCGGCCATCTCGCCGGAGCGCTGTGTCTTGATCGAGCAACACACGCTCGGAGTTGTCGGGCGACGGGATCTCCGGCCTCAGGATTGGCATCGCATATGGCCGGAGCTGGCCAATCTCCCTGCGCCATCCGGCACACACCCTGGAGCAACGACAGAATGATCAGGGTTCTCTACGCCTCATCTATTCCGAGGTTGATCGCACCATGCGCACCACGGACTGGCCCTTCTTGGGCGCCAGCTGCCGATTGTTGTTTGGCTGGTAGCGCATGCCTGGGCACGAGGCGAGCTTCCACATTGCCAATGTAGGCGCCGAGATCCCGGCGCACCACCACTCAAATCCACTGGAACCTATGGGAATTCGTAACGCTTACCTCTCGCTGATCCGGGCGATGCCTGGTGGCTGGGACGCGATGGCAGCCGCGCTCGGCATGTCGAAGGCTGCGCTCGAGAACCGCATCTACGAGCGGAAGGAACAGCGCATGCACGTTGATACGGCGATGCAAATGCAGGCCTTTTCCGGCACGCGACGCTTTGCCGAGGCGATCGCGCAGGAGTCCGGTGGCGTCTTCGTGCCTTTACCAGAGATTGCCGTTACCGGACGCGAAGAGCTCTTCGACAAGCAGCAGGAACTGCTCGCCGAACTAGGTGACCTCTTCGGGCGCTTCCGAGAGTTCACCGCCGACGGGGAGCTTGACCTGCGAGAGAGCACCAAGCTGCGCGGCTTGACAGATGAAGTCCACCGAAGCTTGCAGGAGTTCATGGCCGTCGCGGTCCGGATCTACGAGCGGCACGAGGCGCCGCCCGAGGGGCGTCGCTGATGGCAGCGGTGGACTTGCGCAGCCCATCAGGCGCGCGCATTGCTCGTCGGATTCTGGCGCGGCAAGGAACTGTCGGTCCGGGCCGCTTGACCGAGCGGGAAATGGGCGTTGTCTATGCGGAAGTAGTGTCAAAGCTGCGCCGGCGGCGGTGGGAGGCAAGCGAGTTCGTTTTCAGCGTGTTCCTCTTTCGTAAGCCAGGCCGCGTTGTTACGGTCGCCTATGAAAGCGGCTCAACAAAGGCTCAAGTGGAACTAGGGCGAGAGCCGACCTTACGGCACTGGCTGGGAAACTACAGCCACCGATCGAATGATTGCCACGTCCTGGACGACGTGGTCGGATTCAACGATGGCCGATGAGCGCTGCGGTGAACCTCCCAAGTCCGATGCCCTTCGGTTTGCCCCGAACATTTCGTGCTGCAAGCCTTGGCGAGCGTTTGGCGGTTACTGCTGCAATCGCTCGACGCAGCAATGCTGCGCTTGGCACCACTTGGCCACAGCTCTCAAGCCCCGCGGCGAGAAGCCGATGCGGGCATTCGCAATCCAACTCCTGGGCACATGCGGCTGGCCCGTTAGCCAAGTGCACTGGGTTTTCCGTACGGCCGGCGAGACATCTGTGCTCGCGCAAATCTGCGCCGAGCGTTGTGCAGCAGGTCAAACACAGATCGAGCGTGACCGCTATCGCGCCGAACTCGTCGCGTCGACGTCTCCCGAGTTCGTTGCCACCTTTGATGTTCTCTTCCAGGCGGTTCTCGGCCGCATCTGAGGTTCTCCGATGGATCTTGAAATTCTGCCCATCAGTTCGGTGATGGGACAGGGACGTATTGCCGCCCAGGGCGGCCTATGCGCTACGAAAGGCAATCCTTACCTGCACGGCACAGAGCATCACCAGCTGTGGGGGCTCGGCTACATCTGGGGAGGCGGCCGCGCTGGCGATGCCGCGGCGCTATGCCACGTCGAATGCGACACCTGCAGGCGCGAAGAGGGACCGGCATGAGCGGCGGGCATCTAGTAAACAACGCCGAGTGGCTGGCGCTGCGCGGAGTCGACTGGCTGGCCAGGGATCTCTACGGCGCAATCAGGCGCAGCATGGACTTCAAGACCGGCATCGTTGGCGACAAGGCCAAACGGATCTCGTGGCAAGCGCTGCGAGAGGACACGGAGGTTCTTGGCAGGCCGGGGGTGAAGACCGTCAAGCCATCTGAACATCAGCTGCGCCGCCGCGTAGGCCAACTGGTCCGGGTGGGCCTGGTGGAGGTGATTAGCACCAGCACGCACCTGCGGTTCCGGTTGCTGCTCGCCACAAGGCTTTCGCGCGCGCCCAAAAAACCCGCACCCCCTCCACAAGGGGTAGCGCCGCCCGCGAAGCCGCCACGGAAGCCGGCTCGCAGGATTGTCCACAATGAAAGTTCGCCGAAAGCCGCACCTCATCTGGAGTGTCCGGTTAACCCTATAAAAACCACCCCCCCTAACCCCCCCGTGCCGGAGCACGAGGGGGAACAAGTCGTCCCCCCCACGCCTTCGGCGCGGGCGGGCGAGTTGGACCCCCAACAGCAGATCGAGCCCCCCGCGCCTGGCGCGCGGGAGGACGGCAAAGATTGCCAACCCCCATCGCGCAGCACACGGCAGGGGCCCTCAGAGGAACGCCGCAGGTCTGCAAGCCGCCGTGGGGATGGGCCTGCGGCCCGGCAATCAGAGAAGGGGCGAGGCAAAAGCCTCGGGTGGAAACCAGGCTGTGCCTGGCCGATAGGGCTGACAGCCGCAGAGAGGCGCGACGTTGCGAAGATGCACGACGAGGTAGGGCCCGAGCTCGGCCAGCGTGTTTTCGACGAACTGAGGGGCGCTATGGAGGCCGGCACGGTCCATTATCCATGGGGGCTAATGCAACATCTGTTTCAACGCGCCCGGGATGAGCCCGGCTGGCGGCCCGAGCATGCGGACCGTATCGCCGAACAGCGGGCGCGCTGGCGCCAGACTCAGGAGGTACTCGCAGCACAGGAGGCGGCGCACGCCGAGCGCTGGGGCCTCGCCCCCCGGCCGGTGGCTGCGTTGACCGGCGATACGTGGCCCGCAGGTGAGTGGCCCGAGGTTGAGCCATGACTGCAGACGGGCTGGCTCAGGCGTCGTATATGGAGGCTGTTGAGCAGATGGCGCTTCGTCGGCAGGGGCGGGACCGGTGGTCATCGCGCACGGTGTTTTGGGCGGCCGTGCGCTTCAGTGCGTGCGGCGAATTACGTGCGGAGATTTGGCCAGCGGTTGCGCAGCGATGGGCCGCGCTGTTGGCAGAAGCCGACCAGGAGCACCTGCCGCCAATCCCAGGTCAAGCGGAGGCCGATACCCTGGGCCGGCACGCTACGCGTGCGGATAGGGCTTTGGCACACATGAGGGACATCGTGGGCGGGAGGCATTGATGGCGAATGGGAAGAGCCTTGGAGCGCGGCGCTACGAAGGCCTTACGGATGGATGGGTGATCGAGCGTCTGGAGCAGTGGGGGGCCGCGCGACGGCACGGCTGGACCGGCGGTGGCGGGTATGGTCAGAGCTGCCTCACACTGCCGGAGATCCGGTCCGGAAGGCCGCATGGTTTCGTCCCGGAACTGGCGGGCCACGGCGAAGCGACGGACGAAGCTGTACGGAAGCAACCGCGGGAGCTGCAGCGCATAGCACAGCTGCTCTACATCCGGAGGTTGACGGGACGAGAGGTCGCGCGCGAACTGTCCATCAACGAGCCGAGGGTGACGCGGCTAAAACAGATGCTTGTGCAGGGTGTGAAATATTGCCTTGAAAATCAAAGTGTTAGAACCCCACCCGTAGTGATTCTCTTGAAATCGTGAAATTCGGTGGTACATTTCCGCTACGCTGTGCGATGCGTGCGTCGACAGTAAGAGTAAAGCCCGATCCGGTAACTACCAGGTCGGGTTTTTTGTTTTGCTCGTCTGGGACGACGTCAACTCAAAGAATTGCGGACTTGGCCGAGTGGTCAGGCGTCGGCCTTCCAAGCCGCCTACGCCGGTTCGATTCCGGCAGTCCGCTCCAGCGTCTCGCTGGGCGTCCGGCCTGTTTGAGGCCCTGTCCGGTGCTACCGGCCGCGGGCCGATATTCTGCGAGGTGGTAATGGACTCAAACGACTGGCAGCACGATCAGGCGGGCGATGCGCCGGCTCACACCGTGCCCGTGGTGGTCTTCATCGGCATGACGCGATGTGATTCGCCCCGACGTCTCGACAACGTTCCCGTCTTGCCTGATGTCAATGAGCAGGCAGTCGCGATGGACCGAGGGCCAGGCATCTCGTATTGCTGATATGACCACGAGCTTCTCCATATCGACGACGGTCGCAGAAGTGGTGCGAGAGTTGTATGGCTTGCACGGCAAGCAGGTGCCGTTCGCGGTTGCTTTGGCATTGACGCGTACAGCGCAGCATGCCGGCAAGGTTGAAGAGGAGGCGCTGCAGCGGTCATTCGACAACCCCACGCCATTCACGCTGCGTGCCGTCGGCGTCCAGCGCGCGGACAAGCAGAACCTGGAGGCGACGGTCTACGTCAAGGAACGGCAGGCCTCGTACCTGCGCCCCGAGATCGAAGGAGGGCCGCGCGACCTGAAGACCTTCGAAGAGATGTTCGCGGGTGGCTACGTGGTCCCGGGCGCCGGCGTCAGGCGAAACCAGTACGGCAATGTTGCGAAGGCCACGATCAAGAGGATCGGCAGCGAACTGCGGCAGGGCGCTTCGAAGCGCTACTTCCGCGGCGTTCCGAAGGGACATGATCTACCGGGTGGCATCTACCAGCGGATTGGTCAAAACCGGCGCGATGGCGGAGCGATCAGGCCGCTCCTCGTATTCGCCCGCCCACCAGTCTACGAAGAGCGCTTTCCGTTCGGGGAGATCGCGGAGCAGGCTGGGCGGGACTGCTTCGCGCGCGAGATGGCGGTGGCCTGGGCCAAGGCGATCGCGTCGGCGCGTTGATGTGGCTTCGCCGCCGCCTCGTGTGCCGGCTCGGGGGCCCCTGGCGGGTCCCGGCTGGCAAGGGTAATTCGCGCCCCGCCTTTTCTCTAGTCTTGGGGCAGATGTAAGGGGGTTGTATGGTAAGCCTGGATGAGAGGATGACCCAGGCAGCCTTCGGGGCAATCGTCGGCATCAGCCAGCAGGCAGTGAGTGATCTGATTTCTCGCGGGGTGCTCTATGCCGGCGACAGTGCCGGGAGCTGGCTGCATGCGTATTGCGGCCATCTGCGCGAGCAGGCCGCCGGTCGCTACTCGGAAGGTGACCTCGACCTGGTGGAGGAGCGTGCCAGGCTGGCCAAAGAGCAGGCGGACCGACTGGCCATGCAAAACGCGGAGACTCGCGGCGAATTGGCGCCGGTGCACGTGATTGAGCAGGTCCTCTCAATGGCGGGCACGCGGGTGGCTGGCATCCTGGACGCGATTCCCGGCGCTGTGCGCCGGCGGATCCCTAGCCTGTCGGCCGAAGGCGTGAAGCTGATCGAGCTCGAGGTTGCCCGGGCGCGGAATATCGCGGCGGCGGTGTCGCTGCAGGACCTGCGGCCCGCGGACATGTTTGAGGAGCCGGGGGATCCGCAGGATGGCGGAAGCACGACGGCCGAAGTCATGCCGGACGAGGGCGGCTAAATGTTCCAGTACTCGCGAGAGGCGATCGCGCGGCGCCTCTCGCGAGGCCTGGCCGCCTTCGGTGTGCCCGAGCCGATGTCGCTCGACGAATGGGCGCGCAAGCACTTCTACCTGTCGGCGGAATCGTCCTACGTCGAGCAGGCCTGGCGGCCGTGGCCTTTCCAGCGCGCCATTCTCGCCTGCATCAGCAATGACGACATCCGGGCGGTGGACTTCAGGAAGTCCGCGCGAGTCGGGTACACGAAGATGATCCTGGCCGCGATCGGTTACTTCGCTCACCACAAGCGCCGGAACCAGGCGCTATGGCAGCCGACCGACGATGACCGCGACGAGTTCGTGAAGACAGAGCTCGACCCGATGCTGCGTGACGTGAAGGCGATGCGGGAGGTGTTCCCGGCCTACCTCGCGCGGCATAAGGACAACACGCTGCAGGCGAAGAAATTCCTCGGCAGCATGTCTCACTTCCGCGGCGGCAAGGCGGCGAAGAGCTACCGGCGGATTTCGGTAGATGTGGTCTACCTGGACGAGCTAGACGCGTTCGACGCGGATGTCGAGAAGGAGGGCGCGCCCGATGTTCTGGCCGGCAAGCGCATCGAAGGGGCGACGTTCCCCAAGATGGTCACCGGCTCGACCCCGAAGCTGAAGGGGTTCAGCCTGATCGAGGCGCGCGAGATGCAGGCCGACGCGCGCTACGACTACCACGTCCACTGCCCGCACTGCGATGGGCATCACGCCATTACGTGGGGCGGCAAGGGCGAGCCGCACGGCTTCAAGTGGACCGGTCGCGATGCCGAGTCAGCGCGGCACCTCTGCCCGCACTGCGGGGCACTGATCACGCAGGCCGAATACCTGGCCGTGTGGGAGCGGGGCTTCTGGTACGGCGACGACGGCAGCACGATCGACCACGACGGCGTCTTTCGCAACGCCGCCGGTGAGCGGGTCCTGCCGCCGCGACACATTGCCTTCCGCGTCTGGACTGCATACAGCCCGGCGGCGTCGTGGGCCGATATCGTCAAGGAGTTCCTGGCCGCATATGACAAGGCGCAGGAGGGCGACGATTCGAAGCTCAAGGCCTTCCGGAACACGACGCTGGGCGAGACGTGGGAAGGTGAGATCGAGCGCACCGATGCGGAAGAGGTAAAACATCGGGCTGAGCCGTTCCGGCTCGCCGTGGTGCCATGGGGTTGCTTGTTGCTCCTGGCGAGTTGTGATACGCAGGACAACCGCGTCGAGGTAAGTGTCTGGGGGTTCGGACGCGGCTCGGAGATGTGGACGATCGATCATCAGATTTTCTTCGGGAATACACAGGAAGATGAAGTCTGGGACAAGGTCCTGACTTACCTGGTCGAAACGCGGTTCCCGCATGTCAGCGGCACCGAACTAAAGATCGCGGCGTCGGCCGTCGACTCCGGCGGCCATAGTACGCATCGGGTCTACGAGTTCGCCCGGGTGAATGCGCGACACAAGGTCTTTGCGGTCAAAGGCCGCCCGACCGGCGAGCGCAACATCCGCGACGGCGCAAGCCAGGTCGATATCGACTGGCGCGGCAAGCGGCGCAAGAAGGGCGTGACGCTCTGGTGGGTCGGCACCAACCTGGTCAAGGACCTGCTGCATGGGCGGCTCGAGGTCGAGAAGCCAGGGCCTGGTTACGTGCATCTGTCGAGGGACCTCAGTGACGAGTGGTTCCGGCAGTTTGCCGGCGAGGCGCGGGCAACCCGTAAAACGCAGTTTGGTTCGCAGACGCGATGGGTGGCGCAGCGCAAGCGTCTGGAGGCGAAGGACTGCGCGGTCTACGCGATCTGGCTGGAGCACCACATGGAGCTCCGTCGCCGCCCGGAGGCCTGGTGGGATGCGCTGGAAGGACAGGTTCAGCCGCGCAATCTGAGCCTGTTCGCCATGGCGGACGGTCCACCCGATATGGTGCAAGAGACGGCTTCCAGCCCCGCTTCGGCGGGGCTTTTGCATGGTGCCCAGCCGACGCAGGAAGCGTCGGGGGTGCTGGTACCGGAAGCGCCGCCGGCAGCCGAACCGGTGGCGGCGCGACAGCGGCAACCTGCTCAGCGGCGAGTCATCCGCTCGAGTTACTTGAAGAGGCGATGAAGTGGCATACACCCAGGCGGATCTCGAGCGCGTCAATCGCGCGATCGCCAGCTCCGAGCTGGAGGTGCAGTACGACGGCAAGCGGGTGCGGTACCGCTCGCAGGGGGAACTGCTCCAGGCGCGCGCGACGATCCTGAAGGACCTGGAGCAACAGGCGCCGCGCAAGCAGTCGCGCGTGTCGCGGCTACGGCATGGCGGCAAGGGGGTCTGATGGCCTATTCCACGTTGCGCGGGAGGGGCTTCCTCCTCCCTCGGCGCCTGAACAACCTGGGCAGCGCCTACGAGGCCGGTGCGACGGGTGGGAGCCGCTCGGCGAACTGGCGGCCTAGCAATGCGGGGCCGAACGCCGCGACGCAGGCGCTGCCAATGATCCGGCGTCGCTCCCGCGATGCCATCCGCAATGATCCGTGGGCGAGGGCTGCCATTGCCCGGCTGGTGAGCAACACCATCGGCACTGGGATCCAGCCCTTCCCGCTGCACCCGGACAAGGAGGTCCGGGTACTGCTGAAAGACCTGTGGGCGGACTGGGTGCCGGATGCGGACGCGGACGGGCAGCTCGACGCCTATGGGCAGCAGGCATTGGCCGCGCGAGCCATGTTCGCCGACGGCGAGGCGCTGGCTCGTCTGCGCCCGCGGCGGCCGGAGGATGGTCTGGCCGTGCCGCTGCAGATCCAGGCGATCGAGGCGGACCACCTGCCTGTCGAGAAATGCGAGGGGCTGCCAAACGGCAACCAGATCGTCCACGGCGTGGAGTTCGACGGCCGCATCGGCAAGCGAGTGAACTACCACCTGTGGCGGCACCACCCCGGTGACTACCAGTTCGGCACGAGGCTGCCGCAGTCGCTGGTACCGGTACAGGCGGATCAGGTGGTGCACGTCTACCAGATCACGCGGCCCGGGCAGGTTCGCGGTATGCCCGAGCTCACGACGGTGCTGCTGCGGCTGAAGTCCCTCGACAACTTCGACGACGCGGTCCTCTTCCGCCAGGAGGTGGCGAACCTGTTCGCGGGCTTCGTCACCAAGCCCGAACCGGAGGCGCAGGGCCAGGATCCGGCAACGGGCCTGCTAGCGGAGTACGACAACGACGGCTACACGCCCCTCACGTCGCTGGAGCCCGGAACGATGCAGGAGCTTGGCCCAGGCGAGGAGGTGAAGTTCTCCCAGCCGCCGGATGCCGGCGACAACTACGAAGGCTTCATGCGTCAGCAGTTGATGGCTGCATGCGCGTCAGTCGGCGTGCCCTACGAGGTGCTGACCGGTGACTTGCGCAACGTCAGCGATCGCGTTTTGCGTGTGATCCTCAACGAGTTTCACCGGCAGATCGAGCAACTGATCTGGACGACCTTCATCCACCAGTACTGCCGGCCAATCTGGGCGGCGTGGCTCGATGCGGCGGTCCTGTCAGGCGTGGTGTCGCTGAACGACTATCACCGAAACCGCCGCCTGTATCTGCGGGTGCGCTGGGTGCCACAAGGCTGGGCATATGTCCATCCGGTCCAGGACGTCGAGGCACAGGCCCGCGAGGTGCGTGCCGGCTTCCGCAGCCGGTCTTCCGTCATCCTCGCGCGCGGCGAGGATCCGGACCAGACCGACCAGGAAATCCACGCGGACAATGCGCGCGCGGATAGTCACGGCCTGGTGCTCGATTCCGATCCGCGGCGGACGACATCCGCTGGCGGCCCGGTCAAGGATCAACCAACTAAAGGGGAGTAACGATGCCGAAACCTCGCAACTGGTACGCGATGCAGGCAAGGACAGACGGCGAACGGACGATTGCCGAGCTGCGCATCTATGACGAGATCGGGTTCTGGGGCGTGACGGCCGGAGCGTTCGTGTCCGCGCTCAATGCCATCGCCGACACGGCCGACGAGGTCCTTGTCAGTGTGAATTCGATTGGCGGCGATGTCTTCGATGCGTTTGCCATCTACAACGCGCTGCGTCGCTTCTCGGGTCGGGTGACCACACGCGTCGACGGCATTGCCGCGTCCGCCGCGTCGCTAGTCGTCATGGCCGGCGACCGGATCGTCATGCCGGAGAACGCGCAGCTGATGATCCACAACCCGTGGACGATAACGGCCGGCGAGGCCTCTGATCTCCGGCGAGTCGCGGACATGATGGACAACGCCCGCGACGGCATCATGGCTGCGTACCGGAACAAATCCGGTCAGGACGAGGCGGAGCTGATCCGCATGATGGACGAGGAGACCTGGCTCACTGCACTGGAAGCGCAGGCCCTCGGCATGTGCGACGTCATCGAAGCGCCCGTACGGCTGGCTGCCTCCGCCCGCAGCGTCGAGGTGATCGCAAAGTACCGACGCACACCGGAAGACCTTCGGGCGCAGCTACAGGACGCGCCGGCAGCGGAGCCGCCCGAGCTGACCGATCCGGCAACCGAGCCGCCGACGGGCCCACAGACATCGGTCGATGCACCGGCGCCTACGGAAGTGCCGGCGCCCGCTGAACCCCCGGAGCCGGCAGCAAGTCTCGTTGCCCACGTGCTGGCCTCGTGTCGGGCAGCGCAGATCGGACACCTCGGCGAGTCGGTTCTGCTGAGTTGCGGGCTTGTCGACCGCGCCGGCGCTGACGCACGCATCGCCCAGGCAAGAGAGATCGCGGGACTTTGTGTCGCGGCAAAGGCCCCGGATCGCGCGGTCGAACTGATCAGCGCAGGGCTGTCCGTGGAACAGGCACGAGCGAGACTCTTCGACACCGTGATCGACCGGTCCGGCCAGCAGATCGACAACAAGCATCCGACTGGCCCAGCAGCCCCGGAAGTGCCGCTGGCGGCCAGCGTATATGCGGCGCGAGGTCAGGCGCGTGCCCGCCAAGGTCGATATTCCGCCTGACCCAACTCAACCACATTTCTCAGGAGCACACATGCAAATCCTGCAAGAAGGAAACCACTCCGCGGAGTTCCTGCTGTCGGAGGGACCGGGACAGATCTCGCGCGAGCAAGGCGTCCTGGCGCCGACGGCGGCAGCGCTGCCGTCCGGGCAGGTCCTGGCCAAGAACGCTGACGGCAAGTTCGAACCGTTCGACGAAGCCGACGTGGCCACCCAGCCGGCGGAAGCCGTTCTGTATGGCGCGGTGCCCGCCAGCGCGGTTGACCAACCGATCTCGTATGTCGCGAGACTGGCCGAGGTGGCTCAGGCGCGGCTGACCGGCTATACGGTCGCCGCCAAGGCTGGCCTGGCGAGCAAGAACATCATCGTGCGCTGATCCGGCGCCGTTCAATTACGACCCGACGGGGCCGCTTTGTGCGGCCCCGTTTCATTGGAGAACACCATGGCAAGTCTCGACGTCTTCAACGATGATGCCTTCAGCGTGATGTCGCTGACCAGGGCGCTCAACCAGGTCCCGGAAGGCCAGCAGGTGCCGATGCTGCTCGATGGCCTCTTCACCGAAGAGGGCGTGACGACCACGCAAATCGCCATCGAGCGGGAGAATGATCAGTTGGCCCTTGTGCCCGACACGCCCCGCGGCGCGCCCGGCCAGGTCGTGGTCGGCAACAAGCGCGACGTGATCCCGTTCCAGGCGTTGCATCTTCCGGTGCGCGGAGTCGTGCGGGCCGACGAGGTACAGGGTATCCGCGCTTTCGGTAGCGAGACCGAGGCCCAGGCGGTGCAGACCGTCGTGAATCAACGAATCGCCAAGATGCGTCGCAAGATCGATGCGACGCTCACCTACCACCGTGTCGGCGCCGTGACGGGCAAGATCTATGACGCCGACGGCCAGCGCGTGCTGGTCGATCTCTATGAGCGATTCGGCATTGCGCAACAGACGGTGAACTTCGCGTTGGACAACGCGGGCACCAAGGTCCTGACCAAGATCACCGACGCTCGGCGCAAGGCCGAGGACGCGCTGACCGGCGCCGGCGTAATCACGGGCTGGCTCGGCATCGTCGGGCGCAACTTCTACGATGCCTTCACGACGCACGCATCCGTCGAGAAGGCTTTCGATCGCTGGAACGATGGGCAATTCCTGCGCGACGACATGCGTGCCGGCTTCAACTTCGGCAATGTGGTGTGGAAGGAATTCTACGGCCGGGTCGGCAACATCGATTTCATCAATCCCGACGAGGGGTATCTGATCCCCTTGGGCGTACCGGATATGTTCGTCACGAACTTCGCGCCGGGGGACTACCTCGATGTGGTGAACACACTCGGCCTGCCGTACTACGCCAGCCAGGAACTGCTGGATCACAGGAAGGGCGTCGACCTGGAAGCCCAGTCCAATCCGCTTACGCTGAATACCCGGCCCCGCGGCGTGATCAAGCTCCGGAAGAGCTGAGCATGGGCTTCGATCCGGCCGTCTTCTGGTCGGCTTTCCGCTCGGCCGGGATGCTCACGACGGCATCCTGGTCAGGCGGGCCCGACTTCGACGTTGGCTTCGAGGAGCCCGAAACCTTGATGGTCGAGGGTTCACTACATGTCGCGGAGCGCTCAATCGAGTACCAGACGCACGACGCTCCCACCCTGCGGCGCGACGACGTCGTGACCATCGACGGGAAGCGGTACCGGCTCAGCCAGACGCCGCAGAAACAAGGAGACGGCTTCTTCTCCCGCGCTGTACTGGAGACCGCGCCATGACCACCAGATTCGAGAGCTACATCGCTGCACTCGAGGCTGACATCCGCGCAATCCCGGGCTTCCCGGCGGCAGTGGAGCGCAGCATTGTTCGCGCCTTCTCCGAAGTCGACCGGCAGGGGCTGGTGTTGCGCGGCGGCAAGGAAGTTGTCGTCCCCGGCGCACCCATTCCGATGGCGGACCGGCTTCGAGAGCTGCAGTGCATCGTGGTCTCCTGGGGCGACGCACCGGATGCCGATGCCAGCGCGCTCGCGGAGTTGTTCCATCCAGTCGTGATGCGCTACCGGGCCGAAGGGGTTACCGGCATTACGGAAGTGGGCACCGACGAGCCGAAGTATGGGCCGGACGGCATCAAGGCGGCGGTGGTGGTGGTTCGGTACCGGATTGCCTACCGCACGCTGGAAGACAGTCTGTCCCACTAAGGGGGAAGCCATGAAGCAAACGAAGCACGCCGGCGTGCTGGCGCTCACTGCACCTGCGCCACCGCAGGACTCGGCCAGCGTATTGGCCAAGGATGCCTACGCCGGCCGCGGTGGCCAGTATCTGTTTGACCCCGTCACCGGAGAGCGCCGACCCATCGCAGCCGCGGCGGCCATGGTGCCGGCCGATGACCAACCCATTGATCTCCCGAAGGAGCAAGCGACATGACGAAACGCCTGCGCAACTCTCTCATCCTCGCCAAGAACGAGGTCACGCCCGGCGTGGACCCGACCCCGACTGGCGCGGCCAATGCCATTCTGATCCGCAACATGACCTTGAGCCCGCTGCAGGGCGACACGGTCTCGCGGGACCTGATCCGGCCGTACCTTGGCAACAGCGAGCAACTGCTCGTCGGTGTACACAACCGCCTGGAGTTCGAGGTCGAGCTGGCGGGAAGCGGTACCGCCGGTGACGCGCCGGGTTGGGGCCCTGTGCTGCGCAGCTGCGGCTTCGCCGAGACCGTCACCGCGGGGACCGACGTCAAGTATGCGCCCGTCACCGACGACGTGGAAACGATCACGTTCTACGTGCTCATCGATGGCCTGTTCCACAAAATGACCGGCGCACTCGGCACGGTGCAGTTCGACATCTCGGCGAAGGCCATCCCGTTCATGAAGTTCGCTTTCGTGGGCGCCTACCATGATGTGGTCGACCAGGCGCTGCCGCCAAACATCGACTACACCAAGTTCCTGACGCCGCTGGTGGCCAGCAAGCAGAACACGCCGGCCTGGTCGCTGCATGGCAAGTCGAATTGCCTCCAGTCGCTCCAGATCGACATGGCGAACAGCACGCCCTGGCGATCGCTGATCGGCTGCGAGGGGACCGACCTGACCGACCGCAAGCCGACCGGCTCCGTCAGCATGGAGCTGGGCGCCGTTGCGGAGAAAGACTGGTGGAAAGCCATCCTCGATGGCACATCTGCGCCGTTGAGCATCACCCACGGCAAGACCGCGGGCAACATCGTCAAGCTCGATGCCCCCAAGGCGCAGCTCACCAATCTCCAGTACGCCGACCAGGAGGGCGTGCTGATGATGAACTCGCAACTCACGATCAACCCGAACGTCGGCAACGATGAGCTGGTGATCACGGTCAAGTAGACGCGGGCGCCCTGGCGCACGCACCATCCGGAGAGGGGCCGCTCGCGCGGCCCTTCGTCATTCTGTACAGGAGAAAAACTATGGCAATTCGTATCGGCGCGGCTACCAACTTCAAAGACAAGATTGAAGTCGACATGCGCAACGAGCGCGGCGTGGTGGAGCGCTCGACATTCTCCGCGACGTTTCGCCGGTGCAACCAGGAAGAGCTCGAGCAGCTCCGCGCCGAGTATGAAGAGGAAGTGCGGGATCTGCCGCCGGAAAAGCTCTGGCGCGCGCAGGCAAGCCAGCTGCGCAAGGTCCTCGTGACGATGGATGACCTGGTCGGCCCGGACAATCAAAGGGTTCCCTACGACGAAGACGCCCGGGACTACCTGCTCAGCATTCCCCACGTCTCGGCGGCGCTGTATGCCTCCTTCTGGATGAACTCGTGGGGCGACGGCAAGAAGCCGAAAGAAAAAAACTGATTGAGGCGGCGCGCTACTGGGCCGGCGATCGTCAGTCCTTTGTCGAGGGCAGCGACGCCGTCCAGCTCCTGCGGCAGGCCGGTGCGCCGGCGGGAATCATTGCCGAAGCAGAGCGTCTTGCGGCGGGCGACGACTTCGTGGTGTGGGAGGAGAACGCCGAGGCGTTCGTTCTGTTTACCGATGACCTGAGCACCCAGTGGCGACACGTCGGTGGCCTTGCCGGCGTGGTCCGAACCGGACTGGACTACGCCTCGGTACTGAGCCATCTGGAGTTCGCGGTCGACGGACGGGACCATCGTCGCGATCTGTATCGCCTTGTCCGCCTGATGGAGCGTGCCGCGCTTGATGTGTGGGCCGATCAACGCAACTAAATCCGCCACCGATTGTCTCGGGGGCAATCAATTACTGGATCGACAATGGCTGGGCTGGGGGATCTCGTCTTTCGCTTCCGGGCTGATGTTCGGGAGTTCCTGAGCGCGATCGATGAGGGCGGGAGCCGCCTGCAGGCGTTCGGTGCTGGCGGCAAGCGCGCCATGGACGTCGTGTCCAGCAGTGCGGAAGCGGCTACCGCGGCAGTCAAGGGGGCCACGGCAGCCGCGACAACCGCCGCGGTGGCGGTCGAGAGCGCGGGGCGGCGGGAAGCCGCTGCGGCGGCTGCGGCGGGCGATGCCATCGCGCGCCAGGCGGAGGCCGCGCGTGTGGGTGCCACCGCGCATCAGCAGGCAGCGGGCGCGGCGATGGCCTATATCGCGCGCCTGCAGGAGCAGGTGCAGACACTGGGCATGAGCACCCGCCAGATGATGGAGTTCAGGGCCGCCCAGCTCGGTGTGAGCCACGAGGCCAATCCCCTGATTGCCAAGCTGTTCGAAAGCAAAAAGGGCTTTGGCGACCTCGGCGTTTCCGCCGCGCAGACGGCCGCCGCCATGCGAATGGTGCCGGCGCAGATGACGGACATCATTGTCAGCCTGCAGGCGGGCCAGGCGCCGCTGACGGTGCTCATGCAGCAAGGCGGTCAGCTCAAGGACGCATTTGGCGGTGTGGTACCTGCAGCCAAGGCTCTCGGCGCTTACGTCGCTGGCCTGGTCAACCCTGCGACACTCGCGGCTGGCGCCGGCGCACTTCTGGCGACCGCCATGTATCAGGGGAGCCAGGAGGCCGGCACGTTCAGCAAAGCACTGATCCTGTCGGGCAACGCCGCCGGCACGACAGCGGACCAGATGGCCACCATGGCAGCAAAGGTGTCTAGCACCATCGGCACGCATAGCCAGGCCGCAGACACGCTGACCCAAATGGCACAAACCGGCAGGATTGCCGGGGAAGTCATGGTGGATCTCGGCGAGGCTGCGATTGCCATGAGCAAGGCCACAGGGAAGGGCATCGACGACACGATCAAGGAGTACGTCAAGCTGGCAGACGAGCCGGTGAAGGCCTCGGCTGCGCTGAACGAGCAATATCACTACCTGACCCTGTCGGTCTACAACCAGATCAAGGCCCTTGCCGAGCAGGGAAGGCAGGACGAAGCGGCGGCACTTGCACAACGCACGTATGCCAACGCCATGAAGGAGCGGGCTAACCAGGTACTGGAGAACCTCGGCTACATGCAGCGCGGCTGGAACGCGCTCAAGGGCGCTGCCCTGGGCGCGTGGGACGCTATGCTTGGCCTGGGCCGCGCTGCGACGTTGGGGGACGTCAAGAGCAAGATCGCGGCCACCATGCGTGAGATTGACGAGTTCGGCAACGGATTCGGATCCACTGACGGTGGCGCTGCCGTCGGCCGCGGCGGGCAGGGGCGGATCGCCGCGCTGAAGAAGCTGCAGGATGACCTGGCGGCGCTGCGTCAACAGGAAGCCGAGCTGGCGGGAAAGGCGGCCAAAGCGCAACAGGATGCGGCGAAGCAGGCGGACGAGGATGCCAAGATCCAAGCTCAGAACGCGATCGATGGCATGCGCAAGCAGATGCGGTCTCGCCAGGAGGTTCGCGCAGACGAGATCGCAGACATGGAGCGCCATGCCAAACGGCTGGGCCTGTCCGCAGCGGAGATTGTCAAACTGCGCGCGTCGATTGAGGCGAAGTACGCGGATCCCAAGGGATCAGCAACCGGGGCCGGCGCGCTGCGCAGGACGCTGACTGAAGAGATCGCCCTGTATGAGGGCTACCAGAAGCAGCTCGATGTCATCCTCAAGGGCGGCGAGCGTGCGCTGAAGAGCCGACGCGAACAAGGGTTGCTCGACGAGCTCGGCTATCTGGACGAGTTGCGCCAGCTGCGGGACAACGATCTGGTCGACCGTATGGCCGTGGTCGAGCTCGAGGCGGAGGCCGCACTGGGTAAGAAGCAGACGGCTGCGTACAACAAGTACATGGCCGAGCTGGCCGGCCTGCAGACCAAGCGCGTCGAGAACGAGCGCGCATATGTCGACCAGGTTGCGGAGCTGCAGGTGAAGCTGGAGCAGGCCTACCGCGACGGGATCGACAAGCAGGTAAAGTCGCTCCAGGAACAGACCGATGCGCTGAACCTCGAGAACGAAAACTACGGCAAGACCAAGGGCGAGCTGGCGGCCATTACCGCGGCGCGCTACGAAGAGTCGCTCGCGCTGCTGCAGCAGGGTCGCGCCCGTGCGCAGATGCTGGGCGGTACCGCCGAGGAGATCGCGTATTACGACCAGGCGATCGCCGGCGTGACCAAGCTCGCGCAGGCGCAACGCGACTACGCCATCGCGCTCACCAACAAGGAGGATAAAGACGCAGCTCGCAAGTCCGCCGAGGAAGCCGCCAAGAGCTGGCAGACGGCAGGGGACGACATCGAGCGAGCTTTGACGGACTCGCTCATGCGCGGCTTTGAGAACGGCAAGGGCTTTGGTGAGAATCTGATCGACAGCCTCAAAAATTTGTTCAAGACCACGGTGCTGCAGACGACAATCAAGGCGTTTGTTCAGCCAATTGTCGGCAACATGATGGGCGGCATCATGAACATGGCTGGCACGCTCCTGGGGAGCGGCTCCGGGGGACTTGGCGCGGTGGGGAACGCTTTGGGCTTCGCCAGCAATGCAACCAATCTCTGGAGCGCATTCACCAGCGGGCAGGCCGGCGTCGGCATTGGCGCAGGACTGTCCAGCATCGGCAGTTTCTTGGGCTCCCAGACCCTTACCGGCTTTGGCCAGGGTCTCGCACTGAACCCCTACACGGCATCCGCACTGGCGGATACCGCCAATGCAGTCGGTATGGGGAACTTCGCGTCTGGCCTGCAGGCAGGATCCTATGTCGCACCGGCAGTGAACTTCATCGGTGGTGTGGGTGCCGGTTATGGTCTGGGCTCCCTTATCTCCGGCAACTACGCGGCGATCGGCAATTCCCAGGCCTGGGCGTCGGGCGGCGGCGCTGCAGCCGGCGCTGCCATCGGCTCCATTGTCCCAGGTTTGGGCACGCTGCTCGGAGGCGTGATCGGCGGCGCGATTGGCGGGGTGGTCAATCGCATGTTCGGCCGCGGGCCTAAGGAGCTCCAGAGTGCCGGCATCGAGGGGCGCTTCACTGGCGCTGGCTTCAGCGGCGGCCAGTATGCCGACTACAAGCAGAAGGGCGGATGGTTCCGCAGCGACCGGTACAGCAGCGAGTCGAAACCATTCAGCGATAAGGAGTTCAGCGCTATCCAGACCGAGTTTTTCGGGATGGTGGACATCTTCAAGGGTCTCAACGCTGTCTCGAATCGTTGGGAGATGGATAGTCGCCTTGGCATGTTCGACTACTCGATTCGCAATGACTGGCGCAGTGAAGAGAATCGCAAGAAGTCGTGGGGCGATCTGGGTGACGCGCTTGCCGAGAACATGATTCCAGGCATCGCTGCGTTCCGGGAGGAGGGAGAGAACCTGGTGCAGACCGCACTGCGTCTGACCGATATCTTCAAGTCGACCAACGTGGTCGCGGAAGCCCTCGGCAAGAACCTGGACGCCGCCTTCGGCATCGGCGGCATCGGCGGCGCCGCGAAGCGCGAGGCAATGGTCGACGCCGCCGGCGGTACCCAACAGCTCGGCGCCATCACCTCGGCTTACATGGAGGCAGCGTTCTCCGAACAGGAGAAAATTACCTTTGCCGCAAAGCAACTGGGCGATCAGTTCGCTGCGCTTGGGTTCTCGATGCCTCAGAGCACGGCGCAGCTGCGGGAGTGGATTGAGCAACAGGATTTGTCCCGTGAGAACGAGGCTCAACATGCCGTGGCGCTCATGGCTCTGACGCCGGCGTACAAGCAACTCGAAGACGCCATGCGGAGCCTTAATGGCACCGTGGTGGAAGCCCGCACCGGAATTGCCGATGTCGAGCACATTCTGCTGACGGACCAGCAGAAGCAGGAAAACCGCATCCGCTCGATGCGGGAAGAGCTGGACAAGCTCGGCCTGTCCAGCATTACCACGCGCGAGGGCCTGCTGGAGTACGCGCGCGGCCTGGACCGGAACAGCGAAGCCGGCGAGCGGGCGTATCAGGCGCTGGTGCGGGTCGCACCCGCGTTTCTTGAGGTAGAGGCCGCCGCCGCCCAGGCCGCCGCCGCCGCTGAAGCGGCAGCTGCCCGCACGCGCGAACTGACTGACGGCTACTTCAGCCGGTTCAAGTCGCCCGCTGAGCAACTGGGGCGGCTGCAGGAGCAGCTCGCCGCCGAGTTTGCCAAGCTCGGGCATGCGCTGCCGATGAGCGCGGGCGCCTACACCCAGCTCGTCGACAGTATCGACACCAGCACGGAAAGTGGGCGCAAGCTGAAGGATGGGCTGATGGCGCTTGCGCAACAGATGTCGACGTTCCTGCAGCAGGTGCAGGCGCAGGGAAAGCAACTCGGCACTGGCTTGGCAGACGTAATGGCGCAGCAGATGGCAGCGGTCGAGGCGCTGCGCGGTAAGGTGTCCGCGCTGGCAGCGGAGGCGCAGGCCGCGCTGCAGCTGCGTGGCAATGCCCGGTCGTTGCTTTCCCAGATCAGTGGTGCACTAGGTCAGGCAGGCGGCACCGCGGGCCGCAAGGACCAGCTGTGGGGGATGCTCAACTCGGGAATTTCCCCGCAGCAGCAACTCGACATTGCTAGCGAGCTGTTCGGTCTGATCACCCAGGTGGCTGCCGTCGACACGTCGGCGGCCCAGGAACTGATGTCGGGAGCCCAGGCAGCAGCGAGTGCGGCCAACTCTCAGCTGAGCGCTGCGAAGGCCCTCGAGGATGCCGGCCGCAGGCTGCACGACTGGGTGCAGAGCCTGAAGACAGGGAACCTGTCGCCCCTCACCATGGGCGAGAAGGTGGCTGAAGCGGCACGACAGTACCAGCAGACCCTTGCGGCGGCGCAGGCTGGCGACCAGACAGCTCTGGGCAACCTGCAGGCGGTGGCCAGCAGCTATCTGGAGCTCGCGCGCACCTACTACGCCAGCAGCGACCAGTACACCGCAATCTTCAACCAGGTCACCGGTGCGGTGGACGCTCTCGGGACGGGCTTGATGAGCCAGGGCAGCAGCCAGGCGGCCGCAGCGCAAGCTCAGCTCGATGCCGCTAACAAGCAGATCGAAGTCGCCCAGGGACAGCTCAATGCGGCCCAGCAGCAGACAGGCCTGTCCCAGGCGCAGCTGGACGAACTGGCACGGCTGCAGACGTTCGTGCAGGGCGTGGAGTCGGCTGCAGATGCGAACTACCTGGACCTGACCGGCAAGCTGGCCAGCGAACTCGGCGTGCTGCAGGCTATGGAGAAGGCGTTGGGGCTACAGGCGACCGTGCCCGGCTTGCTGGCAGGTTTGCCGGCGGAGCTGGCGGCCGCGCTGCAGCCGCTGATCAACGCGGCGAGCGGCAGCACGAAGTACGCCAATGAGCTCTACCAGCAGTATCTCGGTCGGCCGGGAGACAAGGCCGGCGTTGACTACTGGGCCCAGCAGCTTGCCGAGGGTACGCGCACGGTCGACGACTTCATGTGGGGCGCCTACGAGGAGCAGATCAAGAAGGCCTACAAGGACGTGCTGGGCAGGGAAGCGGATGCGTCAGGCCTGCGGTTCTACGTACAGCAGATGCAGGGCGGCAAGCCGATCGGCGAGATCGTGAAAGAGCTCGAATGGGCGAAGGCCAACGGTAGCCATGCCGACGGTCTGGCCAGCGTGCCGTTCGATGGCTACCGGGCGATTTTGCACGCCGGCGAGCGCGTGCTGACGGCTGAGGATAACCGGATCTTTTCCGGAATCGACTGGCGGCAGTTTGGGCGGGGGGATGGCGCGCTGCAGGCGCTGGTGGGAGAGCTGCGCTCCGTCAAGGAGGAAGTCGCCAAGCTGCGCGCTCAGCAGAAGAAGGAGCATGACGACAGCGTCCGATCGAATCGCGAGAGCGCCGCGGCAATTGCGGAAGCGTCCAGGGAAGCAACGAAGGAAGCGGCGCAGGTCGCCGCGACACGCCAGTTCAAGCCAGTATGACGACTAAAGCAGAAATTGAGCAGTGGCTGCGGCGGGACGACCGGAATCCGGTCTTCCTCGTCGAGGTCAACGTGCGCGCCGGCGGAGCGGAAGTGACTCGGTACCTCTCCAATCGGCCTTATGTGACCGGCCCCGCCGAGGTTCCGGCCAATACAGCGTACTTGCCGTGCATCTCCGGTGGCGTCAAGGCTGCAGAGCGGCTCGCCTTGGATGGCTTTGACGGGCCAGCGACGAGTGGGTCCGTGAGCGTTGCGACAGCATCCTTTGCCCTGGCGAATGCCGACGGGCGTTTGGACGGTTGGTTGGCCGATGTATGGGCGAACCGACAGATCCGCGTGTTCGTGGGCGATGCGCGATGGCTGCGTAGCCAGTTCTATCTGCTTTTCGACGGCATCGTCGCCGATCTGGATCCCACGGACAGGGGCGAGCTGACTCTTCGCATGCTCGACAAGCTGCAGCGGCTGAACGCGCCGCTGTCCGAGGTGAAGCTGACGAGCGGCCAGAACAAAGATGCGCTCATCCCCCAGGTTCTGGGGGAGTGCCACAACGTGGAACCGCTCCTGGTGAGCGAAGCGACGCACAACTATGCGGTGAACCCTTACCAGTGCGAGCGGCTGATCGAAGTGCGCGACAACGGCGCGCCGGTGAGCTTCACCCCCCAGTTGGCGAATAGCCAGTTTACGCTGAACCAGTCCCCTGCGGGGCAGATCACGGCGAGCGTCCAAGGCGACCGGCAGGGCGGGACGTACGCCAGGGATGCCGCCGGCATCGTGCAGCGCCTGGTGACCATGTTTGGCAAGGCTTCGGAGCGCTTCACTGCAGCGGATCTCGATGCGGCCAATCTCATGGCCTTCGCTGCGGCCAATCCGCAGACGATCGGGCTGTACGTCAAGGACCGGATGAACGTTCTGGAGGCCTGCCGGCAAGTTGCCGCAAGTGTCGGGGCTCAGATCCTGATGTCCCGGGCAGGACTCCTGCGGCTGGTGCGCCTGGCGCTGCCGCCCGCGGGGCAGGCGCGTGTGATCGGGCCAGCTGACTACAAGGAGGGCAGTCTTCGCCCGAAGGCTCGCAGCACCGTGCGTGCCGGCGTGAAAGTGGGCTACTGCCGCAACTGGACGCAGCAAACCAATCTGCAGACAGGCATTCCGGAGGCTCACAAGACGCTGTATGCCCAGGAATGGCTGGTCGCTACGGCGAGCGATTCGGGCGTGGCCACCCAGTACCGATTGCACAGCGATCCGGAGCAAGAGGACACGCTGCTCCAGATCCGAGCAGAGGCGCAGGCCGAGGCCGATCGCCGGCTGGCGCTATGGAAGGTTCCGCGACACGTGTACCAGATGCAATGCAACGCGAGCTTCCTGACCCTGGAGCTCGGCGAGCCGGTGACTGTCTACAACAGCCGGTTCGGTTTGGCTGGAGGAAAGACGGGCTTGGTGGTTGGCATCGAGTCTGACTGGCTGAACGGGGAAGCGATGGTTGAGGTTTTGATCTGATGGCTACCATTGTCAATGATCGCGATGTGTTGCTGCAGGCCGCGTCACCGCGGGTCATGCCCACCACGCTCCCGGGCAACGTGACGGTTCCGCCTGGCCAACTAGGCAACGGGCAGCTGCCGGGCGGCGTTACTGTGCCGCCAGGAAACCTCAGCTCTGGGGCGTTGCCGGGCAGCGTCTCGGTACCGGCGCTTAGCGTCACTGGCACGCTGCAGACGTACCAACTCAGTGCTGCCGTTGTCACCACGGCTAACCTGAGCGCTCAGAACATCAGCGCCAACCAGATCGTCTCCGGGACCATCAGCACGTCGCGCCTGGCTTCCGATGTAATCACGGCCGGGAATCTATCGGCACAGAACATCTACGCAAGCCAGGTTGTCGCAGGCTCGTTCGCGGGGAAGACCTTCACCGGAGGGACCTTCAGCGGCGTCTCGATCATCGGGTCCGCCACGATCCAGATTCCGAACTGTGTCGAGTTCTACCAAAACCGCGCTGCCTTCGATGTGGGCCTTTTCTGCAACATGGGCGCCATCTTCGTTGGCCAGTCGGGGCAACCGAACACGTCGACGGAGGGCGCGAACGGCATCCTGATGATCGCGGGCTACAACTTTCAGTCTTCCGGCTACGTCGCCATGATGGGACGTCCGCAGAACAACAAAGCGACCCTTACGGTCGAAGCCGTGCCCGGCACGAGCGACGCGCATGCTGCTCGTTGCATGCGGCGCAATGCCGTCGGCGGCACCATCACAGCATCAGGCATCGTAGCCACGGTCGGCGGCAACTCGTTCTATTCCGAGACCGGCACAGTCGGTCCATTCACGGCCAGCCATGATGCGCTTGTGCGCAAGGAAACCCCGACAGAGCAGGGCATGGTGCTCGAGGACCTGGTCTGCGTCCGCAAGCGCGGAATATCAGACGCGATCTTCGAGGTGCGCCCTGTGCAGGGCACCACGAGCAGGAGGCGGGCCGGGGTGGTGAGTCATCGTGCTCCCCTCGATGAATCGTTGCCTGCGGCGCTTATCGAGGATTTCGATGCGGACGGCAAGCCGATTCCTGTCCGCTCCTACGCTGAGCTTTGCGAGCGGTACGACCTGGTGAAAATGAATGCCGTTGGTGAGGGCCAGGTGCTCGTGTGCGGTGCCAACGGCGATATCACGCAAGGCGAGTTCATTACATCGTCCGGCCTGCCGGGTATCGGCATGCGCCAGGATGGCGATGGCCTCATGGCCTACACGATCGCGCAGGCGCGCGAGTCCATTCATTTCGATTCGCCAACAGACGTCCGTCTGGTGGCGTGCTACTACCACTGCGGCTAGGAGGCCTACATGCAACGCACCCAACAGATGGCAAACCTGCAAGTCCACCTGGATAACCAGTTCATGCCGGCGCCTTTCGGTCAGGGCGTGACCATGAGCGTCGTGCAAGTGGTGACGGACCCCCAGGGCCGCATTGTCGGCCAGCCGGCGCATCAGGTGCAGGCGGTGGTGCCTGATGACATCACGCAGGAACTGCTGGCCGCGCTGAATGACAAGCTGGGCGCGGTTGGACTGAGGCTGGAGCGCTTGGATGCCTAACCTGCGAATCGTTCACGACAACGCCGCCGACAGGGCAGCTATCGTCGCGTCGAGTACCGCGGGCGGGCTGGTGGCAGCAAACCTGCAGAATGACACGCTTGGCCTGGTACATCGATCGGCCGGTACCAGCGTAACTTACACGCTGACTTGGCCCCAACTTGAAGCTGTGGGCTGTGTGGCGTTGCCGGGCTGCAACTTGTCGCCCAACGCTGAAATCCGGGTGCAGGTCTTCGACGCCGCGGCAGGGGGCGAGCTGCTGGTCGACACCGGTTGGCGGTATGCGTGCCCCGGTGCGATGCTCGGCGAGTGGGACTGGTCTCAGCCGCTTTGCGTCAACGCCGCCAGCTCGCACGGGCTGTCGAAGGCGTCGATCTGGTTCGAGGCAGTTGCCGGCCGCCGAATGATCGTAGATCTGCGAGATCCAGAGAACGCGGCCGGCTTCCTCGAGGTGGTGCGGCTGATCGCCGGCGGCTACTTCGAGCCGCGCTGGAACGCGTCGTTCGGGGCCGCGGTGACGCACTCAGACAGTACGCGCAACACGACGGCCGAGTCGGGGGACATCTGGTCGGATCCCGGCACTCGTCTGACCGCCCTCCGCTTCGACCTGGCGTGGCTTGGCACTTCTGACAGGGCCCATGTGGCTGAGATTCTCAGGCGCGCGGGCACGCGACGTTGGTTGTTCGTCAGCCTCTATCCGGAGTGGGATGATGTGCTGCTCGAGCAGGACAACATGGTCTACGGGAAGCTCAAGCAGGTGCCAGGCGTCGGGCATGGTTCCCCGACGCTCTATTCAACGCAGTTCGACATTGAGGGATGGTGATGGCGGGACCGTTCTACGTCAAAATGCTAGGGCCTCACGCGGTCCGCTGGTTGAACAACCTTTGGGATCGTGTGACGGAGCAGATCTCGGGCACCAGTGCGTCGGACCTCACGATCGGCACCGGCACACAGAACCTTATTACGCAGGCGAGCAAGCAGTTTGCCGTCGGCATGCCGGTGCGTATCACACGCACGAGCGACGTCACGCAGTGGATGGATGGTCAGGTGTCGGCCTACGACGCCGAGACTGGCGATATGTCGGTCCTGGTTGCCGCCACCTCAGGCGCAGGGACGTTCTCCAACTGGACGATCAGCCTGTCCGGCCAGAGTGGGCCGGCCGGAGCCGTCGGGGATAAGGGTTGGAGCCCGGTGATCGCGGTGATCGTCGACGGCGCACGCCGCGTCATGCGCGTGATCGACTGGGCCGGTGGGCAGGGCGCCAAGCCGTCATCCGGGGCCTACGTCGGCGCCGCGGGCCTGGTGGCCGATATCGCGCAGGCCGTGGATATTCGCGGCCCGCAGGGCGACGTCACGGCTGCCCTAGAGGCGTTGCGCGATCAGGTGGAGCTCGATGCGCAGGGCGCAGCGGATGCCGCACTGGCTGCTGGCCAATCCGCCCAGCTGGCTGGTCAGCGTGCACAGGCCGCCGATGAGGCAGCCGGTGCAGCGGCCGCCAGTGCCTCGTCTGCTGGCGACAAAGCGGATGAGGCGGCCGCCAGCGCGGAGACGGCCGCGGCGAGGCGCGACGAAGCTGTCCAGGCAGCCACGGATGCCGGGCAGGCGAGGGCAGATGCTGATACCGCGCGCGACCAGGCAGTTGCGGCAAAGGGTGATGCGGTTGCGGCAAAGGGCCAAGCCGAGGCGGCGCGGGACGCCGCGCAGAACTACGCGGCGGCACTGGCGGGATCCTCGGTGACGCCGCTGGTTCCAGGTGCCGGCCCTGCGGTGTTCGCCACCCAGGCGGGCAAGGCCTGGACGCTTGGTCAGCGCCTGCGCGCGGCGAGCGACGACGGGTCCGTGTTCGTCGAAGGGCCGGTCTCCGCCTACGCCGGCACGAGCCTGACTCTGGCGGTGGAGTACTTCGTCGGCGCAGTCGAGCATGCCGACTGGAACATCGCTCTGGTCGGGGGGCGCGGTGCACAGGGTGTCCCAGGCCTGGTCTCGCGTGGCCCATGGGCGGCGGCGGCGGCCTACGCCGTCGGGGATCTCGCCACAGACGACGGTGCCACCTGGGAGCGCATCGTGGCAGGTACCACGCCAACGAACCCGGCCGCGGATCCCGTCAACTGGCGGGTGTTCGCTCGGCGCGGGATCGACGGCTCCGGGTCAGTGGTGTCGGTTCAAGGCATTGCGCCGGACGGCGGTGGCGACGTCACGCTGCCCGAGGCGACTGCCGCTGCAGCTGGCCTGATGCCCGCGGCGGACAAAGGCAAGCTCGATGGCGTGGCTGCGGGGGCGACGGCCAACGCGGCGGATTCGCACCTGCTGGATCGAGCAAATCACACCGGAGAGGAGCCGATCAGCGCGGTGACTGGATTGCAGGCCGCGCTGGACGGCAAGATCCCGCTCGCGGAGAAGGGTGCAGTCGGTGGCGTTGCAACGCTTGATGGCGGCGGCAAGGTGCCTGCGGCGCAGCTGCCAAGCTTCGTGGATGATGTCCTCGAGTACGCCAGTCAAGCCGCATTTCCGGTCGTCGGTGAGAGCGGAAGAATCTATGTTGCGCTTGACACGAACAAGACCTATCGCTGGTCTGGATCCGCCTACGTCGAGATCAGTGCGAGTCCGGGCAGCACAGATGCGGTCCCCGAAGGGGCGATGAACCAGTACTTCACAGCCGCACGCGTGCGCGCCGCTGTGTTGACCGGACTGTCGACGGCGGTCAACGCTGCAATCGCGGCGACCGACACAATGCTGGCGGCGCTGGGCAAACTGCAGCGGCAGATCACCGACAACGCGGCGGCTGCCGCGAACGCGAGCAACCTGACCAGCGGCTCGCTGGATGATGCGCGACTGCCGTCTGTGATGACCGGGAAGCAGCTGACGAGCATGAGTGAAACGTCGACCGCGCCGGCTATCAGCGGCGGGACGCTGGTGCTTGACTGCAGCGCTGGCAACCAGTTCACGGTCTCGCTGAACGCCAACATCACCACGCTGACAATCGCGAATCCGCCGGCGGCTGGTAAGAGTTACGCCATGGACCTGGAATTCGTTGCAGATGGCACTGCGCGCACGATTGCGTGGCCAGGTACCGTGAAGTGGCCGGGGGGCACGTCCCCTTCACTCACTGCAGCCAACGGCAAGGCAGATGTGTTCGTGCTGCGCACTCGTGATGGTGGCGCAACCTGGCGCGCCTTCAAGGCAGGGCAGAACTCATGAGTACGAAGATGCTGATGATGTGTGGTGCGCAAGAAGCTGCGCCAGGCCAGGTGGTCTTCGAATCCACCACAACGGGCGGCTTTGATGGTTATAGCTGGACCGTCCCGGATGGTGTCACGCATGTTTGCGTTGCAGCTGTGTCGCCTGGGGGTAATGGGGGTGATTGGGGCGGCTCGACTGCGACAGGAGGCAAAGGTGGCGATTTTGGCTGGGCAAACGAAATCCCTGTTACTCCAGGCACAAAGATCATTGTCCAATTTTCATCCAGTGGGGCGCAGATCTACAGTCGCGTCTCGCTGCCGAACGGTGCTGGCGATCTCTACGTGTATGCAGGGCAGGCGAGCGTTAAATCGGGAGCGTTCAGTTCGGCCACGGTCTACAGCGGCGGCAGCAGTGCCTCGTACTCGTTCGGTGGTGGAGGCGGAGGCGCAGGTGGCTACACAGGTGCAGGCGGCAACGGACAGGGTAGCGGCAGCGGCACGGCGGGCGGGGGCGGCGCCGGAGGCGGGGGCGGGCGCGAGTATGGGGGAGGTGGCGTCGCCTTGAGAGGCCAAGGGCCGAACGGCACCTATTCAAGTGGTTCGCCCGGTGGAGGCGGGTCCGGCGGATCCGCTGGCATCGGCAAGAACGGCGGCAACTACGGTGGGGGCGGCGCTGGAGGGCGCAACGGCAGCACGGATGGCGGTGTAGGTGGCAAGGGCGCTGTGCGCATCCTGTGGGGAGGTGGGCGCTCCTATCCAAATAACGCTGCGGACCTTTGAGGACACGACATGCACTACGTGAAGATTGAAAACGGCCAACCGGCCGGCCCAATCATCAACCAGCACCAACTTCGACATCAGCTGCCGGCGGGAATCTCGTTTCCAGTGGTGATTCCGGGCGAGCTGGCGGCGGAGTATGGTTTTGTTCCGGCGATGGATATGGCACAGCCCACCGTCGGACTGCTCGAGTCCGTCGAGGATGCAGGCTTCAAGCTGGTTGACGGTACCTATTACCAGACTTGGTCGATCGCCATGGTTGGCTCACTGGAGGCGGCGCAGGCCATCGCCATCGAGGCGATCGAAGCGCTGGCCAAGAGCAAGCGCGATGCAGTGGTTTCCAACTACAGCCCGGCAGAGATGGCATCTTGGGGCATCAAGCGTTGGGAGGCGGTCACGTATCAGGATACACAAGACCCAAGCCGATCGCCGAATCTGGCGATGGAGGCGCAGGTGCGAGACATCCCCTTGGTCGAGCTGGTGGCGAAGGTGTTGTCCAAAGCGGCGGCCTTGTCCAAACTTGAAGCAGGCATTGCGGGCACGTGTGGGCGAAAGCAGGACGCGGTGCGCGGTTGCACAAGCGTCCCGGAGGTCAAGGCACTTTGCGACGAGATTGAGGTGGGGTGGCCGGTCTGAGCTGGCGCTCGCAGCCGTTTTCCTCACAACTGTGGTCCCATAACATCCGGTGCACTGCGGAAAGCGCGGCCTGTTCTGTCGGGTATGGGGTACTAAATACCAGGGTGTAACCTCGGATGGGCCATTCGACGATCCAACCATTCGGCGTCCTTTTCGCCTTCGCGTTTCGGAAGCTCTTTCTCACGTCCGTGTTGCTCCAATTCCTGCTGCCGTGTCGGCATGGGAGCAGTTTCGGCGCGAGGTATTACGGCACGCCATAGGTAACTGCTGGAATTGTCACCAAGGAATTGGAGAGGTAATCTCGCGAGCTGGTGTTGACGCCGACCACGACTAGCCTACAAAGAGCCAGGCAGCCGGGGGGGAAGCCTGGCATTCGGGCAAAGCTCGAGGGGAGGACCCCGAACGCACTGACTGTAGTCCGACAGCCATAAGTTTCTGTGATGCAGATCACAAGCCGCTTCGTGCGGCTTTTTTTTGTGCCCGCCGCATGCGGGCTTTTTCATTTGACGGGGAATACATGCCGGATAACGCAAACCATGTCAGCCGGGAAGAGTTCGAGCAGCTGGTCGGTGAGGTAAAGGCTCTTAAGGAAAGCGTGGCGGAGAACACCGAGTGCACGCGCAGGACGGAAGCCAACACACAGGGACTGGTCGAGCTGTTCGATGCCCTCTCCGGTGGATTCAAGGTCATCGCCTGGCTTGGGCGGGCTGCAAAGCCCATCGGCTACATCGCGGGCGCGCTGGCGGCGGTCATTGGCTTGTGGACGGCCATCAAGGGAGGCGGAATCAAATGAGCAAGGCCAAATTGATCGCGCTGGTCGGCGCGCCAACGGCGGCTTGGCTGCTCGCCATCACGCCTCAGCTTGAGGGCAAGGTGCTGCGCGGGTACAGGGACCCAATCGGCATTGTCACCGCTTGCTCGGGACACACGAAGACCGCCGTGCTTGGCAGGCCATACACGGAGGCCGAATGCGAAAAGCTACTTGTCGATGATCTCATCGAGCATGCAGAGCCGGTGCTCGCTTGCACGCCGGGACTGAAGGGACGGCCCTGGCAACTGGGGGCGGCCATAAGCTTCGCGATCAACGTGGGCGCCGGTGCCTACTGCGACAGCGCGACGGCGGCGCGATTCAACGCTGGGAACTTCCGCGGGGCCTGTAAGGCGATGAACGAGAGTGACAGCGGACGGCCTCAATGGGTAACCGCACGCGGTAAGGTGCTGCCCGGCTTGGTCAAACGTCGTGCGATTGAGCGCAGTGTTTGTGAAAGGGGGCTGCCATGAGGTCCGCGATCTACGCGGCAGTGGGTGCGCTGGCGTTGGGGCTGGTGCTGGGCGTCTTCGGCTCGGCGTCCTGGTACACCCCCCGCCTGGAGCTGGCCAGAAAGAGCCAGAAGGATGCCGAGGGGAAGCGGGATCTAGCCGTGGGGGCTAACAAACAGTGCTCGATTGACCTGGGCAAGGCCGACAAGGCTGTTAAGGATTTGAAGCAGGAAGCCGCTGAGCGTGCCAGGCAGGCCGCGTCTGCCGTGGCCGCAGCGGAAGAGCGTGCTGCGGTGTACGAGCGGCGGGCCGGCGACTTAGCCCGCCGGCCGCCGGCCAGGCCGAAAGACCTATGCGGCTCGCTCGACGAGCTGCTGACCGAGGCAATCAAAGAGCGGAGGGCCGGACGATGAAGCGCATCTGGGAAATTTCGAAAGGACAAACGCTTGGAGGGTTGACGGCACTCGCGATGCTTGCTGGCTGCGCCAGCACGCCCGGGGCCATCACTCAGACGCGGACTGTGGAGATACCCGTGGGCGTGCCCTGTCGGGTGTCATTGATTGAGCGGCCAGCCTGGGCGCTTGACCAAGTGGATCCGGCCGCCGATGTCTACACGAAGGGGCAAGCCGCGCTGGTTGAGCTCGAGCAGCGCCGAGCTTACGAGCAAAAGCAGCAGGCGGCGATCGCCGCCTGCCAGTAATCGCAAGACGGGGGGACTAAGCTTCGCTGAAATTGCTTCGCTGCCTGACTTGACCGTCGCGGCCGTGGATCAAGAGTTCCGCTTGCCTCTGCTGCGCCTTCCTAGCTCCCTCAGCGATAGCGTCCTCAAGGGTCCGAAACGTCTCGCGGCCGTGACCACCGTCAGCCACAACGGCCCAGCGGTCCCCGGCCAAAACTATATGCACGTGCTTGCGCGGCATGGTTAGCTCCTGAGCGCCATAGGCCAGTCTAGTCCGAGAACTGGTATGTACGGTACCGAACAGAAACACATTGCCTCAGCCCTTGATGTTGCGGGGGGCGTGCCCAAACGAGTTGCGCTCCCGGATCTGCCCATCGCGGCCGTGGATCAGCAGCTCGACCTTATCTTGCTTTGCCTTCTCGGTTCCTGCAGCGATCGCTTCTTCCTGGCTGGGGTAGTGCGTGGTCGCGCCATCGGTGCCTTCAACCGCGACCGCCCAGCCCTGGTCGCCGGCGGGCAGGACGTGGATATTTTTTCCTGGCATGGCTGTCTCCTGGCTGTTGATGAAGCCAGTCTGTGCCCGCCATGCAGCCGCCGCTATCAGGCGCCGTCCGACAAAAGAAAAGCCCTCGGCCGGGTGGCGAGGGCATCAAGTTTGGGTGGGGCAATCGCGGATGACGCCCAAAAAAATGTTCGCAAACCGCCTGGCGTTTTCGAACCCCACCTATTGGTGGTGTTGCTACGGTGCCACGCGAAGCCGCCAAAGCGGCTAAAGCTGCAGTTGAGCACCGGCAGTCAACGGTGGCTCTTTCGGGCGCCTCATGATCGGCGCCGGCTCGGTGGCCATCGCCTCCGCCGTGAAGAGGCTCATGAAGGCTCCCTGCCTAATCGGAATGGAGGCGTGCGGCGGTGCACACCATTGGGCCAGGCAGTTGACGAAGGTGCGCCATCAGGTGATGGCTGATGCCAGCGGAGTTCGAACCCAACTGGGTGTAGGCATCATCGTCGGCAAAGCGCGACCACAGCCGCTCAGTTACCAGTTGCGCTCAGCTCTTGCCGGTGATGCGCCGCAGCGCCCATGCCACCGCTTCCGGCGAGCCGTTCTGGTAGTACCAGACGCCGCCCCCCTCGCCCGCATCGCGCCCGCCGGTGGCGTGAACGGTTCGCGCGACTTCGGGGTCGCGGCACGCCAGCCATTCGTCCCACTGCTGCCGCGGCACGATGACCACCGACCTCTTTTCCTTGCCGGGGGCGTGCATCCGGCTCATGACGGGGTGCTTTTCCGCGTTGACGGTCAGCATGGTGAACGAGTAGGCACCGTCGGGCCAGTCTCGCCACAGTCCCGCGATGCGAAGGCGGGCTCGTCAGGCAGCCAGATTGCGAGGATTGACCGTCTTCGGCCAACAAAGGTCATTCGATAAACGACATGCGAACGACCGAGATGAGGTCGATAACGGTCGGCTTCGTACAGATAACCGTACCATCCGTGGTTGGTAAGCAAATAAGCCGAAAGGCAGGCAAGGCCCGAACGAAGCGAGACATTGCTAGCCGTTTGTAACCCGCGCTCAGAACCGATGCCGCATGCCCACCGCCACCGCCGTCATGCTGCGATGGCCACTACCAAGGAAATACCCGTTGGCAAAGCTCACCGCCGAGGTATCGAAGTTAATGCCGGCGTGCTGGACGTAAGCCGTGGTCAGATAAACATCGGTCCGCTTAGACAGGCTGTAGTCGGCGATGAAGCTCACTTGCCAGGGGTTCTTCACATTGCTGCCGCCAAGCGTCTTGACGTCGTCGTAGTAGTACGCAAGCGTCAGGTCAAGATTGGAGGTAGCACGGTAGTTGATGCCGGCCCAGTAGTAGTCGTCACGCACGATAGTCGCGCCGTTGGTCGACGTGTTGAGCCCCCAGCGATAGCCGCCCATCAGCTTGACCGGGCCGGTGCGGTAGCTGAGCGCGGCACCGGCCTTGCGGAAGTTGCCGACGGCGCCGCCGGCCCCCAGAGTCGGGTTGTAGCGGTTGAACGCCAGCGCCGCGCCGAAGCCACCGGCAAAGTAGTTGAGGCCCGCGCCATAGCCCGTATCCCGGCGCGATTGGCCCGCGACCTCGCCGGCGCCGAACACGCCGTTGCCGGGCGAATAGTTGCCGATGGCGGTCAAGCCCCCGAACGCGCCCGTGTACTTGACGTTGTTGTCCGAGCGAAAGTCCAGGCCAAGCTGCGCCGCGATCGGCTCATACTGGGTCGAATAGCTGCTGGGCGAGAAGTTGGAGAAGGCATCGAAGATCGACGTGTACTGGCGCCCGAAGGTCAGCCGGCCGGCGCGCTCGCTCAGCAGGCCAACGAAGGCCTGGCGGCCGAACAGCCGGCCGGATTGCGTCTGCCGGCCGTCGTCGATGCCGAAGCCGTTCTCCAGCACGAACACCGCCTTGAGGCTGCCGCCCAGGTCCTCGGTGCCACGCAGGCCCCAGCGCGAGCCAGACAAGCCGCCGGAGCCCAGCGCCACGCGGCTATGCCCCGGCCCCGGAAAGCCCGCCTGCGTGGGCAGCATCGTCGACAGGTGATTGACGTATTCGATGTTGGCATCGGCCAGGCCATACAGCGTCACGTTCGCCTGCGCCGTGCCGGCCAGCATGGCCAGCGCCGCCGGCAGCATTAGATTCTCAAGCTTGATCTTCATGGTCTCCATCCTGTGTCGTTGTGGTTGGTCATCGCCACGGCGAAGGTGCCGATGGCTGGATTGCGGACTGCACAAGCGTGCGAGGCTTGCCGGACAGCAACGGTCCGGCATTGCGCGGCCGCAGGCGCGCAGTTGTCCTCCGCACGCCTCGGCGGCGTGCGTGAGAGGTAAGTCAGGGGGATTTGCCGGGCCCTGCCCGGCGTGGATCAGCGGCTGACCGCGCGATGGACCGCGAGCGCCGCGGCCACCATGGCCTCGGCGGATTTCATCGCGCGCGCCGGATCGTCGCGCTTGCGCACCCCGGCGGCGCTGGTCGCGCGCGCGGCGCCATCGGGGCTGGCGGAGAACTTCACCACAGTCAGCCCCTTGGCCGGGTTGATATAGATCTTCTGCCCAAAGCGTCCGCTGGCCTCGATACTGCCGTCGCCGTCGTTGCGCTGGAAGCAGTAGTTGCGATAGCCGTAGCCATCGCGGCCCGGCATGGAATTCCCGCGCGCAAAGCGGGCCTGGTTGCCGGCCGGCTGCAGCGCGATACGTACCGCCCCGGCGAGATCCCGCCCGAGGCATCGGCCTCCGCCGCCCGGCGCACCGCCTCGGCAAACCGGGCAGCGTCGCGCAGCGTGGAATTTATGCCGCCGCTAGCCATTTCCGTGCCCTGACGGTCGTGGCCGGGCCCGAGTTCGGGGTCGACATGGCCATCCTCGACCTCGATCTCCACGGCGAACCCACGGTATGCACTGGCGGATGCGCTTTCGACCCGGGGGGTGCGATGCGTCTTCGCCACGGGCGCAGAAGGTGGCACTGGCGCCCTGCGTCTCCCAAGGGAAATCCGCACGTTGCTGGTGGGCTGTCCGTAGCCGGACTCCTGGCACTATCGGGGGCTGCCTGGCCACCCACCAGTCACAACAGCGCCAACAAGGCAGGGACGCAAACCAGGCTGCCAAACAGGAAGCGCGCGGGGGCAAGGTCGACTGCCGGGCAGCAAACCAGAAGAGCAACTCCCAGTGACTGCAAGACAAGCGCGACACGAAGCAGGAGGGGCGCCAGGAGAAACGGGACATCAAGGTACCCAGGAATGGCGGAAGAGCAACGGCAGTAGCCGGGCCGGTTTTAGTCATTCGACCTAGGCATAGCCTTGTACATTCGAAGGTCCGTTGTTGCACCCTCGTCAACGGCCTCTCTCGTGAGCCCCACGATCTCCACCGTCCGGATGGCGGATTCATTGTCGGCGGTAAAAGCTACAATGACAATGCGCTGCGTCCGTCCGCGACTCAAGGCCATCTACGGCGCCAGGCATCCATGGCGCTGATCGCCGCCGGCCCGCTTACCACGGATTGTGCGCCATATCTCGATTAAAAAAAGTGCTTCATGGGCCTCTTCACCTGGCTGGTACTCGCCATGTGAGCAGCCGGCGCGTGCGGTTTCGGCTGTAAGAGGGTAGGAATGAAGCATGCCCGACGGCGGAGAACTCAACTTCCACAGGGAAAAGTGTTTTTGCGACGGTAAATTCCTCCTATGACCGATCTTCAGAAGCCACAAGACACGGCCCGCCAGACCGAAGAGCAATTCCGGCTCCTAGTTCAAGGGGTCACGGACTATGCAATCTTCATGCTTTCACCGGCAGGTATCGTGACGACCTGGAACCCCGGGGCCGAGCGCATCAAAGGTTACTGCAACTCAGAGATCATCGGCCGACATTTCTCGTGTTTCTATACAGAAGAGGACCGGGCGGCGGGGGTGCCAGCACTCACTCTCACGACGGCAGCTCGGGAGGGGCGCGTCGAACGGGAGGGATGGCGGATACGTAAGAACGGCACCCGCTTTTGGGCACATGTCGTGGTGGACGCCATTCGTGACGAGACAGGTTCACTAGTCGGTTTTGCGAAGGTCACGCGGGACATTACCGAGCGCAAGGAGGCTTCGGCTGCGCTAGAGAAAGCCAGGGCGGCATTGTTTCAGGCGCAGAAGATGGAGGCCATTGGACGATTGACCGGAGGTGTCGCCCACGATTTCAACAACCTGCTCGCGGTGCTGTCAAATGGCCTGCAGATTCTCGCGATGCAGTCGCGCACGCATATGGACATGAAGATGATTGAAGGCATGCGCCGGGCGATCGACCGGGGAGCATCGCTCACGCAGCAACTTCTTTCATTTGCGCGTCAACAGCCGCTGCAAGCGGAAGTGCACAACCTCAGTTCGCTGGTGCGCGATTTTGAGCCGATGCTTACGCGCGCCGGCGATCGCAAAACGCGCGTCGAACTGAGAGTTCAGACTCAACATGCCTTCGCTCTTGTTGACGTGGCGAGGTTTGAGGCGGCCCTCCTCAATCTCGTGGTAAATGCGATCGACGCCATGCCCGAAGGGGGTACCGTGACGATCACCGTCGACACCGTCGAATCAGACAGAGAAGTGACGACGGCGCTTTCTGCGGGTCACTACGCGCGGATATCAGTTTCCGACACGGGCACCGGCATGTCCAAGGAAATACTGGCGCAGGCATTTGAGCCGTTCTTCACGACCAAGCCGGCGGGTAAGGGAACGGGGCTAGGACTCAGTCAAGTGTACGGATTCGTTACCCAGTCGGGCGGCGACATCGTCATTTCGAGCGAAGGTGGGAAAGGTACGACGGTCGAACTCTATTTTCCAGTGGTCGAGCCGTAGGAAGCCACTATTTGCCGGGCTTCCTCAAAGGTTGAGACGGTCATGGTGGTGGATGACGAGCCCGATGTGCTCGGACTTGCGACCGAGTTGTTCAGGAACATTGGATACGAAGTCGTGGCCGTCAGTAGCACCGCTGAGGCCGATTATACTGCGCAGACGCATCGATATCGACGTCGTTTTCGCGGACATTTCCATGCCGCAGGGTATAAGCGGCATGGAACTGGCGCGCATCATCAGGTCGGAATATCCGCATACCAAGGTGGTCCTGACCTCGGGCTTCTTACGGGCCGCGCTGCGCCGCGAGCATGGAACAATCAGCGAATTTCCATTCGTATATAAGCCATACCGCATAGCTGATATCGCGAAGGCGCTAAGAACCTGATTGACTTGCCAGACACGCGTCTGGTTGCCGGACGGGAATGCTCCTTGAAGGGAACTTGTACTTCGGGATCAACCTCACGATCGCTTGATCCCCGGCTGTCGTACCGACGCATAGCATTCGTACACATTTCCCGGCAATCGGAGTTTTGTGGATATCGGGAAGACCGTGTTTCAGGTGCACTACTCCAATTGGCGGGGCGGGCCAATCGCTGTGGGATCCAATCCTTGCCGCGAGCTGAATCCGGGATGCAGGCTCGGCGATTTCTTCGTTGCGAAGCGACCCCGGTCGAAGCGCATCGAACGCGCCCTTGTCGTGATTGCGGGCCGGCCGCGTCACAAAATGCTAAACGGCTGGACTGGCCACGAAGCTGGCCAGCAAAGTGAGCAACAACGGCAGCTTCGTGCCCTTTTGGCAGTACGCATCGAACCCCGTCCCGTGCCGTCTCACCTGCGCCTCATCAAGCGCCGTCAGTGCCAAGATGATAACGTCCGAGCCGCGTTTGGAGCGTCTCAACGCAGACGCTGTCGAGTACCCATCTCGAATCGGCATTGTAATATCAAGGATGACCACATGTGGTGCCCACCCTTCGGCCAACGCGATCGCAGCATCTCCACTATCAACATACTTTGTATCGATTCCTTGCGTCCGAAGGTAAAACGTGAGGGATTCTCCAGATTCAACATGATCGTCCACAACCAAGACCTTCAATGAGGCAGTCGGGACCGCGATCGTTCGTTCTGACCAGCGTTCGCAGACATCGGTATCACTCTTTCCGTCCACAGTCTTCCCCCTTGTCTGTTCGCTTGTACTGAAGACCGCACCCCGTATAGCTCGGGAGAGTCGGCGAACGCGACACAGCCTGCCTCCGAAAGATTGGGCCGCCATGTCGGTACTCTCACTACCAATTTCCCTGTGTTTGAGCCGCAGGAACCGTGCCACTTCAAGCCCCCATATATTCCAGGCCATGCCACCAAACGAGCGATCCCGTTGCCCTCCATCGCTCTTCTCTTCCGATGAGTTGTAAGTAATGATGCCGACGTGGCAGTAATGACTGCACAGAGGAGCCGACAGGACGAAATGGTCGGTGTCGAAATGCGAAGCGGAAGTGACCAAGAGGAAACTCAGTGTATCTGGCACGGTCCAGCAGGCTACGTTCCCTCGCTTAATGCGGTGAGTAACAAGGATGTTCCTGTCGCACTACACTACCTGCGACCTCCAAGATAGCGATCGCAAGGATCGTTCCCGCGCTAAGTGTTCAAGCCTCGCGCTGGAACTATTTCTGACGCAGCACGGCTCCTTATTAGGAGCGCGCGCCGTTGCCCGCGAACTGTCGCGTCCGAGCCAATGTCGTTACCTTGCTGCTGAATGGCCCTGTATGATTTCCGGTCCTTTGCACCGAGCTGGCTTGGGTTGCGGGACTTGACCGAATCTCCACTGTCCCCAAGCATTGAGCAGACCAATTATCTGGTCAGCACACTCCTGATGCGCGCACGGGCCCATGGCTGCATGAAGGCAACAGTCCTCAACCCCGAGCAACCTGGCTTCTTTGCCCGATGCGGCTTCACCTTGACTCCTGCAGACAGCGTGACGCATGAGTTGCAATTATGCAGAGGGACGCTCCGACGCTTCGGCATAAGGACTCACTATATGTGCCGTCACCTCGATTAGAGGGCCGGCCGCGATTGGGAATTATGCTCTGCAGTACAAGGGACATATCTTGGTCGCAGGCCAGGTTCATGACGGCTCCATTGAGGTAACCCATCTGGGGGCGTAACGGACAAAGATTTTATGATGATAATGTGTTGATCAGGTCATGCGGCCCGCGACGAAGCGGCCAACCATTGCTGCATATTCAAAAGGAGCATCCGGATGCAAGTCGAACTGGCTCAGCTCACACTCGTCGACTGCGACGTCGAACACAACACGAGCAAAGTGATCAACGCGATCGAGGCCGCCGACGTGGCCGGAGGCACTCAGCTCGTCGTCTTTCCCGAGACGACGTTGTCGGGGTTTCCGACGCGCGAGAACGTATTCGACATCTCGCAGCCGATCGACGGTGCGGCATTGAGCGCCGTCCGTGCGGCGGCCCGGCGTGCGCGCGTCGCGGTTGTGGTCGGTCTCGCGGAGCGTGACGGTGGCGAATGCTACAACACCTCGGTCCTGATTGATGCGAGAGGCGGGGTAGTTTTGCGCTATCGAAAGGTTCACCTGTGGGCGACGGATGTCGGCGTATTCTCGCCGGGCGACCGTTACGAGACCTGCGCGTGGAACGGAATGACCGTCGGCCTGCAGATCTGCTACGACATCGAATTCCCCGAGGGCGCGCGTGCGCTCGCGACGCTCGGCGCCGATCTGTTGATCGTCACCGACGGCAACATGGATCCGCTCGGCCCGGTGCACCGGCGAGCGATTGCCGCGCGGGCGATGGAGAATCAGGCGTTCGCGGTCATGGTGAATCGCTGCGGCGACGGCGACGACAACCTGACATTCCCCGGCGAATCGGCGCTCGTGGATCCGTTCGGCGAGATCGTCGCGTTGGCGGGCGCCGACGAAACCACCATCAAGGTGCAGATCGACCGCTCGCGCCTTGCGGCGAGCCGCAAGGACTATCGGTATCTGGACGATGCGCGGGTGTCGCTCGATCTGCCGCGCAGCCGGGCGACGGCGGACGGAGCGAACGTGCTGATCATCCCCCGAAAGGCGGGGAGCGCGGCGTAACCGCGCCAATCCATATGACAGGCCGTCGACTCGTTGGAAAGTACTCTATGACGGTCGAACAGCTTTGGACGCACGCAGATCTCGCGACGCCCGCACCAATCAGTTTGATCACATCGGCAAGCCATACAAGACCCAGCCAGGTTTCTGCTTGCGGGCCGAACTGGAAAGGCAGCAAGCCGACCGGTGTCACTTCGGTCACTGTCCCGCCGTTGCCCCGGCGAGGAAGCGCTGTATGGGCAATTCCGGTCGATGATGGAGGCAGCGAACAGGGACCCGGAGGTCAAGAAGACCATCGTCTCGACCGCCGTCGACACGGAACGGGACGCTATCGACCCATACTTCCAGTGGTGGCACATGGGCAGACGTTTGCCGTGGCGCCTTTCCTACACCTAACGGACATTGGGCCCGATTGTTGTCGAATGGCTGTGATGGGTCGGCAGTCGCCAGTGACCCCGGCAAGCCTGCGCCCAGATGGGCGGATGGCTGAGACTGAGACCGGCCAGTTGCTGACGTTCGACCTTCCTCTCGCCAATGGCGGAAGCTGACCAAAGCGGACATTTGTCTCTGGCGCCAAAGGCACTGCGCTAAAATCCCGTAGCCCAAGCCTCCCCCGTTATCCCCAGCCCCTAGTGATGAATCCCGGACCGCATGACGTCCTGAGCCGGATCCTTTCCGCATGCAAAGCCGAACGCGCCGTAACGGCAAGTTTCCGGCTCTTCGCGCCGTGGGCATTGCGGTCGGCCGGCACCGAGGGCGCACTGATCCGTATGTGTACGGGATCCGGCTACTGGATTTGCACCGACGGCGGCACACCTGCAAAGATTGGCCCGGGCGATATCGTCATGCTGCCGCGCGGCACTCCCCATACGGTGTCATCGACACGTGATCCCGGTGATGACATCGTGCCCTTTGCCGATCTCCTGGAGGCACACATGATTGGGCGCCACGGCGATCATCCGATCGAATTGACATATGGCACGGCCAGCGCGAGCGCTACCCCCACGCAACTGTTCTCCCTGCACTTGTGGATGCCTGCGCTTGGAGTGGGCGCCATCCCGGCGGAATTGCCTCCGCTGATCGTGTTGCGCAGCGACGAACTTCTGCTGGCACACACGCTCGCAACCACAATGGAAATGCTGGTGCAGGACTCGCTGGCCCAACGTCCGGGCTGGCAGTTGTCCGCGGCACGCATGGGCGATCTGCTGCTCGTGCACATCCTGGGCGAGTACCTGCGCACGCCCGTAGCGGCGCGCCAGGGTAAGTCGAACCTTCTTGACGACCCTGGCATTGCGCGTGCGGTTGCAGCCATGCAGGAATCTCCACAACGGGACTGGAGCATCCCTCGCCTCGCCGCAGTGGCATTACAGTCGCGCACTGTGTTCACCGAGCGCTTTCGTGCGCTGCTTGGCGTGCCGCCAATGCAGTATCTGTCAGCTTATCGCATGAACCTGGCCACCGACCAACTGCGTCAGCCGCACACGCGGATCGCCGACGTCGCCGAAGCCGTCGGCTATGCGTCAGAGAAGGCATTCTCACGCACATTCCGGCGCTGGATCGGCGTTTCACCCAGTCAATACCAGCGCGACGCCTCCGGGCGCTGACGTTACTGCCTCGCCCCACGGGGCCGATCCGGACGATCGGTGCCCCAATCCGGCGTTCCGGATGTTGAGCGTGGTATGGCCACCACCCAATAATGCCGCTCAATTGCACTCGCTCGCAAACAAGGAGACATGGGCATGAAGCAGGTGGAGCACGCGCTGATCGTGGGGGGTGGCATTGCTGGCTGTGCAGCGGCCATTGCGTTGGCACAGGCCGGTGTACAGGTGACGATGCTGGAGAAGCAGCGGGAATGGAAATTCCAGAGTTCCGGCATCTTTATCTATCACAACGGACTTGCAGCGCTCGGTAGTCTCGGGGTGCTGCCACCGATCGTGTCGGCTGGCTTTGCCATCGCCGATGGCCGGAACGTCTACCTGGACGAGCGCGGCGAGCCGATCACCGATACGTACTATCCTTCCTCGCACCCGGACATTCCGCCGATCATCGGCATTCGTCGGGCCGAGATGCATCGCATCCTCGCCAGCCGGCTCGACGCGCTGCACGCCGATATTCGCCTAAGCACGACGGCCGTGCGGATCGATCAGGACATGGCGGACCACGTCACCGTCGCACTCTCCGATGGCACCTCGGGCCGATACGATCTTGTGGTCGGGGCAGATGGCATTCGCTCGGAGATCCGCCGCCTCGTCGCAGGCCCGCTGGAACCGGTCTATACCGGACTCGGCGTCTGGCGCAGCGTACACAGCCGACCGAAAGACCTCACCGCGAAGATCATGATGATGGGCACCGGTAAGCGCCTCGGCATCATGCCGATCAGCGATGACCAACTGTACCTGTTCGGCACGTTGCCTGAGCCCGCCGGGCAATGGTATGAACGCGCCGATTGGCCGGCGCTGATGCAAGCTCGCTTTGCGGAGTTCGGCGGCCCGGCGCGCCAATTCCTGGACGCCCTCTGCGCCGATAGCGAGGTCCTCTACACCGCAGTGGAGGAGGTAGCCGCCCCACTGCCCTGGCACCGTGGCCGCGTCATCATGATTGGTGACGCCGCGCACGCCTCCACTCCCTTCATGGGACAAGGCGGCGCGATGGCACTCGAAGACGCGGTGTTGCTGGCGGAGATGCTATCGCGCGGTGGCGACGTAGAGGCCACGCTGCACGCCTTCGGCGAGGCACGCTATCCTTTGTGCAAGTTCGTGCAGGACACCTCGCGCAAAGTCGGCGAGGCCGGAGCGCAAGAAGACGCGGCCATTCTGAACGTGCGCAACGAAACAATGCGGCGTAATGCACAGCAGCAGGTGGATGACTTCTACGCGCGGATAAAAGCGTTACGCTTTCAATAGCGCACGGCACAGTGCGCCTGACAGGCTCAGTCCGATGTTGGCCTGCGATGCTTGCTCGGGCCTTTCCATTTCTCGTCGGCCTGATCGGGGAGTCTGTTCCCGACCCCAATCCGGCCATTGATCCCCGATTTGTTGTTGACCGAGATGGGGCGGTAACAGCCATGGACCTGGTCAGCCGGCCCTCCTTTTGAACGCCAGTAGCTTGCCTTTCTCCGCGACGTCGGCCGGGTCAAGGTTCGTATAGCGCTTCAGATTGCGCCAGTCCTTGTGGCCGGTGACGGCCGCCACCTCAGGAATGTCCCAGCCTGCCTCGAACAGAGAGCTGGTCGCTTCGTGGCGCAGATCGTGCAGATGGAGGTCGGTGATGTCTTTGGCGTCGCAGGCCCATTTGAAGTACTTGCTGACCGTCCCCGGCAGGTAGGGGAAGATCCTGTTATCGGGCGACCCTCTGGGCTGCCTGTTGATGATGTCCAGGGCATCGCCGATGAGCGGCACGAGCTCGTCGTTGCCTTGCTTCTTGCGCGGATCTTTGCGATCGCGCACCAGGACGAGCGCGCGCTGCGCATCGAGGTCGTCCCAGGTGATCCGAAAAATCTCGCCGCGGCGAAAGGCCGATTGCATGAGCACGCGAATGATGTCCTCGAGCGGCACTTTGTATTGGGGATTCTCACGCGACCAGGCAAAGATCGCCTGTAGCTCGGCCTGGGTAGGGCGGCGCTCCCGCCTGCCGCCGGGGCCGACCAGCTTGAGATGGTTCAGGGCCGGCCAGGCGTTCTTGACGATGTCGGGTATGGTGATGCCTTTGATGCTTGCCATGTGGCGCAGGACCGTCCCAAGCTTGGATATATCCATGCTGATGGTATAGGCGCCGGCGCCGGCCAACTTGCGATGCTGGGCGAACTCGATCAAATCCTGGGTCGTCAGGCGCGGCACCAGGTGTTGGCCCAGAGCGCTGGCCAGCTTGCGCAGCATGTACTCTTCGTTCGACTGTGGGGCCACCGGCCGGCCAGACTCCTTGCGCAAGTTGCGGTAGTCAGTAATCCAGTCGACGACCGATCCTTGCGCCGCGGTGGCGGGCGTTGCCAGTCCGATTTCCGCTTCGCGGGCCCAGGCTTGGGCCTCCGCCTTGGTGCGAAAGGTTTTTGATATACTCCGGCCCTGCTTCCGAATCTGGGCGCGCCAGCGTTCCCCGATCTTGAGGATCGACGCCATACGGTCTGTCTCCCTGTAGCAAATCTGTAGCACGCGGTGCGTGAGACAGGATGATATGGGGTGACATGGAGTGACAGTTGTGACGTCGGTCTCATTCCCGGAAACCCGCGCCAAATAAGGCGAAGCCGCTTCCGGCAAGGGTCCCCGGTCAATGGGAAGAATCTATCCCCTCGCCGTAGTTCAATGGATAGAACGAGCGCCTCCTAAGCGCTAGATACAGGTTCGATTCCTGTCGGCGGGACCACCGATCCTTTTGGCAACCGTCTGCCAAAAATCCTTCCTCCCGCGTCACTCCAGGATTTTCAGCGGCCTTATCGTCTGCCGTAGCTCATCCTCCGCCGTTGCAAATCTGCCCTGTCGGACAAAATCCGATACCGACCCGGGGGCCGACTGCAGATACTCTCTCCGTCAGTTTTGGAGCAGCCATGTCGGACGTTCACGTTTTGCGGATCGAGGGACTTCAGTGGGTGGTGGAACGCGCCTGCGGCAGCGAGGGCCGTCTGCTTTTCCCCAACCGGGAGGCGGCCATCGCGGCCGGCACGGCGAAGGCCGAGGAAGATCGCGTCGACCTGATCGTCCACACGCGCGATGGCCGCGTCGGCCGGCGCATCTCCTTTGGCAAGGACAAGGTCCGGATCCACCCATAATGCCCTTGTCAGCGCGAATGATTCGCGTTGCCCGGTGAATTACCGATTTGTAGGACGGAGCCTGATACACAGGGCTTTGCATCTGGCCTATCACCTAACCATATCGCTCAGATGGGAGATGGCCATGCAACCGGGAGTCGAGCCCCTTCGCAGCATCGAGGAGGATCTCCAGGATCTGGACGAAACCGATCAGGCGATCGAGCGCCTGTCCAACCGAATCGATGCCCAGCAGCTGCGGGTTGCGCAGCTGAAGCGCGAGCGCGTCAACGCCGACACGGCGGAATCGATGCTGGCAAACATGCGCGCGAGCCTCAAGCAGCTCGTCATGCATCGCGCGCTGGTGGTGCATGCCATGGCCCGGCGCGGTGCCGGGCGTACCCGCGTGGCCCGGTTTCACAACTAGCCGACCTGGAGTCGGCCAAGCGGCGCTCGGCAAGTGCGCGGCAATGCGGGGAATCCGGCGTCCCGGAACTGACCGGTGTTGGATTTTCCCGCCCTGTCAATGTGCGCTGGTCTTGGAAAACAGCTGGATCACCGCCACCCCGGCAATGATCAGCCCGATGCCGACACAGGCCGCCAGGTCCGGCACCTGCCGGTACAACACCACTGCGATCAGCGATACCAGCACGATGCCCGCGCCGCTCCAGATCGCATAGGCGATGCCGACCGGGACGGTGCGCATCACCAGCATCAGCAGATAGAAGGCGGCGACGTAGCCGGTGACCACCAGCACGCTGGGCAGCAGCCGGGTAAAGCCCTGCGAGGCTTTCAGGCTGCTGGTGGCGATGACCTCGGCGACGATGGCGAGGGCGAGAAGCACGTATCCGTTCATGGCATGCAGAAGAGGCTGGCCGGCAATGGGCCTGAGCCGGCATCTTAGCGTCCCGCGCATGTTGCGCCAAAGCCGCGTCCCTCCCTCGCGGTGGTTGTGCGAAGCGGCAACGCACGGTTGAATGTGCCGCACAAGACCGCAGCAGGCGGGCGCAGGCCGGCCCGCGGCAAGACGGTCGTTCCAGGCAGTCGCGGCAGTCTCGCCTGACCAGGCCGGCACATCCCTGACGATGCCGGCGGCGGGCATGGGGTATAGGGGAGCGGTATGCAACACACTGGCATCGACGGCGCACCCGTCCCGGCGTCCTTGGCATCCTCGGCGTCCGGGGACACGGCCATGGCGCCGGACGGCAATCCTTGGCAGGACACCATCGCAGCGGCGGACCAGGCGCTGGAAGAGGCCGCGCGCATCCAGCGCGGCGTGCAGCAGAACCTGAAGCAGCTGCAGGACCTGCGCGCGCTGCGCGAGGAACTGCGCAAGGCCCATGCGGAGACCGACCGCTACCGCGGCATGCACGCCAGGGTGGTGGTGAGCATGCGGCAGCTGGAAGAAGAAAACACCGGCGCCATGAGCCAGCTGCATGCCGAGAACGAGATGCTGCGGGTGCGGCACCGGGTCTACCGGCTGCTGGCCGAGCACTACGCGCGCGTGGCGCTGCGGCTGGATCCGGAAACCTTCGCCGGCAATCGCGACCGCGTGCTGCAGCACATCCTGTTCCAGCGGCGCAAGGGCGTGCCGCCGGAGGACATCGGCCTGTCCGACCTGGCTTTCCTGCTGCTGTAGCCCCGCGCCGGATCTGCTGTCAGCCTGCCCGGCGGCGCAGCACGTGGTAGGCGAGCATGCCGCCCACCACGCCCCAGAAGGCCGAGCCGATGCCGGCCAGGGTCATGCCCGAGGCCGTGATCATGAAGGTCAGCAGGGCGGCTTCGCGCTCGGCCGGGACCTGCATGGCGACGGTCAGGCCGTTGGCGATCGAGCCCAGCAGCGCGAACGCGGTCACGCCCACCACCAGCGCCTGCGGGAAGGCCGCGAACAGCGCCGCGATGCTGGCGGCCAGCGTGCCCGCGACCAGGTAGCCGACGCCGCAGACCACCGCCGCGGTATAGCGCCGATGTCGGTCGGGATCGGCCTGCGGGCCGGTGCAGATCGCCGCGGTGATGGCCGCCAGGTTGATGCCGTGCGAGCCGAACGGCGCCAGCGCGGCCGATGCCAGTCCGGTGATGGTGATCAGCCGCGAGGCCGGCACGTGGTAGCCATCGGCCTGCAGCACGGCCAGCCCCGGGATGTTCTGCGACGCCAGCGCGACGATGAACAGCGGAATGGCGAGGCTGATGAAGGCCGGCATCGAGAACGCCGGCGTGGTCCACACCGGCACCGCCAGTTCCAGCCGCACGCCCGAGAAATCGAGCTGCCCGAGCACGCCTGCCACCACCACGCCGGCCAGCAGCACCCCCGGCACCGCATAGGCCGGCCACAGCCGCCGCCCGAGCAGGAAGGCGGCGAACATCGCCAGCAGCAGCACGGTCTGGTGCTGCGCCTGCACGAACACGTCGACGCTGATGCGAAACAGGATCCCGGCCAGCAGCGCTGAGGCGATGCTGGCGGGCAGGGCGCGCATCAGCTTGTCGAACCAGCCGGTCATGCCGGCCGCGGTCATCAGCAATGCCGCCATCAGGAAGGCGCCGATCGCCTCGGCATAGGGCACGCCGGGCAGGCTGGCAATCAGCAGCGCCGCGCCGGGCGTGGACCATGCCACCACGATGGGCACGCGCAACGCCAGCGACAGGCCGATGGTGGTGACCCCCATGCCGATCGACAGTGCCCAGATCCACGACGAGATCTGCGCGTCGGTCAGGTGGGCCGCGTGCCCAGCCTGGATCATCAGCACCAGCGAACTGGTATAGCCGGTGAGCGTGGCGACCAGCCCGGCGACGAGCGCCGACACGGACAGGTCGGAAAATTTGAGGGTGGCGGTGGTCATGGGGACGGGCAGCAGGCACTTGGGTACGGCCGCCATCTTCGCATGAGTGCCTTGGTCGTACCAATTTGGCCGGGCCCGGCCAGGCGGCGGCGCGGCGACCGCCGTTGACGGGGCTTTCCCTTACGGACTTGTCCGACTGGAGCGGGCCGTGGGCCGTTGATATGCTGGTTCCGTGCCTTGCGAGCAGGGCACCGAGGAGAGACTCTTGGGCCCGCAATGCGCGGGCCCTTCTTTTTGCCCGGCCGGCCCACGCGGCCGGTCGTCTACAATGCGGGCTGCCGCCGGGTGGCCCCGCGCCGCCGGCCCGTCCCTTCTTTCCTCGCGGTCTCGCCTTCCTTCCCATGGCCCTGTTTTCCATTACCGACGCCCAGCTTGCCTTCGGGCACGTGGCCCTGCTCGATCACACCGACTTTTCGCTGGAGGCTGGCGAGCGCGTGGGGCTGATCGGGCGCAACGGTTCGGGCAAGTCCTCGCTGCTGAAGATCGTGGCGGGGCTGTCGGCGCCGGATGACGGGCTGATCGCCCGCCAGAGCGGCGTGACCAGCGCCTACGTGCCGCAGGAGCCGCAGTTCGCGCCCGGCATCACCGTGTTCGACGCGGTGTCGCAGGGCATGGGCGACGCGCACGACCTGCTGGTGCGCTATGAGGCCGCCGCCGACCGCGTTGCCGAGCACCATGACGACGAAGCGGCGCTGGCCGAACTGCACCGGCTGCAGTCCGAGCTCGATGCCGCCGGCGCCTGGCAGCTGCGCACCCGCGTGGAAACCACGCTGGCGCGACTGGGGCTGGATTCGCACACGCGCGTCGATGCGCTCTCGGGCGGCCTGCAGAAGCGCGTGGCGCTGGCGCAGGCGCTGGTGGCCGAGCCCGACATCCTGCTGCTGGACGAGCCCACCAACCACCTCGACGTGGAAGCGATCCGCTGGCTGGAAGACCTGCTGCTGCAGTTCCGCGGCAGCGTGCTGCTGATCACCCACGACCGCGCCTTCCTCGACCGGGTCGCCACGCGCATCGTCGAACTGGACCGCGGGCGGCTGGTGTCCTTTCCCGGCAACTTCGCCGCCTACCAGGCGCGCAAGGCCGAGATGCTGGCCGCCGAGCAGGTCGAGCAGGCCAAGTTCGACAAGCTGCTGGCACAGGAAGAGGTGTGGATCCGCAAGGGCGTGGAAGCGCGCCGCACCCGCAGCGTGTCGCGCATCCAGCGGCTGGTGGCGATGCGCAACGAGCGCGCCGCGCGCCGCGAGGTGCAGGGCAACGTCAAGCTGGAGGTCTCGCAGGCGGACCGCTCCGGCAAGATCGTGGCCGAGCTGACCGACGTGGGCAAGGCGTACGGCGACAAGGTGGTGGTGCGCGATTTCACCGCCACCATCATGCGCGGCGACAAGGTCGGCCTGATCGGCCCCAACGGCGCCGGCAAGACCACGCTGCTGCGCCTGATCCTGGGCGAACTGGCGCCGGACAGCGGCACCGTGCGCAACGGCAGCAACCTCCAGGTGGCGTACTTCGACCAGATGCGCACCGCGCTGGACCTGGAGAAGTCCCTGGCCGACACCATCAGCCCGGGCAGCGACTGGGTCGAGGTCAACGGCCAGCGCAAGCATGTGATGAGCTACCTGGGCGATTTCCTGTTCGCGCCGGAGCGCGCGCGCTCGCCGGTCAAGTCGCTGTCGGGGGGCGAGCGCAACCGGCTGCTGCTGGCGCGGCTGTTTGCGCGGCCGGCCAATGTGCTGGTGCTCGACGAACCCACCAACGATCTCGACATCGACACGCTGGAACTGCTGGAGGAGCTGCTGCAGGACTACGGCGGCACCGTGTTCCTGGTGTCGCACGACCGCGCCTTCCTCGACAACGTGGTGACCTCGACGCTGGCCGCCGAAGGCGATGGGGTCTGGCGCGAGTCGGTGGGCGGTTATTCCGACTGGGTCGAGCAATCAGCGCGCAGCGCGGCGCTGCAGGCGGCGCGCAAGCCGGCAGAGCAGAAGGCGGCGGAGCCGGCCAGGGGCAAGGATTCGCGCGAGGCGCGCGGGGCCAATCGCACGGTCAAGCTGTCGTACAAGGAGCAGCGGGAGCTGGATGGGCTGCCCGAGCGCATCGCTGCGCTGGAGACCGAGCAGAAAACGATTTCGGCGCAGCTCGCGGACGGCTCGCTCTATGTCAGCGATGCGGCCAAGGCCGCGCAGCTCGGCACGCGGCATGACGAGATCGAGATGGAACTGCTGGAAGCGCTGGAGCGCTGGGAAGTGCTGGAGGCGAAGTCGAAGGGCGAAGGCGCCTGAGGCCCGAGGGTCCGGCAAGCGCCGGACCTCACCCACACCAGGCCAGCACCATATTGGTCAGGTCGACCATGAACCCCGGCCGCAGGTAGGCCACGAACCCGAGCGCCAGCACCCCGGCCAGCACCGCCAGCCCGGCTGCCTTCGCGATGCGCGCCTGGGCCGTGCTCATCACGCCGCCGCCGGCTGCGCCCGCACTACCGCCTGCTCGCGGATCGGCAGGTTGACCAGCGCCGCCAGCACGCCCAGCGCGATCGCGATCATCCACACCGTGTTGTAGCCCCCGGTGCGGTCGTAGAGATAACCACCCAGCCACGCGCCCAGGAAACTGCCGATCTGGTGTGAAAAGAACACCACCCCCGACAGCATCGACAGGTATTTCACCCCGAACACCTGCGCGATGATGCCGTTGGTCAGCGGCACGGTCGACAGCCACAGGAAACCCATCACCGCCGCGAACACCCAGGTGCTGGCGACTGTCAGCGGCAGCAGCAGGTAGGCGGCGATGACCACCGAGCGCGCCAGGTAGATAGCCGCCAGCAGGTAGCGCTTGGGCAGGCGCTGGCCCATCGCGCCGGCGGTATAGGTGCCGAAGACATTGAACAGGCCGATCAGCGCCAGCGCCACCACGGCCACCTTGGGATCGGTCAGCCCCTGGTCCTTCAGGTACGGTGCCAGGTGCACGCCGATAAAGACCACCTGGAAGCCGCACACGAAGTAGCCCAGCGTCAGCAGCTGGAAGTTGCGGTTGCCGAAGGCTTCGTGGATGGCCTGGCCGATGGTCTGGTGGTGGCCGCCAGTGTGGGCGGCCTCGCGCGGCTCGCGCAGGGTCAGCGCCAGCGGCAGCATCACGCACGCCATCAGCGCCATCACGTACAGCGCGTTCTGCCAGCCCAGGCCGGAGATCAGCCCCTGTTCCACCGGGATCATCAGGAACTGGCCGAACGAGCCCGCCGCGGCGGCAATGCCCATGGCCCAGACCCGTTTTTCCGGACTGGCCACGCGGCCGATCACGCCATAGACGATGCTGTAGGTGGTGCCGGACTGGGCGATGCCGATCATCACCCCGGCGCCGGTGGCGAAGGCGGTGCCGCTGGTCGCCAGCGCCATCACCACCAGCCCGGCGACGTACAGCGCCACACCCACCAGCATGATGCGCAGCGCGCCGAACTTGTCGGCCAGGGCCCCGGCGAAGGGCTGGCTGGCGCCCCACATCAGGTTCTGCAGCGCCAGCGCAAAGGCAAAGGTCTCGCGGTTCCAGCCGTGGGCCTGGGTGATCGGCAGGTTGAACAGGCCGAAGCCGTGCCGGATGCCCATCGAAAGCGTGACCAGCAGGCCACCGCACACAAGCACGGTGGTCAGGGAGAGTTGTCGGTTCTGCATGTCTTGGCTCGGTGTGCGGCGGCCGCGCCGGGTGAAGCGGTGCCGACAGGATTGTCTGTGCTTGTTGTTTTACCGCGCCGGAACGGCAATCAGGCTTGCCGGGGCCGGGTGGTGGGGAGTTTACTCTGCCTCGGGAAAACGCGTACGGCGCAGCCCGCAGACGCGGCGCTCCGGCAAAAACTGCCGGCGGCCCGGCAAGCCGGAGCCGGTGCGGGCCTGGCGGGCGTTGGCTTTTTTCTGCGGGATTGGCGTCGCGCGCTTCCATTACAATGCAGTGCCCGGTGCCCCGGCGCGTGCACAGTTGTGCGCCTCGCGGCAGCCGGGACCATCACTTTCGTAGCGACTCCATGGCGAGCAAAACCAGTCAGTACAGCGAATCTTCCATCCGGGTCCTGAAGGGCCTGGAGCCGGTCAAGCAGCGCCCCGGCATGTACACCCGGACCGACAACCCCCTGCATATCGTGCAGGAGGTGATCGACAATGCCTCGGACGAGGCCCTCGGCGGTCATGGCTCCGAGATCCTGGTGACCCTGCACCGCGACGGCAGCCTCAGCGTGGAAGACGACGGCCGCGGCATCCCGGTGGGGATCCACCCGGAAGAGGGCGTGCCGGTGGTCGAGATCGTCTTTACCCGGCTCCATGCCGGCGGCAAGTTCGACAAGGGCAAGGGCGGCGCCTATGCCTTTTCCGGCGGCCTGCACGGCGTCGGCGTGTCGGTGACCAATGCCCTGTCGACGCAGCTGGACGTGACCGTTTGGCGCGACGGCATGTGCTCGACGCTGACCTTCTCGGGCGGCGACGTAACGGTGCCGCTGGCCTCGCGCAAGCTCGAACGCGGCGAGAAGAAGAACGGCACGCGCGTGCAGGTGTGGCCGGACGCCAAGTATTTCGATTCGGCCGCGATCCCGCTGGCCGAGCTGCAGCGCCTGCTGCGCAGCAAGGCCGTGCTGCTGCCGGGCGTCAAGGTCACGCTGGTGACCGAGAAGACCGGCGAGCGCCAGACCTGGCAGTACGACCAGGGCCTGAAGGGCTACCTGGTGGAGGCGCTGGCGCAGGGCAGTGGCGCCGAGCTGGTGATCCCGATGTTCGAGGGCGAGCACTTTGCCGATCCCGACGCCAACCCCGGCGAGGAAGGCTTCGCCGACGGCGAAGGCGCGTCGTGGGTGGTGGCCTGGACCGAGGACGGCGCCCCGGTGCGCGAGTCCTACGTCAACCTGATCCCCACGCCGGCCGGCGGCACGCACGAGTCCGGCCTGCGCGAAGGCCTGTTCCAGGCGGTCAAGAGCTTTATCGAGATGCACGCGCTGCAGCCCAAGGGCGTCAAGCTGATGAGCGAGGACGTGTTCGCGCGCGCCTCGTTCGTGCTGTCGGCCAAGGTGCTGGACCCGCAGTTCCAGGGCCAGATCAAGGAGCGCCTGAACAGCCGCGACGCGGTGCGGCTGGTGTCCACCTTCAGCCGCCCGGCGCTGGAGCTGTGGCTGAACCACCATGTCGAGTACGGCAAGAAGCTGGCCGAGCTGGTGATCCGCCAGGCCCAGGCGCGCACGCGCGCGGCGCAGAAGGTCGAGAAGAAGAAGGGCTCCGGCGTGGCCGTGCTGCCCGGCAAGCTGACCGACTGCGAGTCCACCGACGTGACCCGCAACGAACTGTTCCTGGTCGAGGGCGACTCCGCCGGCGGCTCGGCCAAGATGGGCCGCGACAAGGAATTCCAGGCCATCCTGCCGCTGCGCGGCAAGGTGCTGAACACCTGGGAGACCGAGCGCGACCGCCTGTTTGCCAACAACGAGGTGCACGACATCGCCGTGGCGATCGGTGTGGACCCGCACGGCGCCAACGACGAGCCCGACCTGTCCAACCTGCGCTACGGCAAGATCTGCATCCTGTCCGATGCCGATGTGGACGGCGCGCATATCCAGGTGCTGCTGCTGACGCTGTTCTTCCGGCATTTCCCCAAGCTGATCGAGACCCGCAACGTCTATGTGGCGCGTCCGCCGCTGTTCCGCGTCGATGCCCCGGCGCGCGGCAAGAAGCCGGCGCAGAAGCTGTACGCGCTGGACGAAGGCGAGCTCGAAGCGATCCAGGACAAGCTGCTCAAGGACGGCGTCAAGGAAAACTCGTGGCAGATCTCGCGCTTCAAGGGCCTGGGCGAGATGAGCGCCGAGCAGCTGTGGGAAACCACCATGAACCCCGACACGCGGCGCCTGCTGCCCGTGATGCTGGGCGAATACGACCTGCCGCAGACCGTCGAGATGATGAACATGCTGATGGGCAAGGGCGAGGCCGCCCAGCGCCGCAGCTGGCTGGAAGAGAAGGGCAACGAGGTCGAGGCCGACATCTGAGCCGGGGCGCCGCGCCGCGAGCGCGGCCGCTCCGGTGCCGGCCAGGCCCGATTGGCGCATAATGCCCGCTCCGGTCCGCCTACTCTGGAACGCACGATGAAGACGAGAACCCCCGGCAATCCCTGGCGCAAGGCAACGACAGTCCTGCTGGCGCTGGCCGGGCTTGCCTGCGTGCCGGCGGCGCATGCCGAGCTGTGGGGCTTTATCGACGCCGACGGCGTGGCGCACTTTGCCGACCAGAAGCTCGACGCGCGCTACAAGCTGTTCATGAAGGACGGCGGCAGGCTCGACACCGGGCGCCTGGCGGCGAAGCAGGCGCAGGCGGCGCGCGGCGACATCGACTTCGAGCAGCACAAGCTGTACCGCTACGTCCTCAACCATCCCAACATCAAGACCGTGGAGCCGCTGATCCACCAGATCGCCGGCAAGCAGGATGTCGATCCCGCGCTGGTCAAGGCGGTGATGGCGGTGGAGTCGGGCTTCAACCCGGCGGCGGTGTCGCCCAAGGGCGCGATCGGCCTGATGCAGGTGATTCCCGACACCGGCGCGCGCTTTGGCGTCAGCGCCGATGCGCGCCGCACCATCGAGCAGAAGCTGGCTGATCCGCGCACCAACATCACCGCGGGCGTGCGCTACCTGAGCTGGCTGATGCAGCAGTTCCCCGACAACCTCGAGCTGGTGCTGGCGGCGTACAACGCGGGCGAGGGCGCGGTGCAGCGCTACAACAACCGTATCCCGCCCTATCCGGAGACCCGGCAGTATGTCAGCACCGTGCTGCAGTTCTACCGGCTGTACCAGCCGCAGCAGGGCGTGGTGCTAAAGCGCGCCAGCGCCGGCGGCGACGACGGCCCGCGCGTGAAGATGGTGATCGGCGCGCGCCGGCCCATGCCCTGACCGGCACCGAAGAATCACAAGCAACCGGTGCGCCGGCCGTCGAGGTCGAACGCGTGGCGCGCCGAATCCTTGCATATCCATGGAACAACAAGACATCACGTTTCAACCTGAAGAGCCGGCCGATTCGCTGACGCTGGCCCGCTACGCCGAGCGCGCCTACCTGGACTACGCCGTCAGCGTGGTCAAGGGCCGCGCGCTGCCCGAGGTGGCCGATGGCCAGAAGCCGGTGCAGCGGCGCATCCTGTTCGCGATGCACGAGATGGGGCTGCGCGCCGACGCCAAGCCGGTCAAGTCGGCGCGCGTGGTCGGCGACGTGCTGGGCAAGTTCCACCCGCACGGCGACCAGTCCGCCTATGACGCGCTGGTGCGGCTGGCGCAGGACTTCTCGCTGCGCTATCCGCTGATCGACGGCCAGGGCAACTTCGGCTCGCGCGACGGCGACGGCGCCGCGGCGATGCGCTACACCGAAGCGCGCCTGACGCCGATCTCGCGGGTGCTGCTCGACGAGATCGACGAAGGCACGGTCGACTTCATCCCCAACTACGACGGCTCGATGCAGGAGCCCAGGCTGCTGCCGGCGCGGCTGCCGTTCGTGCTGCTCAACGGTGCCTCGGGCATCGCGGTGGGCATGGCGACCGAGATCCCGCCGCACAACCTGCGCGAGGTCGCCGCCGCGACCGTGGCGATGATCCGCAACCCGAACATCGCGCTGGCCGAGTTGCTGGCGCTGATGCCCGGGCCGGACTATCCCGGCGGCGGCCAGATCATCTCGCCGGCGGCGGACATTGCCCAGATCTACGAGAACGGCCGCGGCAGCCTGAAGGTGCGCGCGCGCTGGACCATCGAGGAGCTGGCGCGCGGCCAGTGGCAGCTGGTGGTGACCGAACTGCCGCCGAATACCTCGGCGCAGAAGGTGCTGGAAGAGATCGAGGAAATCACCAACCCCAAGATCAAGACCGGCAAGAAGGCGCTGACGCCGGACCAGCAGCAGCTCAAGGCCACCGTGCTGGCGGTGCTCGACGCGGTGCGCGACGAGTCCGGCAAGGACGCGCCGGTGCGGCTGGTGTTCGAGCCCAAGAGCAAGAACATCGACCAGCAGGAGTTCATCCAGACGCTGCTGGCGCATACCAGCCTGGAATCCGGCGCGCCGATCAACCTGGTGATGATCGGCACCGACGGCCGTCCGCGCCAGAAGGGCCTGCGCGAGATCCTGGGCGAGTGGATCGCGTTCCGCTTCGACACCGTCACGCGCCGCACGCGCCATCGCCTGGGCAAGGTCGAGGACCGCATCCACATCCTCGAAGGCCGGATGCTGGTGCTGCTCAATATCGACGAGGTGATCCGCATCATCCGCGAGAGCGACGAGCCCAAGCCCGCGCTGATCGAGGCCTTCGGCCTGAGCGACCGCCAGGCCGAGGACATCCTGGAAATCCGGCTGCGCCAGCTGGCGCGCCTGGAAGCGATCCGGATCGAGAAGGAGCTGAAGGAGCTGCGCGAGGAGCAGGCCGAGCTGGACGTGCTGCTCAAGTCCGAGACCATGATGCGCCGTCGCATCATCAAGGAGATCGAGACCGACGCCAAGCAATACAGCCCGGAAGACAAGGACCCGCGCCGTACGCTGATCCAGGAACAGCGCCGCGCCGCGGCCGAGGTGCGCGTGATCGACGAGCCGGTGACGGTGGTGATGTCGCAGAAGGGCTGGGTACGCACGCGCCAGGGCCATGGCCACGATCCGCAGCAGTTCACCTTCAAGGCGGGCGATGCGCTGTACAACACCTTCGACTGCCGCACCGTCGACGTGCTGCTGGTGTTCGGCACCAATGGCCGCGTTTATTCCGTGCCGGTCTCCAGCCTGCCGGGCGGGCGCGGCGACGGGGTGCCCATCACCACGCTGATCGAGCTGCAATCCGGCAGCCAGGTGGCGCACACCTTTGCCGGCAGCGCCAGCCAGCGCGTGCTGATTGCCACGGCCAACGGCAACGGCTTCCAGACCACGGTGGGCGACATGACCGGCCGGCAGAAGGGCGGCAAGTCGTTCCTGACGCTGGACGAGGGCGATGCCCCGCTGCCGCCGGCACCGATCGGCGACGAGGCCACCCATGCGGCGTGCCTGTCCGGCAACGGCCGCCTGCTGCTGGTGGCGCTGGATGAAGTGAAGGTGCTGTCCGCCGGCGGGCGCGGCGTGATCCTGATGGAGCTGGAAGCCAAGGAGAAGCTGCTGCAGGCGGTTGCCGTGGGCGCGCCCGGGCTGGTGCTGTCCGGCGCGGGCCGCGGCGGCAAACCGTCGTCGCAGAAGCTGGCCGGGCAGTCGCTGCTGCCGTATGTCGGCAAGCGGGCGCGCAAGGGCAGGCAGCTCGAGGCGAAGCTGAAGGAGCCGAGGATCGAGCCGGTGCGGGTGGAGGTGCCTGCGGGCAATTGAGTGGCCTGCTGGTTTGCTCCCCTCTCCCGCAAGCGGGAGAGGGAGCCCCCAATCCGGCGGGCAACATATCAATCCACCCCCACGAATCCCCCAGTCTGATGCGCCCACAGCCGCGCATACAGCCCCCCATGCGCGAGCAGTTCCGCATGCGTGCCGTTCTCCACGATATGCCCGTTGTCCAGCACCACCAGCCGGTCCATCCGTGCGATGGTCGACAGCCGGTGCGCGATGGCGATCACGGTCTTGCCCTGCATCAGCGTTTCCAGGCTTTCCTGGATCGCGGCTTCCACTTCGGAGTCCAGCGCCGAGGTCGCTTCGTCCAGGATCAGGATCGGCGCGTTCTTGAGCAGCACCCGCGCGATCGCGATGCGCTGGCGCTGGCCGCCTGACAGCTTCACGCCGCGCTCGCCGACCTGTGCCTCCAGCCCGGTATTGCCGTGGGCATCGACCAGGTGCGGAATGAACTCGTCGGCGCGGGCGCGGTGCAGCGCGGCGGCGATTTCGGCGTCCGTGCTGGAGGGCTTGCCGTAGAGCAGGTTCTCGCGGATCGAGCGGTGCAGCAGCGAGGTGTCCTGCGTGACCATGCCGATCTGCGCGCGCAGGCTTTCCTGCGTGACCGTGGCGATGTCCTGGCCGTCGATCAGGATGCGCCCGCGCTCGACGTCGTAGAGCCGCAGCAGCAGGTTGACCAGCGTCGACTTGCCCGCGCCCGACGGGCCCACGAGCCCGATCTTCTCGCCTGGCCGCACCGTCAGGTTGACGCCCTCGATCACGCCCGAGCCCTTGCCGTAGTGGAACCCCACCTGCTCGAAGCGGACTTCGCCGTGCGTGACGCGCAGCGGCTGCGCGTTGGCGCGGTCGGTGACCTGGCGCGGCACCGCGATGGTCTTCATGCCGTCCTGCACCTGCCCGACGTTCTCGAAGATGCCGTTGACCACCCACATGATCCAGCCCGACATATTGTTGATGCGGATCACCAGCCCGGTGGTCAGCGCGATCGCGCCGGTGGTGACATGGCCGGTGCTCCACAGCCATACCGCCAGCCCGGTGGTGCCGGCGATCAGCGCGCCGTTCATCGCGGTGATGGTGACGTCCATGCCGCTGACCATGCGCCCGGCCTGCCGCGTCTTCTCGGTCTGCTCGGCCATGGCGTCGCGCGCGTAGTCTTCTTCCTGCCGGGTATGCGCGAACAGCTTGAGCGTGGTGATATTGGTATAGCCGTCGACGATGCGCCCCATCAGCCGCGAGCGCGATTCGGTGGCGATCACCGAGCGCTGCTTGACGCGCGGCACGAAGTACAGCAGCGCGGCCACGTAGCAGACGATCCACAGCAGCAGCGGGATCATCAGGCGCCAGTCGGCCTGCGCGAACAGCACCAGCGAACTGACCGCGTAGATCGCCACGTGCCACAGCGCGTCCACCGCCTGCACCGCGGAGTCGCGCAGCGAGAAGCCGGTCTGCATGATGCGCTGGGCGATGCGCCCGGCAAAGTCGTTCTGGAAGAACGACAGGCTCTGCTTGAGCACGTAGCGGTGGTTCTGCCAGCGGATCAGGTTGGACAGGCTGGGGCTGATCACCTGGTGCACCAGCACGTCATGCAGGCCGAAGAAGATAGGACGCAGCAGCACCGCCACCACCGCCATCCACACCAGCTCGTTGCGGTGCCGGCTGAAGAACTCGGCGCCGGGCGTGGTCTGCGCCATGTCGACCAGCCGGCCGAGGAAGCTGAACAGCGCCACCTCGATCAGCGCGCCGACCAGGCCCACCAGCAACAGCAGCACGAACACGCCCCAGACCTCGCGCAGGTACCAGGTGTAGAAGCGCAGCACCTGGCCCGGCGGCTCGCGGTCCGGCATATGGCGGAAGGGGTCGATCAGTCTTTCCAGGCGACGCAACATGGCAGGGTTCCCGTTGTGTGCCACGGCACGCCTGCTCGTCCTGGTGGGATGCCGGGCGCTTGCGGCGGATCAGACGCAACATGATACGCGCCTTGCGCAATGGAAAAGCCCCGCCGGGGGCGGGGCCTTGTCTGATACGCGCTGCGAAAATCCGCCGCGGCGTCGGCCGCGCCGGCCGCGTCAGGGGTGGTGGATCACCATATGCGTGAACGGCGGCACGTAGGCCTGCAGCGTCACGAACAGGCCCACCAGGATCGCCAGCACGATCGAGTGGAAGAACACGTAGCGCAGGATGTCGCCTTCGTGGCCGTACCACTTGGTCGCGGTCGACGCGACCACGATCGACTGCGCGTCGATCATCTTGCCCATCACGCCGCCTGAGCTGTTGGCCGAAGCCATCAGCACCGGCGACAGGCCCAGCTGCTCGGCGGTGGTCTTCTGCAGGCCGCCGAACAGCACGTTCGAGGCGGTGTCCGAGCCGGTCAGCGCCACCCCCAGCCAGCCCAGCATGGTGCCGAACAGCGGGTAGAACACGCCGGTGTGCGCAAAGGCCAGGCCCAGCGTCGCATCCAGGCCCGAGTAGCGGGTCAGGTAGCCGACGCCGAACATGGCGCAGATGGTCAGCAGCGAGTAGCGCACCAGCTTGATGGTTTCCCAGTACTCGCGGAACAGCCGCGGCACCGAGTAGCCCATCAGCAGACCGCCGGCGATGGCCGAGACGAAGATGCCGGTGCCGGCCATCGACAGCACGTTGAAGTTGAACACGGCGCCTTCGATGACTTCCTTGGGCACCACCGGCGGCACCTTGACGATGGCCTTGTCGAGGCCCGGCACCGGGAATTTCCAGGCCCACAGGCTGTCCATCAGCTTCTTGAACTCGGGGATGCCCCAGACGAACACGAACACCGTCAGGATCACCCACGGCATCCAGGCCTTGGCCACCGAGATCCCGGCCGAGGCGGCGCTGGCGCGGGCGTCGGCTTCCAGTGCTTCGGGGTGGTCGACCTTGGAGTCGTCGTGGCGGCCGAGGATCTTGGTCGAGGTCCAGATTTCCTTCGGATGCCAGACCTTCAGGAACAGCGTCAGCGAACCCATCGACACCAGCGCGGCGATCACGTCCACCAGCCACGGGCCGTGGAAATTCGACACCAGGTATTGCGGCACGGCGAAGCTCACGCCCGCCACCAGGATCGCCGGCCAGATCGCCAGCATGCCGCGGAAGCCGGCGAAGGCCCAGATCAGCCAGAACGGCACGATCACCGAGAAGAACGGCAGCTGGCGCCCGATCATCGCCGACAGGTCGAGCAGGTCCAGTCCGGTCACCGAGGCCAGCCCGATGATGGGCGCGCCCAGCGCGCCGTATGCCACCGGCGCGGTGTTGGCGATCAGCGCCAGGCCCGAAGCCGCCAGCGGCGAGAAACCCAGCCCGATCAGGATCGCGCCGGTCACCGCCACCGGCGTGCCGAAGCCGGCCGCGCCCTCGAAGAAGGCGCCGAAGCTGAACGCCACCAGCAGCAGTTGCAGCCGGCGGTCTTCGGTGATGCCGGAAATCGAGTTCTGCAAGACCTTGAAGGATCCGTTCAGCGTGGTGAGCCGGTGCAGGAAGATGATGTTCAGCACGATCCAGCCGATCGGGAACAGCCCGGAGACGATGCCCAGCCCCGCCGCCTTGCCCGCCATGGCCGCCGGCATGCCGAACACGGTCGACGCCACCACGATGCCGATCACCAGCGCCAGGCCCGCCGCCAGATGCGCCTGCATATGAAAGAACGCCAGCGCTGCCAGCAGCACGGCGACGGGAATGCCCGCGGCAATGGTCGACAGCGCCATATTGCCTAGCGGGTCATAGACTTGACTCCACACGATCGAAATCCTCCTCTGGTTTGGCTCGGGCGCCCGGGCGATCTGCGTGCCCTGGAACTCCCGCATGCGCTTTGCACCGGCGTGCGCTAGCCGCCGCGCCGGCAAAGAACAAGGATTTTAAAAAAGGGCCTGCCGGCGCCTGCCGTACATCGCGTCATGATCGCGATGAGCCACATTCAGGGATCAGGGTTTGCCCGGACGAGCAGCGCGGCGCACATGGGGCCCTTGCGGCACACCGGCCAGAGTACTCTAAACGGCGCCCGTTGCAAAAGTATGCAAGCCAGCGGCGCGGCAGCATGACTGGCGGCGACGACGATGCCCCGGCTGGCGCCGGCATCGCGGTGGCGCCATACTGGCGGGCAGTGCGCCGGCACACGCCGGAACCGATTCCACTCCGAGACGAGGTTTCCCCATGACTGAATTCCTTCCGCCGTGGCCGCTGCTGACGGCCTTCGTGGTGGCCAGCCTGGCGCTGGCGATCACGCCGGGTCCGGCCGTGGTCTATATCGTCACCCGCACGCTGGCGCAGGGGCGGCAGGCCGGGCTGGCCTCGATCGGCGCGGTGGCGCTGGGCAACCTGGGCAATGCCATCGGCGCCTCGCTGGGGCTGGCCGTGCTGTTCTCGGTGTCGGCGCTGGCCTTTACGGTGGTCAAGTACGCCGGCGCGGCGTACCTGATCTGGCTGGGCGTGCGAGCCTTGCGCGGCGGCGGCGGGGCCGATGGCGGCACCCCCGAGGTGTCGCCGCGCAGCCTGCGACAGGTGGTACGCGACGGCTTCGTGGTGGCGCTGCTCAACCCCAAGACCGCGATCTTCTTCGCCGCCTTCCTGCCGCAGTTCATGAACCCGGCGGGCTCGGCGCTGGCGCAGAGCCTGGCGCTGGGCGTGGCCTTCGTGCTGATCGCCGCGACCACGGATGCGTGCTACGTGATGGCCGCCGCCGCGGTGATGCCGGCGCTGCGCCGCGCCGGCCGGGCGCGCGCGCTGGGCCGCTACCTGACCGGCGCGGCCTTTATCGGGCTGGGTGTGTTCACCGCGGCATCGGGCTCGCGCGCGCCGAAGTAGAAGGGCGGGTGAAAAAACTGCCGCGGCTCAGCGCAGCGGCAGTTCGAGGATGCCGCCGGCGGCTGGGCGGGCACGCATGGCGTTGAGCCAGCGCTCCAGCTCGGGGCGCGGCTGGTGCTGGCGCGGCAGTCCCATCCAGCGGTGCGCGGCACAGGCCAGCGAGATGTCGGCCATGGTGAAGCGGTCGCCGCCGATGAACTCGCGTCCGGCCAGCGCCTTGTCCAGCAGCGCGGCGAGCGGCTCGGTGCGCTCGCACGAGGCCTCGATGGCGGCCGGGTCGCGCTCGGCTTCGGGCTTGCGCACCAGGTTCAGGAACGCGGTCACCATCGCCGGGCTGAAGGCGGTGGTCTGCCAGTCCATCCAGCGGTCGGCCGAGGCGCGCGCCTTGACGTCCTCGGGCCACAGCGTGCCTTCGCCGTAGCGTGCGCACAGGTAGCGCACGATCGCATTGGACTCCCACAGCACGAACGGCTCGCCACCGACATCCGTGCCGCGGAAATCCTCGATCACCGGGATCTGGCGGTTAGGGTTCAGGCGCACGTAGGCCTCGGTGTCGAGGTCGCCCTTGGTCACGCCGATATCGACGCGCTCATGGTCCAGGTGCAGCTCGCGTGCGCACCAGACCACCTTCTGCACGTTGATGGAGGAAAGCCGGCCCCAGATACGCAACATGTCGTCTCCCAAGTCAGGTGCGCCCGTTTGCCGTGGCGTCAGGCCGCGCGCGGCTGCCGCGCCGCGGCAATGGCTTCGCGGAACAGCTCGCCGAGGATCGCCACGCCCTGCTCGATGCGCTCCGCCGGCACCGTGACGAAGGCCAGGCGCAGCGCGTTGCGCTTCGGGTTGTTGGCATAGAACGGCGCGCCGGGTACGTAGGCGACGTTGCGCCTGACCGCTTCTTCCAGGATCACCATGCTGTCCAGCCCCTCGGGCAGCTCCATCCAGATGAACATGCCGCCTTCCGGCGTATTCCAGCTGACGCCTTCGGGCATGTGGCGCGCAAGCGCATCCAGCATGGTCTGGCACTGCTTGCCGTAGAGCTCGCGGATGGTCGGGATATGGGTGTCGAGCAGGCCGTCGCGCACGGTCTCGTAGGCCACGCGCTGCGTGAACGTGGGCGTGTGCAGGTCCGAGGCCTGCTTGGCCTGGCACAGCTTGAAATGCAGCTCGGGCGGGGCGATCACGTAGCCCAGGCGCATGCCGGGGGCCAGGATCTTGGAGAACGAGCCCATGTAGATCACGCCATCGGGGTTCATCGACAGCAGGCTCGGCAGCTGGTCGCCGGTGTAGCTGAGCGCGCCGTACGGATCGTCCTCGACCAGCAGCACGCCCAGTTCCTGCGCGCGCGCCACCAGCGCCTGGCGGCGCTCCAGCGGCAGGCGGCGCCCGGTCGGGTTCTGGAAGTTGGGCAGGGCGTACAGGAAGCGCGCGCCGGCGGTCAGCTCGGGCGTCAGCGCCTCGGGCAGCAGGCCCTTGTCGTCGCTGGGGATCGAGACGAATTCCGGCTCGAACAGCGAGAACGCCTGCAGCGCGCCAAGGTAGCTGGGGGTTTCCACCATCACCTTGCTGCCGGGGTCGATCATCACCTTGGCGATCAGGTCCAGCGCCTGCTGCGAGCCGGTGGTGATCAGCACGCGCTCGACCGCCACGTCATGGCGCCGGGCGACGAACTCGCGCAGCGGCAGGTAGCCTTCGGTCGCGGCGTACTGCAGCGCCGCCTGCGGGTTGTCGGCGAAGACGCGGGCCGTCGCGGCTTCCATCGCCGCTACCGGGAACGACGCCGGCGACGGCAGGCCGCCGGCGAACGAAATGACTTCCGGACGCTCGGTGACCTTAAGGATTTCGCGGATGGCCGAGCTGGTGAGTTGCTGCGCCCGGCGGGAAATGGCCCATTTCATGATGTGTCTCTAGTCTGCGGTGATTCTTGGGAGAGCGGCACGGCAACGGCCGGCCGCTCAGTCAACGATAAAGCTTCAGCCCTGCACTTCGGCGATCAGTTCGATCTCGACGCACGCGCCCAGCGGCACCTGCGCCACGCCGAAGGCGCTGCGCGCGTGCTTGCCCTTGTCGCCGAAGACCTCGGCCAGCAGCTCGGAGGCGCCGTTGGTGACCAGGTGCTGCTCGGTGAAGTCGGTGGTCGAATTGACCAGGCTCATCACCTTGACGATGCGGGTGACGCGGTTCAGGTCGCCGACATGCGCATGCAGCGTCGCCAGCAGGTCGATGGCGACGGCGCGGGCGGCGGCCTTGCCGGTTTCGGTGTCGATCTCCTGGCCCAGCTTGCCGGTCCAGACCTTGCCGTCCTTGCGCGCGATATGGCCGGACAGGAACACGGTGTTGCCGGTCTGCGCGGCCATCACGTAGGCGGCGGCGGGGGCGCTGACGGCCGGCAGTTCGATGCCGAGGCGGGCAAGGGTATCGTAGACCGAGGTTTGGGACATGTAGGCTCCAGTCAGTGAATGCGTCCGGGAAGGATCGGTGAGGGTTCCGGGGCAGGTGCGGATTGCTGCACGGCGGCGCGGCGGCCCAGGGCCACGACGGCAATCACCGCCACCGCGAAGGCGATGGTGGCAGCGTCGAGCGGCTCGGACAGGATCAGCGCGCCGCCCGCCAGCGTCAGGAACGGCTGCAGCAATTGTATCTGGCCGACGCGGGCCACGCCGCCTTTTGCCAGGCCGGCGTACCAGAAAAGGAAGCCCACGAACATCGAGAACACCGAAACATAGGCCATGCCGCCCCAGGCCCGCGGCGACGCCGCGGCGATCGCCGGCAGGTCGCGCAGCGTCAGCCAGGCCACCACCGGCACCAGCACCGGCAGCGATACCACCAGCGCCCAGCTGATGGTTTCCAGCCCGCCCAGCTCGCGCGACAGCTTGCCGCCCTCGGCATAGCCCAGGGCGCCCAGCAGCACCGCGCCGAACAGGAACCAGTCGGCATGCTGCAGGCCGCCGGCCCCCTGCCACACGGCAAAGCCGACCACCAGCGCGCTGCCGGCCAGCGCCGACAGCCAGAACGCCGGCGACGGCCGCTCGCGTCCGAACCACGCGGCGAACACCGCGGTGGCCAGCGGCAGCAGCCCGATCACGATGGCGCCGTGGCTGGCCGGCACCTCGCGCATGGCCAGCGAGGAAAACAGCGGAAAGCCCGCCACCACGCCCAGCGCGGTCACGGCCAGCCGCGTCCATTGCCCGCCGCGCGGGCGCCGGCCCGCGCGCAGCGCGCCGCGCCAGGCCAGCAGCGCCAGCGCCAGCAGCGCGGCCAGCACGGCCCGCGCCAGCGCGACGAAGATCGGGTCCAGTTCGGCCACCGCCATGCGCGTGAACGGCAGGGTCTGGCTGAAGATCGCCACGCCGACCAGGCCCAGCAGCATGCCGCCGGAGGCCGGCACGGCAGCAGCCGGGGGTGTCGTCGATGACAAGGGTGTTGGCGGAGCGGGGCGGCTGGCGGGCATGATTGGCCTCGGTGTTGTCAGGGTGTTGAACTCGCGGGTCAGGCTGCCGCGGGCACGCCGGGGCGGGCCCCGACCGCAATCCACAGCGCCGTCAGCGCCAGCGCCGCGCCCATGGCGCGGTTGAACCAGCGCACGCGCTGGCCGTGCTGCAGCCACTGCCGCAGCGACGCGCCCACCGCGCCATAGACGCCGTTGCTGACGAAGCCCAGCACGCCAAACACGCCGCACACCAGCAGCACGCGTTGCACCGGCGACGCCGCGCCCGCCATGTACGAGGCCGCCACCGCCAGCGCCAGCATCCACGCCTTGATATTGGCGTACTGCAGCGCCGCCGACTGCCACACGCTGAGCGGGCGCAGCACCTGCTTTTCGGCCAGCGCGGTGCTGCGCGCGATCTTCCACGCCAGCCACAGCAGGTAGGCCACGCCGGCCGCGTGCACGGCGGCGGCCAGCGCGGGCTGGCCCAGCACCAGCGCACCCACGCCCAGCGCGCACAGCGCCAGGATGCTGGCAAAGCCGAAGGCGACGCCGACGCAATGCGGCAGCGTCGCGCGCAGGCCGAAGTTGGCCCCGCTCACCGCGGCGATGGTGGTGTTGGGTCCGGGTGTGAACAGGCCGACCGTCAGCAGCGTCAGCAGCGCCGCGAACTGCGCCGTGCTCAGGCCGGTGAGCAGGTCCGTGAGCAGTGCCGAAGCGGTCATGCGAACGCCACCGCCACGCGCCGGTTGGTGCGGCTCTTCTTTTCGATCTTCGTCACCACCACCGCGCCGATCTCGCCGGTGTTGGCCACGTGCGTGCCCCCGCACGGCTGGCGGTCGACCCCGGGGATCTCGATGATGCGGATGCTGGCCGTGCCCGCCGGCGGCGCGGCGCCGATGGTGCGCACCAGGTCGGGCTGCGCGGCCAGTTCCTGCGGCGTGATCAGGGTGGTGCGCACCGCGGTGTTGGCGCGGATCAGCGCGTTCAGGCGCTCGCTCAGGTCGGCCTTGTCGAGCGTGGATTCGGGCAGGTCGAAGTCGATGCGCGCGCTGTCCGGCGAGATGCCGCAGCCGGTCACCGGCACCGGGATCAGCGAGCCCAGCAGGTGCAGGCAGGTATGCAGGCGCATCAGCCGGTGGCGGCGGTCCCAGTCGATCGCCACGGTGACGCGCTCGCCGACGCGCGGCAGCGGCGCCCCGGCGGCCGGAACATGCAGGATGCGGCGGCGGTCGTCGGCGTAGACCGTGTCGACGATGGCCACGGTGCGCCCGTCGGCCAGCGTCAGCGTGGCGGTGTCGCCGGCCTGGCCCCCGCTGCGCGCGTAGCACACGGTCTCGTCGAGCTCGATGCCCTCGGCGCTGGCGGCCACCACGGTGGCGGCGCAGTGGTCGAGGTACGGGTATTCGTCGAAACGCTTGCGGGTGGCGGACATCGGGGGCTCCTTGGGGCTTGTTGTGGGGACGGCTAGCGCAGGGTGCGGATGCCCTGCGCGGTTTCGATCTCGGCAATCAGTCCGGGCGGGCCGTCGTCCTGCTCCACCGCGAGCAGGTGGTCGGCACCCAGCCATGCCAGCCCCTGGCGCAGCAGCTCGGCGCGCGGGTGGCGCGCGCACAGCCGGCGCAGCGCCAGGTCCTGCCGCGGCAGGCTGGCGCCGGGGGCAGGGGTCACGTCCCACTGGATCAGGCTGGGCAGCGCGCCGTCGCCGGCGCTGCCGGCTTCGCCCGGCCAGGCCGGCAGGCTGCCGTCGGCGGGTACGGTGATGCGCCAGTGCAGGCTGCCGCGGCTCATCGGGATGACCGGGGCGATGCGTTCGGGATACTGGGCCTGCCAGCGGCTAATGTCGGCGGGCCGTTCCACGCGCGCGGCCCAGTGCAGCAGGAACGGGCCATCGCGCAGGCGCTGCCGGAGCGCTTCGCTGTCCAGGCCGAACCAGCGCGGCCGTGCCGGCGCCGGAGCGGTCGGATCGATCGCGATGACTTCCAGGTAGATGCCGCCGAACAGGCCCAGCACGCGGTTGTGCGTGCCCATGGCCGCATGCGCGCCGCCGCCCTGGGGCGCAATGCCCAGCACGCCGGCAACGTAGTCGGTGCCGGTGTCGAGGTCGGGGGCGGCAACGACGAGGTGATCGAGAGCTAGCTTCATCTTGGCTTGATGGTAGACAAGGTACTCGGTACAGTACCGGTACAGTTCAGCGGATCGTCTTCAGTACAGTTGCAGGAGCAGCACATGGATGCCCCATCCAGCAAGGGCGACGCCGGCGGCGTCAGCGCCGCCGTGGCCCGCGAGAAGGATAGCCGAGGCGGCGCGCAAGCCCCAGCCGGCGCCGCAGCCGCGCGCGCGCTGCAGCTGGCGCTGCCGTCCACCGCGCGCTTGCCGGACCCGGTGCCGTCGGCGCAGATGACGCTGGTCGAGCAGCTGACCGAATGGGCCCGCATGCGCATCGACGAGCGCGTGTTCCGCGCCGGCATGCGCATGCCGTCGATCCGCCAGCTGGCGCAGGAGAAGGGCATCTCGCGCTTCACCGTGGTCGAGGCCTACGAGCGGCTGGTGGCGCTGGGCTACCTGGAATCGCGCCGGGGCTCGGGCTTCTACGTGCGCGAGCGGGCCCCGGCCGCGCCGGCGGCGCCGGTCTCGCGCGACGCGCCGGCGGCGCGCAAGATCGACGTGACCTGGCTGCTGCGCAGCATGTTCCATACCGCCGAGGCACACAAGGCGCCGGGACTGGGCTTCCTGCCCAACGACTGGCTCGACGGCGAGCTGATCGCCAGCGCGCTGCGCGGGCTCGGCCGCCAGCCCGGCAACCATTTCCTGGCCAGCGGCACCCCGCAGGGCTTCCTGCCGCTGCGCCAGCAGTTGCGCACCCGGCTGGAAGAACTGGAGATCCGCGCCGGCGCCGAGCAGATCGTGCTGACCTCGGGCATCACCCAGGCACTCGACCTGATCGCCCGGCTTTACCTGCAGCCCGGCGACGCGGTGCTGGTGGGCGACCCGGCATGGTTCGTGATGTTCGGCCGCTTTGCCGCGCAGGGGGCGCAGGTGATCGGCGTGCCCTATACCGGGGAGGGCCCGGACCTGGAGGCGCTGGAGCGCATCGTGCAGGCGCACCGGCCCCGGCTGTTCGTCATCAACTCGGTGCTGCACAACCCGACCGGCACCTCGCTGTCGGCCGCCAAGGCGTTCCAGCTGCTGCGCCTGGCCGAGCAGTACGACTTCCTGATCGTCGAGGACGACATCTACTGCGATCTGTGCCCGCCCGGCCACGCCGCCACCCGGCTGGCCAGCCTGGACCAGCTGCGCCGGGTGATCTACCTGGGCAGCTTTTCCAAGACGCTGGCGGCCAACCTGCGCGTCGGCTTTGTCGCGGCGCATCCGGAGACGGCCGCGGCGCTGACCGACGGCAAGCTGCTGGCCGGGCTGGCCACGCCCGAGATCAACGAGCGGGTGCTGTACAAGGTGCTGACCGAAGGGCATTACCGCAAGCACGTCGAGCGCGTGCGCACCCGGCTCGACCGCGCCCGCGACGAGACCCGGCGCGAGCTGGAACGACTGGGCCTGCGCCTGTTCCCCGGCCAGCATGCCGGCATGTACCTGTGGGCCGACACCGGCCGTGATTCCAACGCCATCACCACCGCCGGCCATGAAGAAGGCTACCTGTTCGCCCCGGGCAGCCTGTTTTCGCCGTCGCAGATGCCGTCCGGCTGGATGCGCTTCAACGTCGCCAGCAGCGGCGATCCGGACATGCTGCGCTTCCTGGCGCGGCAGCTCGAGCGGCTGTAGCCGAGCGCCCGGCGCGCCCCCCGGGTCTTGAAAATGGCCCGGGCGTCCCTATTTTTGCCGGCACGGCCCCGGTGGCCAGCCAACCTATCCAGATTCGCCTGTTTTCAAGAGGAGAACCATGACCGCACCGCACGAGACGATGAGCTTCCAGGCGGAAGTGAAGCAGCTGCTGCACCTGATGATCCACTCGCTGTACAGCAACAAGGAAATTTTCCTGCGCGAGCTGGTCTCGAATGCTTCGGACGCCACCGACAAGCTGCGCTTCGAGGCGATCGCGAATCCGTCCCTGCTCGAGAACGACGCCGACCTGGCCATCCGCATCGAGGCCGATGCGCAGGCACGCACGCTGAAGATCACCGACAACGGCATCGGCATGAGCCGCGACGAGGCCATCCGCAACCTCGGCACCATCGCCCGTTCGGGCACCAGGGAATTCTTCCAGCAGCTGTCCGGCGACCAGCAGAAGGACGCGGCGCTGATCGGGCAGTTCGGCGTGGGCTTCTATTCGGCCTTCATCGTCGCCGACAAGGTCACCGTGGAAACGCGCCGCGCTGGCCTGGGCGCCGAGGAGGCGGTGCGCTGGGAAAGCACCGGCGACGGCGAGTTCACCGTCGACGCGATCGCGCGCACCGAGCGCGGCACCACCATCACGCTGCACCTGCGCGAGGGCGAGGACGATTTCCTGTCGGCGTGGCGCCTGAAGAGCATCATCCAGAAGTACTCGGACCATATCTCGCTGCCGATCCGCATGCCCAAGGAAGTATGGGATGCGGAAGCCAGCAGCTACAAGCGCACCGACGAGTGGGAGAGCGTGAACCAGGCCAGCGCGCTGTGGACCCGCGCCAAGTCCGACATCACCGACGAGCAGTACACCGCCTTCTACCAGCACATCGCGCATGACAACGAGGCGCCGCTGGCGTGGACCCACAACCGCGTCGAAGGCCGCAGCGAATACACCCAGCTGCTGTACATCCCGGCGCGCGCGCCGTTCGACCTGTGGGACCGCAACCACAAGGCCGGGCTCAAGCTGTACGTGAAGCGCGTCTTCATCATGGACGACGCCGAGCAGCTGCTGCCGGGCTACCTGCGCTGGGTCAAGGGCGTGGTCGATTCCGCCGACCTGCCGCTGAACGTGTCGCGCGAGCTGCTGCAGGAGAGCCGCGACGTCAAGGCGATCCGCGAGGGCTGCACCAAGCGCGTGCTGTCGATGCTGGAATCGATGGCCGACAGCGAGGACGAAGCCGAGCGCGCCAAGTACGACACCTTCTGGCAGCAATTCGGCCAGGCGCTGAAGGAAGGCGCCGGCGAAGACCAGGCCAACCAGGAGCGCGTGGCAAAGCTGCTGCGCTTCGCCTCGACCCATAACGACACCGCCGAGCAGAACGTGTCGCTGGCCGCCTATGTCGGGCGGATGAAGGAAGGGCAGGACAAGATCTACTACGTCACGGCCGACACCTGGTCCGCCGCGAAGAACAGCCCGCACCTGGAAGTGTTCCGCAAGAAGGGCATCGAAGTGCTGCTGCTGACCGACCGTGTCGATGAATGGATGTTGTCGTTCCTGCGCGAATTCGACGGCAAGGAGCTGGTGTCGGTGGCGCGCGGCGACCTCGACCTGGGCAAGCTGGCCGACGAGGCCGAAAAGGCCGAGCAGGAAAAGGCCGAAGCCGACTGGAAGGACGTGGTCGAGCGCGCCAAGGCCGTGCTGGCCGGCAAGGCCAAGGACGTGCGCGTGACGCTGCGCCTGACTGCATCGGCATCGTGCCTGGTCTCGGACGAGGGCGACATGAGCGGCTACCTGCAGCGCCTGCTCAAGCAGGCCGGCCAGAAGGCGCCGGATGCCCAGCCGATCCTGGAACTGAACCCGGAGCACGCGCTGGTGAAGAAGCTGCGGGACCTGCCGGAAGGGGATGCCTTCAGCGACCGCCTGCAGGTGCTGTTCGACCAGGCGCTGCTGGCCGAAGGCGGCATGCTGGAAGACCCGGCAGCCTACGTCCAGCGCGTGAACAAGCTGCTGGCCTGAGCGGACGCGATTCGGCCTTGCACACCGCTGGTTTGCTCCCCTCTCCCGCTTGCGGGAGAGGGGAGACAACAATCGCAGTTTTTGCACTGTCAGCAGGCCCCTGCGTTCTTGCCATGCCCGACACGTTCCCGCCTCAACCCGACCTCCACCAGGGCCTGCCCCCCGTCATCGACGCCCACACCCGCGTGCTGGTGCTGGGCAGCTTTCCCGGTGCCGCGTCGCTCGCCGCGCGCCAGTATTACGCCCATCCGCGCAACCAGTTCTGGCCGCTGCTGGGCGCGCTGACCGGCGAGCCGCTGGCGGAGCTGCCCTATGCCGAACGGCTGGTGCGGCTGCTGGCGCATCGCATCGGCGTGTGGGACGTGCTGGGCGCGTGCCAGCGCGAAGGCAGCCTGGACAGCAATATCCGCTATCCGCAGGCCAACGATTTCACGCGCCTGCGCGCGCTGGCGCCGTCGCTGCGGCGCATCGGCTTCAACGGCGGCACCTCAGGCCGCTTTGCGCCGCAGTTCGCCGCGCAGGGCTACGAGACCGTGGTGCTGCCCTCGTCCAGCCCGGCGCATGCCGCGCGCAGCTTCGAGCAGAAGCTTTCGTTATGGCGCAGCCTGCTGGACTGAGGGGCTCGCTGCCGGCATTGCGCGTATGGAATCGGCCTGCCTGGAAGTGACGCGTTCCGGATTGTCGTGGGCGATCGCGCACCTATACTGGAATCGGGCTGGCCCATGATTCCAAACCGGGAGTATCGGCCGCTCCTTGTGCGCCTTGCGGGCTCGCACTTTCTGACGCATGGCGCGAATGCATCGGAAGTGAGTTGCCTGAGCCGGCAAACATGCGGCAAGGAGGCAATCATGTTCAAGCATCTGCTGCTGGCGGTCGATGGCTCCGACCTGTCTGAATCGGCGTTCCGCAAGGCGCTCGCGCTGGCGCGGGACATGGGGGCGCGTACCACCGCGGTGCGGGTCTGTCCGAACTACCACGTGCTGACCTACCAGGTCGAGATGCTGGAGGACACCCGCGAAACCTACGTCAAGGAAGCCGCGGCGGGCGCCACGCAGTACCTGCGCGAGCGCGCCGAGGAAGCCAGCGCGGCGGGCGTGCCGTGCGACACCGCCTACGCCGTCAACGACCATCCCTACGAAGCCATCATCAAGACCGCCGAGGACAAGGGCTGCGACCTGATCGTGATGGCATCGCACGGGCGGCGCGGCATCCAGGGCATGCTGATCGGCAGCGAGACGCTGAAGGTGCTGACGCACAGCAAGATCCCGGTGCTGGTCTATCGCTAGCACGGCGACGCGCGTCAAGCAGCAGGCCCTGGCGGGCACCGGTTGCAAAACCGGCGCTGCCGGGGCCGCTTTTTTGCCGGCGCGAGGCGCTTCTGGCATCCTGAGGGCCTGTCCGCAGCCCCGTTTGCAACCCTATGCGGCGCCCGCGCCCGGGCCGCCGCCGCGCCTTTCTGTCACAATGCCGGCGGCTGGCGCGCCCGCCGTGGTTTCAAAGGTGATTTCCCTATGCGTATTTTCGGCATCAGCATCCATATCATCGTTGCACTGTTCTTTGCCGTGCACGCGGTGCGCACGCACCAGAACATGTACTGGCTGCTGATCCTGTTCCTGTTCCCGGGCCTCGGCAGCGTGGTCTATTTCTTTGCGATCTACCTGCCCGAGCTGCGCCAGTCGCGCGGGGCGCGCGCGGCGACGCGCGCCATCACGCAGCTGGTCGATCCCAACCGCGCGGTGCGCGAGGCCCGCTCGGATTTCGATCGGGCCCCGACGGTGGCGCACCGCATGCGCCTGGGCGCGGCGCTGCTGGCCGCCGGCGAGCCGGCCGAGGCGCTGCAGCACTACCAGGCGGCCGCCAACGGCCCGTTCGCGACCGATCCCGCGCTGCTGCAGGGCCTGGCGCAGGCGCAGTTCGCCACCGGCGATGCGCCCGGCGCGCTAGCGACGCTGGAGAAGCTGTTCGCGGCCCAGCCGCGCGCCCGCCAGCAGCCGGAGCCGGCCCTGCTGTACGCGCAAGCCCTGGCCGCCACCGGCGCGGCCGGCACGCGCGCCGCCTTCGAGCAGGCGCTGACCAGCGCCAGCGACGCCGCGCCGCGCTGCCTGTTCGCCGACTGGCTGGCGGCCCAGCCCGACCCGGCCGACCGCGAGCGCGCGCAGCGGCTGTATGCCGAAATCGTCCACGACGCCCGCCACTGGCCGCGCCACGCCCGCGACCACAACCGCGCCTGGCTGCAGCGCGCGCAGGCGGCGCTGGCCAGGTAAATCCGCGTTCGTTCCCATCGCCTCCATCGCCTCGGCGTGGGCGGCGAATGCCTTTCTCGACGACATGACCCTACTGAAACGCAAATCGATTGAAGCCGTGGCCTCGCGCCGTCCGGCCCGCGGCACCCGCACCCGTGGCGAGGCGCCAGCCCGCGAAGAAAAACGCATGACGCCGCGCTTCGCGCCGGTGACGTTCTCGGAAATGGAAGGGGTGCGCTACCTGCACTTCGGCACCGAGTGGGTACAGGGCGCGATGCGCCTGCGCAAGCCGGATGCGATCGAGCTGGAATACGCGCAGCAGATGATGGCCTGGCTGCTGTTCCTGTCGCCGTCGGTCGATGAATTCCACGTGGTGCAGCTGGGCCTGGGCGCCGCGGCGCTGACCAAGTTCTGCCATCGCCAGTTCAGCCGCGCGCGGGTGACCGCGGTGGAGCTGAACCCCGCCGTGATCGTCGCCGGGCGCAGCATGTTCGGCCTGCGCGAGGACGACGCACGGCTGACCGTGCGCGAGCAGGACGCCTGGGACTACGTGATGGACGGCGCCCACGCCGGCGCCGTCGACGTGCTGCAGGTCGACCTGTACGACGCCACCGCGCGCGGCCCGGTGCTGGACACCACCGCGTTCTACCGCGCCTGCCGCCGCACGCTGAAGGCGCCGGGTGTGATGACGATCAACCTGTTCGGCGACCACGACAGCTTTCCGAAGAACATCGAGCGCATCTGCGATGCCTTCGACAACCGCGTGCTGGTGTTTCCGGAAGTGCATGACGGCAACATCATCGCGCTGGCCTTCAACGGGCCGGAAATCGATGTGGCGTGGGACGTGCTGGAAGCGCGCGCCGACGTGGTCGAGGGCACCACCGGGCTGCCGGCGCGGGACTGGGTGAAGAAGCTGCGCGCGGCCAATGCACGGCAGGAAGAGCGGTTGATGATTTAAGCACCTCTCCCCCGCAAGCGGGAGAGAGGAGAAAACCCTCGGCGCGCGGACGCCTTCACTCCTTGTGAAAGAACTGCGCCAGCGACCACTCGTCGGTGCGCGCCTCGTACTTCAGACCCTTCTTCATCGCCCACATCGCCAGCTGGCTGTGCGACGGAATGATCGCGTGGTCGGCCAGAGCGAACTTTGCCGCGACGCGCGCGTTGTCCTCGCGCGCCTTGTCGCTGCTGACCGTGGTCAGCGATTTCTCGATCAGCTGGTCCAGCTGCGGGTTGCTGTACTTGCCCCAGTTCCAGGTGCCGTAGCCGGTCTTCGGGTTGGGCGTGCCGGTGATCGAGCGCAGCGCCACGTCGGCGGCGGCCGAGCCCCAGCCCAGCATCTGGAAGGCAAACTCGCCCTGGCGCGCGCGCGTGAAGTAGGCCGCCACCGGCATGGTTTCCACCCTGGTCTGGATGCCGATGCGGGTCAGCATGCTGGCGGTGGCCTGCGCCACCGCGGCGTCGTTCAGGTAGCGGTTGTTGGTGGCGTGCAGCGTCAGGGCGAAACCGTCCGGGTAGCCCGCCGCGGCCAGCAGCTTCTTCGCGCCTTCCGGGTCGTAGGCGTCGGGTTTGGTGCCGGGATGGCCGAAGATCTGCGGCGACACGATCGACGAGGCCGGCACCGCCAGCCCCTCCATGATGCGGCTGACGATGGCGTCGCGGTTCAGCGCCTTGCTGACCGCGGCGCGCACGCGCCCGTCCTTGAACGGATTCTTGCCCAGCGGCTTGCCCGCCTTGTCGGTGACAAAGGGCGGGTTGTCGCGCGACTGGTCCATCTGCCAGAACACGGTGCGCCACGACACCTGCTGCTCGATTTTGAACTTCGGGTTCTGCCTGAGCTTGGCGACGTCGGCCGAGGGCACGCTCTCGATCACGTCGACATCGCCCGCCAGCAGCGCGGCGCTGCGCGCGCCGTTGTCGGTGATGATGCGGAACACCGCGCGGTCCCACTCGGGCTTCGGGCCCCAGTAGTCGGGATTGCGCGCCATCACGATTTCCTGGCCGCGCGCAAAACGCACGAACCTGAACGGGCCGGTGCCGATCATGGCCTTGCCGGAGTCGAAATCGTTCTGCGTCAGCGTGGCCGCGATCTTTTTCGGCATGATCGGCACGCTGTTCAGGTCATTGGCCAGGTTGGCGTAGTTGGGCACGCTCATGGTCAGGCGCACGGTGAGCGGGTCGGGCGTGTCGATGCGGGCGATCGGCTTGGTGTAGCTGGTGAACGAGCCCGGGCTGTTGACCAGCTTCTCCGGCCGCTCCAGCGAGGCCTTGACGTCTTCGCTGGTAAAGGGCGAGCCGTCGTGCCACTTCACGTTGGGGCGCAGCTTGATTTCCCAGGTGATGGCGTTGACCGGCTTCCACGACAGCGCCAGCCCGGGGATGTAGCGCGCGTTCTTGTCCATGAACACCAGCGACTCGAACACGTGCAGGGCAATGGCGTTGTTGGGACCGGCATTGTTCCAGTGCGGATCCATCGACGTGACGTCGGCGGCCAGGCCGATGCGCAGGTCTTCGGCATGCGCGGCGCCGGCCGGCAGCAGGGTGAAGGCGGCGCTGCCGAAGACGAGCGCCGCGGCGGCACGGAGCACCGCGCGGCGCGCGGGAGTGGCACGGCGGCGCGGCGGACGTTGCGGCGGCAGGGCGTGGATCATGGTCATCGGGCAGGCTCCTCGTACGGGTCCGCGCGGTCGCGGACGGGTTCTCAGACGGGTTTGTCCCGCATTGTGCCGCTAAAGTGGCATGGTTGCAGCCTTGCTGGCAGGGCTGCCCGGTAAAATGGCGTCCATGTTCGCCAATTCCCGCACCATCGTCTCGGCGCAGTCCGATGTCCATGAACACCTGGTCGCGCGCGTCGCGCGCCACCTGGCCGAGCCGTTCCGCAAGCCCATCGGCGAGCCCAGCCGGCGCGAGCTGGCCGCGGCGCTGCAGCGCTGGCAGCAGGCTGGCGGCGCGCCGCTGATCCTCGATGCCGGCTGCGGCGTCGGCGAAAGCACGCTGCGCCTGGCCACGCAGTTCCCCGGCCATTTCGTCATCGGCGTCGACCAGTCCGAAAAGCGCCTGGCCGCCGGCAAGGACTGGTGGGGCGACGCGCCGATGCCGGCGAATTTCTGCTGGGCCCGCGCCGATCTGGTCGATGTCTGGCGGCTGCTGCAGGCGGATGCGGTGCCGGTGGCGCGCCACTACGTGCTGTACCCGAACCCGTGGCCGAAAATCGGCCACCTGGGGCGGCGCTGGCAAGGGCACGCGGTGTTCCCGGCGCTGGCGGCGTGCGGCGACTACCTCGAGTGCCGCAGCAACTGGCGCATCTATATCGACGAGTTCGCGCAGGCGCTGGAACTGGCGGGACGGCCGGCGCGGATCGAGGCCTGGGCGCCGGCGCAGCCGATGACGCCGTTCGAGCGCAAGTACGCGGCCTCGGGCCATGGCTTGTGGCGCTGCGTCAGCGAGCGGCAGCCCGGCTGAACGCACGATGAAAAACGGCCCGCAGTGCGGGCCGTTTCGCTGCCTGGCTCGCTGCCAGCGCGCTTAGTGGAACAGCGGCTGCTGCGTCGGCGCGTCTTCCGGCAGCTCGGCGTGGACGATCTCGCCGTTGCGGTCGGCGTACAGCGGCGTGCCGCAGTCTTCGCAGTATTCCGGATCGAACAGCGCGGCGTGGCGGAAGATGTCCTCGACGCCGGCATTGCGCAGTTCCTCGCAGATCTGCTCGAGCGGATTGCCTTTTTCGTCGGCATCGACCTCGCCGGCTTCGCGGCCGTAGACCGGCCAGACGATGCCGTAGATCACATCCTTCTCGCCGCGCATGGTGAAGCCGACGCGGTATTCCTCGACCACTTCCTCGCCGAAGGCGGCCACCACCGCGGCCAGTTGACCCGCGGAGATGTCCAGCGTGCCGCACAGGTAGTTGACGGCGGCGCGCACGGTCAGCGGGCGGATGCTCTTGTCGGATTCGCGGCAGGACAGGAAGAACGCGTCCGGCAGCAGCAGCTCGAACTCGCAGCCCGGCAGCAGCAGCGCTACCGAAGGCTGCACCTGGCTGCGCCATTGTTCCAGGCAGGTCGAGCGCTCGGCGTGATGGTCCTTGGCGTCTTCCTGCCAGCGGAACAGCGCCTGTTCGCGCGGCGCCACCACCACCGCCAGCAGGTAGCGCGGATCGGCCAGGATCGGCGCGGTCTCGGGCAGGTCGCGCAGGTCGACCTTGGGCACCGCGCCGGCCAGGGCGGCCGCGGCCAGCTTGTGTGTCAGCGCGAAGGTGTCGCTGTGCGTGCGCGGCAGCTGGTCGATGCTGTACAGGTAGGGCGACAGCGCGACCTTGGTGCCGTTGGCGAGCACATGTGCCTGCAGGTGCACCGCCAGGGTCTGCGCCAGTTCGGGCTTGAGCGTGCCGGACGGGATCGCGTAGCGGGTGTGCGCCAGGATCGGCGCGGCGATCAGCAGCGCGTCATAGTGCTGGCCGTCGACCTCGATCGAGGCGGATTCGGCCAGCGTCTCGGCCTGCTCGGCGAGCACGTCGGAGGCGTCGGCATTGTGCTTGAACAGGTGCTCCAGCGCCGCGTCGAGCGCGGTCTGGCTACCGTTCTTCAGCAGGCGGCCAAGGCGCTGCGAAAGCCGCCGCTCCCAGTATCCGTCTTCCATGCGGCTGCCCGATGCGTCGAGGGCGAGCGCATCGGCCACCAGACGCTCGGCGTCGGGAGAGAGTCGCGGGGAAGCCTTGGGGCGAAAACCTGCCATAGAAAGAAACCGTCCGTTTTTTGCGTAAAACGGTATTCTACTCGTTGCGTTGACAGGGAGACCGCTATATGCGTGCGGTCGATGTGGATGCTGCTGCCTGCGCGACGATTATTTCTCGGCCGGGGCGGGGGCCGCGGACGCTGCCGGGGCCGCGGGTGCATGGCTCTCGACGCTGTGCGATTCGCCGGAAATGGAAACGTCGCTACCGCCCTTGGTCAGCAGGTAGAGGGCCGCGCCGGCGACCACGATGAATGCGATGAGGATCTTGACCATGGTGTCTCCTGGTTCTGGGTGATGCCGGGGTCCGGCTTGCGGTCGTTCGGCCGCGTTCTTGTGCGACACAGTTTGACAGCCATGGCTTGCGTCAAACTTACACGCGATGCGCGGGCCCGCAGGTGATGCCCGAGTCGCAAGCGCCAATGAAAAAACGCCGCCTGCCCCGGACCTGGAAAGGACGGGACGGGCGGCGTCGTTGGCGCGGATGGCGCTGATGGCGCTCAGGCGGCCAGCAGCTGGCGCAGCACGAACGGCAGGATGCCGCCGTGGTTGTAGTAGTCGACCTCGATCGGCGTATCGATGCGCAGCAGCACCGGCACGCGCTGCACGTCGCCGTTGGCGCGCTTGATCACCAGCACCACGTCCTGCTGCGGCTTCAGGTCGCCCTCGATGCCTTCGATGTCGAAGGTCTCGTTGCCGGTGATACCCAGCGTCTGGGCGCTGTCGGCGCCCTTGAACTGCAGCGGCAGCACGCCCATGCCGACCAGGTTGGAGCGGTGGATGCGCTCGAAGCTGCGCGCAATCACGGCCTTCACGCCCAGCAGCTGCGTGCCCTTGGCCGCCCAGTCGCGCGACGAGCCGGTGCCGTATTCTTCGCCGCCGAACACCACCGTGGGCGTGCCCTCGGCGACATACTTCATCGCCGCGTCATAGATCGACATCTGCTCGCCGGTGGGCTGGTGGATGGTGATGCCGCCTTCCACGCGCGCACCGTCCGCCGTCGGCGGGATCATCAGGTTCTTGATGCGCACGTTGGCAAAGGTGCCGCGCATCATCACCTCATGGTTGCCGCGGCGCGAGCCGTAGCTGTTGAAGTCGGCCTTGAGCACGCCGTGCGACAGCAGGTACTTGCCCGCCGGCGAGGTGTCCTTGATCGAGCCGGCCGGCGAGATATGGTCGGTGGTCACCGAATCGCCGAAGATGCCCAGCGCGCGCGCGCCGCGCACGCTCGCCGAGGTCGCCGACGGCTCCATGCTGAAGTCCTGGAAGAAGGGCGGCTCGGCGATATAGGTGGAGCGGGGCCAGTCGTAGACCTGGCCCTTGGTGCCCTGGATCGCGCCCCACAGCTTGCTCGGCTTCTTGACCTGCTCGTAGTTGCCCTTGAAGGTCTTGGCGTCCATCGCGTACTTCATCAGGGCGTGGATTTCGTCCGAGCTTGGCCAGATGTCGCCCAGCCAGATGTCGCGGCCGTCCTTGCCCTTGCCGACCGGCTCGGTCATCAGGTCGCGCGTGACGTTGCCCGCGATGGCATAGGCCACCACCAGCGGCGGCGACGCCAGGAAGTTGGCGCGGATGTTGGGGTGGATGCGGGCCTCGAAATTGCGGTTGCCCGACAGCACCGCGGCCGCGACCAGGTCGTTGCTGGTGATGGCCTCGTTCAGCTCGGGCGTCAGGTCGCCGGCATTGCCGATGCAGGTGGTGCAGCCGTAGGCGGTCACGCCGAAGCCCAGCTTTTCCAGGTACGGCAGCAAGCCCGCGGCCTTCAGGTATTCGGTGACCACGCGGCTGCCCGGCGCCAGCGAGGTCTTGATATGCGGCGCCACGCTCAGGCCGGCTTCGACCGCCTTCTTGGCCAGCAGGCCGGCGCCCAGCAGCACGCTGGGGTTGGAGGTGTTGGTGCACGAGGTGATGGCGGCGATCAGCACGTCGCCGTTGCGCACTTCGATGCCGTCGGCGGTGCTGTAGCTGCGGTTCAGGTCGGCGGCATCCTTGTTGAAGCCGTTCTCGGCCACCGGCTTGCTGAACAGCGAGGCAAAGGTGCTCTTGACGTTGCCGATCTCGATGCGGTCCTGCGGGCGCTTGGGGCCCGCCAGCGACGGCGCCACCGTGGCCAGGTCCAGCGTCACTACCTTGCTGTAGTCGATCTCGCCGGCGCCGGGGATGCCGAACATGTCCTGCGCCCGGAAATAGCCCTCGAATGCGGCGATTTCCTCGTCGGTGCGGCCGGTGCCGCGGAAGTATTCGATGGTCTTCTCGTCCACCGGGAAGAAGCCCATGGTGGCGCCGTATTCGGGCGCCATGTTGCCGATGGTGGCGCGGTCGGGCAGGGCCAGGCTGGCGGTGCCTTCGCCGAAGAACTCGACGAACTTGCCCACCACCTTCTCCTTGCGCAGCATCTCGGTGATGGTCAGCACCAGGTCGGTGGCGGTCACGCCTTCGCGCAGGCGGCCCTTGAGTTCGACGCCGACCACGTCCGGGGTCAGGAAGTACACCGGCTGGCCCAGCATGCCGGCCTCGGCCTCGATGCCGCCGACGCCCCAGCCGACCACGCCGATGCCGTTGATCATGGTGGTGTGCGAATCGGTGCCGACCAGCGTGTCAGGGTAGTAGACGCCGTCCTTGCGGTGCACGCCGCGCGCCAGGTATTCCAGGTTGACCTGGTGCACGATGCCGAAGCCCGGCTGCACCACGCCGAAGGTGTCGAAGGCCTGCATGCCCCACTTCATGAACTGGTAGCGCTCGTTGTTGCGCTGGAATTCCAGCTGCATGTTCAGGTCCAGGGCCTTCTTTTCGCGGAAGTGGTCGATCTGCACCGAGTGGTCGACCACCAGGTCCACCGGCACCAGCGGCTCGATCTGCTTGGGGTTCTTGCCCATCTTCTCGGCGACGTTGCGCATCGCCGCCAGGTCGGCCAGCAGCGGCACCCCGGTGAAGTCCTGCAAGACCACGCGCGCCACCACGAAGGGAATCTCGTCGACGCGCTCGGCGTTGGGCTTCCAGTTGGCCAGCTGGCGGACGTGTTCCTCGGTGACCTTCTTGCCGTCGCAGTTGCGCAGCACCGATTCCAGCACCACGCGGATCGACACCGGCAGGCGGCCGATGTCCAGGTCCAGTGCCTCGCCCAGCTGGGGCAGGGAGTAATACTGGCCCTTGCCGGAAGAGCCGATGCTGAATTCTTTTAGCGTGTTCTTGAGGTTGTGGGGCATTGCCGTACTCCGATCGAAGGATGATGCGATGGCATTGGCTCGGACCTGAATCGAGACCCCGGTGCGCTGCCACGGCGTTTGACCGCGGTCCGAGGCAGGCAGCGCACTGCAACTGCATACTCTAACCGGGGTGCGGCTCCGCCGCCACCCGGCACGGCAAGGCAAAAGGGCGCTGGCGGCCGCAAGGCAGCGGCCGCCAGCGCCCCGGTACGGCTTACTGCTTGGGCGCGGCGGTTTGCTGGGTGCTTCCGGGCTGAATCGTCTGGCCGTCCGGCGGGGTCACCAGCAGCGGGGTGGTGGCCGGCGCGCGCAGGCCGCCGGCCTGGGTCGGGGCCGCGGCGCCGGCCTGCATGGCGGCGCTCTGGCAATCGTCGGCGAGGCGCTGGCCCAAGTTCTTGTTGAACAGCATGGCCTTGCTCGGGATCACCACCAGGTCCAGGCCGGTGCGGGCGTCGTAGTAGCGGTCGGCGCCGGTCACCGTGGCCTGGCGCGGCAGCTTGTAGTCGCGGCCTTGCCAGTGCACGGTCAGGATTTCGTCGCGCAGCATGTCGCCGGCGATATACAGGCTGTTGCCCAGTTCGCATTGCCACTTCTCGCCGCTCGGGGTCACCGCCGCAGCGGTGCCGGCCGCGGCGGCCGCGCCGGCGGCGGCCTTCTTCTTGGTCGACGACTTCTTCTTGGTGGTGGTCTTCTTGGCCGGCTCCTGCGCCATCACGGCGGTGGCGGTGGTCAGGCTGAAGGCGCCGATGCAGGCGGCAAGGACAAGATGTTTCATTTTGTGAGTGCCTTTCGGATACTGAAATCGATTTATGGTCATGTGCCCCCGGCAGGCGGGCGGCGCTGGGATCATTGCCGCCGCTATTCTCTACGATTTGGCCGGGGCGGCGTAGTGCTCTGGGCTTTGGTTACATAATCGGCGCCGCTGTTGGGCCGGCTTCACTTGGGCCGGCTTCACTTGCGCTTGCCGATCGGCACGAACTTCAGGTTCTCCGGCCCGGTGTAGTTGGCGCTGGGGCGGATGATCTTGTTGTCGATGCGCTGCTCGATGATGTGCGCGGCCCAGCCCGAGGT